>NZ_JAVAYF010000020.1:0-532 GCF_041954755.1 Microbacterium sp. CR_7
TTCGGTGTCGCGGGCGATGATCGCGCGCCGCTGATGCACGGTGAACACCCGGTCGGTGACCGTGATCCCCACGATCCTGCCCTGATCGACCAGCACCCGCTGGATCGCCCCGGAACACGCCGTGTGCACCGCCGCGGTGGTGGGGATCGTCGCATCCGACCCGGAAAGGCGCGCCCGCCCGGTGTTCGCGGCGAGGTCTTTGGCGTCGACCGTGACGACCAGGGTCGGTGCCGCGCCGCCCAGGGACGGCATGTCCTGGTGTCGGGCCGCGATCCCCACCGCTGCCGCGAACGCATCATGGCGTTTCTGGGTGTGAGTGCGGGGATCGATCACTGCTCGGGGATCCTCATTCCACCGATCCGACCCGACACCACCGTCTGTTGAGCCATCCGCGGGCACCTCCGCGAGAGACTGGTCTGCGTCGCTCCGGACATCTCGACCATCCTCATCCGGGGAGGGTTCGAATCGAACGCCGGTCGGGTGGGGTGGGCCGTCGACTTTCGGGTTGAGCATCGCATCCAGGATCAACTGG
>NZ_JAVAYF010000021.1:0-386 GCF_041954755.1 Microbacterium sp. CR_7
CACCTCGTTCATCGCGCGTCGGGTGGGTGCGGAGGATTACCGTGCTCGCGTGGTGGTGGCGGCGAACGGGTCGGTGCAGCTGCAGCTGCAGCGCACGTCGACGACGCTGGCGGCGGTGAACGTCACGGGATTGACTCTCGCGGCGGGGGAGGAGCTGCAGGTCCGAGTGCAGGCGTTCGGCACGAACCCGACCACGATCCGCGCGAAGGTGTGGAAGACGGGCGCGGCCGAGCCGACCGATTGGCAGGTCTCGACGACGGATGCCACGGCTGCTCTGCAGGCCGCGGGACATGTCGGCGTCGCCGCCTACCTGGGATCGGGGACCACGAACGTTCCCTACACCGTCGCCTTCGGCAGCATCAAGGTCGTCGCGATCCCCTGACCCG
>NZ_JAVAYF010000022.1:0-334 GCF_041954755.1 Microbacterium sp. CR_7
GGGTGTCGCGTCGGGTGTGGGCGCGGTGGGTGATGTGGTGTCGTATGAGTTCGGGGTGACGAACTCGGGCAATGTGACGGTGTCGGGTGTGGTGCTGTCGGATGCGGTGCCGGGTGTGGTGTTGTCGGATGTGGTGTGGCCGGTGGCGGGTGCTCCTGGTGTGATCGCTCCGGGGGAGACGGCGACGGCTGTGGGGTCGTATGTGATCACGCAGGCGGATGTGGATGCGGGTCGTGTGGTGAACACGGCGACCGCGTCGGGCACGCCGGCGCGGAGCGAGCCGATCACGGCGACCTCGCCGGAGAGCATCGTCCCCACCCAGACCGCCGCGCCT
>NZ_JAVAYF010000023.1:0-320 GCF_041954755.1 Microbacterium sp. CR_7
AACCGCGGCGGCACACACAGCGCCACGCAGAGTGTCACGGTGACGGCGCCGACGCCGCCCGACCCGACCGATCCGCAGCCGCTCGCGGCCGACGAGTTCGATCGGACCGCAGCCAACGGGTGGGGCTCCGCTGCCGCAGGCGGCGCGTGGAGTTACTCAACGACCTCCCTGTCGGGATACTCGGTCGACGGAACCGCCGCGAAGCTCGCGGTCGGAGCCGGGTCGACCCGCGCGGCGTACCTCGCGTCGGTGAGCTCGACAGCCACCGACCTCACGGCGACCTCGACGCTGTCGGCGCTGCCGGTCTCCGGCTCGGTCTA
>NZ_JAVAYF010000024.1:0-309 GCF_041954755.1 Microbacterium sp. CR_7
TGGACGGGTTGCATGCGGAGGTCGCGGCGGGGATCGCGCGGGAGTCTCGCCCGGAACTCGGTGCGGAGGGATTGGCGAAGCAGCAGGGGTTCCGGTCGCCTGCGACGATGATCGCGGCGACGACGGGTGGGTCGACGGGGGATGCGTCGCGGTTGGTGAAGGTGGGTGAGGCGACGGCGCCGCGTGCGAATCTGCTGGGGGAGGCGTTGCCGCCGCGGTATCCGGTCGTGCAGGCGGCGCTTGCTGCGGGGGCGGTGAGTGCGGCGGCGGCCGGGGTGATCGTTTCGATGCTGGATCGTGCCCGGCTGA
>NZ_JAVAYF010000003.1:0-592583 GCF_041954755.1 Microbacterium sp. CR_7
ACCCTCATCCAACCCGGAACCTCCGACATTCACACGGCTGAAACCACCAGAAACGGGCCAGGTCAGAAGGGTATTCCAGAACACCGGAACACGGTGCGAGCGGCGAGGGAGAAGGCCCCGGCGAACCAGAAACCTCACCACGTTTCGTCTCGCTCCGCTCGCTCAACGACCCGCGAGAAACCACCCGACCGGAAGCTCACCACGTTTCGTCTCGCTACTCTCGCTCAACGACCAGAGAGTGCGCGTTTCGACTCGCTGCGCTCGGCTCAACGACCAGAGGAGACACGTTTCGACTCGCTCCTCTCGCTCAACGACCGAGAGTGAACGCGTTTCGTCTCGGTCCCCTCGCTCAACGACCGAGAGGGGTCCCCTCGCTCAGTCCGCGAAGGTCGATCCGTCGATGACGAAGCGGTAGCGCACGTCCGATGCGAGCACGCGCTCGTACGCCTCGTTGATCTGCGACGCCGGGATGACCTCGACCTCGGCCGCAATGCCGTGCTCGGCGCAGAAGTCGAGCATCTCCTGCGTCTCCTGGATGCCGCCGATGTTCGACCCTGCAAGCGACCTGCGGCCGCCGATCAGCGACATCACCTGCACCGGCAGGGGCTCCGCCGGAGCACCAACGCACACCATCGATCCGCCCACGTCGAGCAGGCTGAGGTACGACCGCAGGTCCACGACCGCGCTCACGGTGTTGAGGATCACGTCGAACGACGAACGCAGGTTGCGGAACGTCTCGCGGTCGCTCGTCGCGTAGTAGTGGTCGGCGCCGAGGCGCAGCCCGTCGTCCTTCTTCGTGAGCGTCTGCGACAGCACGGTGACCTCGGCGCCGAGCGCGTGCGCGATCTGCACGGCCATGTGGCCGAGCCCGCCGAGTCCGACGACGGCGACCCGGCTGCCGGGTCCGACGTTCCAGTGCCGCAGCGGGGAGTAGGTCGTGATGCCGGCGCAGAGCAGCGGGGCAGCGGCATCCAGCTCGATCCCCTCGGGGATGCGAACGACGAACGACTCCGTCACGACGACCTGCTCGGAGTATCCCCCCTGGGTGACGGTCCCGTCCCTGTCGATGCTGCCGTAGGTCAGGATCGTGCCGTTCGTGCAGAACTGCTCGTCGCCTCGCTGACAGTTGCGGCACTCGCCGCACGAGTTCACCATGCATCCGACGCCGACCCGGTCGCCGACGGAGTGACGTGTGACGTCCGATCCGACGGCCGCGACGGTCCCGGCGATCTCGTGCCCCGGCGCGAGCGGATACCTCTGCGGGCCCCAGTCGCCGCGCACCGTGTGGATGTCGGAGTGACAGATGCCGGCGAACGCGATGTCGATCAGCACGTCGTGCGGTCCGAGCTCACGGCGCTCGATGACGGTCTTCTCGAGCGGAGCGGCTTCGCTGGGGGCGGCGTAGGCGTGGACGCGGGTCATGCTGTCGACACTACCCGCGGCGCTTAGGCGAGAACCGTGCGCGCCCGCGGTGCTCGCCCCGTTTCGTCTCGCTTCGCTCGCTCCACGACCCGGGGAAAGGAGAGCTCGCTCCACGACCAGGGGAACGATAGCGCGCTCGACCCGCGTCCGCGTCAGCGCTTCTTCTGCTTGAGCGCCTTCTCCTGAATGGGCGCGTCCCCGGATGCCGCGAGCGCGGCGTAGTACGCGCGGGCCTCGTCCTGGCGCTCCTTCTCCGCACCCGAGGCGATGGGTGCGCGCACGTGCTCGGGCTCGTACCCGAACGCGTCGACGAGGTCGAGCGCGTGCGGACGCAGTCGAGCGCACAGCCGATCGATGTAGCTCGACACCGCCGCAGCACGCTGCATCGACAGGCGGCCGTTGATGAGGTGCCAGGCGAGGTGCTTCTCGATGAGCTGCAGCCCGAACAGGTCACGCAGCCAGGTCAGCACCTTCTTGGTGTCGGCGTCCTCGACCCGGTGCACGGCGTCGGTGAAGGCCTCCCACTGCAGCAGCTCGCCGTGGGCGCGCGCCGCTTCGATGAGCTCGGCCTGGTTCTCGTTGAACAACTTCGACCCGAGCGCTTTGTCCTTGGCACCGGGGCGCAGACGAGCCGCGATGTCGGCGACCATCTGCTGCACGCGCTCGGCGAGCAGCAGGTGCTGCTGCTCCTCGCGCAGCCCGTTCTCGACCGACCGAGCCACCTGACCGAAGTCCGCGACCGACTGTCCGAACTGACGCAGTCCGGCACCGTGGAACAGCTTGCCCGCGGTCTGGCCGACGGCGAACTTGGCGAGGGCCGCGGCATCCTTCCCCGTGAACTGCTTCGCGTAATCGGTGAGCAGGCGCTTGCCGACGAGCTGCAGCAGCACGTTGTTGTCACCCTCGAAGGTGACGTAGATGTCGAGGTCGGCGCGGAGTCCGACGAGACGGTTCTCGAACATGAAGCCGGCGCCGCCGCACGCCTCGCGAGCCTCCTGCAGGGTGTCGAGCGCGTGCCAGGTCGACAGCGGCTTGAGCGCGGCGGCGAGAGTCTCGAGGTCTTCCCGGTCGGCCGGAGTGTCGGTGCGGCCGGAGAACACGCCGTCGAACTTCTGCAGGAACTCGTCGTGCGCGAAGATCTGCGCGTACGTCGTCGCAAGGCGGGGCAGCAGGCGGCGCTGGTGCTTGCCGTAGTCGAGCAGCACGACCTCCTGGCCGTCGATGCCGTCGAACTGGCGCCGCTGCGTCGCGTATGTGATCGCGATCTTCAGTCCGAGGGCCGACGCCCACGACGCCGCTCCGTCGAGCGACACGCGCCCCTGCACCAGAGTGCCGAGCATCGTGAAGAAGCGGCGTCCCGGGCTGTCGATCGCGCTCGAGTAGGTGCCGTCGGGGGCGACGTCGCCGTAGCGGTTGAGCAGGTTGGTGCGCGGGATCCGGACGTGATCGAACGACAGGCGTCCGTTGTCGATGCCGTTGAGTCCGCCCTTGAGGCCGTCATCCTCGCGGCCGATACCCGGCAGGTCGACGCCGTCCTCGCCGCGCAGCGGCACGTAGAAGCAGTGCACGCCGTGGTTCACGCCGTTGGTGATGAGCTGCGCGAAGACGGTCGCGGCGATGCCGTGCAGGGCCGCGTTGCCGAGGTACTCCTTCGTCGCCCCGCGGAACGGGGTGTTGATGACGAACTCCTCGGTCTCGGGGTCGTAGGTCGCGGTCGTCCCCACTGCGGCGACGTCGGACCCGTGCCCGATCTCGGTCATCGCGAACGCGCCGGGGATCTCGAGGCTCATGATGCCGGGCAGCCACTTGTCGTGGTGCTCGGCGGTGCCGAGCTGCAGCACGGCGGAGCCGAAGAGGCCCCACTGCACGCCCGACTTGATCTGCAGGCTCGGGTCGGCGGTGACGAGCTCCTCGAACCCGGCGATGTTGGCCCCGTTGTTCTCCTCGCCGCCGAGGCGCTTCGGGAAGGCGCGGTGCACCGCCTTGTTGTCGACCAGCAGGTGCAGCTGGCTGAGCACGCGCTCCCGGTGCTCGTCCTTGCCGAGCTCGTCCTTGCGCCAGAACGCCGAGTCCTTGATCATCTCGCGGGCCTCGCGCCGGGTGTCGGCCCAGGTTCCCAGCAGCAGCTCGGTGACCGCGTCGACGTCGAGCCGCGCGTTCGCGGAGGACTCGTTCGACTCGGCGGGGGTCGTGTTCGGACGGACGGCAGCGTCGACCATGGCGCGTTCCTCTCAGGAGAAGATCGGGGATGCCTCAATGGTAGGTGTGCCACAACCCACCACGAAGTCACCTGTATGGTTTCGCCAACCCGTCTCGACCTCGTCGCCGGAGCGGATTGTCGTCAGCCCACAGTCAGACCGCAGTCAGGCGAAGTCGACCGAGCTCCCCGGTCACGCCTCGGCCGGCGCGCGCGGAGGCGGTGCCGACTTCGCGTCGTCCCACCGGCGGGCGACTCCCGCGCTCATCCGCGACCAGGTGCGGTCGCGGATGAAGATCGAGTCGATCGCGATCATGGTCAGCGAGAACCACGGCAGGCCCATCAGCACCGCGATCCCGATGTGGAACGACAGGATGCCGACGAGGCCGATCAACCGGGTGGGACGGGTGAGAAGCATGAGCGGGAACGCGACCTGCAGGATGATGGATCCCCAGCTCGCAGCGACGACCATCGGACCCCAGGTCGTGACGAGATCGCTCAGCACCGGCCAGGTGCCGAACCGGGCGGTCTGCAGCGGGTTGTAGACCGCGTACCCCTCTTTCCACGGATCGCCGCCGGCTTTGAACAGCGCACCGGATGCGTAAACGAAGCACACCTGCGCGGTGAGCGCCACCAGCGCGAGGTTGTGGAAGACCGTGCCCAGCAGCGCCGGTTGGCTGCCCGGCGGGAACCACTCCCCGCTCTTCGCGCGCCGACGCGCATCGAGCGACCACCGCGCGGCGGGGTCGGCGAAGAACAGCAGCAGCAGGGCGATGCGGAACATGTTGTCGCCCTGGTCGCCCACCATGTCGTTGGCCTCGATGAACCCGACCCACAGGCAGAAGAAGACGGGCAGCACGATGCGGAAGCGCCAGCCGAGCACGAACAGCACGGCGAGCACCCCGAGGAAGAGGTACAGGGCGGTGTACAGCGCGTCGTTGCCCATCACCGCGTGGAACGCGCTGAACACCCAGATGGTCGGGAAGTCGCTGACCGGCTGCGCGAGCTCGCCGTTCCACGCCGACCCCGATCCGAAGGTGTAGAGGCGGGTGCTGAAGTTCGAGGCGAGGAGTCCGATCGCCGTGACGCCGAAGAGGATCCGCGTGACCGCAAGCCCGTACAGGGCCTTCTTACTCGAGAAGAGCCAGTCGCTGACGAACGCCGAGATGCGATCGATCGCCGACACGACCATGGCCCAGAAACCCGCGACCATCGACGACGCGAACGTCAGCAGCCGCACCGGGAACGACACCTGCGCGTCGCCTTGTCTGCGGCCGGGCGTGGGCGAAGGAGCGGATGACGGAGCGGATGCCGGCGCAGGCTTCGGCGGTGCCGGTGACTCGACCGGCGCGGGAGCGATGGTCGTCGCGGCGGGGCGCCGTCCGCGGGTCTTCGTGGGGGCGCTCACTTCTGCGTCCTCTCGAACTGGCTCCGGAAGGTGTTCGCGAAGTTCTCGCGACTCTGCCCTTCCTCTTCTATAGGGAGACGCCACCCGGTCGTCGAGAACGTGGGATCGGGGCGCTGGGCGCCGGGGTCGTTCCGCTCGGCGTAGGGCACGACGTTCTGCCTGCTCACCCGGTACTGCACCTCGACGACGGCATCCGCTCCCCAGATCGCGTAGGCGACCTGGGTGGCGTACGCGGTCGAGAGGTGCTCCTCGGCCATGTACGCCGCGGTCGACGGGTTGTCACCCTCGAGCTCGTCGAAGGAGCGCACCATCCACTCCTCCCACCCGTCCTCCGTGTAGTCGAGTGCGACGACCGCCTGCTGCTGCTCGTTCAGCTTGTTGTAGGCGTTCATCTGACCGCTGGCGACTTCGCTCGACTGGATGCCGGCGCGTGGCGGGAAGAGGTTGTAGCGGATCATCGACAGCTCGACGTCGGTCGCGCTGACCCACCCTGTCTCGACCTGCTCGCCGTCCTTCTCGATCACGGCGCGGACGTTGAAGTGGTAGTCGCCGTTGATCGGCTCCGGCGCGAAGACGCTCCACGACTGGCCGAACATCGGCAGCATGTACCCCGCGAGCACCTCCTGCGTGGGGATCTCCCGCAGAGCGGAGTACGGGGCGATCCAGAGGAAGGAGGCCCCGACGTGCCAGAGCGTCAGGAGGCATGCCCCGAACGCGATGAGCTTGACCCACCACGAGGGCCGCGGTCTCGCCGCGTCCACGCGCTCGTCCGCGGTGTCCGATTCGGATGATGTCTGTGTCGTCGTGGTCATTGTGCGCACCTTCCTGACCGCCGAGGGTGTCGGGGCCGCCGTGCGCGGCGGCCCCGACGAGGGTGTCGCTACTCGACCATGCGGTCGGTCGCGACGGTCTGTGCTCGGCGTCGGCCGAACCTGACGGCTCCGAGACCCAGCACCAGCAGCAGTGCTGCGAGGGCGATCCAGCCGCCCTGCACCTGGCCGCCTGTGGTGGCGAGCCCCGAGGCCACCACCTGGAAGGTCGCCGCCACGCTGCCCGAGCTCGCACCGGTGAGGGTCACCGTGTGGGTGCCCAGGTCGTAACCGGCCGGGATCGTCCAGGTGAAGGTCACCGTGCCCTGGGCGTTCGCGACCTGCGTGCCCAGCGCGAGCGGCGCCGACGTCATCACTCCCGTGACCGTCTCGCCCGGCGCGAAGCCGGTGCCGACGGCGGTCTGGCGGTCGCCGCGCTCGAGCACGGGGACCTGGATGATGATGCCGAGCTTCGCACCGGGGTCGGCTGCCGCATCCGCGGAGGCCGAAGCCTGCGCGGTCGCCGAGGCCGAGGCCTGCGCGGTGGCGGATGCCGAGGCGTCGGCCGCCGCCGTCGCCGACGCGGTGGCCGAGGACGAGGCGTTCGCCGCCGCGGCCGCCGAGGCGTTGGGGTCCGCGTCGGCCGAGGCCGAGGCGTCCGCTGCACTCGTCGAGGTCGCGTCGTTCTGCGCCGCCGCCTGGGCCGCCGCGGCCGCCGAGGCGTTCGCCGTCGAGGTCGCAGTGGTCGAGGCGTCCGTGGAGGCGTCGGTGGTCGCAGCGGCCTGAGCAGCTGCCTCCGCCGTCGCGTCAGCCGCCGCCGAGGCGCTGCTCGTGGCATCCGCCAGAGCCGCCGCGACCGCTGCCGCCTGCGCCGCCGCGTTGCTGTCGTCGTCGGCTTGAGCCGAGGCCGCCGCCGACGCCGAGGCGTTGGTGTTGATCTCGGCCGAGGCGTCCGCCGAGGCAACGGCATCCGACGAGGCGTCGGTCGACGCGGTGGCGATCGCCGCCGCGCTCGCGTTGGCCGCCGCGCTCGTGCTGGCGTCGGACGTGGCCGAGGTGTCGGCCGCCGTGTTCGACGTCGCATCCGCGAGGGCCGCCGCCTGCGCCGCGATCGCCGCACCGGCGTTGGCCGACGAGGTCGCGTCGGCGGTGGCTGCGGTCGATGCGGTGGCTGTCGCCGCCGCCTCCGATGCCGCCTCCGCCGCGGGGTCGGCCGCAGCGGATCCCTCGGCCGTCGCATCGGCGTAGGCCGCGGCCTGGGCCGCCGTCTCCGCCACTGCGGCGCTCGACGCGTCGGCGTTCGCGGATGCGGATGCCGAGGCCGCCGCGTTCGCGTTCGTCGATGCCTCCGACGAGGCGTCGGTGGACGAATCGCTCGTGGCCGCGGACTCCGACGAGGCCGCCGAGTTCGCGTCGGCCGCTGTCGAGGCCGCCGCGTTCACGTCGTCCGAGGCGTCGGCCTGAGCCGCCGCCTGGGCCGCGACCGCTGCCGCCGCATTCGCGGTGGTGGTCGAATCGGCGGAGGCCGTCGTGGAGGCGTCGGTGGTCGCCGCCGCCACGGCTGCTGCGGTCGCGTCGGCCGTCGCTGCGGCGGATGCCGACGACGTCGCGTCGGCGAGGGCAGCCGCTTCGGCCGCCGCCTGCGCCGACGGGTCGCCGTCTGCGGTCGCGTCGGCGGATGCGGAGGCGGATGCCGCGGCGTTCGTGTTCACGTCGCCCGGATCGCCGGCCGTGACCTCGGTGGTGTCGGTCGCCGTGATCGCGCCGGCCGTCGCGGTCAGCGTGTAGCCGGTGCCGGGGGTGGTGCCGGCGGGGACGGGATAGTTTGCGGTGAAGGCGCCGAACGCATCGGTCGTCGCGGTCACCGGACCGCCCACGTTCGCCCCGCCGCCCGGCGCGGTCAGCTGCAGCGACACGGAGGAGTTCACCGGCCAGCCGCTGCCGGTCACCGCGAGGTTCGTGCCGGCCGGGACGGTGGGAGCCGCATCCACGACGACCGGAGCCGCCGTGACCTCGGTCGTGTCGGTCGCGGTCTGGGTGCCCGCGGTCGCGGTGACGGTGTAACCCGTGCCCGCCGGAGTGCCCGCCGGGACCGGGTACGACAGGCTGAAGCCGCCGAGCGGTCCGGTCGTCGTGGTGACCGGACCGCCGATCGCGGCTCCGCCCGGAGCAGTGAGCTGCACCGAGATCTCCGTGTTCGCGGGCCAGTTCGCGCCCGTCACCCCGAGGTCGGATCCCGCCTCGACGGTCGCGTCGGCATCCACCGTCGCCGCCGCCGTGATCTCGGTCGTGTCGGTCGCGGACTGCGCTCCGGCCGTCGCGGTCACGGTGTAGCCCGTTCCGGGCGTGGCCGTGGCGGGAACGGGGTAGCCGACGGTGAATCCACCGCTGGGGTCGGTCGTCACGAGCACCGGTCCGCCCACGGGAGTGCCGTCGGGATCGGTGAGCTGAACCGTGACCTGCGAGTTCGCGGGCCAGCCGGTACCCGTCACCGGAAGGTCGGTTCCGGCCTGCGCGGTGTCGCCCGCGTCGACCGCTGCCGCTGCCGTGATCTCGGTCGTGTCGGTGGCGGACTGCGCTCCAGCCGTCGCCGTCACGGTGTAGCCGGCACCCGGCGTCGCGGTCGCGGGGACGGGGTACGCGAGCGTGAAGCCACCGCTGGGGTCGGTCGTCACGAGCTCCGGTCCGCCGACTGCGGCACCGCCCGGGGCGGTCAGCTGGACGGACACCTGAGTGCTCGCGGGCCAGTTGGCGCCGGTGACGGCAAGATCGGTACCTGCCTGAGCGGTGTCGGCCGCGTCGACGGACGCTGCGGCCGTGACCTCCGTGCTGTCGGTCGCGGTCGCCGCACCGGCGGTCGCCGTCACGGTGTACCCGGTTCCCGGCACCGCCGAGGCGGGCACCGGGTAGGCGAGCGTGAAGCCGCCGGCCGGGTCGGTCGTCACGGTCTCCGGGCCGCCGACGTTCGCCCCGCCGGGTGCGGTCAGCTGCACCGTGACCAGCGTGTTCGCCGGCCAGGTCGCGCCGGTGACGCCGAGGTCGGTTCCCGCCTGCACGGTCGCCGCAGCATCCACCGTCGGAACAGGCGCGTCGGTGACCTCGGTCGTGTCGGTCGCGCTCTGGGCTCCGGCCGTCGCCGTCACGGTGTATCCGGTCGCAGCGGGGGTACCGGCCGGAACGGGATAGGCGAGGGTGAAGAACCCGGTCGCATCGGTGTTCGCGAGCTCGGGCCCGCCGACCGCCGCACCGCCGGGGGCGGTGAGCTGCACGGACACCTGCGAGCTCGCGGGCCAGCCGGTGCCGGTGACAGCCAGATCGGTGCCGGCCTGCACGGCAGGTGCGGCATCCACGGCGGCGGCCGCCGTCACCTCGGTCGTGTCGGTGGCGCTGACGGCGCCAGCGGTGGCGGTCACCGTGTAGCCGGCGGCCGGTTCTGCGGATGCCGGGACCGGGTAGGCCAGCGTGAAGCCGCCAGTCGGATCGGTGGTCACGGTCTCAGGACCGCCGACGTTCCCGCCGCCGGGCGCCGTGAGCTGCACGGAGACCTCGGTGTTCGCGGGATACCCGGAACCCGTCACGGTCAGGTCGGTGCCCGCCTGCACGGTGTCGGCCGCGTCGATCGCGGCGACGGCGGCGACCGCCGACTTCACGGTCGACGAGCCGAGGTCGAGCGACACTCCTCCCCCGACTCCGGGAAGCAGATCGACCCCCAGCGCGCGCACCGTGAAGCTGTCGGCGCCGAGGTCGCCCGTGGTCGGCTGCTCGTTGATCGTGATGGTCGCGATCTCCGACAGCACGCCCTGCAGAACCGGGTCGAGCGTCGCGAGGAGCGGTGTGGTCAACGCGGCGAGAGCCGGCTGCACGAGCGGGATGACGCTTGTGAGCGCCGTGTTGACGAGCGGCCCCGTGGTCGTCGCGACCGCCGAGGTCACGGCGGCGATCACCGGGTTCAGCAGCAGGCTGAGATCCAGCCCCGCGAGCGTGATGTCGGTGGTCGTCGTCGGTGCCGGCGTCGCCGTGCCCGCGAACTGCGCGAGCGTCCCGGCGACCGTGATGGTGCCGGAGGTGAGAGTGATACCGGTGAGCGGGTTGGTGAGCGTGACGCCCACGTTCACCGTGGCCTGCAGCTCGTTCAACGTCGTCGCGAGGGTGGAGGTGACCTTGCCGTTGAGGCTCTCGGGGTGTGTTCCCGTGAGCGCCGAGGTGATTCCCTGCTGGATCGCCGAGATCATCGTCGCGGAGAGCACGGGCGTGTTGGCCGGAAGCGTGTTGAGGTTCGCGCCGGCGCCCGTCTCGACGAGCAGCTGCGCGAGGTTCACGGAGATCGTGCCGTCGGCCAGATCGACGAGCACCGACCCGGTGGTGTTCTCGAGGGGTTCCTCGAGAACTTCAGTGACGACCGTCTGACCGACGGTGTCGAGTCCGGCGATGGACGCGGTGCCGCCGGTCGCAGAGAAGTTCGCCACCAACGGCACGTCGGGAATGGCGTTGACGGTGCCGACGAGGGTCGTGGCGAGGGCTGTCAGCGCGCCCGCTGGGCCGACGAGATCGCTGACCGGCGTGAGCGTGCCCTGGATGGCACCGCCGAGCGTCGTCGACAGCCCGGCGACGAGGTCGCTGTGCAGGTCGAGGCCCAGGTCGGCGATCCGGTACTCGGACGTCGCCGCATCGGTGTTCGACTCGGCCCGCGATGCGAGCGCACCGATACCGATCGAGGCCTGGTCGAGGACCGCGTCGGTGAGACCTGCGACATCGAGCTGATCGAAAAGACCCGTGAGGTCGAGGGTCCCGGGGGTGACGCTGCCGTCGATGGCTCCCGCGTCGATGGCGCCGCCCGAGGTGATGGTGCCGGATGAGGCGATCGACTGCGTCTGCGTCGGCGAGGAGCTGAAGCTCTGTGCACTGCCGAGGTCGCCCAGTTGCAAGAGTCCGGGCGTCGTGCCGTCGGTCAGCAGCGGAACGTTGAGCGAACCCACATCGATGCTGAGGGCGCCCAGCGCGGTGAGGTCGAGACCTCCGAGCTCAGGCCCAGGCGCAGACGGATTGCTCGTCAGAGTGTGTCCGAGCGTCGCGATGTCCAACCCACCGAGCAGGTCCGCCGGCAGCTGGATGATCTGCCCCTGCGCAGCCGACGGATCGGTCGGATCCGCTGCGTCGAGGGCGTTCGCCGCCGTCGGTGCCAGTGCACTCGCGAGGATGACCGCAGCGACTGTTCCGCCTGCGATTCCTCCTCCGATGACCCTGCGTCGCCGCAGAGTCCTCCCCTCCGAAATGTCCATTCGCCTCTCCCGTGATGCAGATTCTCCGCGTCATGGGCCCTCCCCAGGTGCCGAAGACATCAACGGCCGAGCGCATGTTTGGGAGACAGTATTCCGGTGTGAGCGGATTTATGTCCAGGTTTTGTCCAGCTTTCCCGCTCGGATTAACCGATGTCGAGACATTTTGCAGCCCAAGCGATATATCGGATTTCCGAGACGCTCAATTGAATGACGGTTCAGTCAACAAGGTGCGCAACACGCAGAACAACCGTTCTGCGTGGCGCGGCCCGCGGCACGACGAACGCCCCGCAGGCGCTGGCCTGCGGGGCGTTCGTCGTGCGTGAGCGTCTAGAGCACGAGGCCGTGCCCGAAGCGGAACAGCGGGTCGGCAGTGTCGAACGGCACATCGGGGCGGGAGGCTTCGACCGCCGACATCGACCGCGGCAGGTCGAAGGGCAGCCGGCCCTTCGACGGGGACGCGCCGCTCAGCACGTCGAGCAGCGCGGCTGCGGACGCACCCCAGTTCACGGCGACGGCCGCTGCGCGGACGGTCACGGGCTCGAGGATCGCCGGTCGGTCGGCGAGCACATCGACGACCGTCGGAACGACGGCCGAGATCCGCTCGACATGATCGATCACCTCGTCCGGGAACTCGAGCGATCCGGCATGGAAGAAGTTCTCGAACATCGTCTCGCGCTGCTCGAACGGCGCCTGCAGACGGATGACAGCGAGATCGGCGGCATCCGGGGAGTCGACCACCTCGCCGTAGGCGGCGGCCACGGCGACATCGACGCCCTCCACGTAGAGCCTCAGACCGCGACGGAACGGCAGGATCCCGTCGTTCGTGAGCACCGTGATCGAGGCGCGCTGGGCCTCCTCGCCGGCGGCGCGGAACTCCGGGGCGCCGACCACGGCGTCCGCGGCGTCCTCGTCGACGAACGGATCGTCGAAGAGTCCGAGTTCGAACTTCTCGCGCAGGATCCGCCGCGCCGAGGCGTCGAGCCGCTCCTCCGCGATCGACCCGTCGGCGACGAGCTCGAGCAGCAGCTCAGCGCAGTCCTCGCCGCCGAACTGGTCGGCTCCGGCGTCGAGAACTCTGCGCATCCGCTCCCGCGGAGACAGGTGCTCGACGCCCCAGGCACGGGCCGGGAACGGCTGACCGAAGATCTCCGCGTCGGTGATGAGACCCCAGTCGGTGCACACCAGGCCGTCGAATCCGAAGCGCTCCCGCAGCAGGCCGGTGATCACGGACTTGTTGAAGCCGAAGCCGACCTCCTCGTACTCGGTGCCGACCGGCATCCCGTAGTACGGCATCATCTGCCTGGTGCCCGCGGCCACGGCATCCGCGAACGGCTTCAGGTGCAGTTCGAACTGCCCGCCTGGATACACCTGCTCGCGGCCGTACGCGAAGTGCGGATCCTCGCCGTCCTTCTGCGGACCGCCGCCGGGGAAGTGCTTGGTCATGGTCGACACCGAGCCGGGACCGAAAGACGAGCCCTGGAAGCCGCGAATATATGCCGCTCCGAGAATGCCCGCCAGTTCCGCGTCCTCGCCGAAGGTCGCCGTCTGTCGCGCCCAGCGCGGTTCGGTCGCCAGATCCACCTGCGGGTGCAGGGCGACGCGCAGCCCGACGGCGGTGTATTCCCTGCGGGCGATATCCGCGAACCGCTCGACGAGTGCGGGGTCGCGGGTCGCCGCCAGACCGAGCGTCTCCGGCCACTGCGAGAAGGGCCCGGCGAGGATCGACGCTCCGGGGTTCTCGCTGAAGGAGTGGCGCGGGTCGGTCGACAGCGTCACCGGGATGCCCAGGCGGGTGGATGCCGCGAGCCGCTGCAGCTCGTTGTGCCAGGCCGCGATCTCGCGGCCCGTCGGCGCAGCGCCGAGGAGGTTGAAGTGCGTGAGGTGCTTACCCTCCACGAGCTCGCGGGCGCTCGGCATCCCGAACACCGGGTTCGCCTCGTCGAGGTCGCCGATCGCGATCATGGTGTGGAAGAAGAGGCCCGCCTTCTCCTCGACCGTCATCTCGTCGAGCAGCAGTTGCACGCGCTCATCGGTCGAGAGGCTGCGATCGAGCCAGGGCCTTGCGGTGGTCGTGGTCGTGACGTCCGTCATCTCACTTGACTCCCTTGATGCGGTAGACGAGCACGGCACCGGCGAGCGCGACGAGCGCGCCGAAGAGGTACCAGGTGGGGTAGCCGCCGAGCGGCGTCGCAGCGCCGAGCGCGATGATGCCGGGGGCGATCGCCGGCGCGATCGACTGGGGCAGCGCGTTGGCGATGTTGAGCACGCCGAGGTCCTTCGCGACGTCGTCGGGGTTCGGCAGCACCTCCGTCGCGAGCGCCAGGTCGACCGACAGGAACGACCCGGCGCCGAGACCGATGATGGCCTGTGCGAGGATCACGATCTCGATCGAGGGGGCGACCGCCAGGATGACGAGGCCGACGACCATGACCAGACCGGCGACCGCGACGAACGGGCGGCGCTTGCCGATGCGGTCGGAGAGGAAGCCGCCCAGCGGCGATGAGATCGCCATGGCCGCCATCGACGCGAGGTTCGCGATGAGGATCGTGCTGACCGCCCCCTGCTCGTCGAGTCCGAACCGCGTCACGAGGTAGAGCGGCAGGAAGGTCGCGATGCCGGCGTAGCCGAACATGACGAAGAACTTCGTGAGCCACGTCCAGCCGAAGTCCGGGTGCTTGCGGGGGTTGAACACGAACGAGCCGAAGAACATCGCGAGCGTGAAGCGCTCGGCGGGCTTCTGGGTGAGACGACGGTCCTTGAGCGTGAGGACGAAGATCACCACGAGCACGAGCGCGATCACGCCGGGCACGACGAAACGCTCGAAGTCGCCGGGAAGGAAGTTCACCAGGAAGCTGCCGGCGAGGATGCCGATGGGGGTCGTGATGCCGACGACACCCGAGACCTTGCCACGGCTCGACACGGGAACCTGGTCGGGAAGGGTCGCGTTGGCGGCGGCGAGCACGGCGTTCATCGCGGTCTGCACCAGGCACCAGGCCAGCAGCACGACCCACACCGATGTCGCGACGCCGATGATCGCGAAGCCGCCGAGGCCGACGATCGCTCCGCCGAGGATCCATGGGCGGCGCATGCCCCACCGCGACGTGGTGCGGTCGGAGAGCCGGCCCACCAGCGGATTCGCGACCAGCGCGAACGCAGCGCCGACGCCCATGACGAGGCCGAGACTGCCCTCGGTGTTCGTGGGGTCGAGACGCTGGATCTTGAAGGCCATCGACACCATGACCGGGGTCAGCAGCGCGAGGAAGACGCCGAAGTTCACGGCGGCGAGTCCGGGGGTGTAGCCGCGCGGGGTCTTCGGAGGGGTCGTGCCGACAGCCTTGAAGCCGGTCGTTCCGACGGCCGCCGCATTCGCGGCCGGTGACAACTCTGTCATGGGATTCCTTTCGGGCAAAGGTGCGCCGATCGTCTTCGAGGCGGCGTCGAGATGGCCATACATGAAAGTCGACCGATTGGTAAGTGAATATCGACCGATTGGTAATGAGAGAGGATGGGTGGGTGAGGAGGCCGCGATGACGACAGCGACTTCGACGGGCGCCCGGCAGGCGCGCGCCGCTGCCACCAGGCAGCGCATCGTCGACGCCGCCCGCGAGCTGTTCGTCGCGAACGGCTACCGCGCCACTTCACTGCGAGACATCGCGGCCGCGGCATCCGTCAGCCATCCCGGACTCCTCGGCCACTTCGCCTCGAAAGACGCTGTGCTCGCCGAAGTAGTGGCCGGGTTCGAGGACGACAACGAGAGGGCATTCGACGCGATCGTCGCGAATGCCGAGCCCGGCGCCCTCGTCTCTGCGGAGATCGCGGCGCGCAACGCACGCACGCCCGGCTATCTGGAGCTCTTCGCGGCTCTCACGGGCGAAGCATCCACTCCCCGGCATCCCGCGCACGAGCGCATGCAAGGACGATACGAGAGGCTCCGCGCGATGACGCGGGATGTGCTCGTCGACGCCCGACAGCACGGGACCATGGATGCCGATCGCGACCCGACCGCCGAGACGATCCGCCACATGGCCGGGTGGGACGGCCTGCAGCTCATGTCGCAGTATCTGCCCGACCGTGTCGACGTCGTCGCCATGCTGGAGGAGCGGGAATCGCTGTGGGCGCTGCCGCCCGGCTGGCGCGACCACGACGACGCACCGGCCGCCGCGACCGGTGCGCCTTTCCCCGGCCTCACGGGTGCTCTCATCGACGAACCGACAGACGCCGACCCCGGCTACGCCGTCGGACGCAAGCGGCGGGCGAGGATCGTCGCCGACGCCATGCGGCTGTTCGCTCGCGACGGCTACGGCGACACGAGCCTCCGCGACATCGCCGAGGCCGTCGGCGTCTCGAAGTCGACGCTTCTGCACCACTACCCGTCCAAGGAGCTTCTGTTGAGCGCGGTGCTCGCCGAGCGTGACCGCTCGATCCAGGACCGCGCCGCCACGATTCCCCTCGACCGCGCTGCCGATGCGCTGCGCGACCTACCGCTGGGCGCTTTCGGCAACGCTCACGACGAGCCGGGGCTGATCGAGGTGTACGCCGTGCTGTCGTGCGAGGCGGTCCCATCGGGGCACCCCGCTCACGAATACTTCACGCAGCGGTTCACACGCGTGATCGACTACTTCGCCGAACTCTTCCGGCTCGCACAGGGAGACGGCGATCTGCCGGCGCACCGAGATCCGGACCACGAGGCCGTCTGGCTCGTCGCCCTGTGGGACGGCCTGCAGTACCAGTGGCTATACGACCGGGATGCGGTGGACGTCGCGGCCCACCTGCGGGCCCACCTCGACGACGTGATGCCGCCGACCGACTGAGGCGGGCGGGCGGACAGCGGGTCAGGCGTTCGCGATCACGGCGAGCACGTCTTCGCCGTAGGCCTCCCGCTTCTTCTCGCCGATGCCGGTGATGCCCTCGAGGTCGGCGAGCGAGGTCGGCCGGTGCTCGGCGAGCGCCCGCAGCGTGGCGTCACCGAAGACGACGTACGCGGGCTTGCCCTGCTCACGGGCGACGCCGGCCCGCCAGGCGCGGAGCGCCTCGAAGAGGCCGCGGTCTCCGGCATCCAGAGCATCCGCGGCGCTCGCCTTGCGGGCGCGCGCCGGCGACGACGGCCGTCCGATCGTGTCCTTGCGGAGCGGCACGGGCGTCTCGCCCTTCAGCACCCCGGGCGCCTCGACGCCGGGGGCGAGGGTGCCGTACTCGCCCTGAGCAGCGAGGATGCCGCGGGCGAGGAGCTGGCGGATCACGCTGCGCCAGTCCTGCTCGCTGAGGTCGGAGCCGATGCCGTAGGTCGCGATCCTCTCGTGGCCCTGCTGGCGGATGCGCTCGGTCGACGCTCCGCGCAGGATGTCGATGAGGTGCCCCGCACCGAACGCCTGATTGCGCTCGCGCTTGAGCCGCACGATCGTCGAGAGCAGCTTCTGCGCCGGGATCAGCCCGTCGAACGTGTCGGCCTTCTCGAGGCAGGTGTCGCAGTTGCCGCACGGCTGCGAGTCCTGCCCGAAGTACCCGAGCAGGTTCTGCCTCCGGCACTGCACCGTCTCGCACAGCGCGAGCATGGCGTCGAGGTGCTGCCCCATGCGCATCTTGAACGTGCGGTCGCCGGGGCTCTGATCGATCAGGCGTCGCTGCTGCACGACATCGCCCAGGCCGTAGGCCATCCACGCGATCGAGGGCAGACCGTCGCGCCCTGCTCGACCGGTCTCCTGGTAGTACCCCTCGACCGACTTCGGCAGGTCGATGTGCGCGACGAAGCGCACGTCGGGCTTGTCGATGCCCATGCCGAACGCGATCGTCGCGACCATGACGACGCCGTCCTCTCGGAGGAAGCGCGACTGGTTCGCCGCGCGGACCTCTGACGGCAGCCCCGCGTGGTACGGCAGGGCGTCGAAGCCCTGCGCCGAGAGGTACGTCGCGGTCTGCTCGACGGACTTGCGGCTGAGCGCATAGACGATGCCGACCGCTCCCTCGGGCTGCTCGCGGATGAAGGAGACGAGCTGCTTGCGAGGGTCGACCTTCGGCACGATGCGGTACTGGATGTTGGGCCGGTCGAAGCTCGCGACGAAGTGCTTCGCGTCGTCGAGGTGCAGCCGCTCGGTCAGCTCCTTATGGGTCGCCCGGGTCGCGGTGGCTGTGAGCGCCATGCGCGGGACGCCGGGGAACCGCTCGCCGAGGTCACCGAGGGCGAGGTAGTCGGGGCGGAAGTCGTGGCCCCACTGCGACACGCAGTGCGCCTCGTCGATCGCGATGACGCTGAGCGTGCCGCGCTGCAGCAGCGCCGTCGTCGCAGGGCTCGACAGGCGCTCCGGCGCCACGTAGATGAGGTCGAGCTCGCCCGACACGTAGGCCCTCTCGACCTCGCGGCGCTCGTCGATCGACTGCGTCGAGTTGAGGTAGGCGGCCTTCACGCCGTTCGCGCGGAGCGCGTCGACCTGGTCGTGCATGAGCGCGATGAGGGGACTGATCACGAGTCCCGTCCCCTCGCGCACGAGCGCGGGCACCTGATACGTGATGCTCTTGCCGCCGCCGGTCGGCATGAGCACGACGGCATCGCCGCCGCCGATGACCTGGTCGACGATCGCCGCCTGGTCGCCGCGGAACTCCTCGTACCCGAAGACCGTGTGCAGCGCCTCGCGCGCGGTCGCGAAACGGCTCGGCGTCGCACGACGGACCGGCGGGGCGGGTGCCGTCGCCACCGGCGTCGCCGGCCCTGGACCCCAGTCGAGAGGCGGTTCGAAGCCGGCGCCCTGCGGCTCCCAGTCGAGGGGCTCCGGCGGCTCGCTCGGCTCCCAGCCACCCTCCCAGTCGTCGCGAGGCGGCTCGTCTGCGAACGGCAGATCCTCGTACGGGTCACGGGGAGTCTGCGGCATCCCTCCAGCGTAACGACCCCCGCCGACAACGGGGGCTGCGCCTCCCCAGCATCCCCTTCCCTTGCTTCAGGTGGCACCTTTTGTCGCATTTCCGCGCGAATTCCCGCAGCAGGTGCCCACTCGACGCGTCTCGCCGACCCCGGCGCCGCCGCGCGGGCGTAGGTTGGACGCAGACGCCCGAAGGAGCCTCCGATGACCGACTTCACCGTGACCCGCAACGACGACGCCTCGCGCTACGAGATCCATTCCGGCGACACGCTGGCCGGGTTCGCCGAGTTCCAGCTGCGCCCCGGTGTGATCCGCTTCATCCACACCGAGATCGACCCGGCTTTCCAGGGGCAGGGTCTCGCGAGCATCCTCGCGAAGGACGCACTGACGGATGCCGCGGCGACCGGAGACGCCATCGTGCCGCTGTGCCCGTACATCGCGAAGTACCTGACGACGCACGAGATCGAGGGCGCCGAGATCCGCTGGCCGCAGCGACCGTCCCCCGTCGCGGGCACCGACGGCGCGGAGGCCTGATGATCGGCGAGCGCCGCATCGTCCTGGAACCGCGCGACGTTCCGCTCGGCGGGGTGCGCGGCATGAACGTGCTGCGCCTGCTGCCGCACCGCAACCTGCCGACCATCGGCGCGTGGTGCTTCCTCGACCGGTTCGGCCCGGCCGATACGCGCATGCGCGTCGAACCGCATCCGCACATCGGTCTGCAGACCGTCACCTGGCCGCTGGTCGGCGAGATCCGCCACCGCGACGCCCTCGGCAGCGACGTCGACCTGCGTCGCGGCCAGCTCAATCTCATGACCGCGGGCAACGGCATCTCGCACTCGGAGTACTCGGTCGGCGACGATCCGGTGCCGCTCGACGCCCTGCAGTTCTGGGTCGTGCTGCCGGAGACCGCCCGACACGGCGCAGGTGGGTTCGAGCAGCACACGGAGCTCCCCGGCGTGCGGCTGCCCGCACTCGACGGAGCGGATGCCGCGGCCACGGTCGTGCTGGGCGAGTTCGCCGGCATCACCTCTCCGGCCTCCGTGCACACGCCCATCGTCGGTGCCGAAGTCGTCGTCGCCGCCGGGAGCACCGTGCGGTTGCCCCTGCACGCCGACTGGGAGCACGGCGTCATGCTCGTCGAGGGGGATGCCGTCGTCTCCCAGCATCCGATGGAGCTGAACGACATGCTCTACCTCGGCGACGAACGGGATGCCGTCGAGGTGTCGAGCGCGAACGGCGCGCTCCTGTTCCTCCTCGGCGGGGAGCCGTTCGAGAGCGAGATCGTCATGTGGTGGAACTTCGCCGCTCGCACGCACGAGGAGATCGTCGAAGCGAGAGACGACTGGGAAGCCGCATCCGACCGCTTCGGAACCGTCGAGGGCCACGACGTGCGCATCCCCGCGCCGCCGCTGCCCGACGTGAGACTCATGCCCCGCGGTCGCAAGATCTGACGCCCGCTTCGGAGTCTTGAATCTCGGACGACTGCACGTTTCTCGGACGACCCGTGAGGAATCGTCCGAGAAACGTGCGAGTCTCCGAGAACCGGATGCCGCGGAGGGACGCGCGCTACTCGACTGTCACGATGGTCCGCACAGCCGAGTCGCCGTACTGCACGAGCCCGAGATAGCGGGTGCCGGTCTCGAGGCCGCTCCAGCTGAGGTCGTAGCTCGTCTTCTCGCCGCGGACGGCGGGAACGGGGTTCGGGTTCGCGGTGAACGCGCCCTCGCCCTCGGGCTGCACGGCGGCGTAGGTCATATCCCACGTCATCGGCGCCGAGGTCGCGTACACGTTCGCCACGACCAGGTAGGTGCCCGCGGTCGGGGCCTCGACGGTCACCTGCTCGTCGGCCGATCCGGTGGCCGACTGCCACCGCTCGTAGTACCGCAGGTCGTCGGGGCTCGCCACCCGGTACACGGTGAGGTCGAGGTCGCTTCCGGCGTCATCCGACGAGTCGAGGTCGAACCGGGCGAGCGTCGTCCCCTCGGGCACGTCGACGATCCACGACACGTCCTTGTTCTCGTCTCCCGATGACTCGTCGCCGGAGTGACCGGTGACCCGCCCGTCGGGGTCTTCCAGCAGCGTGAACGGCGTGAGACCCGACAGACGGAGAGCGAGGTCGCCGTCGACACCCGGAGTGATCTCCACCGTGGTCGATCCGTCGACGCCCGTGCCCGACACCTCGGCCGGAGCATCCGCCGTGACCGGGAACACCGCGATCGGCGACCGCACCGTGTTCTTCTTGCTCGTCCAGGTCAACGACCCGGTCGCCCACTGCTCGACCGGCGCGCTCGCGTTGTCGAACGTGACCGTGTAGCTCGCGGTCTGGCCCGCTCGGTCGAACGTCAGCGTGGAGGGAGACACCGTGACGTTCACACCGGGCACGTCGGCGGATGCCGTGAACGTGCCCTTCTCGGTGGAGGTCACCGTGCGGGTGACGGTCTGCGCGCTCGCGAGCGATCCGATCGAGATCGACGCGACGTTCAGGTCGCTGCCGTCGATCGGGTCGCCCGGGAAGTCGGCGAGGCCCTTGCCCTCGAGGTACGCCGTCCAGTCGGCGACGTCGTTCAGGTACAGCAGACCCGGGTTGAAGTACCGCTTCGGGTCGACCTGTCCGGCGCCCTGCTGGAACGGGTCGCGGTTCGGCGATCCGTCGGCGTTCACCGTGTCGTACGCCGTGGTCATCATCGCGGACTTGATCTCGGCGGGCTTGGCGTTCGGCCGCTCGCCGAGGTACAGAGCTGCGAGGCCGGCGATGTGCGGAGACGCCATCGAGGTTCCGGAGAGGATGCCGAAGGTCGGCGCCTCGTCGGGGTCGTTGTTCGTCGCGGCGAGGATCGCCACACCGGGGGCGGCGATGTCGGGCTTCATGATGTCGCTGCCGTCGGCCAGCATCGGCCCGCGGCTCGAGAATCCGGCGATCTGCGGCACCGGGGTGGTGACGCCCGTCGTGTTCTCACCCACGAGCGAGATCGGACGATCGGCGCCGCCCTGCACGTAGGCGAGCACCGCCGCGCGGTACGCGGAGGCGAGGTGCACGGTCGGCACGGCGTGGAAGTCGTTGTCGAGCGAGTCGGATCCGCCCGGGACGTTGACGAGGACCATGCCGATGCCCCCGGCGTCCTTCACGACCTGCGACTTCTCGGCGCGCGCGTTGTTCCCTCGATCGCAGACGACGATGTGTCCGGCGGCCTTCGCGGCGTCGAGCGTGCCGGGAAGGCAGAGCGCGGCATCCGCACCGGACGCACCGGATGCCGGGATGTCGCCCGCGTACACCGACGGGCCGGTCACGGTCTGGCCGAACGGCACGCTGACCGAGGCTCCCGCCTGCGCGAAGCCGTCGAACTGCACCGTGCCCTCCCAGGTCGGGATGGTGGATGCCGCGACGGTCGTGTACCAGGGCGAGGCGTGGTCGGCGGTCACCGGGTCTGGTCCGTCGTTGCCCGCGCTCGTCGCGACGAAGACGCCGGCCGCGGCCGCGTTGAAGAACGCGATGTCTTCGGGGGCGAGGACGGTGGATGCCGCGCCGCCGCCGATCGAGTAGTTGATGACGTCGACGCCGTCGGCGACGGCCTGGTCGATCGCGGCGATGAGGTCGCTGCCGGCGCAGATGTCGTCGGTCGTGACCGCGGGGTCGGGGCCGACGTAGCAGGCCTTGTAGGCGGAGACCTTCGCCCCGGGTGCGACACCCGAGATGGTGCCGAGGTCGACGCCCTCGACGGTCGCCTTCACCTTGAAGTTGCCGGCCGCGGTGCTCGCGGTGTGCGAGCCGTGTCCGTCGCCGTCGCGCGGCGAGAGGTAGTCGTACTGGAAGTCGAATCCGGCGGCGGCAGCGCCCGAGGAGAAGTACTGAGCGCCGATCAGCTTGCTGTTGTAGTCGCTCTTGTCCCACCCCTGACCTTCGACCATCGTGGCCTGGAAGCGCCCGCCGTCGGACTTGTCGAAGTAGACGGTGGTGCCGTCGGTGTAGGGCTGACTGCCCTTGTGGCGGTTCTTGTCCTTCTTCTGCTGCTTGAGCTTCTTGCCCTCGAACGACGGATGCTCGGGCGCGATGCCCGTGTCGATCACGCCGACCACGACGCCTTCGCCGGCCTTGTCGACGCCGCCGGTCTGCTGCCAGACGCCGCCCTTGCCCTTCTTGTCGTCGCCGAGTCCGAGGAAGCTGGTGGAGGACTGCGCGTCGGGGTGGCGGATGAAGTCCGGATACACGCCGTACACGTCCTTCGACGCGCGGAGCTTGTCGACCTGCTCGCCCGAGAGCTGCGCGCTGAAGCCGTTGAGCACGACCTGGTAGGTCGTGTCGGGGGTGACCCCGACCTCCTGGGCGAGCGTCTGCTGTTCGGTCTCGAGGTGCTCGACGTAGCGGAGGGACTCCTGCGATTCCGGCTCGAGCTGCTCGCCTTCCGCGGGCTTCGTGGCCTGGATGCCGTCGACTCCGCCTTCGTAGCTGGCGAGCGGATCGGCCTTCATCACGACGATGTACTGACCGGGCGTCCCCTCGATCGGGGTGGGTGCGTTCACCTCCTCGACGCCTGCGTATCCTGCGGTTGCCGTCGACGCGACGAACAGCGCGGCCAGGCTTGTGGCCGCCGCCATCCGGAGGGGTGTTCGACCCATGTGTGTCTCTCCGATGATCCCGGCGTGACCTCGTTGCCGCGCCGCGGATCAAAGTAGCCCGAGCATCCGCCGGGTGACCAGGCTCGACGAGGAAACCTAGACGAAAGACCAGTACGTCATTTCCTGTCGCTCTCCACGGGTGAGAGCCGCTCCGGCGAGTGCACGCGCGCGAGGAACTTCGCCGTGCGCGGCGACGGTCCGCGCGGGTCGAGCACCGACACGACGACCGTGACCGCGGCCGCCAGCGGGATCGTCCAGGCGGCGGGCTGAGCGAGGTACGGAGCGGCGACGCCCACTCCGCCGATCGCCGCGTGCACGACCAGGGCGAGGCCCGCTGCGAGGCCGCCGGACAGCATCCCCGCGACCGCCCCGCGGGCCGTGAGGCCGCGCCACCACACGCCCAGGAGGATCACCGGAGAGAGCGTCGACGCGGCGATCACGAACACGATTCCGACGCTCGATCCGAGTCCCGCCGGCGCGGTGAGAAGCGCGACCGCGAGCGGGACGAGTGCGCACAGCACGGCCGACAGACGGAAGGAGCGCACGGATCCGGAGAAGACGTCCTGGCTCACGACGCCCGCGAGCGAGACCACGAGTCCGGCCGAGGTCGCGAGGAACGCCGCGAACGCACCGGCGACGATGAGTGCCGTGAGCAGCTCGCCCGCGATGCCGGGGAACACTCGCGACGGCAAGAGCAGCACGACCGTATCGGCGACGCCCGGCACCGCGAGGTCGGGAGCCGCGACGCGCGCCAGCAGACCCATCGTGCTCGACACGGCGTAGAACGCGCTCACCATGCCGATGACGATCACGGTGGTTCGGCGCGCCGAGACCCCGGTCGGACTCGTGTAGAACCGCACGAGCACGTGCGGCAGACCCATGGTCCCGAGCAGGAGGGCGAGAAGTAGGGATGCCGTCTCGTACGCGTCGAACCCCGAGGGGCCGGCCTCGGCGGGGAACACCAACGCGGGGTCGAAATCGTGCGGCCCGCCGCTCAGCGCGAACGCGATGCACACCACCGGCACGAGCAGAGCCGTGAGCTTGAGCCAGTACTGGAACGCCTGCACGTAGGTGATCGCGCGCATCCCTCCGGCCGCCACTGCCGCCGCGACGAGCACGGCGACGAGCACAGCTCCGACCCACTCGGGCAGCCCGGCGACGACGAGCAGCGTGATGCCGGCGCCGTGCAGCTGCGGCACGATGTACAGCCAGCCGATCACGAGCACCGCGATGCTGGTGACACGGCGGGCGGTCGTCGATTCCAGTCGCGCCTCCAGGAAATCGGGGATCGTGTACGCGCCGCTGCGACGCAGCGGCGCCGCGACGAACACGAGCACCAGAAGGTAGCCGGCCGCGTATCCGATCGGGAACCAGAACCCCCGCGCGCCGTCGAGCAGGACGAGTCCGGAGAGTCCGAGGAACGTGCCAGCCGAGAGATACTCCCCGCTGATCGCCGAGGCGTTCCACACCGGGCGCACCGTGCGCGAGGCGACGAAGAAATCGCCCGTGGTGCGCGAGATACGCAGCCCGTAGACGCCGATGAGCAGCGTCGCGACTACGACGAGCGCGATGCCGACGAGGTCGAGGACGGCGTTCACTCGCGGTCCCGCAGCGCACGGAACCGGCGTTCGTTGCGCGCGGCCGTGCGCACGTACAGCACCGCGAACACGAGGATGATCGGGTAGAACGCGTACGCCTGCAGCAGCCACGACAGCGGCAGCCCCCACACCACGAGCTGATCGAACTCGGGAATCAGGGCGATCGCGAGCGTCAGAGCGATCACCACGAGCACGAAGCCCGCGACAGTGCCGAGGGCGAGCCGCAGCTGGCTGCGCATGAGCGCGCGCGTGAACACGGCATCCGCTTCGTCGACCGGCGAGCCGGGCAGGGCGATGCCGCGCGTCAGCGGCGCTGGGCGTCGCGTCGGCGCATCGGCGGTGACGCGCACGCGCTTCGGCGTCTCGGTCACGGCGCCCCCTCGACGCGCAGGAGGGCATCGCGCACCGTCGCGACGAGGCGTCGGCTCACGGGCAGCACCGCGGCATCCACGACGACCGCCGGTTCCGACCCCGACAGGCGCGCCTCCGTCACGGCGGCCGCGCGGACGAGGGTGGAGCGATGGATGCGCAGGAACCCGGCATCCTCCCATCGGGTCTCGAGCTCGGAGATCGGGATGCGGACGAGGTGCCCGCCGTCCGCGGTGTGCAGGCGCGAGTAATCGCCCTGGGCCTGCACCCAGCGCACCTCGCTGCGCCGCACGAACCGCACGGTCGAGCCGATCGTCACCGGCAGCGTCTCGTCGTCGCCCGGCACGGCGAACCCGCCGAGCTCGATCACGCGATCGACGGCCTGCCGCAGCCGCTCGACCCGCACCGGCTTCAGCAGGTAGTCCGCCGCGCGCAGCTCGAACGCCTCGACCGCGCGGGCCTCGTCGGCGGTGACGAACACGACGGCCGGCGGCGCGGCGAGGGCGAGCAGGGATCGGGCGAGGTCGGTGCCGAGCAGACCGGGCATGTGGATATCGAGGAACGCGATGCGCACACGGTGCTGCGACAGCATCCGCAGCGCCTCGGCACCTGACGTCGCCGTGAGCACGTCGCCGATCCGCGGGTCGAGGCGCAGCAGGTGCACCAGTTCGTCGAGCGCCGGCTTCTCGTCGTCGGCGACGACGACGTCGATCGTGCCTGCGTCGGTCATCGAGTCAATCGCCTTCGGGATCGTGCTGCGGCTGCGACTTGGGCACCCGCATGCGCACCAGGGTACCCGCGCCGGTGTTCGTCTCGACGACGAGGCCGCCCTCGGGTCCGTACAGCTGACGCAGGCGGGTGTCGACGTTGCGCAGGCCCACGTGCGACCCGTCGTCGGCGGCCGTGAGTGTGGCGCGGAGCGCGTCCGGGTCCATCCCGACGCCGTCGTCCTCGACGGTGACCTCGGTGTGCGTGCCGTCGTCGCGCGAGACGATGCGGATCTCGCCCCCGCCCTCACCGGGTTCGACGCCGTGGCGCACGGCGTTCTCGACCAGTGGCTGCACGGAGAGGAAAGGGATGACGGTCGACAGCGTCTCCGGCGCGATCTGCAGGGTCACGCGCAAGCGCTCTCCGAACCGTGCGCGCTCCAGTTCGAGGAAGGAGCGGATGCTGCCGAGCTCCTCCGCGAGCGTCGTGAACTCCCCCTGCCGGCGGAACGAGTACCGCGTGAAGTCGGCGAACTCGAGCACGAGGTCGCGCGCCCGTAGCGGGTCGGTGTGGATGAACGACGCGATCGCGGTGAGGGAGTTGTAGATGAAGTGCGGCGAGATCTGCGCCCGCAGCGACCGCAGCTCGGCCTCGGCCAGCTGCGTGCGCGACGCATCGAGGCTGCCGAGCTCGACCTGCGCGGCGCACCAGTCGGCGACCTCTTCCGCCGCGCGCACGAGCGCTGCACCGACCGGGGCCGCGAACGCCACGACGGCGCCGATGACCTGCCCGTCGACGACGATCGGTGCGCCCACCGCTTCGAGGGCGTCGGTGTGCCCGTCGGGCGACCGGAAGACCTGTCGACGCCCCGAGGACCGCACGTGCTGGGCGATGCGCACGGCCGACGACTCCAGCCCGTCGGACGGTCCGTCGAACGACAGCGCATCGTCGTCGCCGACGATCGCCACCGCCGCACTGCCGAGCAGCACCCGAAGGTGCCGGGCCGCCTTGACCACGTCGGGACCGGTCAGCCCCGCGCGGAGGTGCGGCGCTGCGAGGCTCGCCTGATGCAGGGCCTGCAGCGCGGCCCGCTCGGCATCGCTGCCGAGGTCGGCCGATCCTCGCGCCAAGCGCCTCGCGAGCAGGAGCAGCACCGTGAGCACGACGCCGCCGACCGCGCCCAGGACCGCGGCGAGGACGACGTCGTTCATGCCCTCAGCCTAGGCATACGGCATCCGCATCCCATCGGCATCCGGCATCCGGACTTCTCCTGCTCTGCGCCGAGACCCACCACGCGCGCCCAGGCCCACCACCGGCGACGTTCGGGGTGGTGGGTTTCGGCGCGGGTGGTGGGTCTCGGCGTGGGTGCAGGGACGTGCACGGCGGGCGAGGCACGGGATCGCTCGTCGGCGGGTCAGCAGCAGCGGGCACCGGGGTTGCGGTCCTGGTCGTCCATGCGCTGCCGCCAGAACTGCCGCTCGGTCAGCGGTTCCTCGTCGGAGTGGTGGCGACGGTGATGGGCGACGTAGGTCGCGTAGGCGGTGTCGCCCATGAGCGTCGTCATGTACCAGCGGATGCCGCGGCCCACCCGCCCCGCGGTACACCAGAGTGCCCGCAGGGCGGTGGCCGCAGCATCCGTCCGATTCATCGTGTCGGTCATCTCACGCGCCGTTCAGTGCGTCGATGCCCTGCGCTCGTCGGCGAGGATCGGCTCCCACTGCTTCTCGAGCTCGCGCTCCTCAGCGGTCGGGAGGAAGCCCGCGGGGGCGTAACGGCGCGACGCGACCGGAGCGTCTTCGCTGTTCTCCCCTCCGCCGTTGCGGATCGCCTTGATGGTCGCCACGACCGCCGCGATCATGACGACGATCGCGAGCGTGACGAAGATGATCGACAGCGTGCCCTGCACCGCGGTGTTGCGGATGACGGCCTCCAGCACCTTCGGCTCGCCGAGCGACGTGTCGCCCGAGCTCAACGCCTCGCGGTAGCGGAAGTGGTTCGCCCAGTAGCCGATCGCCGGGACCGGGGACAGGATCTTGTACAGCGACGCCGTGATCGTGACGACGGCCGTGAACGCGAGCGGCAGGCCGATGATCCACAGCCACTTGACGTACGACCGTCCGCGCTTCGCGACGATCGCGAGCACCACGGCGAGCGCGATCGCGGCGAGCAGCTGGTTCGCGATGCCGAACAGCGGGAAGAACGTGTTGATGCCGCCGAGCGGATCGGTGACGCCGAGGATGAGGATCGCTCCCCAACCGGCCACCATGATCGCGGTGCAGATCCACACGCCGGGACGCCACGAGACGTCGCGGAACTTGGGGAACCACGCGCCGATCGAGTCCTGCAGCATGAAGCGTGCGACGCGGGTGCCGGCATCCACCGCGGTGAGGATGAACAGCGCCTCGAACATGATCGCGAAGTGGTACCAGAACGCCATCAGCGCCTGACCGCCGAGGGCCTGCTGCATGATGTGCGCGAGCCCGAGGGCGAGGGTCGGGGCGCCGCCGGTGCGCGACACGATCGATTCCTCGCCGACCGCCGCGGCCGTCCCCGTGAGCATGTCGGGTGTGAGGTTCACTCCCGTCAGGCCGAGGGAGTTGACGAAGGCGACGGCTCCCTCGACGGTGCCGCCGGTCGCCGCGGACGGCGCGTTCATCGCGAAGTAGATTCCCTGGTCGATCGAGATCGCGGCGACGAGCGCCATGATCGCGACGAACGACTCCATGAGCATGCCGCCGTAGCCGATGAAGCGCGTCTGGCGCTCCTTCTCCACCAGCTTCGGAGTGGTGCCCGAGGCGATCAGCGCGTGGAAACCCGACAGGGCGCCGCACGCGATCGTCACGAACAGGAAGGGGAAGAGCGGACCGGCGAACACCGGCCCCATGCCGTTCTCGCCGAAGATGCTGACGGCGGGGACCGAGATCTCCGGACGCACGAGCACGATCGCACCGGCGAGCATCACGATCACGCCGATCTTCATGAACGTCGACAGGTAGTCGCGCGGGGCGAGCAGCAGCCAGACGGGGAGCACCGCGGCGATGAAGCCGTAGATGATGATGCCCCAGGCGATGGTGGTGCGGTCGAGGTGGAAGATCGCCTGACCCCACTCGGTGCCGGCGACCCAGCCGCCCGCGATGATCGCGGCCATGAGCAGCACGAAGCCGATGATCGAGACCTCGGTGACCTTGCCCGGGCGCAGGAAGCGCAGGTACACGCCCATGAACAGGGCGATCGGGATGGTCATCGCGACCGAGAACACACCCCACGGGCTCTCGCCGAGCGCGTTCACCACGACGAGGGCGAGGATCGCGACGATGATCAGCATGATGAGCAGGGATGCCACGATCGCAGCCGTGCCGCCGATCCTTCCCAGCTCCTGACGCGCCATCTGGCCGATCGTGCGGCCACCGCGGCGCATCGAGAAGAACAGCACCGTGTAGTCCTGGACGGCTCCGGCGAGCACGACGCCGACGATGATCCAGATCGTTCCGGGCAGGTAGCCCATCTGCGCGGCGAGCACGGGGCCGACGAGCGGGCCGGCGCCGGCGATGGCGGCGAAGTGGTGACCGTAGAGCACGCGGCGGTCGGTGGGGACGTAGTCCTTGCCGTCCTGCTTCACCTCGGCGGGCGTGGCCCGACGGTCGTCGGGGCGTGTGATGTAGCGCTCGATGACCTTCGAGTAGAAGCGGTAGCCGATCAGGTACGTGCACACGGCCGCGAACACGAACCAGATCGCGTTCACGGTCTCGCCGCGGACGATGGCGAGCATCACCCAGGCCACGCCGCCGAGCAGGGCGATGGCGGTCCAGAGCAGGATCTTCGGCAGAGTCCAGCGGTTCGCGCGCTCGTGGTGCTCGTCAGTCAGGGCGACCGGCGGCAGCTTCGGGTCGGTGACGATCACGGGATCGTCGTCGGTGGTCGCGGCGCCGCGGCTGTGCGGCGAGGATGCGGTCATGGGGGTTCTCCTCGGGATGCGCGTCATTGCGTTCATCCACGGTAGGGATCGTCGGCGGTCGAACGGATGGCGGCGGCCCGATCGTGCGACGAGCGGCGCCGACCGTGCGACGAACGGATGCCGAGTGGCGGTACCGCCCCGGTTTTGCACGGCGGCTCGCGGCCTTGGCGGCATCCCTCCGCAAGTAGTCTGGAGAGGTGGCCCGCACCCCTCTCCTGTCGACGCGCGTGCTGCTCGTCTGCGCCGCGATCGGCGTCGCCACCGGCATCCTCGGCGGCATCGCCGGCCTCATCACACCGGGCGTTCTGATCCTCACGCCCTACCTCTACGGCCTCGTGCTCGGGTCTCATGTGCTGCCCGGCATCATCGCTCAGGAGGTGCTGCGCCGGCCGCTCGTCGCGCTCGTCACGCACGTGATCGCCGCGCTCATCTCGAGTGCGTTCAACCCCGCGTGGGCGCTGCGCTTCATCGGCACGGCGCTGCTGTTCGGCGCGATCCAGGAGGGCATCGCCGCATTGACGCGCTACCGGGCCTGGGGCGCGTGGCGGTTCTTCCTCTCGGCGGGCGTGATCGGCATCCTCGTCGCCGTGGTCGTGTTCTTCGCCGCGCACCTCGGAGCCCTGCCGCTGTGGGCGCAGATCGCGTACCTCGTGGTGTCGGTGCTCGGTCCGGTGGCGTGGACCGCGGTCGGGCTCGCGATCGGCACGGCGCTGAGTCGGGCGGGCGTCGCGCGGCGCTGACCTCGCGCGGCATCCCCATCTCTGTGTCGAGACCCACCACCCGCGCCCAGACCCACCAGCCGCGACGTCGGTGGCGGTGGGTTCCGACGCGCGTGGTGGGTCTCGGCGTCAGGGGGCCGGCATGCGCGGCATCGCGAGTCAGGTAAGGCTCGGCTAAGTTGGAGGGGTACCGACCCGCGATCCGAGGGATGCCGTGCGCTCTTCCGCACCCCTGCTCCGCGTGTGCGATCTTTCGATCACGCACGCCGATGCGGCGCGCCCTTCTCCCGCCGACGTGACGTTCGACATCCGTCCCGGCGAGGTCGTGCTGCTGCTCGGCCCCTCGGGATCGGGCAAGTCGACGCTCACCCTCGCCCTCAACGGTCTGATCCCCCACGCGGTGCCGGCGACCATGACCGGCCAGGTGATCGCCGGCGAGCTCGACACCGCTGACGCGCTGACGGCGACGCTCAGCACCCACGTCGCGATGGTGTTCCAGGATCCCGACGCGCAGATCGTGACCGGCACCGTGTACGACGAGGTCGCCTTCGGACCGGAGAACCTGCTGCTGCCGCTCGATGAGGTGCGCACGCGCACGGAGGCTGCGCTGCGGCGCGTCGGACTGTGGGAGCGGCGCGACGAGAACCCCGACCGGCTGTCGGGCGGCGGACGCCAGCGTCTCGCGATCGGCTGCGCCCTGGCGATGGGATCGCCGCTCGTCGTGCTCGACGAACCCACCGCGAACCTCGACCCGCAGGGCATCGATGACGTGTACGCCGCACTCGCCGACGTCGTCGCGGCGGGCGACCGGGCGATCCTGCTCGTGGAGCACAGCCTCGACGCGGCCCTGTCGTTCGTCACCCGGACCGTCGTGCTCGACCGCTCGGGCCGCGTGGCGTTCGATGGAGCGCCCGCCGAGGTCATCCGCGAACACGTCGACGAGCTCGTCGCGATGGGCGTGTGGCTTCCGGCCGCCACGATCGCCGCGCTCAGGATGCGGGATGCCGGTGCCACGCTGGATCCGCTGCCGCTGACGCCGGATGAACTCGCCACGGCCCTCGCTGCGGGCGGGCCGTCTCCCGGGTCGTCGAGCGAGGAGCGCAGCGACGAGACGAAACGCGGCAAGACTCCCGGAACACCCCACCGCGCTTCGTCTCGCTCCGCTCGCTCAACGACCGAGGAGCAGCCGATCGTCCGCGCACGCGGGCTGACCGTCCGGCGCGGGAGGACCGAGATCCTGCACGGAATCGACCTCGACATCGCACGCGGCACCTTCACGGCGATCGTCGGCACCAACGGCGCGGGCAAGACGACGCTCCTGCAGGCGCTCGCCGGTGTCGTGCCTCCCCCGAAGCGCCAGGTGATCGTCGACGGCGTCGACCCCGGTGCGGCAGCTCCGCGCGACCTCGCGAGCCGGATCGGCTTCGTCTTCCAGAACCCCGAGCACCAGTTCATCGCCCACACCGTGTTCGACGAGCTCGCGCACGGGCTGCGGCTGCGGCGCGTTCCGGATGCCGAGATCACCGAGCGCGTGCAGTCGATGCTCGCGCGTTTCGGCCTCGAGGAGAAGGCGGACGTGCACCCCTTCCTGCTCTCCGGCGGCGAGAAGCGCCGTCTCTCGGTCGGAACGGCGTTGATCACCCGACCCGGCGTGCTGGCTCTCGACGAGCCGACGTTCGGGCAGGATCGCGCGAGGGCCGCCGAGCTGCTGACGCTGCTCCACGATCTCCGCACAGAGGGCACCACGATCCTCATCGTGACCCACGACCTGCAGCTCGTGGCCGAGCACTCGACGCACACCCTGATCCTGCGTGCAGGACGCGTGCACGCGGCCGGCACCACCGCCGACCTCTTCCGCAACGAGCGGACGTTCACGGACGCCGGGCTGCGGCTCCCTCCCCTGCAGCGCGTGCTCGCGGCATCCGGGTGGGCGATCGCATGACCCTGATCGTCGATCCGTATGCAGCCCTGGCGCAGACCTCACGTCGCCAGTTCCTGTACGCGCTCAATCCGCTCGCAAAGATCGCGGGCGTCGTCCCGGCGATGGTGCTGCTGATCTTCGTGCGGGATCTCGCGACTCCCGCCGCGTTCCTTGTGCTCGCGATGGCGGTGATCGCGGTCGGCGCACGGCTCACGGCGCGCACGGCGGCGCTGCTCTTCGGAGCGCTGCCGCTCGGCATCCTCGCGATCGGCGTCGGCTTCTCGCTGTGGGTGGATGCCTCTCTCGTTGCCGACACCCCCGCGGTGGTGCAGATCGGGGCATGGACCCTCCACCAGGGCGCCCTCGCGATCGGCTTCGCGACCGGACTGCGGCTGGGCGCGATCATCGCCCTCGCGCTGATCGGCGGGCTCACGACGACCGGCCCCGACCTCGTACGCGCGAGCGTGCAGCAGCTGCGGGTCCCCTATCGCATCGGATACACGGCGCTCGCGGCGTTCCGGTTCGTGCCCCGCTTCGGATACGAGCTGTCGGTCATCCGCGCCGCCCACCGGGTGCGCGGTCACCACGGCGGCAGCGGCCCGTTCGCCCGGGTCGCCCGCGGCTGGGGGTACATCGTGCCACTGCTGGCTGGCGCCATCCGCCACGCCGAACGCGTCGCCCTCGCGATGGATTCCCGCGCCTTCGGCGCCCACCCGACCCGCACCGAACGACACCTGGTGCCGTTCCGCGCACGCGACACCGTGTTCGTCGTCCTGTGCCTCGTCATCTCCGCCGCGGTGTTCGCGGCGTTCTTCCCCTGGCAGCTGCCCTGAAAGGCGTACCCATGGCATACAGCAAGCTCGTGAAGCCCGAGTCGTCCGAGCTCCTGCACCTCACCGTGCTCCGCACCGAGCGCCTCGCCCCGCACTGGATCCGCGTCACGCTCGGCGGCGGCGAGATCGCGAAGTTCCGCCCGATGGGCTTCGACCAGTGGTTCCGCCTGTTCCTCCCGATCGGAGGGGATGCCGGTCTCGACCGCGTGCCCGCCAAGGCAAACAAGATGTTCGGGTACCTCAAGTTCCTGCGCATCCCCGACGGCGAGCGACCCGTGATGCGCAACTACACGGTGCGTGCGTACCGACCCGCGACCGGCGACACCGGTGCCGAGATCGACGTGGACTTCGTGCTGCACGGCTCCGCGGCAGACGGGACGGCCGGCCCGGCATCGCGCTGGGCCGAGACCTGCGCGCCGGGCGAGAACGTCCTCATCATCGACGAGGGCCTGACCTTCAACCCGCAGCGCGGAACGGAGCGGGTCGTGCTCATCGGCGACGAGACGGCGCTGCCCGCCATCGCGTCGATCTGCGCGTCGCTTCCCGAGGGCGCGACGGGCACGGCGATCATCGAGGTCCCCTCCGATGAGGACGCCCTCGACTTCCCGCACCCCGCGGGCATCGACGTCGTCTGGCTCACGCGCCCGCACGAGTTCCCGCCCGGATCGCGCGCACTCGCGCAGCTGCACGACCTCGCACTGCCGGAGGCTCCGTTCCACGTGTACGCCGCCGGAGAGCAGTCCCTCGCTTCGGGCGTCCGCAAGCACCTCGTCGGCGAGCGCGGCGTCGATAAGAACGCCGTGAGCTTCTGCGGGTATTGGAAAGTCGGCGCCGCGTCGCCTGCGTCCAAGGCGGCCCGGGATGCCGCGGCGGAGCCGCTCGCGTGAGCGGGACGGATACGACGCGCGGCGACAGGAACACCGGCAAGCGCCGCATCCCTACTGCCGTGCTGCTCACCTGCGCGGCGCTCGGCGTCGCCGGCGGCATCCTGCTCGCCCCCGCGAACTGGGTCTCGACGCTCCTGTTCGCCGGACTGCCCTTCGTGAGCGTCGCCCTCGCCGGCCTCTGGCTGCTGCCCTCGGTGATCGCCCTGCGGCTGCTGCGGCGTCCTTTCGTCGGGCTGCTCGTGGGCCTGCTGGCCGGCCTCGTCATCGTCCCCTTCTCGGGGTACGGCTTCAGCAGCGTCGCGACGAACCTGTGGTGGGCGGCGTTCACCGAACTGCCGTTCCTCTTCGTGCTCTGGCGATACTGGGGCACGTGGCTGCACTACGTGGGTGCGGTCGTCGTGAGCGTCGTCTATCCGATCCTCGCGTGGCAGTCGTTCGATCTCGGCAGCGTGACCGTCGGACTGCAGATCGCTTTCTTCACTCTCACTCTCGCGAGCTGCGTCGGCGCGACGGCGCTCGGCGTCCTCATCGCCGATCGTCTGCGTAGGGCCGGCGTCGGAGCGCGCGCGTCCCGCTGAGTCCGCGCTCCGCCGGGGAGGCGATCGCCGCTCGGGTCGCAGACAGAGGGTGCACCCCAGGCCGTCTCGCTGGGAATTCAGAGCGCCAGATGCAGGCGCATGGCCTCGTCGATCTCCGCGACGAGTTCGGCGGGTACCCACCCCACGGGTCTGACGATCCGGTCAACGGCGATCGTTCGGATCTGTTCCGCTTGCGCCTTCGAATCCCGGTCGAGACCGGTGGCCTCCGCGGGGAGCAGTACCTGAAACGGACGCACCCGAGCGACGTTCGACGTCAGCGGCACTATGGTCACCGTCGCCCGGGCCGACCGCGCAGCCGCACCGTTGGCGGTGTTGTTACTCACGAGGACCGCAGGTCGCGTCTTGCTCGCCTCCGAGCCCACCGCGGGATCGAGGGAGACGAGCAGAATCTGTCCTCGGCGCAGAAGCGGCAGCGCATCTGCGGTCATGCGCTGGCGAGTCCGTCCTCGTCGGCCACATCCCAGGCGTCATCGTAGTCCTCGGCGTATGCCTCGGCGTAAGCGTCAGCCAGTCGGCTCTCCCGCAGCAATCGCACGGCATCCTGCACCGCCGCTGAGCGCGAGGAGTACCGTCCACTCAGCGCCTCCAAGTCGAGGAACGCCACGTCCGCTGTGCTGAGACTGAGGCTGATCTTGGTGCTGCTCATGCCGACGATGCTACCCCGGTAGCAGTCCTTTTGCTACCCATCTCCCCACCGCAGGTGCTTTCACCGGTATTCAGCGGTACACGCAGAAGGGCCCCGGGCGAACCCGGGGCCCTTCTGCGTGAGTCAGCGCTTGCCGGCGATCTGCCGCCCGACGATCTCGCGCATGATCTCGTTCGTGCCGCCGTAGATGCGGTGCACCCGGGCGTCGAGGAACGCGCGGGCGATCGGGTACTCGGTGATGTAGCCGTAGCCGCCGTGCAGCTGCACTCCGGCGTCGAGCACCTCCCACTCGCGCTCCGTCGCCCAGAACTTGACCTTCGCGGCCTCCTCCGCCGAGAGCTTGCCCTTCGAGTAGGCGAGCAGCGCGCGGTCGATGTAGGCCCAGAGCGCGTCGACGGTCGTCGCCATGTCGGCGATCTGGAACCGGCTGTTCTGGAAGTCGATGATCCGCTCGCCGAACGCCTCGCGGTCCTTCGTGTAGGCGACGGTCCAGTCCAGCGCCGCCTGCGCGGCCGCCGCACCGGCGACGCCGATCGACAGGCGCTCGAGCGGCAGGTTCATCATCAGCTGGATGAAGCCCTTTCCCTCTTCGCCGCCGATGAGGTTCTCGTCGGGCACGAACACGTCGCTGAACGACAACTCGGCGGTGTCGTGACCCTGGAAGCCCATCTTGTGCAGCTTCTTGCCGTGGTCGAAGCCCTCCATGCCGTTCTCGATCAGCACCAGGCTGAACGCGTCCGGCCGGTTGCCCTCGCCGGTCTTCACGAACGTCACGACGAGGTCGGCCGTCGCCCCCGAGGAGATGAAGGTCTTCGCCCCGTTGACGATGTAGCCGCCGTCGGTCTTCTTCGCGGTCGTCTTGATGCCGCGGAGGTCGGAACCCGCACCCGGCTCGGTCATCGCGAGCGCGCCGATCACCTCGCCCGTGGCCATGCGCGGCAGCCACTTCTCCTTCTGCGCCTGCGTGCCCATGTGCACGAGGTACGGGACGGCCAGGTCGTCCTGGATGCCGAAGGCACCGGCGAGCGAACCCGCTCCGGCGGCGATGACCTCCTCGTTGACGATCGCGCGGAAGCGGTAGTCCTGCAGCATCCCCGCTCCGCCGAACTCCTCAGGAACCGAGAGTCCGATGATGCCGGCTTCTCCGGCGGCGAGCATGGTCGCGCGGTCGACCTCTCCGTCGGCGTCCCACTTCTCGATCGCCTCGTGCGTCACGTGGCGCTTGACGAAATCCTTGACGAGGTCGCGGAATGCCTCGTGATCCTCTTCGTAGATGTCGCGTTCCATGCCGTCCTCCCGAACGTCTCGTGCGTCGTTGCTCCGGCGATCATATGCCGGTACGACGGGGAGAAGACAGTGCGTTGTGAGAATGCATCCCACTTCCGGTGAGACTGGGTACCGCGATTGTCGGATGCCGCCAGGGCGGCCCCGAGCGGGGTCAGTGTGGGTACTCGGGCGCCGCCGGAAGGCCGAAGAACTCCTCGAGCGTGTGATAGCCGCCGTGATGGTAGGCCGCCGCGAGTTCGCGCCCCAGATAGCGCAGATGCCACGGCTCGGGTTTGTAGCCGGTGATCCCGCTGCCGACCTGCTCGTACCGCACGATGAACCCGTACTCCCAGGCGTTCTCCGCCACCCACGCGCCCTGGGGCGTCGCGCCAAAGGCATCGATCTCTCCGCACTCGGGGCTGCACGCCACGACGTCGAGCGCGAGTCCGGTCTGGTGCTCGCTGTGCCCGGCGCGGGCCGACGCGGCATCCGCTCCTGCCTGCCCGCTGTTGCGCACGTGAGACGCGTGCGTCGACACCTGCAGGTCGTACGAGCGGTAGCCGTTGTTCGCACCGATCTGACCCGCGCCCTCTGCGGCGGCTGCGGCGGCGAGCTCGCCGATTGCGGCAGAGACGTCGGTGCGGGCCTGGCCCGACGGAGTCGTCATCTCGAGGGGCATGTCGGCGAGCGACGCGGGCGCGAAGGTGACCGGATTCAGCGGTCGCGCCTTGTTCACGACGACCCACACGTGCGCCGGATCGTCGAGACCGATGCACGGCGCGTTGCCCGCCACGACCGCGTTGCGGAAGCTGGCCCCGCCTCCGAAGCCGGCGATGATGGCCGGGTCTTCGGCCACCGCGATCGCCTCGAGCACCGACGGCTCCGAGCACGGGTCGGCCGCCGTGGTCCCCCCGACCTGCACGGCCGGCACCTCGGCGACGACCACCGGCTCGGGCATCACCGTCTGCTGCTCGGCGGAGTCGGCGACGGGCGCGCCGGCGATCGACAGGAGAATGCCGACGGCGGTCACCGCGAGCCCGCCCGGCAGTGCTGGTCCGCGAATCGGGGAGCGCGGCGCCGCATGCCGAGGCTGCGGCGTGGAGGTCATCCCTCCATTGTGCCGCGCGCGGCGTGACGCCGCATGCCGAGACCCGATCGGTCTCGACCCCGTGCCGCCGTGATTCCGTAGGCTGAGTGCATGCACGCACGCGCCGCCGATCCCCGGATCTGCCCGACCTGCGGCGGAGCGCTCACCTTCGAGATCCTCGACGACGAGCGATTCCTCGTCGTGTGGTCGTGCGTGGAGTGCGGGGTGATCCGGGCGACCGAACCGCCGGGCTGACGTTCGTCTTTTTCTTCGAATCTCACTTGCCTTTCATTCGTCTTCATGTTCGAATGAGACTATGCGGTGGCAGGGACAGAAGGTCGGCGAGACGGATGCCGCTGCGCTGCCCGGTCTCGAAGATCGGTCGAGCATGCTGCGATCAGTGACGACGCCCGAGTTCGCCGGCATGACGTTCCACGAGGTGCTGTCGAAGTCGGCGCTCAACCACGTGCCCGGCGCTTCGCGCATGCCGTTCGCGTGGACGATCAACCCCTACCGAGGATGCAGCCATGCGTGCACTTACTGCGTCTCGCCCGACACGCTGATCCTGTGCGCCGACGGGAGGCAGCGCCCGTTGCGCGACCTGGAGGTCGGAGCGGCCATCATCGGCACCGAGCGGCAAGGCAATTACCGACGCTACGTCCGCACCACGATTCAGGCGAAGTGGACCACACGCAAGAAAGCCCACCGTGTGACTCTCGCCGATGGAACGAGCATCATCGCCAGCGGCGATCACCGCTTCCTCACCGAACGCGGCTGGAAGCACGTGACCGATGCCGAGGGCGGCCAGCGCCCACACCTCACGACCAGCAATCGACTGATGGGGTTCGGCGTGGGCGGTGCCCGTGCGATGACGGACCAGTCGTCGGAATCCTACCGACGCGGCTATCTCTCCGGAATGATCCGCGGAGACGGAATGATCTTCCATGGCACCTATCCGAGCGCGAAGCGCACGCGCGAGATCCACATGTTTCGACTCGCGTTGATCGACGACGAGGCACTGTCGCGCACTCGCGCCTTCCTCGAACAGGAAGGAGTGCCGACTCGAACACGTCCCTTCGCTGTCGCGACAGAGAAGCGCAGCGCCGCGAATGCGCTTCACACTGCGGCCCGCGGAGCCGTCGAGACGATCGAGTCGCTCATCACCCCACCGGAGGAAAGGGACCACGACTGGCACGCGGGATTCCTCGGCGGCATCTTCGACGCGGAGGGCAGCTGTTCGCGCGGGATACTTCGGATCTCCAATAAAGATGCCGAACTGCTCGCGTCCATCGAACGCGCGCTGTCGGTGTTCGGCATCCCCCACGTGACCGAGGCCCCCAGGTCGAACGGCGTTTCGACCGTGCGCGTCGTCGGCGGTCTGCCGAGCCGTCAGCGGTTCTTCACCGTCGCCACGCCGGCGATCAGCCGCAAACTGCTTCTCGAAGGCACGGCCGTCAAGAGCGTGGCCGACCTTCGCGTCGTGAGCATCGACCCCCTGCCCGGCGATCGAGATCTTCTCGACATCACGACGGGGACCGGCGACTTCATCGCGAACGGAGTCATCAGCCACAACTGTTTCGCCCGGGGCACGCACGAGTATCTCGACCTCGACGGCGGATCGGACTTCGATTCGCAGATCGTCGTGAAGACCAACGTCGTCGAGGTGCTACGGCGCGAGCTCCGCAAGGGGAGCTGGCAGCACGAGACCGTCGCACTCGGCACCAACACCGACCCCTATCAGCGCGCGGAGGGTCGGTACAAGCTGATGCCCGGAATCATCGAGGCGTTGGCGGAGTCGGGTACTCCGATCTCGATCCTCACCAAGGGCACGCTGATCCGTCGCGACATCCCGTTGCTGGTGAAGGCGGCGCAGCGTGTTCCGGTCGACGTGCAGATGTCGATCGCGATGTACGACGACGATCTGCAGAAGGCGATCGAACCGGGCGCCCCCACCACTCAGGCGAGGCTCGACACGGTCAAGGCACTCACGGATGCCGGATTCCCCGTCACCGTCTTCCTCATGCCGATCATGCCGCACATGACCGACTCGGTCGAAGCGATCGACACCGCGCTGAGACGGATCAAGGATGCCGGAGCGCGGCGCGTCATCTACGGCGCACTGCACCTGCGCCCCGGTGTGAAGCCCTGGTTCATGCAGTGGCTCGGCGAGGCACGGCCCGATCTCGTGTCGTCGTACCTCGGACTGTACCCCGGGGTGTCCGTCGAGGCGCCGAAGGGCTACCGCCAGTGGCTCGCCAAGCGCGCACGCCCGCTGATCCGCATGCACGGCCTCGACGGGCGCGACGAGAACGACTACCCCCGCCGCGGCACCCGCCCCGGGCAGGGGCACGTCGACTCGATCTGGAGTCAGAACGAGTCGCAGGGCGGCGCCCGGGCGACGACGTCCGTCGGCTTCCGGACGACCGGATCGAACGGGGAGGCCCCTGCACAGCCGATGCTCTTCTGACGCCCACTGTCGGCATCCGTCCGTCCCGCCGCGCCACAGCCCGTAGGCTCGAAGACTATGGCGATCGGTTCGACAATCCACACGTTCGACGTGCAACTGGCAGACACCGATCGCGGCGTCTACGAGGACTACTCCCTCCGCGCGGCACGGCACCCGTCCGAGACCGACGCATATCTGCTCACCCGTCTGCTCGCATACGGACTGGAGTACGCCGAGGGCATCGCTTTCGGCGGCAGCGTCTCCGACACCGAGGAACCCGCCGTCGTCGTGCGCGACCTCACCGGGCGCATCACCGCCTGGATCGAGGTCGGAGCCCCCGACGCCGAACGCCTCCATCACGCCACGCGTCTCGCCGATCGCGTCGTCGTCTACACCCACCGCGATCCGGTGAAGGTGATGGCGCCCTGGGCCGACAAGCGCATCCACCGCGCCGACGACGTCCGTGTGTACAGCTTCGACCCCGGGTTCATCGAATCCGCCGCGTCGCTGCTCGAGCGCCGGAACACCGTGACGATGACCGTCACCGAGCAGACCCTGTACCTGACGCTCAACGGCACGAGCCTGACGACGGCCGTGCACGAGCACACGATCGACTGACGGTCAGCGGGCCTCACCGCGTTCCGTCGTCGCTGCGCTCCTCGCTCAACGACCCGCGAGGTGCACGAAAGGCCCCGCCCGCGGGAACGCGGGACGGGGCCTTCGTGACCGAACGGTCAGCTGGTGAGGTCGGCGGCCGACGGCATCCGTCCGGCGATCTCCTCGATCAGATCGTCGTCGACGCGCGCGTTCTCGAACGGCGCCTCGATCTCGGCGCGGCTCAGCAGCTCGCTCATGCGACGCTGACGCTGACGCGTGATGAGCGTGACGACGCGACCCGAGCGACCGGCACGGCCGGTGCGGCCCGAGCGGTGCAGGTACGTCTTGTACTCGTCCGGCGCATCGGCCTGCACGACCAGGTCGATGTCGTCGACGTGGATGCCGCGGGCGGCGACGTCCGTCGCGACGAGCACGTTGACGCGTCCCGAGGTGAGGCGCTCGAGGTTGCGCGTGCGCTTGCCCTGGTTCAGGTCGCCGTGCAGCGAGACCGCCGGGATGCCGGCGTCGTCGAACTGCTCGGCGAGCATCTCGGCGTAGGCGCGCGTTCGGGCGAACACGAGGGTCTTGCCCTCGCGGTCGACGAGCGACGTGAGGATGTCGGCCTTGTCGCGGTGCTCGATCACGAGCACGCGGTGCTCGATCGTGCTGGACTCCTGGTCCTCGCCGGCGACCTCGTACACGGCGGGGTCGACGAGGAACTCGTCGACGAGGGCTGCGACCTCGCGGTCGAGCGTCGCCGAGAAAAGCAGCTTCTGACTGCCGTCGGCCGTGTGACGCAGGATGCGCTGCACGGGCTCGACGAACCCGAGCTCGCACATGTGGTCGGCCTCGTCGAGCACCGCGATGCGGCAGTCGGAGAGGTCGAGCTTGCCCTGGTTGATGAGGTCCTCGACGCGACCGGGCGTGCCGATGACGATGTCGACGCCCTTCTTGAGGGCGCCCACCTGGCGACCCTGCGGCACACCGCCGTAGATCTGGGTCGTGAAGAGGCCCACGCTGCGGGCGATGGGCTGGATCGTGCGGTCGATCTGCAGGGCGAGCTCACGCGTCGGGGCGAGGATGATCGCGCGCGGCGACCGTCCGAACTCACGGCGCTTGCCGGCCTGCGACTGCAGCACCTTCTCGACGAGCGGTGCGCCGAACGCGATGGTCTTGCCCGAGCCGGTGCGGCCGCGGGCGAGCACGTCGCGCCCTTCGAGCACGGCCGGGATGCTGGCCGCCTGGATCGGGAACGGGCTGGCCGCCCCCATGTTGGCAAGCGTCTCGACGATGTTCGATCCGAGCCCGAGATCGGCGAACGTCACGTCGGTCACCTCGACGGCCTGCACCGCCTTGGCCTCGAGGCGCTCGTGCACGACGTCCTCGGTCGGTTCGAACACGGCCTTGGGTGCGGCGTTCCAGTCGCTGCGGCTCGGACGCGCGTCGCGACCGGTGCGGTCGTCGCGACGAGGACGCTCGGTGCGGTACGCGCCACCGGTCGACGGGCGCGAACGCTCGTCGCGGCCGCCCTCGATCGCACGCTGAGTGCGGTCGCGGTCGAAGGCGCGACGGGCACGGTCGGCGTCGTAGGAGCGTGCAGGACGGTCGGATGCTGCGCGGTCGTCGCGCTGCGGACGCGCATCGCGGTCGAAACGCGGACGCTCGGCGCCGCGGTCGCTGTACCGGGGGCGGTCGCCGCCACGGCCGGCGCGGTCGCCGAACCCGCGGTCGTCGCGCCGCGAACGCGCATCACGGTCGAAGCGCTGCCCGCCGCGGTCGTCACGGTCGTAACGGGGACGGTCGGAGCGCTGCCCGCCGCGGTCGTCACGGTCGTAACGGGGACGGTCGGAACCGCGGTCGTCCCGACGCGGACGGTCGTCGAAGCGACGCGCACCAGCGCGGTCGTCGAACCGGGGGCGATCGTCGAAACGGCGCTCATCGGAACGGGGGCGCTCGCGGTCGTCGCGACGGTGCGGGGCCTCGCGGCGTCCGGACTCGGCGCGGTTGCGGATGCTGCGGGCCTCGTCGCGGCCGGCGCGCTCCTGCGCGGACCAGCGCTGCTTGGGAGCACCGCCCTCGTCGGCTGCGCGGTAACCGCGGTGGCCGGGGCTGCGGCTGCCGGGACGGCGGTCGAAGCCGGCCGCCGCAGGACGCCGCTCCCCGGCATCCGCTCGTCCGCCACGGGTGTCGCGGGCTCCGTCGCGGGTGTCGCGGGCTCCGTCGCGGCCGCCGGCGTGACGGTCGTGGAACGAGGTCTTCTTGGCGCCGTAGCGCGGCTCGAAGTTGGCGGCGGGGCGTCCGCCGCGGGGCTTCTTGTTCTTGGGCATGGGGTGTCCTTCTGAGTTCTCGCACGAGAACAGCGCTACCGCGCACACGCGCGAGCACCCGGCATCCGATCGAGAAATCGAACTGCGGGTCCGGACTGTCAGCGGCCGGGGCCATTCATGTGATGGTTGATTTGCGTCGATCGACGCTCACCATCGGCCCCTGGGCTCACACTTCTTGCACAAAAACGTCCGCGTCCATACGCGGGTGCCCGAAGCCGACCACACCAGTGTACCGGTCGCACCTGGGAGGACGCCCGTCGCCCTACGATGGCGGCATGAGCACCGCATCCCCCACCGGCACCCAGATCCATCTCCAGCTCGGCGAGGTGTCGGCGCAGATCGCGCAGGTGGGCGCCTCGCTCCGCTCGTTGCGCATCGGATCGGTCGATCTGATCGCCCCGTACCCGCTCGACGCGCCGACGCCGTCGTGCTCGGGCGTCGTGCTCGTGCCGTGGCCGAACCGCGTGCGTGACGGGCGATGGGACGACGAGGGCACCGAGCGACAGCTGGCGATCACCGAGCCGAAGTTCGGCAACGCCAGCCACGGCCTGCTGAGGTTCACGGCCTACGAGGTCACGGAGGGCGCGTCGTCGGCGACCCTGCGCACGTCGGTGGTGCCGCAGACCGGCTACCCGTACCTGCTCGAGACGAGCGTCACCTACACGCTGCGTGCCGACGGCATCGACGTCGAGCACGTGATCACGAACCAGTCGGCGACGCCGGCGCCCGTGGCCGTCGGTTCGCACCCGTTCCTCACGATCGGCGACGTCGCCGAGGAAGACCTCGTGCTGCGCGTCTCGGCCGCCACGGCGATCGAGACGGACGAGCGGATGCTGCCCGTCGGCACGCGCCCGATCGACGCGGCCGTGCGGGAGGGCGTGCGCCTCGGCGACGTCTCGCTCGACACGGGGTTCATCGACCTCGAGCGGGATGCCGACGGCATCGCGCGCCACTCGCTCACCGCACCGGACGGCCGCCGTCTGACGCTCTGGCAGGGCGAGGGTTACGAGGTCGTGCAGGTCTTCACGACCGACAAGTACCCCGGACGCCCGCTCGCCGTCGCGATGGAGCCGATGACCGCCCCGGCCGACGCGTTCAACAGCAGAACCGGACTGCGGCGCCTCGCCCCCGGCGAGACCTGGACCCTGCACTGGGGCATCACGCTCGACTGAGACGCGCCCCGCGCCCGAGACGCCCGGTTCGCGACGACCCCGCCCTGCGGTCGACAGGACGGGGTCTCAGCGGTGAGGCGGCTACTCGCCGCGCTCGCGCAGCTCGCGGCGAGTGAGCTGCGGCGCGTGCGGGAGGGCGGGTGCCGAAGCCGACGACGCTCCGGATGCCGTGGCTCCGGCGAGCGCGGGGCCGTCGGTCCCGTCCGGGGCGCCGTCTGCGGCATCCGTCGCGGCGGTACCGCCGCCCTTGCGAGCGTGGCGCCGTTCCTTCGCACCCTCGACGAGGTTGTACAGCGTCGGGAGCACGATCAGCGTGAGCACGGTCGACGACAGCAGACCGCCGATTACGACGATCGCGAGCGGCTGCGAGATGAAGCCGCCGTGACCGGTGATGCCGAGCGCCATCGGGGTGAGCGCGAGGATCGTCGCGAGCGCGGTCATGAGGATCGGCCGCAGACGCTTTTCACCACCCGCCATCACCGCCTCGGCGGTCGACAGTCCCTTCTCCCGGTACTGGTTCACGAGGTCGATGAGCACGATCGCGTTCGTCACCACGATGCCGATGAGCATCAGAACCCCGATCAGCGAGGCGACGCCGAGCGGCACGCCGGTGACGATCTGCAGCAGGATCGCGCCGGTGGCCGCGAACGGCACCGAGACCAGCAGCAGCAGCGGCTGACGCAGCGACTTGAAGGTCGCGACCATCACCACGTACACGATGAGGATGGCCGCGAGCATCGCGAGTCCGAGCTGCGAGAACGAGTCGGCCTGCTGCGAGGCGACGCCGCCGACCTCGGCAGAGGCGCCGTCGGGCAGGTCGACCGCGGCGAGCGCCTCGGTCACCGACTGCGTCGCGGTGGCGAGGTTGTCGGAGGCCGGGGGCACCGTGATCGTGGCGGTGCGACGGCCCTGCTCGGTGGTGATCGAGGTGGGGCCGTTGCGCTCCTCGACGGCCGCGAGGTCCTGCAGCTGCACGACGCCCGTCGGGGTGGGGATCGTAAGCTCGCGCAGCGCCTGGGCGGTCGTGGGCGGGGTGGCGTTCGCGAGGTAGACGGTCAGCGAGGAGTCGTCGATCTCGACGGATCCGAGCTGCTGCGGACGCATGGTGTTCGACACGATCGCGCCGACGGCTACCTCGGAGAGCCCGCGCGCCGCGGCGGCGTCGCGATCGACGACCACCGCGAGATAGGGCAGGGCGGCGGCGAGGTTGTCGGTGACCTGGCCGATGCCGTCGCGACCGTCGAGCTCGTCGACCACGGCAGAGGTGGCTGTGGCGAGGTCGTCGCTGCTCGAGGCGGTGACGGTGATCTCGATGTCGCTCGATCCGAGGCCTGCGGATGCCGCGACCGACACCTCTCCGACGTCGGTCAGCTTCTCGATCGCGTCCTGCACCTCGGTGCGGAGGGCCTCCTGGTCGGCGTCGCTGTCGGTGAGCACCGAGTAGGTGACTCCCGCGCCGCCCGAGAACGCGTCGCGCAGCGCGGAGCCGCTCGACCCGATCGACGCCTGCACGTGCTCGACGCCGTCGATGTCGAGCAGGGCGTCCTCGACGGCGATCGCCGCATCGGACTTCGTCTCGAGGCTGGCGGTGGGACCGAGGTCCTGCGTGACCGTCATGGTGTTCTGGCCGGAGTCGCTGAGGAAGTTGATCTTCATGAGCGGTGCGGCGGCGATCGTGCCGCCGAGCACGATCACGGCGAGGAGCACGGTGATCCACGAGTGCTTGAGCGTCCATCCGAGGATCGGGCGGTAGCCGCGCTGCAGGCGGGTCGGCGGAGCATCCGGGTGCTCGGGATCGATCTGCACGCCGTCCTCGTCGAGCAGGGGCTTGCCGGGGCGCAGGAACCAGTAGGCGAGAACCGGCACGATGGTCAGCGACACGAGCAGCGAGGCGACCATCGCGATCGACACGGTCATGGCGAACGGCCGGAACAGCTCACCCACGGCGTCGCCGACGAAGACGAGCGGCAGGAACACGGCGACGGTGGTGATGGTCGACGAGGTCACCGCCATCGCGACCTCGCGCACGGCGAGCCGGATCGCGTCGCCCTTGTCGGCGTCGCCGACGTAGTGTCTCTTGATGTTCTCGATCACGACGATCGAGTCGTCGACGACGCGTCCGATCGCGATGGTGAGGGCGCCGAGGGTGAGGACGTTGAGCGAGTAGCCGAACGCCTGCAGTCCGATGAAGGTGATGAGCACGCTCGTCGGGATCGAGATCGCGGTCACGAGCGTCGAGCGGATCGACAGCAGGAACACGAGGATCACGATCACGGCGAACGCCAGACCCAGCAGTCCCTCGGTTGCGAGCGTCTCGATGGACTGCTCGATGAAGGGCGCCTGGTCGAAGATGATCGTGAACTCGGCATCCGGCAGCGCCTCGCCGATCTCGTCGAGCGCGGCGATGATCCCCTTCGACACCTCGACGGTGTTCGCGGCGGGGAGCTTGGTGATCGAGATCGACAGGGCGTCCTCGCCGTCGACGCGCGAGATCGACGAGACCGGATCGGCCTCCTGCACGACCGTCGCGACGTCGCCGATCGTCACGTCGGTGCCGACGATGGGGAGAGCGGCGATCTCCTCGACCGAGGTGATCTTCGCACCCGTCTGCACCGTGAGCGTCTGGCCGTTCTCGGTGATGTCGCCGCCCGGGAACAGGGTGCCGTTCTGCTCGAGCGCGTCGCTGATCGCCTGGGTGCTCTCGCCCTGCGCGGCGAGCGCGGCGACGTCGGGCGTGATGGTGATGCGCTGTCCGACGCCACCGATGATCTGCGCCGCGTTGACGCCGTCGACGTCTTCGAGGTCGGGGATCGCGACGTTCTCGAGCTGGGTCTGCGCCTCCTGCGCGTTCTCGAAGCCGGTCACCGCGACCTGGATGACGGGGAAGTCGTCGACCGACACCGCGAGCACCTGCGGACTGATGCCTTCCGGCAACTGCGCCGAGATGCGGTTGATGGCCTGCTGCATCTTCTGCTCGGCCGTCGCGAGGTCGGTGCCGTAGGCGAACGTCGCCTGCACGACCGACGCATTGGTGGTGCTCGTCGCGGTGGTGCTCTCGAGGCCGGGCACGCCCTGGATCGCCGCTTCGATCGGCGTCGACACGTCGTTCTCGACGACCTCGGGCGAGGCGCCGGGATAGGTCGCGGTGACGACGAGGTTCGGCAGCTCGAGCGACGGGATGAGCTCCTGCTTGAGGTTCGTGAGAGCGAGTCCGCCGAACACCGCGGCGACGATCGTGATGAGGGCGATCAGCGCGCGGTTCTTCAGGCTCAGGACGGCGAGTTTCGACACGGGATTCTCTCTCTGTCGGTCAGGCGGATGCTGCGGCGGTGGGTGCGGGTGCGGACGCCGGTGCGGGACAGAGGATCCCGGCGAGGGCGTCTCGGATCAGCTCTTCGTCGAGCGGCTCGTCGTGGATCTGTGCGTGCCAGAGTACGCCGTCGATGAAGACGGCTGCCGCCCTGGCGCGGTCGCGGCCGTGGACGGGCGCCATGAAGCCGACGATCTCGTCGGACCACTGGCGCGCGAACGCTCGCACGCGGGGGTCGTGAACGGCGGCGGTGACGACCGCGCGGTCCGCGTGCACGGCGCGGGCGTCGTCGAGGGCCTGACGCACGAGACGGGCGATGCCGGCCGGCGTCACGCCCTCCGCGACGACGGCCTGCCTGGTCTCTTCGATGCGCCCCTGGATCTCGGCGGCGAGCGCATCGAGGGCTGCTTCGCGCAGATCGTCGAGGGTCGCGAAGTACTGCGTGGTGGCGCCGAGCGGCACGCCTGCCCGCGTCGCCACCTTGCGGTGCGTGAGGGCGTCGACGCCGATCTCGACGATGAGCTCCGCGGCGGCGGTCACGATCTCACGGCGACGCGCCTCGGGGTCGCGACGGCGACGGGTGACCTCGCTCATCCGAACCTCCTGTACGGGCGTACATGTACGTTTGTACATCTTGCCCGTCGAAGCTGAGCGTTCGCCCGGCGCCTGGCCCTGCATCCCTCCTGTCGAACGCCGGCGCCCCGCCTGAGCGCCGACGCCCCGTCTGGTCGACGCGAATCAGACGGGGCGTCGGCGACCAGCAGGGGCGTCGGCGAAAGCGGCGGGGCCGTTCAGGCGGCGGAGGCCTCCACCTGACCGCGTTCGAAGTAGGCGACGAGGTCGGCATCCAGTGCGGGGACCTCGATCGCCGAGCCGTCTCCGCGCAACGACTCCGTCGCGAGGATGCCGGCGGCGACCGCCTCGCGGGCGGCGACCGGCGACGTCTCGGTGAGGCCGCCGTCGCGCACGAACCGCAGGAACTCGGCGACGAGCAGCGCGTCGGCGCCGTCGTGTCCGGCATCGACGACCTCGGGCACGATGAACGTCTCGTCGGCGTCGGCGGCACCGCGGTGCCTGCGGTTCCACAGGCGCACCTCGCTGCCGGCGGTGTCGCCGAAGTTCTCGATGCGCCCCTCCGTGCCGATCACCGTGTAGTTGCGCCAGTAGTCGGGCGTGAAGTGGCACTGCTGGTACGAGGCGAGGATGCCGCCGGCGAGCCGCATGTTCACCATCGAGATGTCCTCCACGTCGACCACGGGGTTGAGTCCGGTGAGGGATGCGGGCGGCCAGTTGTCGACGCTGAACCAGTCCGGCATCCGCTCCCCCGGCCGCTCCCGGCGGTCGGTGATCGCACCGTACACGCTGAGCTCGCCCATCGCCGCGACCTGCTCGGTGTAGGCGCCGGCGAGCCAGTGGATGATGTCGATGTCGTGCGCCCCCTTCTGCAGCAGCAGCCCGGTGGTGCGGCGGCGGTCGGCGTGCCAGTCCTTGAAGTAGTAGTCACCGCCGTGCCCGACGAAGTGCCGCACCCAGACGGCCTTGACGTCGCCGATGCGCCCGTCCTGGATCAGGCCGCGCATGAGCGTGATCACGGGCATGTGCCGCATGTTGTGGCCGATGTAGAGGCGGCTCCCGGTGCGGCGCGCAGTGCGCAGCATGGCGTCGGCGTCGGCGAGGTCGATCGCGAGAGGCTTCTCGCAGAACACCGCGACGCCGGCCTCGAGTGCGCGGATGCTGAGCGCGGCGTGGGTGTCGTCCGGCGTCAGCACCATCACGGCATCCACCCCCGAGGCGAGCAGCTCGTCGAGCGAGTCGGTGACGAGGGCGTCGGGCAGCAGGCGGCGCGCGTCGTCGCGCGCCCGCTCCGAGGGGTCGCAGACCGCAGTGATGCGCGAGCCCGCACCGGGGCGGTGCACCTCGTCGCGGAGGGTGGCGCGCGCGCCGAAGCCGATGATTCCGATGGAGAGATCCACGATGGTCCTTCTGGGGTCGAGAGAGAGTGCGTGACGTCTGCGTCAGCGAATGCGGGATGCCGCGGAATCGAGATCCGTCGACGCTCCGGGGAAGAGCGACCAGGGGAACTCGTGGACCCGGGGCGGGGAGTCGTCGGGAGCGAGCGCGCGGTCGATGATGATGCGCGCCTGACTGTCGAAGAAGTCGGTCGGGCCCACCGTGGTGAGGGTGGGGGCGACCCGCTGCGCGTCGGGGGTGTTGCCCACGCCGACCACCGCCACGTCGTGCGGCACCCGCAGGCCCAGCATGTGCGCCGCGTTGATCGCCGCGATCGCGGCGAAGTCGGTCGTCGCGTAGATGGCCTCCGGGCGGTCCTCGCGAGACAGCAGCCCGACGGCGGCCTCGAAGGCGCTCGACTGCGAGTCGCCGTACGTCGCCGTCCACGCGGGGTCGACATCGAGGCCGGACGCGGCCATGCGCTCGAGGTAGGGCGTGTACCGCGTGACCTGCGTCGGCGCGAGGCGCACCGCGCCCTCCGCCGTGAGGGCGCCGATCCTCGTGTGGCGCTCGAGCAGGTGGTCCATCGCGATCTCGCAGCCGGGGATCGCATCCGAGCGCACGACGTCGAAGCCGTCCGGGTCGAGCGGTCGTTCGGTGAACACCACCAGGCGCTGCCCCCGGCGCACGAGGTCGCCGAGCTTGCCCACGGCGTCTTCGTCGAGTCCGATGCCGTCGAGGTAGGCCACGTCGCTCTCGACCCGGTCGAGCGCCGCGTGCCAGTCGCCGTCAGCGAGGATCAGCGTCGTCAGCCCGTGCTTGTTCGCCTCGACGTTGACGGCATCGGCGACCGCGAGCGACCAGGGGTCGCTGAGCATGTGCAGCGAGAGCTGAACCATGCCGGAGCGCCCGGTTCTGATCGCGCGCGCGGCGCTGTTCGGGCGGTAGTTCAGCTCGTCGGCGGCGGCCAGGACCTTCGCAGCCGTCGCCTCGGCGACACCGGCACCGGATGCGGAGCCGGCGCGTCCGGAGAACACGTACGACACGGTCGCTGTCGACACCCCGGCTCGCTCGGCGACCATCCGCAGCGTCGGGCGCCGGGGAGGATGCTGTCTGCGCTCCGCCATGGGTCAGCCCTTCGATCCGCTGAACGCGATGCCCTGGATGAACTGCCGCTGCAGGATCATGAAGGTCACCAGCATCGGCAGGGTCGCGAGCAGCGCACCGGCCATGAGCACCGGGTAGTCGGTGCCGTGGATGCCGACGAGCTGCGACAGCCCGACCGACAGCGGCATCCTGGCAGGGTCGGTCGTCACGATCAGGGGCCAGAGCAGATCGTTCCAGGACCACAGCACGGTGAACACCACAAGTGCGATGATGCCAGGCTTCGCGAGCGGAACCATGATCCGCCAGAAGGTCTGCCACGGATTCGCGCCGTCGATGCGCGCCGCCTCCTCGAGCTCGGCGGGCATCGACAGGAAGAACTGCCGCATGAGGAACGTGCCGAAGGCACTGAAGATGCCGGGGACGATCAGCGCCTGCAGCGTGTTGAGCCAGCCGAGCGACTGGATGATCTCGTACTGCGGCAGCAGGTAGAGCTGCGAGGGCACCATGAGCACCGAGAGGAACACGACGAACAGGGCGTTGCGGCCGGGGAACGGGATGCGGGCGAACGCGTATCCGGCCATGGTGCAGAGCACGACCTGTCCGACCGTGCGGCCGACCGTGAGCAGCACCGAGTTCGCGAACATCTGGGCGAAGGGCATCGAGTCGAACACCTCGGCGAAGTTCGTGAACACCCACTCGCGCGGCAGCAGGCTCGGCGGCACCTGCACCGAGTCGGACAGCGTCTTGAACGAGGTCAGCAGCTGCCAGATGAAGGGGAACACCATGAGCACGGCGCCCACGATCAGCACGAGGTGCACGATCCACAGGCCGCGGTTCTTCGGCGTCCCGGCCGCACGGCGGCGACGGGATGCGTCGGCGCCCACGATCGCGCGGGTGTCGAGGGAGAGGTCACTCATAGTGCACCCACTTCTTCTGCAGGCGGAACTGCACGATCGTCAGCGCCAGGATGATGAGCAGCAACAGGAAGGCGACGGCGGCCGCGTAGCCGCGATCGTTGTCGAGGAACCCCGCTTCGTAGAACAGGTAGACGACCGTGCGGGTGTTCGGCATGGCCGGGTTGCTGCGACCGAGCATCATGTAGACGAGGTCGAACACCTGCAGCGCGCTGATCACGCTGATCACGCTGACGAAGAAGATCGACGGCGACAGCAGCGGGATCGTGATGGAGAAGAACTTGCGCACCGGGCCGGCGCCGTCGAGGTCGGCCGCCTCCATGATCGTGTCGGGGATGCCCTGGAGACCGGCGAGGAAGATCACGATGTTCGTGCCGAGCCCCGCCCAGATGCCGACGACTGCGATCGCCACGAGCGCAGTGCTCGGGTCGGTCAGCCAGCTGCGGCCGTCGATGCCGACGGCGCCGAGCGCGGCGTTGAGCACGCCGTAGTCGCCGTTGTAGATCATGCGCCAGACGAGCGCGATCGCAGCGGGCATCGTCACGACGGGGATGAAGTACAGGGTGCGATAGGCGCTGCGCCCCTTGAGGCCCGTGGTGTTCAGCAGCGCCGCGATCGCGACCGCGAGCGGGATGCCGATGAGCGCGATCACCGTGTAGATCGCGGTGTTGCGCAGTGCGCCGATCAGCTCGGGGTCCTGGAACAGACGCGCGTAGTTCTCGACGCCCACCCACTCCGACCCGCCGAACGGTCCGGACTTCGTGAACGAGATGATGAGCGTGCGCACGGTCGGCCACAGGTAGAAGACGGCGATGCCGAGGGCTGTGGGGCCGAGGAACACGAGCGCCCACCAGGGCGAGGCGCCCGGCGTGCGCCGGCGGCGACGGATGCCGGGGCGCTGCGCCTCCGGCATCCGCGCCGTCTGCACGGCCTCGCGCGAGGCGACGACGGTCATGAGGTCACTCCTGCTCCGCGTCCAGCGCCGCCTGCATCTGCTCGGCGAGGTCCTTCAGCCCGGCCTCGGGCGTGACGGCACCCGACCAGACCTGCGACAGCACCTCGCTCTCGATGCTCGTCCACGCAGACGTGTTCTTCGAGACGGGGTAGGGCACGGCGGTGTCGAGCGCGTCGATGTAGACCTGCAGGTCGAACTGCGGCTGCGCGTCGACCCAGGCCTGCTGCGTGTCGTGGAAGGCGGGGATCACGGTGCCGGTCTCGGCCTGGATCTTCGCGGCCTGCTCGCCGCTCGCGAATGCGGCGAACGCCTTCGCCTCCGCGAGGTGCGGGCTCTTGGCGTTCGCGACGTTGCCGACGCCATGGATCACGCTCTGGTTCCCCGTGGGCCCCTCCGGCAGCGGCGCGACGTCGACCTGGTCGGAGATGTCGGCGTTCTCGCCGTAGGCGATCGCGGCCCACGAGCCGTTCTGGAACATCGCGACCTTGCCCGAGAGGAAGAGGTCCTCGGGGTTGGTGTCGGTCATCTGCTGGGCGGTCGGCGACGACCCCGCCTCGATGAGGTCGGTCCACAGCTCGATGCCCTCGAGCGCTTCGGGGGTGCCGTAGCCCGACTCCGTGCCGTCGGCCGAGATGACCTCGCCGCCGGCCTGCGCGATCGAGTTGTAGTAGTTCTCCTGACCGTACTGGCTCGCCGCGACGCCGTACTGGCCGGTCGCGGGATCGGTGAGGGCTGCGGCGGCGGCGGTGAAGTCGTCCCACGTCCACCCCGCGGCGGGGTAGGCGACTCCTGCCGCGTCGAACAGCGCCTTGTTGTACCAGAGCGCGACGGTGTCGAAGTCCTTGGGGGCGCCGTAGAGCGTGCCGTCGAACGTGTAGAGGTCGATGAGCCCCTCGGGGTAGTCCTCGGCATCCACCCCGGCGTCGTCGAGCGGCGCGAGCTGGCCGTTCGAGGCGTACAGCTGGAAGTTCGGACCGTTCATCCAGAACACGTCCGCCGCCGAGCCGCCGGTCGCCGCGGTCTGCAGCTTCGTGAAGTACTCCTTATACGGCGTGACCTGGATGTCGATCGTGACGTTCGGGTTCTCCTTCTCGAACGCTGCGGCGATCTCCTCCATCGCGGGCTTCTGGTTCTCGTCCCAGATCGCGTAGCTGAGGGTGACATCTCCCCCGGAGGACTCGCCGCCCCCAGTGCACGAGGAGCAGGCGGTGAGCGAGACGACGGCCGCCGTGGCGGCGGCGAGGCCGCCCAGGGCGCGGTGGGAGGTGCGGGGCATCGGTGTCTCCTTCGACGGGTGCAGGTCCTTGTTAAACGTTTAGCAGTTAAACGATTAGCAAGAGAGTAGCCCGCCACCCGCGCGCCGCGCAAGAGGTGTCAGAGCTGTGCGCCGAGCAGCAGCCCGGCAGCCGCAGCCGCCAGGCCGAGCACCAGCATCCCGAGAGAGTCGAAGACGGATGCCGCGCGCTCGCCGTCCCGCCACAGCGCGACGGCGTCGAGCATGGCGGTGCTGAAGGTCGTGTACCCGCCGAGCAGACCGGCGCCGACGAGGAAGGCGGCATCGGGCAGCGCGGTGGTCACGACGCCGAGGGCGAACGAGCCGGTGAGGTTCACCACGAGGATGCCCCACGGGAACCGACGACCCGCGATCGATCCGACGGCCAGGTCGAGGACGTACCGGAGCACCGCGCCCGCTCCCCCGGCGAGCGCCGCGCCCAGGAAGAGCAGCGGGCTCACGGCGCGGCCCCCGCCCCGGCTGCGGAGTTGCGTGGCCGACCGAGGCGCAGCCCCAGCGCGGCGGCGGCGAGTCCGAGCACGAGGCTGCCCACCGCGTACACCGCGGCGAGCACCGGCGCGACGGACCAGAGCTGCACGGTGCCGGTCATGAAGGCGCTGTAGGTCGTGAAGCCGCCGAGCACCCCGGTGCCGAGCAGCACGCGCAGGTCGGCGGTCTGCGGCATCCGCGCGGCGAGGAGTCCTATGAGGAACGCGCCGATGACGTTGACGACGAACGTCGCGAGCGGGAAGCCGCCGGCATCCGTGATCCAGAGGCCGAGCGCGAGTCGACCCGCTGTGCCCACGGTGCCCCCGAGGAACACGAGGAGCACGCGGCGGACAGTCACCCGGCAACTCTAGCCGGGCGCCGATCCGGCCCCGGCGGACCGTCGCAGGGCGGCCGATGAATGTCAACCCGCTGTGCAGCCCCTGGGCTCGGGGCGAACACTGATGACATGAAGCCGCTGTGGAAGCTCGACCGCACCCCGCCCACAGGCACTCCCTTCGACCCCGGAGCTCGACACGACGTCATCGTCGTCGGCGCCGGTCTCACCGGTCTCTCGACCGCCGTGATGCTGACCCGAGCGGGGCTCGACGTCGCGGTACTGGAGTCGGGGTCGGTGGGAGAACTCGCGTCCGGCGGCAACACCGGCAAGCTCTCGTTGTTGCAGGCGCAACGGCTGGCCGAGATCCGCCGCCACCACTCCGCGGAGCTGCTGCAGGCCTACGTCGACGGCAACCGCGCCGGCATGGACTGGCTCACATCCTTCGCCGACCACGCCGGAGTGCCGTACGAACGACGCATCGACCACACCTACGCGCAGACGGCCGACGGACTGGAATCGGTGCGCGCGCAGCACGCCGCAGCGCAGGAGGCCGGGCTGCCGACGCGCATGCTCACGCGCGGCGAGCTGAACGTCGACTTCCCGGCCGCGGGTGCCGTGGCCCTCGACGACCAGGTCACGATCGACCCGATGCGCGTGAGCGAGGCGCTTGCGACAGAGCTCCTGTCCGCGGGCGGCACGCTGCACACCGGAGTCCGCGTCACGGCGGCGCACGCGCTTCCCGACCCCCGCGTCGAGACGACCGCAGGTCCCCTGTTCGCCCAGCACATCGTCATCGCGACCGGGTATCCGATCCTCGACCGCGGCCTGTACTTCGCGAAGATGCGGGCCTTTCGGTCGTATTGCGTGTCGTTCCGGGTGCCAGGCGGCATCCCCGACTCCACGTTCATCTCGACCGACCAGCCGACGCGGTCCATCCGGCCCGTGTCCGCGTCCGACGGGCCAGGCGCGACCGCGCAGCTGGTCGTCGGCGGCAACGGCCACCCGGTCGGGCGCTCCGACGGCGAGCGCGCCGCTGTCGACGAGCTCGTCGAGTGGACGCAGAAGTTCTTCCCCGGCGCGGAGGAGACCCACCGCTGGTCGGCGCAGGACTACGAGTCGCACAACCAGATCCCGTTCGTGGGTGCGATGCCGCGGGGTCTCGGACGCATCCGCTTCGCGACCGGCTACGCCAAGTGGGGGCTGTCGAACGCCCCGGCTGCGGCACTGCGACTCACCACGGAGATCCTCGGCGCGAGCTGGCACGACCGTCCCGGCTGGATGGTCAAGATCGGCACGCGCCTGACGGTGCCGGCCGACCTCGCCCGCGGTGCCGTCGAGGGCGTCAAGGTCGCCGCTGCCGCCACCAAGGGCTGGGTGGATGCCGAGAAGACCCCCGTGCCCGTGCCTCAGCCCGCCGAGGGCGAGGGCGTCGTTGCGAACCGAGGAGGGCTCCCGGTCGGCATCTCGACCGTCGACGGCGTCACCAGAGCCGTCGACGCCGTGTGCCCGCACCTCGGGGGCGTCCTCGATTGGAACGACGCCGAGTGCACGTGGGACTGCCCGCTGCACGCCTCCCGCTTCACCGCCGACGGAACACGCATCGAGGGCCCGGCGCTCAGCGATCTGAAGAAGCTGCCCCGCACCCCGGAGGACTGAATCCCGTCAGTCGCGGGCGCTAGCCTCCGCGGGAGGGGCGTCCCACCCCTGCTGGGGTTGCTCGCAGGTCTCGCGGAACACGTACTGCGACACGAGCTTCCGCTGGTGGCTCGACCAGTCGATGGCCGGGCGGCGCTGGTCGTGCGGCAGGTAGCCGAGGCGGTAGACGGCCATGAGCTCGAGGTCGTCCGGTACGTGCAGCAGGTCGACGATCTCCTCCCACTTGCCAGGGACCTCCATCGGGAAGGAGATGAACTGGATCCCCATCCCGAGCTCGACCGTCGTGAGCCACACGTTCTCCATCGCGGCGCCCATGCTGAACACCGAGTAGAACGACGAGAGCTGCCCCGGCCGGTACTCGCTGCGGTCGAGCATGACCCCGAGGAGCAGCGGAGAGCCGGCGACGAGCTTGTGGTTCTCCTCCCCGAGGGTCTTGGGCACACCGAAGGTGTTCATGAGCTTCTGCCCGCGCTTCGTGAACACCTGACTCGTGAAGGGCCGCAGGGCCGCAGGGAGCTTGTCGAACAGCATCCCGCTGCGCTTCTCCTCCATCTCGGCCTGGCTGAAGCGGAAGTACGGCTTGTAGCGCTCGAAGAACGTGCCGTTCGACATCGCCTCCGTCATGCTCTCGCCCGAGATCTGCGCGATCCTGTCGATCGTGTCCCGGTTCTCGATCACGACGAAGCGCCATGGCTGGCTGTTCAGCTGCGAGGGCGCGCGGCCCGCCGCCTCGAGCAGGATGCGCTGATGCTCCTCCGACACCGGATCGGGCAGGAACGGCCCGTTCGTGGTCTTGCGGCGGCGGATGACATCGAGCAGTTCCATGCGTTCACTTCCGGTCGGAGGGGATGCGCGAGCACACCAGGCCCGCGACGAGGAAGGGGGCCGCGGCGAGCGCGACCAGGGGGTGCCGACGCGTGTGCGTGCCGAGATACGGGATCGCCGCGAGCGGCACGATCGCCGGAGCGAGGGATGCCGCGGCCCGGCGACTCGCGGCCTTCGGGCGGGCCCAGAGCGCGGCGCTGACGGCGGCGGCCGTCGTGATGCACGTCGACACGTAGAGCGCGTGGTGCACCCAGCGGAACCCTCGCGTGTCGATGACCCGTGCCGCGACGGCGGTGCCGAGGGCGGCGTTCGCGGCGTAGGCGATAGTCGCCGCGACGAACAGCGGAGCCGCATTCGTGCGCGTGCGACGGTGGCCCATGGCACGACACTACGCCCGGACACCCTCTGCCGAGCCACCCCCTTGCGCGCGAAACACCCCTTTGGATAGGAGCCACAAGGGGGTGGCTCGCACCCAAGGGGGTGTGTCGGCGGGGTCGTTAGAGGTTCGCCTCCGCGTACACGCGGAGCGCGTCGCGGACGAACTCGGCGCCGTGCGTGCCACCGGACGACGTCGCGTAGTTCGCGCCGAAGCGTGGGTCGGCGACGTACATCTCGCCGAGGCCGATCACGTATGCCTTGACGTCTCCGCCGGGCGCCGACGCCGGCGTGCCGGGGACGCCCGTGAGCCACTCGACATGGCGGCGGGCGATGTCCTGCGCCTCAGCGGATGCCGGATCGACACCGCTCTCGGCGGCGGCGATCCAGTCGCGTCCGAGATCGGACACGCGCTGCTGCCAATCGGCGCGCTCGGCCTCCGTCATCCCGCGCCACCAGCGGTCGCCGTCGGCGTACGCTTTCCGACCCCAGCGGTGCTCGACCTCCTGCTTGTACTGCGTGTGATCGAAGCCGTCGAACATGTTCTCTGCCATGAGTTCTTCACCTCCTCTCAGTGCCGTGATGGTGCTCTCGACCGACGCGATCTGGCGCGCCAGCCTGTTCTGCTCCTCGCGCAGCAGCGCGAGGTGGGTCTCGAGGGCCGAGGCCTCCGTCGTCGTGCGCGAACCGGTGTCGAGCACGTCGGCGATCTGCGGGAGCCCGAGTCCGAGCTCGCGCAGCAGCAAGATCCGCTGCAGACGCACGAGGGCGGCCTCGTCGTAGTGGCGGTAGCCGTTGGGCGCGATGCGGGTCGGAGCCAGCAGACCGATGTCGTCGTAGTGACGAAGGGTTCTGCTGGTCGTGCCCGCGAGGCGTGCGATCTCCTGGATCGACCACTCCCGTCCGCTCATCTCTCCTCCTCGGTTCGTTCGATGACTCCACCGTAGAAGTTGACGTTGCGTCAAGGTCAAGCCTCCACGTTCACGATCCGTTGACACGATCGAGATATATCGTGTTACGCTGTCGCAACACGATATATCGTGATCCGTCTCAACACAGGAGAAGCAGACATGACCGAGAAGTGGCTCATCGCCCCGGGCGAGGAACGCGTCATCGACATCGAGAACGTCAGCCGGCTGAAGGTCGGTCTGGTCGGCGGGCAGGTCGACGTGATCGCCCACGACGAACCCGGCATCCGCATCGAGGTGCACGGCGTCACCACCAAGGACCTCCGCATCGAGTCCCACGACGGCGAGGTCGAGATCGACCACCCGCAGCTGGGCTGGGACAACTTCCTCGAGGTGTTCCGCAACTTCGGCTCGGGCGGCCCCAAGGCCGAGGTCAGCATCGCCGTGCCGCGCTCGATCGCCCTCACCCTCGGCGTCGTCAGCGCCGGTGCGCTCGTCTCCGGCATCCGCAACGACGCCCGCCTGAACACCGTGTCGGGCGACCTCATCGTCGACACGCTGATCGGCGACATCACCGTGAACTCGGTGTCGGGCGATGTGCAGGTGCGCGGGCTGACCGGCTCGATCACGGCGAACAGCGTCTCGGGTGACGTCGCCATCACCGGCACCGTGCGCAAGGCGACCGTCGACACCGTGTCGGGCTCCACGCTCGTCGACGCTGCCGGCGACGTCAACACCATCAACATCAACTCGGTCTCGGGCGGCACCACCGTGCGGCTCGACGAGTCCCTCGCCGCCAACTACGTCATCCGCTCGCTCAGCGGACGACTCCTCATCGACGGCGTCGAGCGCGGCTCCTCCGGCATCAACAACTACACCGGGTCCACGGGCGAGCTCGCCGGACGATTCGTCGACCTGCGCGCGAACTCGGTCTCGGGCGGCGTGACGGTGCTGCGCCGCACCCCCGCATCGATCGAGAACGACGCCGAATGGGAGGAAGCATGAGTCCCGCCGTCTTCTCTCACGGAGACCTGCGCCTGTACCTGCTGTCGCTGCTCGCGGAATCCCCGCAGCACGGGTACGGCATCATCCAGGCCCTGACCGACCGCACCGGCGGCACCTACACGCCGAGCGCGGGCACCATCTACCCGCGACTCGCGAAGCTCGAGGAAGAGGGACTCGTCTCGAAGACGGTCGACGGCCGCACCACGATCTACGCGATCACGGATGCCGGACGCGCCGAGCTGTCCTCCCGTGAGGGCGACCTCGCGGGCATCGAGGCGGGACTCACCGACTCGGTGCGGCTGATCGCGAACGAGGTGCGCCAGAGCGTCAAGGAGGCGATGAAGAGCCTGCGGGCCGACTTCGCCACCGCCGAGAAGGACGACCGCGCGGCATCCAAGTCCCGCCCGCGCACGGCGGGAGACGAGGAGCGCATCGTCAGCCGTGAGGAGCTCCACCGGGCGGATGCCGTGATCAACGCGTTCCGCGCCCGGGTCCGAACCGACCTCCGCACGCACGTCGCCCAGGGCGGGCGCCTGCCGGCATCCGTGGTGAACGAGCTCGAAGCGGGGCTCGATGCCGCCGCCCGCGGCATCACCGTCGCCCTGTCGTCGCTCTCGCGCTGACGTCCTTCTCGGAAGCCGCTCAGACGGCTGACGATCCCTCGGTTGGCTGGCCGATTCGGCTCATACAGCCAGCCAGGCGGGGGATCGTCAGCCGTCGGTACCGAAGATCGGGCCTACTCCGTCCAGATCTCGGGCTGCGAATCCGGCACCGGCTCCTCGAGCGGCACCACGAGCACGGACCGATGCTGCCGGTGAGCGAGGCGCGCGGCTACCGATCCCGTGAAGAACTCGCGGATCGACTCTCCGATGCCGCGCTTGCGCGTGCCCACTACGATCAGCTGGGCGTCGAGCTTGTTCGCGAGCGCCTTGATCGCGAGCGCCGGATCGCCGACGAGCTGCCGGGCGGTCCAAATCAGCCCCGTCCCTTCGAGAGCCTTCGCCGCCTCGGCCTGCACGGCCTCGAACTCCGCCGTTCCCGCGTCGAAGTTGATGTCGATCGGAGCCGAGTGCACGTATCCGTCCGGATCCTCATACGTCACGAAGCGCGTGACGTCGACGTGCACGACGACGAGCGGCACCCGCAGGAGGCGGGCGAAACGCGATGCCTCCTGAATCACACGAGGGCTCTGCCCCGGCTGGATGCCGACGATCACCGCCTTCTGCAGTGTCGCGTTCTGGACGGCCTCGTCCGAGGGAGAAGAGGTGTTGTCGGTCATCGAGATCGCTCCCTTCGCCAGCCTTGCTATCAGGCAGTGCGGTCTACCCGCGTGCTATTCTGAATGCTACTCTTACCGGCCTCGAGCCGGTGTCGTGAATGCATCGGGCCCCAGCTAGCCCGCAGCTCAACTCGTGAGGGGGTCTCTGGCATGGGCCGTGGCCGTCAGAAGGCGAAGCACACCAAAATCGCCCGCGAACTGAAGTCATTCAGTCCGTCCGTCAACTACTCGGCGCTCGAACGAGAGCTCGGTCACCCGAGCGACTCGGAAGACGAGTACGTCGACAAGTGGGCAGACGAGTACGCCGACGAAGACGAGGACGAACTAGAGAAGGCCTGACCGCCCTCTCGTCTCGTCGTCTCCCCCGTGCACCGCACGGGGGTTTCGTCGTGTCCGAGAGGACCGATCCGGTCCCGATCCGCTGATCCGGTCCCGATCCGCTGACAAATCCGAGGCGATGATCCGCTGATCGTGACCGCGTCCGCGGATCGTCGCGCGAGGATCGCTCACCAACGCCCGTAGCGGCGTTCCCAATCCTCTTCGATCGTGCGACGGCGGCCGGCGACGAGCCCGGCCGGGATCGCGGCGAGCAGTACTCCGACGAGCAGCCACAGCGGCACCTGCCATCCGCCGGTCGTCTCGTGCAGCAGGCCGATGAGCAGCGGGAAGGCCGCCGCGACCGCGTAGCCGATGCTCTGCGCGAAGCCGCTGAGCGCGACCGCGCTCTCGGGCGTGCGGGCGCGGATGCTGAGCAGCACGAGGCTCAGCGGGAACAGGATGGGCCCGAGGCCGAAGAGCACCACCCACAGTGGAAGCGCGACGGTCGGCGCGAACAGCAGACCGGCGAGGCCCGCCAGGCCCGCCGCTATCCCGACGAAGAACACCGGTCGCGTCGCGTGGAAGCGCACGATGAGCAACGGCACGATCAGTGAGCAGGGCAGCCCCATGAGGCCGAACAGCGAGAGCAGGAGGCCCGCGTCCGCGGCGCTGACCCCGCCGACCTCGATGAGGATCGCGGGCAGCCAGGCGAAGGAGACGTAGGCCAGCGTCGACGACGTGCCGAAGACGAGCGCGACGGCCCACGCCATCGGCAGCCGCCACAGTCGCCCGAAGACACGCGGGTTGGCCGGGCGCGTGACGATCGGTCCGGTCGACACCGATGCCGGATCGGGGTTCTCGAGCGCCTCGATCGACGGCTTCACGATCGGCGGCGCCAGCGCCGGCCCGTCCGTGCGGCTCGTCACGATCATCACGATCCATGGGACGAGCGCGATCGCCGCGAAGACGCCCCACATCCCGAGCGAGACGCGCCAGCCGGCCGAGTCCGCGACGGGTACGGCGACCAGTGGTGGAACGAACGTCGACACCGCCATCGTCGTCGAATAGACGGTCATCATGATGCCGAGTCGGTCGGGGAAGTACTTCTTCACCAGGGGCGGCAGCAGCACGTTGCCCGACCCGACGCCGGCGAACACGACGACCGTCGCCCCCAGCAGGGTCGTGGAATCGACGGAGAGCCCGCGCAGCAGAAGGCCCGCGGCGATGAGCGAGATGGCCACGACGGCGATGCGCTCGAGCCCGAACCGGCGCTCGACCAGTGGCGTGAGCAGACCGAACAGCGCGAAGCACACGGGTGGTGCGGCGCCGATGAGACCGGCGACCACCGACGACACCGGGAAGTCCTCGGCGACGTGGTCGATGACCGGTGAGAGGGATGCCACGGCCGAGCGCAGCGAGAACGCGACCAGCACGATGCCGATCAGCGCGAGAGCTCGGCCGCGCCAGAGCGGCAGCCCCTGCGATGAGCTCGGGGACCCCGTCGTCACGAGGTCTGCGACCCCTCCACCCACGCGAGGTACTCGTCGGAGACCGTGCCGGTCACGTACCGGCCGTCGAAGCAGCTCATGTCGAGGTCGGAGAGCACCGATCCCTCCGTGATGGCGGCCTTGAGGTCGTCGACCTCCTGGTAGACCAGGTGGTCGCAGCCCAGCTCCTCCGCGATCTCCGGGATCGTGCGGCCGTGCGCGATGAGCTCGTGGCGCGACGGCATGTTGATGCCGTAGACGTGCGGATGCCGCACGGGCGGCGCCGCGGAGGCGAACGTCACAGACGTGGCACCGGCATCCCGAGCCATCTGGATGATCTGCTTCGAGGTCGTGCCGCGCACGATCGAGTCGTCGATGAGCAGCACGTTCTTGCCCTGGAACTCGGTCGACATGGCGTTCAGCTTCTGTCGCACGCTCTTCTTGCGCACCGCCTGGCCGGGCATGATGAAGGTGCGGCCGACGTAGCGGTTCTTGTAGAACCCCTCGCGGTACTCGATGCCCAGCTTGCGGGCGACCTCCATCGCGGCCGGCCGCGCGGAGTCGGGGATCGGCATCACGACGTCGATCTTGTCCATCGGCACATGCTTCGCGATGGTGTCGGCGAGGCGCTCACCCATGCGCAGGCGCGACTCGTAGACGGAGATGCCATTCATGACCGAGTCCGGCCGCGCGAGGTAGACGTACTCGAACGCGCACGGCGCGAGGGTCGCTTCCGTCGCGCACTGCTTGGTGTGCAGCTCGCCGTCGTTGGTGATGAACACGGCCTCGCCGGGCTCGACCTCGCGCACGACCTCGTAGTCGCCGTTCTCGAGCACCAGCGACTCGCTCGCCACGACCCACTCGTCCTTGCCCTTCGCGCCCTCGACTGTCGACGGACGACGGCCGAGGATGAGCGGACGGATGCCGAAGGGGTCGCGGAATGCGAGCAGACCGTATCCGGCGATCACCGCGATCACCGCGTACGCGCCCTCGATGCGCTCGTGCGTGCGGGCGACCGCCTCGAAGATGCGCTCGGGGTCGAGGTCGACCGTCGACGTGGTGTTCTGCAGTTCTCCCGCGAGCACGTTGAGCAGCAGCTCGGTGTCGCTCGAGGAGTTGAGGTGACGGCGGTCGCGCTTCGCCATGTCGGCGGTCAGCTCACGCGTGTTCGTGAGGTTGCCGTTGTGGATGAGGATGATGCCGTAGGGCGCGTTCACGTAGAACGGCTGCATCTCCTCCTCGCTCGACGCGGTGCCCTTGGTCGCGTAGCGGACGTGGCCGAGGCCGACGTTGCCGAGCAGTCCGCGCATGTCGCGGGTGCGGAACGCCTCACGAACCATGCCCTGCGCCTTCGCGTTGTGCATGACGCCGTTGGCCTCCGCCGTGGCGATGCCCGTCGCGTCCTGACCGCGGTGCTGCAGCAGGAGGAGAGCGTCGTAGATGTCCTGATTGACCGGGGCCGTCCCGACCATTCCGACGATGCCGCACATGGGTGGTTACTTCGCTCCGTCCGCGTAGGCGCCGACCAGGCGCACCGCTCCGCCGTCGACGCCCTTGGCGCCCTGTTCGAATTCGCCGCTCGGGCGCTGCCCGAAGCCGACCGTGCCGACCTGCCACGCGGGCATGCCCTCCGCGTCGAGGGCCGCGATCGCGGCATCCTTCTTGTCCGCCGCGACGACCGCGAGGAATCCGATCCCGAGGTTCCAGGTCCCCTCCGCGGACTCCAGAGTCGAACCGGCGATGTCGCTGAGCACCCGGAAGACCGGGCTGGGCGACCAGGTGCCACGGTCGACCTCCGCCCAGCTGCCCTGGGGCAGCACACGGGCGAGGTTCGCGGCGATGCCGCCGCCGGTGACGTGACTGAGGGAGTGCACTCCGCCGTCGAGCGCCGCGATGAGACGCAGGAGAGGGAGGGTGTACAGGCGGGTGGGCTCGAGCAGGGCCTCGCCCCACGTCGTGCCGAAGTCGGCGGCGTTGTCGCCGTAGCCGATGCCGGCGTTGGTGACGATGTGTCGCACGAGCGAGTAGCCGTTGGAGTGCAGTCCGCTGGAGGCGATCGCGAGCACGGCATCGCCGTCCTGCACGCGCTCGGCGCCGAGGATCTCATCCGCCTCGACGACACCGGTGGCCGCGCCCGCGACGTCGTAGTCGCGCGGGCCCAGGAGCCCGGGGTGCTCGGCGGTCTCGCCGCCGACCAGAGCGGTGCCGGTCGCGGAGCACGCCTCGGCGATGCCGCGGACGATGTCGGCGATGCGCTCGGGGAAGACCTTGCCGCAGGCGATGTAATCGGTCATGAAGAGCGGCTTCGCGCCCATCACCACGATGTCGTCGACGACCATGCCGACGAGGTCCTGACCGATCGTGTCGTGCTTGTCGATCGCCTGCGCGATCGCGACCTTCGTGCCGACGCCGTCGGTGCTGGTCGCCAGCAGCGGACGACGGAAGTCGCGCAGAGCGCTCGCGTCGAAGAGTCCGGCGAATCCGCCGACTCCGCCGAGCACTTCCGGTCCGTGCGTCGCACGAACCGATGACTTCATGAGTTCGACCGCGAGATCACCGGCAGCCGTATCGACGCCGGCTTCGGAATAGGGGTTGGTGGGGGAGGCAGCCACCCGTCCAGACTACCGCCCGCCGGGGCACCGGTTCGCCGGATCCGGCGCTCGACAGCGCGGCACGCGCGGGACCGACGGATCAGCCATGGACAGAAGGGGCGCTGCGGGCGAGACTGGCATCCGATGAGCCCGGAGGGAGCCCAGGTGGGAGCAGCGGAGGAGCAGGTCGACCCCGTGGAGATGGATGCCGTGATGTCGCCGACCCTGAGCGACGAGCAATGGGAGCGGCTGATAGCCGCCGGCACCGCCGAGGACGTCGCCGTCGGCGACTACGTGTTCCGCACCGGGGAGCCGGAGTACGACCTGATCGTGATCGAATCGGGAGAGGTCGAGGTCGTCCGCGACGCGCTCCGCTGGGTCGGAGAGGTCGTCATCACGACGATGGGTCCACGTACGTTCGCCGGGGAGCTCGGTCTGCTCAACGGTCAGGGCGCCTTCCTCTCCGCTCGGGTCACCGAAGCGGGCCGCGTCCACCGCGTGACACGAGCGCAGCTGCGCGCCCTCATGAACGAGGACGACGAGCTGTGCGATCTGATCCTGCACGCGCTCTGGGCGCGGCGCGAATCCCTGCGCACGGGACCCGCGGCCATGACACTGAAGTTCGTCGGCACGGGTTCCTCGAACGACTTCCTCGCCCTGCGCCGCTTCGCCGAGCGCCTCGACCTCGTGCACAAGGCCGTGGCCCTGCCACCGGGCGACCTCGGCACGCTCGACACGCACGAGATCACGGTCGACGACCTGCCCGTCGCGTACATCCAGGGTGAGCCGCTGCTGCGAGCGACCCCCGGTCTCGTGGCCGAGCACCTCGGACTGAGCTACCAGGCGCAGGCCGACGAGGTCGTCGACCTCGTGGTCGTCGGCGGGGGTCCCGCCGGTCTCGCCGCCGCCATCTACGGCGCCTCGGAGGGGTTGAGCACCGTGCTACTCGACGCCGTCGCGCCGGGTGGTCAAGCGGCGGCGACCTCCCGCATCGAGAACTTCCTCGGCTTCCCGTTCGGCGTGAGCGGCGGGGATCTCATCGGCCAGGCGATCCTGCAGGCGCTGAAGTTCGGCGTGCGGGTCTACGCTCCGTGCGAGGCGACCGGCCTGACGCGAGTCGCCCCCGGCCTGCTCGACGTCGCCCTGTCGGACGGCCGCCTCATCCGCGCGCGCAGCGTGATCGTCACGTCGGGTGCCGCGTACCGCCGCCTCGACCTCGACCGCTGGCAGGACTTCGAGCGCTCCGGCGTCTACTACGCCGCGACGCCGCTCGAGCTGCGTCAGGTGCAGGGCAAGCCCGTCGTGGTGGTCGGCGGCGCGAACTCCGCCGGCCAGGCGGCGCTGTACCTCTCCGCCCACGGCTCCCCCGTGCACCTCGTCGTCCGCGGGGAGCACCTGGGCACCCGGATGTCGAGCTATCTCGCCGATCGGCTCGCCGACGACCCGCGGGTGCGCGTGCACACCTCGTCGAACGTCGTCGGGCTCGACGGCGACGGCACACTCGAATCGGTGCGCATCGACACCGTGGGCGACGTCGACGCCCGCGGCCTGTTCTGCTTCATCGGCGCGACGCCGGCGACCTCGTGGCTGCCGACGCTCGATCGCGACCCCGAGGGATTCATCCGCACCGGCACCGACGTCGCCGTGCAGACCCTCGACCAGTGGCAGGGCCTGGGCCGCGAGCCGCTGCCGTTCGAGACGTCGGCGCCGCGCGTGTTCGCGGCGGGTGATGTGCGTCGTGGATCGATGAAGCGGGTCGCCGCCGCCGTCGGCGAGGGATCGAGTGCCGTGGCGTCCGTCCACCGCGCGCTGGCCTACTGAGACCGAGAGTTCGCAAGGGAGAGAGATGAGCACCGACATCGACCTGAACGTCGCGCCGTCCGGCACGGGATGCGTGGAGTGCGACGAGCAGCAGGGTTTCTGGGTTCACCTGCGGCGCTGCGCCGCCTGCGGGCACGTGGGATGCTGTGACACATCGCCCGGCCAGCACGCCACCGCCCATTTCCGCGACAGCGGGCACCGTCTCATCCAGAGCTTCGAACCGGGTGAGGAGTGGTTCTGGGACTACGTCGACGAGACGGTCCTCGACGGACCGGAGCTCGCGGCTCCGACCAGCAGGCCGCAGGATCAGCCATCCCCTGGCCCCGCCGGACGCGTGCCGGGCAACTGGCGAGAGCTCATCCATACCTGACACGAGGATGCGGTGCGGAGCCGTGACGGCATCCGCACCGCATCCGACCGCGTCAGCGCTGGTCCGCGACCGCGTCGCGCGCCTGCTCCGCCTCGTCCTTGACGGTGTCGGCCGCTGAGACGGCCTCGTCCTTCACGTGGGACGCGGCATCCGTCACCTCGTCCTTGACGGCGGCCGCCGCCTCCTGAGCCGGCTCCTTGAGGTGCTCCCCGACGGTCTTCGCGGCCGACGTCGCCTCGTCAACCAGCGGCTGCGCCTTCTCCTTGACCTCCTCGGCGAGTTCCTTCTCCTTCTGCGAGGCCGGAATCAGTGCCGCCGCGACGAGCCCGGCGGCGAACGCCATCAGCCCCACCGCGAGCGGATTGCCCTGCGCCTTGTGCACGGCGCTGTGGCCGACGCCTCCGACAGCGGAGGCCGCCGACGAGCCGGCATCCGACACGGCACTGCCCGCATCGTCGGCTGCGCCCATGACGCGGTCGACGACCGACCGCACGGCGCCCTTCATCTTCTGCGTCTGCCGGTGCACGACCTTCGACGGCGTGACCTTGTCAGCGAGAGCGTCGACGTCTCGTCCGAACTCCTGCCTGGTGCGCTCGATGTCGGCGCGGATGGCGTCTGGCGAATCACTCATCGGTTCTCCTCGTTTCTCTTCACTGCGTCCGGGATGCGCTTGACGGTCTCGACCGTGCGCGGCGCCCCCTCGACGCTCTTCAGCTGTGTGCGTCCCATCAGGAACAGGACGAGCGCGATCAGCGCCCAGATGACGGCGACGATCACCGCCGACCAGCCGAGGCCGGTCAGGTAGCCGAGCGCCCACCAGAGGGCGACCGACAGGAAGAAGACGGCCATGAGCGCCGCGTATCCGGCGCCGCCCAGCATTCCCGCGCCTCGACCCGCCCTCGCCGCCGACTGCTTGAGCTCGGCTTTGGCGAGTTCGAGCTCCTGCCGCATCAGCGTCGACAGGTCGGATGTGACCTCTCCCAGCAGGTCGCCGAGCGATGTCGTCTCGGCTTTGCGCTCGGAGGGCGTCGGGTCTGTCATGGTCGCTCCTCTCCGGGCGCATCGTGCGCGGCGCCCGCACGGTCGTAGAGCGGGGTGTCGCTGCCTTCGAGGGGCGGGGTCACGTCGGTGTCATACCGCGCGGCGCCCGGCGACCCCGGCAGCCCGGTCGGCTCGCCCACCGGCACCGGCGGCACCGGCGGCGGAACGGCACCGGTCGGGCCCGCACCCGCCGTCGAGGCGTAACCCGTCGCGCCCGTCGCCGCGGAACCGGTGGCACCGGCGTCGTTCGATCCGGAGGATGCGCCGTGCGAGCTGCTCTCGGCCGCGCTCTCGGAGAGGGCCCTCGTCAGCCGCCCGACCACCAGCCCCGCGGCCGCCGCGACGGCGATGAACGTGCCGGGCTTGCGGCGCGCGTAGGAGGTGACCTCCGACAGGAGCGACCCCGGATCGCGATCGCCGATCCAGCCCGCGACGCCCTGCACCCTCGTCGACACCTGTCGCACGAGGTCGGCTGCGACGCCGCCCTCTGCGCCGTCGGCCATGGTCTTCAGCTCGCCGCCCACCGACTGCAGCCCCTCGGCGACTCGGCGCTGCTGCACGGCCGCCTGGTCGCGCAGCTCGTCGCGGGTCTGTCGGTACAGGTCCTTCACCTGGTCCTTCGCCTCGTGTGCGACGGCACCGGCCTCGGCCTTCGCGGTCTCCACCACGCCTGCCGCCTGCTCAGACGCGGTTCCGGTCAGGCCGATCGCCTCGTCCTTCGCGGTCTGCACGACTCCGGAGGATTCCGAGGAGTCTGCGCCGGAGGCCGGGGCCCCTTCGCCATAACTCTGTGACATGTTGTTCCTCTCGCTGCGGCCGGTGATCACCGGCGTGGGTTACGGGTCTACGCTCGCGTTCGAGGCGGGTCGCGAGGGTTGACGTGCGCGCCCTGAGAGGGTTACTGTGCCGCGCGCGCGACGGCAACCGCATCCGCTCGGGATTCGACCGTCCGGATCCGCGCCGGGACTGCCGCACGGCGGCGAGCGACACATACGATGGGGCCATGGCCGACAAGCCGCAGTGGCTGATCCGCGAGGACGCGAGCGTCTCCGTGCTCGTCGCGCTGGCGCTGCGGCAGGCCATCGGCATCCGCGCTCCCGACGATCTGCCGAGTCTGCGTGATCTCCCGGTCAGAGCCCCGGATGCGACCGAGGTGAACCCCGCGCTCGAGAAGCAGTGGCGCGAGTACTGGGATATGACGGTCGAACCGCGCGCCCATCCGTCGGGCGTGCCGCTCGAGCTCGTCGACGGGTTCGACACCCTCGTCGCGTTGCCCGCCTCAGGAGCTGACGAGCTGCGCGAGGCCGTGGCACCCCACGCGGCATCCGTCCTGCACTTCGCGCGGGTCGCGCATGACCGCTATCTCACGTCGATCCGCAGCTCGATGGGCACCCGGTCGGGAGCCGGCACCACGAACGGTGAGTCCTACCGCGCGTACGCCAGCGCGATCGCGGAGTTCGAGCGCGACATCGGCCGCCGGGCGCACTCCTTCGAGCTGAACGTGCAGGTGCTGCCGTTCTCGCAGCGCGGCATCTGGTGGATCGGCACGCTGACCGTCGCGGTGACAGACGGGCTGCGGCGCGACGTCGTGTCGTTCGACTCGGCGATCCGTCCGATCATCGCCGAACTCGCCTGAGCGGGGGTCAGCCTCGCCTGAAGCGGGGCGTCAGTCGTTCGTGACGATCGTCTCGTGCTCGACGCGCACCGTGCGATCGTGGCGCCGAGAGACCCGCTCCAGGATCAGGCCGACGACACCGCCGAGCGCGAGGCCGATCGGAACCGTCCACAGCAGCAGGAAGCCGAAGACCTGGCCGGGCGGATAGACGACGTTCGCGGCGTCGGACGGCTCGTAGCTGCCGACCATGGTGAGGATGCCGGCCACGATGATGCCGACGACGACGCCGATCCCCATGAACACGCCGTAGCGCGGTACGCGACGGACAGTCGCCTCGACCGTCTCGGGGACTTCGTGGGAGGACATGACTCCATTGTCCCACCGTCTGCTGTGCAGCGGCACCGGATGCAGTGCACCGCCCTCCCCGCGTCCGCTGCGGGGAGGGCGGTGCGGTCTGCGTCTCAGGCTCCGGTCGTGACGTCGGCGCCCTCCGCGTTCGCCCGGTTGCGTCGGCCGATGAGCACGCCGGCGCCCGTGCCGACCGCGACGATCACGAGACCGCCCACGATCCACGGCCACACCGGTGCGCCCTCGACGTCGGCGACGGCGGTGACGGATGCCGCGGCTGCGGTGCCCTGCGACTCCTCCTCCGGCTCGCCTTGCGCCGCCACACCGCACTCGGTGGTGACGGGGATGGATGCCGTGACCGGGTCGAGCTCCTCGCCGGCGCCGTAGGTGCCGAACGCCGACGCCCCTGCCTCGGTGAGCGTCGCGGGCAGCGCGTCGAGCGACAGCATCCCGTCGACGACCGCGGAGTCGCCGAGCGCGAACTCGGCGAAGCGGACGCCCTGCTGATCGACCCCCTGCCCGTCCTGAGTGGTGCCGAGCACGTCGAACACCAGGTAGCCGGTGTCTCCGGCGAGCTCGAGGCGCGCGTTCGACAGCGTCGTGTCCAGGGCGCCGCCGTGCCCCGTGAACGCGATGCTGCCCCCGAACCCGACGAGTCCGGTGAGCGTCTGGTCGTCGAAGGAGCCGGTGCCGTTCTGCCACACGTACTCGGGGTAGCGGTACTCCACGTCGGTGAGGGTCCAGCCGCCGGCGGCGATGCCCTCGATGTACGTGCGGAACGACTCCTTGAAGCCCCACTGCAGCGTCGCACCCTCGACCGTGCACTGCCCGATCGCCGTGGTCGCACGGGCCAGCGTGAACTCGAGGCCGCGGGAGACCGACCCCTGCAGGGTCAGCGTGTGCGCGCCGTCCTCGAGGGTGGCGGGAAGCGCCCCCGACCAGGTCGCGACTCCCGTCGCATCGGCGTCGACGGTGCCCAGAAGGACGGGCGTCGAGTAGACCACGACCTGGATGCCGGTCTCGTTCGGACGGAATCCGGATGCCGAGATCGTGGCCGATCCGCCGGACTGCAGCGCCGCGAGATTCGTCTCATCGATCTGGATGCCGGTGGTTGCCGGAGGCGTCGCGGGAAGCGCGGTCTTGGCCTTCGCGACGGCCGCGGCGACCGTGCCGGTGGTGCCCGCCGGAGCAGCGGCGACCGAGCCGATCGTGAACGTCACCGGGTCGAGCGAGGTCGAGAAGCCCGCGAGCACGCGGTCACGCCCCTGCGCCGTGAGCGCCGCGGGAGCGCCCGAGTAGGTGACCGCGCCGTTAGCGGTCACGACCACGGCGCGCGACAGGTCGAGCGTCGCGAACGGCACCTGGGCGCCGGCGTGCGTCACCGACAGGGTCGCCGCGTTCGCCGATGTGACGGTGATCTGCGGGTTGGAGACCGTGACGTCGAGCACACCGCCGTGACCGGTGAAACGCACGGCGCCCTGGTAGACGACGCTGCCGAGCCCACTGGCCGCGCTGTAGTCGCCGCCGACCGTCTGCCCGAACTGGAACATGCCGTCGGAACGGGTCGCGCCGCCCGATACCTCGATCGCGCCCTTGGCGATCCCGCCCGTGACGTAGCTCGTGAACGACGACGAGATCGCCCACCGCAGCGACCCGCCGGGCACGGGAACGCCGGGCGCCGTGGGCTGCGTCGTGGGCGGAGTCGTCGGCGGGGTCGTGGGCGGCACCTCGACGACCGGGCCGAGCAGGGCCTCCCACTGCTGCGGCGTGATGGTCACCGCGCTGCGTCCGTAGATCGTCTGCGCGGTCGGCATGGTGTGCTGCTGCCACACGATGACCTCGTAGGTCTCGGCGCGGTCGAGCATCTTCGCGGCAGCCGTGAGGTCGACCGAGAACTGGCCGCCGGTGATCGGCCGCACGTACTGCATGGCCGTGAAGCCACCGCCGGCGGTGACGTCGGCCTCGGTGCCGGTCTCGATGAGCGCGACGTACGCACCGGCGATGTCGCCGAGCTTCGAAGCGGATGCCGTGACAGTGAGACCGTCGGCAGCGGTCGCCGCCGTGACGGTCGTGGAGACGACCGGGACGTTTCCGTAATTCAGCGGCACGCTGCGCTCCTGCGCCGCGTTCGTGACACCGCCGGCACCGTAGGTGTACACGCCGTATGCGCCGGGAGTGGCCGCGGCATCCTTCAGCGTCAGCGAGGCCTGGAAGGTGCCGTCGGCCGCGATGTCGACCCACTGCCCGCGGATCGCGGCCTGGTACTGCGCAGGCACCTGATTCAACACGGACTCGGCCAGAGCCCACTTCTGCGCGCCGACGGAACGCGTCGAGGAGGCGGCGCCGGTGGAGGGCTGCCACTGCGCGGCGAAGTTGCCGAACACGACGTACGTGCCCTGCGGGAGCGTGCTCGGGATGGGCACACCGCGACCGCCGACGTTCGCGGTCGGGTCGTATCCGGCGCCCTTCACGACCACGGTGTCGCCGGCCTTCAGCGCCGTCGATCCGGCGGGCGTCGTGCCGTCGGCGAGGAACACCTCGAGGGAAGGCTCCGGGGGTGCGACCGAGTAGTTCAGGGCGACGCTGCGTTCCTGCGAGGCGTTGACCACACCGCCTGCACCGTAGGTGTACACGCCGTACGAGCCGGGGGTGGCCTTCGCGTCCTGGAGCGTCAGAGTGGCGTGGAAGGTGCCGTCCGCGGCGATGTCGACCCACTGCCCGCGGATCGCGGCCTGATACTGCGCGGGAACCTCGTCGAGCACCGACTCGGCGAGCGCCCACACCTGCGAACCCACCGAACGGGTCGACGACGCCGCGCCCGTCGAGGGCTGCCACTGCGAGGCGAAGTTGCCGAACACGACGTACGTGCCCTGCGGAAGCGTCGCGGGGATCGGGACGCCACGGCCGCCGACGTTCGCCGTCGGGTCGTAACCCGACCCCTTCACGACCACGGTGTCACCCGTCTTCAGCGGCGTCGTTCCCGCCGGCGTCGTGCCGTCGGCGAGGAACACCTCGATCGAGGGAGCGGCCGGCTCGGGCGTCGTGCCGGGGTCAGTGCCCGGGTCGGTGCCGGGATCGGTGCCCGGGTCGGTGCCGGGGCCGGTGCCCGGGTCCGTTCCGGGGTCAGTGCCGGGGTCAGTGCCCGGGTCCGTTCCGGGGTCGGGCGTCTCGGGCGGGAACACGGCATCCCACTGCGCGACCGAGATCGCGACGTCTCCCCGGGCGTAGATGGTGTCGGCGTTCGGCACGGAGTGCTGCTGCCAGATGAGGACCTCGTAGACCTGCGTGCGGTCGAGCTTGTCGGCCGGAGCAGTCAGCGAGAAGGAGCTCGCACCGCCGCTCACGGCGGGGAACGGAATCGCGAAGGCGGCGTAGCCGCCACCAGGGCCGGAGAGTCCGCTCTCCGTGCCCTTGACGATGAGGGCGGCGTAGACGCTCGCGACATCGGGGAGTCCGCTCGCGTCGACCTGCACGGTCACGCCGCTCGTGCCGGCCGATGCGACCGCTGCGTTGACAGACCCGCTCGCGGCGTGCGCCGGGGGCACGATCACCGCGCCGGCGGCTATCAGGAGGAAGGAGACGAGGGCGGCGAGAAGCACGCGGATGCGGCTGCTCCCCGGGGATGCGATGGCTGTGTCGTTCACGGTTCTCCAGGCGCCGGGCGCGCGAAAGGGGGTACGCGCCAGCGGTGCCGCTGTGCAGTCGGGCGAAGGGTGATTGTTGGTTAGGCTTAGCTAAGTAAGCGCTGGTCCCGAGACTAGAGGCGGCGACGAGATCGCGTCAAGTTTTAGGATAGCCTTGCCTAATGCGCCGCGTCCTTGCCGTCCTCCTCGCTGCCGCGCTCGCCCTCGGTCTCGCCTCGTGCGCGACCCCCGGACCTGCGACTCCGCAAGACGCCACGGCGGTCGATACCTGCCCTCAGGCATCCGAGCCGCTCGCATCGCTCGACCTCGTCGACGACGTGCGCTCCGCGACCGGCGTCTCGACCGCCTGCCTCTCCAGCCACGCGATCGAGCCGGTCGCCGACGACACCGCGCCCGCCCTGCCGGTCACGGTCACGGACGCCGAGGGACGCGAGGTCGAGATCAGCGAGGTCGACCGCATCCTGCCGATCGACATCTCGGGCACGATCGCGTCGACCGTGTTCGCCCTCGGACTCGGCGACCTGGTCGTCGGACGCGACTCGTCGACGCAGTTCACCGGAACAGAGAACCTTCCGGTCGTGACCAAGACCGGTCACACCCTCAACGCCGAGGCGATCCTCGAGCTCGCCCCCACCGTCATCCTCACCGACACCACGATCGGCCCCAAAGAGGTTCGCCAGCAGCTGCGCGACGCGGGCATCGCGGTCGTCGTCGTCTCCAGCGATCGACGCCTCGACACCACCGACGAGCTCGTCACCGAGATCGCCGCAGCCCTCGGAGTGCCCTCGCGCGGCACGGCGCTCATCGAACGGCTGGATGCCGATCTCGAGGCGTCCCTCGCCGAGATCGCCGAGGTGGTCCCCGCATCGATCGACGACCGCGCACGGATGCTGTTCCTCTACGTGCGCGGGAGCGCGAATGTCTACTACATCTTCGGCGAGGACTCGGGCGCCGACTCCCTGATCGACGCGGTCGGCGGGGTCGACGTGGCCGGCGAGATCGGCTGGCAGGGCATGAAGCCCATGACCGCCGAGGCGCTCGTCGCCGCCCAGCCCGACGTGCTCGTCATGATGACCGACGGGCTGGAATCCGTCGGCGGCGTCGACGGGCTCGTGGAGCGCATCCCCGCGATCGCGCAGACTCCCGCCGGCGCGAACCGTCGCGTGATCGACATGGCCGACAGCGAGATCCTCAGCTTCGGGCCTCGCTCGGCCGAGGTGATCGGCGCGATCGCCCGCGCGCTCTACGCGCCCGATGCCGCTGCCGAGTCCGCCCAGTGACGGGGGAGGTCGTCACCCGCACCCCGACCACCCACCGGGGCCTGCGCTTCACCGTCGTCGTCATCGGACTCGTCGTGGCCCTCGTCGTGACCTGCATCGCCTCGATCACGAGCGGCCAGTACGCCCTGTCCCCCACCGACCTCATCGGCGTGTTCCTCAAGGGAGTGGGCATCGACACCGTGTGGGCTCCGACCTCGGCCGCCGACTACGGAGTGATCTACAACCTCCGACTGCCGCGGCTCTCACTCGGCATCCTCGTCGGGGCCGCCCTCGCGGTCTCGGGCGTGCTCATGCAGGCGATCTTCGGCAACCCGCTGGCGGACGCCGGAGTGGTCGGAGTCTCCTCCGGCGCGGCACTGGGAGCGGCGGCGAGCATCACCCTCGGACTCGCGTCGTTCGGTATGTGGACGACGCCCGTGTTCGCCTTCCTCGGCGGCCTCGCGGCTGTGCTCGCCGTCTACTTCATCAGCCGATCCGGTGGACGGACCGAAGTCGTCACGCTGCTGCTCACCGGCATCGCCATCAATGCGATCGCCGGAGCCGGCATGGCCTTCCTCACATTCCTCGGCACCACGTCGACGCGCGAGCAGATCGTGTTCTGGCAGCTCGGGTCGCTCAACGGCGCGCTCTGGTCGCACGCCGCGCTCGTCGCGCCTCTGGTCGCGGTCGGGGTGATCGTGGCGCTGCTCGTCGCCGGGCGCCTCGACCTCTTCGCCCTCGGCGAGCGCACCGCCCGGCACCTCGGGGTGAACGTCGAGGCTCTGCGGATGGTGGTCATCGTGACGGTGGCGGTGCTCGTGTGCGCAGCGGTCGCCTTCGCGGGCATCATCGGGTTCGCGGGGCTCGTCGTCCCCCATCTCATGCGCATGCTGATCGGCCCTGCCCACCTGCCGCTCGTGATCTCGTCGGCGCTCGGCGGGGCGCTGCTGATCGCGCTCGCCGACCTCGTCGCCCGCACCACGGTGCCGCTGGCCGACCTGCCGATCGGCATGATCACCTCGCTCGTCGGCGGGCCGTTCTTCCTCTGGCTGCTCGTACGAACGCGCCGTCGCTCGGGAGGCTGGGCATGAACGCGACGGAGGGCGCCGTGCGGCTGCAGGCCCGCGACGTGACGGTGCGCATCGGTGGCGGCCGCGCGATCCTCGACGACGCGTCGATCGACGTCAGGGCGGGCGAGATCCATGCCCTCGTCGGACCCAACGGAGCCGGCAAGTCGACGCTGTTCGGCGTGCTCGCCGGCGACCTCGTCCCGCTCGCGGGGGAGGTACTGCTCGACGGGACGCCGCTCTCCGGCATCCGCCCGCCCGACCTCGCCCGCACCCGCGCGGTGCTGCTGCAGGAGAACGCGGTGTCGTTCCCGTTCACCGTGGGGCAGGTCGTGCGCATGGGACGGGCGCCGTGGGCGCGTACCGACGCCGCGGAGGACGACGACCAGCGCGTTGCCGCCGCGATGGCGGCGACCGAGGTCACGGCGCTCGCGACGCGCCCCGTGACCTCGCTGTCGGGCGGAGAGCGCGCCCGCGTGGCGCTCGCCCGCGTGATCGCGCAGAGCACCGGCATCCTGCTGCTCGACGAACCCACCGCCGCGCTCGACCTCAAGCATCACGAAGACGTGATGCGACTCGTGCGCCGGCAGGCGGATGCCGGCGACGCGGTCGCCCTCGTGCTGCACGACCTCAACGCGGCGCTCGCGCACGCCGACCGGGTGACGCTGCTCGCCGACGGACGCGTCGCCGCCACGGGCACCCCGGCCGAAGTGCTGACCGCCGCTCGGATCGAGGCCGTCTACGGTCAGCCGGTCGACGTCTTCCCGCACCCCGTCACGGGCGTTCCTCTCGTCGTCGCCCGGAGGTGACCCTCCGGGCGGTTTCGAATCGCTTGATGTGCAACTCCGACGCCGCCACAACGGTAAATCAAGCGATCTGAAACCCCGGGGGGGGGGAGGTCAGGGACGCAGCGGCAGCACGTCGAGCAGGTCGGCCCGCGTGCCGGAGGCGTGGATGCGGCCGGCGGTCTCGGCATCCGTCCAGTGCTCGACGCCCGTGGCGACGGCGATCCAGGTCGCGGCATCCATCTCGACGACGTTCGGAGGAGTGCCGCGGGTATGGCGCGGACCCTGGATGACCTGCACGGCCCCGAACGGCGGGACGCGCACCTCGACGCTGTTGCCCGGCGCCTTCTCGTCGAGCAGCTGCAGCAGGTAGCGCACGGCGGTGGCGAGGTCGTTCCTGGCCGGCTTCTCCCCCGCCGACGCCGCAGTCCGCACGGCGTCGAGCGCGGTGCGTCCGTCGATGATGTCGATCTTGCGAGGGGGCATGGGATCCAGGGTACGCCGCGCCTCGGCATCCCTCTCCCGTCGCAGATTCGCGCCCCCGTCGCATGAATCCGGGGTCTTCCTGCGACGCTGGCGCGTTTCTGCGACCGCAGCGCCCGCCGCCGGGGGTCCCGACAGGCATAGGCTCGAGGCGATGACCGAGAATGCCGAGACCCTGCACGGCGCGCGGGCCGAGCTGATCGCCGCGGCGCAGCGTGCAGACGGGTGGGCGAAGCCGTTCCCGCCCCTCGTGGGCGACGCGCATCCGGCATCCGTGCTCGTGCTTTTCGGACGCCTCGACAGCACCCCCGCGCAGGCCGACGAGGCCACGGTCGCCGCCGACCTCGACGTGCTGCTGCAGAGACGCGCCGCGACGCTGTCGTCGCACCCGGGACAGGTGTCGTTCCCGGGCGGACGCCGCGAGGAGCAGGATGCCGACGCCGTCGCCACCGCGCTGCGCGAGGCGCAGGAGGAGACCGGCCTCGACCCCGCGGGCGTCGAGGTGCTCGCCACGCTCGGCGAGCTGCCCCTCGCCGCGAGCAACCACGTCGTCACGCCCGTGCTGGCCTGGTGGCGGTCGCCGTCGCGCGTCGCGGCGGTCGACCACGCCGAGACGGTCGAGGTGTTCCGGGTTCCCGTCGCGCAGCTGCTCGACCCGGCGACCCGCTTCACGTCCCGCCTGCACCGGTTCGGCCGCACCTGGCGCGGACCCGCGTTCGACGTCGACGGCACGATCGTGTGGGGGTTCACGGCCATGGTGCTCGACGCGCTCTTCGACGCCACGGGGTGGACGCAGGACTGGGACCGCTCCGCCGAGCGCCCGATCGACCTCTGACCCCGTCCGCGGTTCTCGCGAACCCACCGTTCCCGTCGCAGTCCGTGCCGTCCGCGGGCTGGACCCGTCCGTTGCCGTCGCAGTTCGTGCCGTCCGATCGATCCTGCGGCGGCACGAAGTGCGACCCGAGCCTCCACGATCGCCGCCGAGGCGTCGCACGCGGCCGCCGTCGGTACCGAGAACCATCGTCGGTATCGGCACCACGCCGCAGTCGGAAACCCCGCCGTGCGCGTCGGTAGGCTGGTCGGGTGAAGATCCTCGTCCTCGGTTCCGGTGCCCGTGAGCACGCGATCATCCTCGGCCTGCGAGCGGAGCAGAAGGAGCACGAGATCTTCGTCGCCCCCGGCAACGCGGGCATCGCACAGGATGCCATCCCGGTGAGCCTCGACCCGCTCGATGGCGCGGCGATCACCGAGTTCGCCAACGAGAACGCCGTCGACCTCGTGGTCGTCGGCCCCGAGGCGCCGCTCGTCGCGGGTGTCGCCGATGTGCTGCGCGAGCGCGGCATCCCGGTGTTCGGTCCGGGCAGGGCGGCGGCACAGCTCGAAGGGTCGAAGTCGTTCGCGAAGCGGATCATGGATGCCGCGGGCGTGCCCACCGGCCGCGCCGTGCGCGCCGCGACGACCGCCGAGGTCGAGGCGGCGTTCGACGACCTCGGCGCCCCGCACGTGGTGAAGGCCGACGGCCTCGCGGCAGGAAAGGGCGTCATCGTGACCTCCGATCGCGCCGAGGCCCTCGCCCACGCCGAGCAGTATCTGCCGTCGGGTCCGGTGCTCGTCGAGGAGTTCCTGTCGGGCCCCGAGGTCTCGCTCTTCTTCCTCAGCGACGGCGACACGGTGCGCGCGCTCAGCCCCGCGCAGGATTTCAAGCGGGCACTCGACGGCGACGAAGGCCCCAACACCGGCGGCATGGGCGCGTACTCGCCGCTCCCCTGGCTCGCCGAGCAGTTCGGCAGCGAGAAGGCGTTCGTCGACGAGGTCACACGCGACGTGGCGCTCCCCGTCATCCGTCAGCTCGACGGCGAGGGCACCCCGTTCATCGGCCTGCTCTACGCGGGGCTCATCCTCACGCCGGCCGGTGTGCGCGTGATCGAGTTCAACGCCCGCTTCGGCGACCCCGAGACGCAGGTCGTGCTGCCGCGCCTCGTGACGCCGCTTTCGGAGCTGCTGCTCGCCGCGGCATCCGGCACCCTCGAGGACCAGCCCGACCCGGAGTTCCGCGACGACGTCGCGATCACGGTCGTCGTGGCGAGCGAGGGGTACCCCGAAGCTCCTCAGACCGGCCGCCCGATCGAGGGCCTGTCCGAGGCGGCGTCGGTCGAGGGCGTCCGCCTGGTGCACGCCGCGACCGCGAGCCCCGACGCCCCTGGTGGATCGCTCGTCGCGACCGGCGGACGCGTACTGAACGTCGTGGCGACGGCAGCCGACTTCCGCACCGCGCGCGACCGCGCGTACGAGGCCATCGGACGCATCCGCCTCGAGGGCTCGCACCACCGCACCGACATCGCCGCGCGCGTCGCGGAGTAACGCCCGCCTCTCCGCCCGAACCACCCCGCTGCGTTCGAGCCACCCCTCTGCGACCCGTTCGCACGGGGTGGCTCGCGCAGAAAGGGGTGGTTCGGCGGAGTGGTGGGGTCGCCCACTTGACAGCATCCACTTTCTTCAAGAAAGTAAGAAGATGCCGCTCCGCTCCGACTGGTCGACCGCCACGTGTCCGATCGCACGCTCCGCCGATGTGCTCGCCGACCCCTGGGTCCTGCTGATCCTGCGCGAGCTCTTCTCCGGGCGTTCCCGCTTCGACGAGCTGCGCGACGCGACCGGGGCCGCCGACTCCGTGCTCTCCCGCCGCCTCAGCGCGATGACCGGCGCCGGACTCGTCGCCCGCGACGCCGATCGCGGCTACGCACTGACGGATGCCGGACGCGAGACGCTTCCGATCCTCCACGCGTTCGCGCGCTTCTCCCGCGTGACCGACCCCGATGGCCCCTGGGGTCTGCAGACCTCGTGCGCCCGGTGCGGCCGCGCCGCGGCATCCGTCGACTGGTGCACGCACTGCGAGGCCCCGCTCGACGCGGACTCGACCCGGTGGGCGCGGCGCAGCATGGGCGGGGAGCCGTTCGCGCTGGTCACGGGAGTCCCCGCGTGACGGCCGAATCGGTCGAGGAGCCCACCGGCACCTCGGCATCCCGCCCGCGTCGTGTGCATCCGGCGTGGATCGTCGCGCTCGTCGCGCTCATCGCACTGATCGGCGCCGCCGGGTTCCGGGCCGCGCCGGGCGTGCTCATGCTGCCGCTGCAGGACGAGTTCGGCTGGACCACCGCCGAGCTGTCGCTCGCCGTGACCGTCAACCTGCTGCTGTTCGGGCTCACCGCTCCGTTCGCGGCAGCGCTCATGCAGCGCTTCGGCATCAGGGCCGTCACCGTGACGGCGCTGTTCGTGATCGGCGCGGGCGCCGCGCTGAGCGTGTTCGTCGCGACTCCAGCGCAGCTGATCCTCACCTGGGGCGTGCTGATCGGACTCGGCACCGGGTCGATGGCCCTCGTGTTCGCCGCGACCATCACCGACACGTGGTTCGCGACCCGCCGCGGACTCGTGTCGGGCGTGCTCACCGCGGGCAGCGCGACCGGTCAGCTCATCTTCCTGCCCGTGATCGCGACCTCGGCCGAGCAGATCGGATGGCGCGGTGCATCCCTCGTCATCGCCGGCGGCGCGCTCGCGGTCGTGCCGCTCGTCTGGATCTTCCTGCGCAACCGCCCGAGCGACCTCGGCGTCGGACGCTACGGCGAGACCGCTCCGACGACTCCGGTCGCACCGAGACCGCGCGGCAATGCCTGGGGCGCGGCCCGCCTCGCCGTGACGACGCTGCGCGACGCCGCACGCACGAAGACGTTCTGGGCCCTCGCGATCGGCTTCGCGATCTGCGGTGCCTCGACCAACGGACTCATCGGCACGCACTTCATCCCCAGCGCCCACGACCACGGGATGCCGACGACCACCGCCGCCGGGCTGCTCGCCGTGGTCGGGATCTTCGACATCGTCGGAACCGTGTTCTCGGGCTGGCTCACCGACCGGGTGAACCCCCGCATCCTGCTCGCGGCGTACTACGCGCTGCGCGGCGTGAGCCTGCTGTTCCTGCCGAACCTGCTGTCGGCCGAGGTGCAGCCGAGCATCGTCGTGTTCATCGTGATCTACGGCCTCGACTGGGTCGCGACCGTGCCGCCGACGATCGCCCTGTGCCGCGAGGTGTTCGGAGACCGCGGACCGCTCGTCTTCGGATGGGTGTTCGCCGCGCACCAGATCGGCGCGGGCATCGCCTCGGTGCTCGCGGGCATCGTGCGCGACCACACCGGCCAGTACACGATCGCCTGGTTCGCCGCCGCCGGGCTCTGCGCGGTCGCCGCGCTGGTCAGCGCGACGATCCGCCGGCATCCCACCCCGCTCTCCTGACGCGCCCCCTCGCTCTCTCACGCCCTCTGACGCCCGCCGAACCACCCCCTTCTCGCCGAACCACCCCCTCGCGAACGGTGCGCGAAGGGGTGGTTCGGTGCGAAAGGGGTGGCTCGGCGCGGGAAGGGAAGAAGGGGCGGGTCAGAGCACCTTCGAGAGGAAGTCCTTCAGGCGCTCGTTCTTGGGGGCCCCGAACAGTTCGGCGGGAGGCGCCTGCTCGACGACGACTCCGCCGTCCATGAACACCGTGCGACCGGAGACCTCGCGCGCGAAGCCCATCTCGTGGGTGACGAGCACCATCGTCATGCCGCCCGACGCGAGGTCGCGGATGACCTGCAGCACCTCGCCCACCATCTCGGGGTCGAGCGCGCTGGTGGCCTCGTCGAAGAGCATGATCTCGGGGTCCATCGCCAGCGCGCGGGCGATCGCCACGCGCTGCTTCTGACCGCCGGAGAGGGATGCCGGCTTCGCACCCGCCTTCTCCGAGAGACCGACCCGGTCGAGCAGCGCGAGGGCGCGCTCGCGGGCCTCGGCCTTCGACATCTTGCCCGTCTCGACCGGAGCGAGCGTGATGTTCTCGAGCACCGTCATGTGCGGGAACAGGTTGAAGTGCTGGAACACCATCCCGATGCGCTGACGCACGTCGTCGAGCTTGACGCTCTTGTCGGTGAGGTCGACACCGTCGATGACGACGTGGCCCGACGTGGGCTCCTCCAGCTTGTTGAGGCAGCGCAGCAGCGTCGACTTGCCGGAGCCCGACGGGCCGATCACCGCGATGACCTCGCCGTCTTCGACGGTCAGGTCGATGCCCTTGAGCACCTCGTTGTCGCCGAAGGACTTGTGCAGGTCCTTGACCTCGATCTTGCTCATGCGTTGAACGTCCTCTCCAGGCGGTTCGCGAGCAGCGTCAGCAGCGTGATCACGACGAAGTAGATGATGGCGACGATCGTCAGCACCTGGGCCGACAGGTACGTCGAGGCGATGATCTGCCGCGACTGGAACGTGAGCTCGGCCAGGCCGATGACGCTGATGAGCGACGTGTCCTTCAGGGTGATGATGCCCTGGTTCACGAACGACGGGATCATGATGCGGAACGCCTGCGGCAGCACGACCTTGCGCATGGTCTTCCAGTGACTGAGACCGAGCGAGCGCGACGCCTCGTTCTGGCCGGGGTCGACGGCCTGGATGCCGCCACGGATGATCTCGGTCATGTAGGCGCCGGTGTTCAGCGAGAGGGTGATCGCACCCGCGACGAACGGGTCGAACGTGAGGCCGGGGAACAGCTGCGGCACGGCGAAGAAGACGAAGAACGCCTGCACGAGGATCGGGGTGCCGCGGAAGACGAAGACGTATGCGGTGGCGATCCAGCGGAACGGCGCGATGCGCGAGATGCGACCGAATCCGAAGACGAGTCCGAGAATGAACGCGGCCACGATCGCCACGAGCGTCGCGAGGATCGTGAGCCACAGACCCTGCATGAGGGCTGGCCAATACTTCACGGCGACCGAGATGATGTCGGTGGCCTGCGCCTGTCCACCGTCGCCGGCCTCCGCGTCGCCGAGGTAGCGGTCGACGATCTCGTCGTACTCGCCCGAGTCCTGCAGGTTCTTGAGCCCCGCGTTGAACATCTCGATGAGCTCGGGGTTCATCCCCTTGTTGACCGCGAACCCGTACTCGCCGCCGAGCTCCGGCTCACCGACCAGGCGGAAGCCCGATCCCTGCTGGATGCCGTAGGCGAGCACCGGGAAGTCCTCGAAGTAGCCGACGGCCTGGCCGGCCTTCACGGCATCCACCATGTCGGTCGTGTCCTGATACGGCGTGATGCGGAAGCCGTACTCGTCCTGGTTCTCCTCGGCGAAGGTCTGCCCCTGCGTGCCGGTCTTGACCGCCACGGCCTTGCCGTCGAGGTCGTCGAGCGACTGGATGTCGCTGGAGTCGAGCACGCCGAGCTGGATGCCGCTGGTGAAGTACGGGTCGCTGAAGTCGAAGGTCTGCTTGCGCTCGTCGGTGATCGACATACCTGCCATCACCGCGTCGACCTGGTTCGCCTGCAGCGCCTGGACGGCGGCGTCGAAGCCGAGCTGGCGGATCTCGACCTCGAAGCCCTGGTCCTCCGCGATCGCGCGGAGCAGGTCCATGTCGATGCCGACGAGGTCGCCCTCGGGCGACGTGAACTCGAACGGCGCGAACGTGGTGTCGGTGCCGATGACGTACGTCTCGCCGGTGGTGTCGGCGGTGGCGGCGGTGGCGCCGCCGAGCACGGCGCCTGCCGCGATGAACGCCGTCAGCGCCATCGCGCCGACGGTGCGACCGAGTCGCCGAAGGCGCGCGGTCGCAGGGAAGGGATTCGGGATCACGACGGATGCTCCTCGGATCGGATGATGCGACCGGACAGCCGCCGAGGATCAACCCTACTTTGCGTGCGCTCCCGGCCCCGCGAGATCGATCCAGTAGCGGCGCAGCATCGCGTGCCCGCGTGCGCTCTGGTCGCTGACGTCCTGCAACACCCCGCCGGCCCGCTCGATCGTGCGGGCCGAACCCACGTTGTCGTCGTCGCAGGTGACGAGCACTCGGTCGAGGCCGATCTCACGGGCGCGGTCGAGTGCGAGCGCGAGGCCGGCGGACGCGTAGCCCCGTCGCCGCCGGGACTCGCGCACCGCGTAGCCGATGTGTCCGCCCGCCTCGCGCAGGTAGTCGTTGAGCTCGTGCCGGAAGGACACGAATCCGACGACCTCGCCGTCGTCGACGATCCAGTACAGGTCGTTGTGCACGGAACCTTCGGGGAGTTCGGCCGAGGTGTCGGCGAGGAGCTCGGACTTCGCGATGAGGGCGTCGAGGGTCTCACGGTCGGGCGTGACCGGAGCCTGCAGTCCGGATCCGTCGACGTGGCCCTCACCGAACTCGGCGATAGCCGAGGCCCAGCTGTCGAAGATGGCGGACGTGGGGCGGACGAGTTCGACGGTCATCGCCCGATGCAATCACACGGCGTCCCGCCTTCCAAACCGCGCGCCGCGTCGTTCCGGTCGCAGTTCGCGCCGCAGGGTCCAAACTTTCGATCGCTCCGGTCGCAGTTGATGCCGCGTCAGACGGATCTGCGCGGCACCAACTGCGACCGGAGTTCGCGAAGTAGCCCCTCGTGCTCAGGCGGAGGGCGCGGGGTCGGCGGCGGGAGCGGATGCGGCGGGCGCACCGGCATCCGTCGCCTTGGGCGCCCCGCGCAGGAAGAACGCGGCGATCAGCCCGATCACGATGACGCTCGCCGGCAGCAGGATCGCCTGCGACATGGCGGCGGCGAACCCGTCGGCGACCTGCGGCGGCAGGGTGCCGCCCGAGCTGATCGATCCGGCGGAGTCGCCCATGCCCGGCAGGTTCGCCTCGAGCCGAGCCTGCATGAACGTCGCGATGGCGGCGGATCCGATGACCGAGCCGATCGTGCGGGTCGTGTTGTAGATGCCCGCGCCGGCGCCCGCCTGACGCATCGGAAGCCGACGTGTGGCGGTGGTCGCGAGCGGTCCCCACATGCCCGCGCTGCCGATGCCGAGCAGGGCCGACGGGAACAGGAACATCCAGATCTCGGTGTCCATGCGCACGAGCGAGGAGTACCAGGCGAGCGCCGACGCGAAGATGACGAGCCCGGGGATGAGGATAAACCGCGGGTCGGTGCGGTCGAGGATCTTTCCGGCCAGTGGAGCGAGCACGCCCGAGAACACGGCCATCGGGATCATCAGCAGCGCCGCCTGGGTCGGCGCGAGTCCGCGCGCGATCTGCAGGAAGAACATCAGCGGCAGCGACATGCTCGTCACCGCGAAGCCGACGGTCGCGATCGCGATGTTGGCGCCCGAGAAGTTGCGGTCGCGGAAAAGCTCGAGCGGCACGAGCGCCTCGCTCTTCGTCTTCCACTGCTGCAGGATGAACAGTCCCATCACGACGATGCCGGCGATGATGAGACCCCACACCGAGATCGGGCCCCAGATGACGCCCCAGTCGTACTTCTCGCCCTCCTGCAGTCCGAAGACGACGAGGAAGATGGCGGCCGCGCTGAGCACGACGCCGAGGATGTCGAAGCGGTGCGGGTGCGTCTGCAGCTTCGGCACGAGGATCCACGCGGCGATGAACGCGATGACGCCGACGGGGAGGTTGACGAAGAAGATCCACTCCCAGCCGAGGCCGTCGACGAGGACGCCGCCGAGCAGCGGACCGACGAGCGTCGCGACACCGGCGGTCGCGCCCCACAGCCCCATGGCGGCGCCCCGACGGTTCGGCGGGAACGTGCGCGTGATGACCGCCATCGTCTGCGGCGTCATGAACGCCGCGCCGAGTCCCTGCGCGGCGCGCGCCACGATCAGCCCCTCGAGCGAGGTCGACAGACCGCACCAGAGCGACGCGAGCGTGAAGATCGCGAGTCCGATGAGGTAGATGTTCTTCGGGCCGAAGCGGTCGCCGAGGCGTCCGGTGATGAGCAGCGGCACCGCGTAGGTGAGCAGGTAGGCGCTCGTGACCCACACGACGTTGTCGAGGTTGTTGGTGTTCGGGTCGAGCGCGGCCTTGATCGCCGGGTTCGCGACCGAGACGATCGTCGTGTCGACGAGGATCATGAAGAAGCCGATGACGAGCGCCCACAGGGCGGGCCAGGGGCTCGTGGGGCGCTGTCCGGCGGCGAAGGTCCCGGTGTCGGGTCCGGTCGCCTGACGGGATTCGGTCATTGCTGTGCAGCCTTTCGCTGAGCGAGGTAGCGATCTGTGTCGGTGAAGGCGGTCGGCCCCCAGGGGAGGTCGTCGCCGTCGAGGCGGGCGAGGAGCGAGTCGAGCCAGCGCAGCTCGGCGCCGAGCAGGACCTCTTCCCTCTCGATCTCGACGAGCACCTGGGCGGGAACGCCCTTCGCCCTGGCCTTGTCGAGGCCGTGGCGGTGCATGTCGTGGGTCTCGACGAGCGCGGCGCGACGCTCCTGCAGCAGCGCGCGCACGTCGTCTCTTTCGAGGTTGTGGGATTCGGCGAGCGCGATGCGGAAGTCGGTCTCCCGATCGACGCGCGGCAGCTCGCGGCGCACCCACGCGATGACGGTGTCGCGCCCGGCATCCGTCAGCGTGTAGGTGGTGCGCTCGGGGCGATTGCCGTCGCGGTCGATGCCGATCTCGTCGATCAGCCCGTTCTTCTGCAGCCGGGAGACGGTGTGGTACAGCGTCCCGTTGGTGATGGCGATGAGGCGGTCGTCGTGGCGAGCGCGCAGCAGACGCACCATCTCATAGGGGTGCATGTCGCTCTCGCGCAGCAGCGCGAGCACCATGACCCCCATGGGCGTGAGTGTGTCGACCGGGCTCTTCACCGCATCCTCCATCTCGACTAGTCCACGTGGACTATACGCCTCGAGGAGCACCGGCCACAACCCGACTCAGCTCTTGAGCTTGCGCAGCGCCGATCCCTTGTGCGCCGCCTCGTCGCCGCTCTTCTCCGACTTCACGATGTACGCCGGCTCGTCGGCGGATGCCGTGAACTTCTGGCCCGCGAACTCGAAGTCGGCGGTCTTCTTCTGCTGCACAGTCCCGCGGGTGCGGCCCTGCGAGGTGTTCCAGCTCACCCGGTCGCCCGTTGACAGGTCCTTCGACATGATTCCTCCGCTCGTCCCTTCGAGCGTCGCGGAGAGCGGATGCCGACACCAGCCCTTGACACGCGGCCGACGGCCGCTCGACGACCCGCGATAATGGGCGGGTGAGCACACCTTCCGACAGCACTGCTTCCGCCGGCACCGCTTCCGACAGCACAGCGCGGACGATCCCGGGCTGGCGTCACCTCTACTCGGGCAAGGTCCGCGACCTGTACGCCTCCGCCGACCCGGGAGACAGGCGCATCCTCGTCGTGGCGTCCGACCGCGTCAGCGCGTTCGACTTCGTGCTGTCGCCAGGCATCCCGCAGAAGGGCGCCCTGCTGACGCGGCTGAGCCGCTGGTGGTTCGATCGCCTCGAGGTGCCCAACCACCTCGCCGAGGGCGACGTGCCCCCCTCGGTCGCCGACCGCGCCATGCTCGCCCAGTCGCTCGAGATGCTGCCGATCGAGTGCGTCGTGCGCGGTTACATCACCGGCTCCGGATGGGCGGAGTACACCGAGAGCGGAACCGTATGCGGCATCCCGCTGCCCGAGGGCCTGCAGAACGGCGACCGCCTGCCCGAGCCGCTGTTCACCCCGGCGTACAAGGCGCCGATGGGCGAGCACGACGAGAACATCACGTTCGAGAAGGTCGAGGAGCTCGTCGGCCCCGAGCGCGCCGCCGAACTGCGCGACGCGTCGCTCGCGATCTACGCCCGCGCTGCGGCGATCGCGGAGGAGCACGGCCTCATCCTCGCCGACACGAAGTTCGAGTTCGGCACCGACGTCGACGGCGTGCTGCGCCTGGCCGACGAGGTGCTCACGAGCGACTCGTCGCGGTACTGGGATGCCGAGTCCTGGCGCACCGGCGCGACGCCGAGCGAGCGCATGGCCAGCTTCGACAAGCAGATCGTGCGCGACTGGCTCGCCGCCAACTGGGACAAGCAGGGCGAGCCGCCGGTGCTGCCGGAGGATGTCGTGGAGCGCACCGCCGACCGCTACCGCGAGCTGATCGAGCGCCTGGGCGCCTGACGCGCGCCCGTCTTCGCTCACGCGCTGCGAAGGAGATCTCGCGCAACGAAGGACCACCGCCCCGTTTCGGTCCTTCGATACGAGAGATCTCCTTCATCACGCGCGAGCGTCGCACGGCCACCGCACCCAGGGAACACTCAGGAATCGGTAGTGTTGCTCCAGCACTCCCTCCCTCCCCCGATACCTGAGGAGCCCGCATGCCCCTGTGGAAGATCCACGGCAACGGCCGCACGGTCGAGCCCGGCGCCGTCGTCACTCCCGCCGAGCGCCTGAACTGGCCCGCCACCATCGCGATCGGCGCGCAGCATGTCGTCGCGATGTTCGGCGCCACGTTCCTCGTGCCGACGCTGACCGGATTCCCCGTCTCGACGACACTGCTGTTCAGCGGTCTCGGCACCCTGATCTTCCTGCTGATCACGAAGAACCAGCTGCCCAGCTACCTCGGCTCGTCGTTCGCGTTCATCGCGCCGATCACCGCCGCGGTCGCCACCGGCGGCACGGGGTCGGCCCTCGCGGGCGTGGTGGCCGTCGGCATCCTGCTCGCGCTCGTGGGTCTCGTCGTGCAGTTCGCCGGCCTGCGCTGGGTTGACGCGCTGATGCCTCCGGTCGTCGCCGGAGCGATCGTCGCCCTGATCGGCTTCAACCTCGCTCCGACGGCGTGGAACAACTTCCAGCTCGACCCTGTCACCGCGACCATCACGCTCGTCGCGATCATCCTGTTCGCGGTGCTGTTCCGCGGCTTCCTCGGCCGCATCTCGATCTTCCTCGGCGTCGCGGTCGGCTTCATCTGGGCGGCGTTCAACGGCTCGTTCGACGTGCCGAACGCACTCCGCGACGGCAAGACGCCCGCCGAGCTCATCTCCGACGCCCCCTGGATCGGGATGCCGAAGTTCCAGCTCCCCGACTTCGTCGAGCCGGGCACCTGGTCGACCATCGCGATGTTCCTGCCCGTCGTGCTCGTGCTCATCGCGGAGAACGTCGGCCACGTGCGCGGCGTGGCGACCATGACCGAGGATGCGTCGATCAACAAGCACACCGGACGTGCGCTCATCGCCGACGGCGTGGCCACGACGATCGCGGGTGGCTTCGGCGGCTCGGGCACCACGACCTACGGCGAGAACATCGGCGTCATGGCCGCGACCCGCGTCTACTCGACAGCCGTGTACTGGGTGGCCGGACTGTTCGCGATCCTGCTGGCGTTCTCGCCGAAGGTCGGCGAGGTGTTCAACTCGATCCCGGCGGGCGTGCTCGGCGGCGCGACCACCGCGCTGTACGGCCTGATCGGCATCATCGGCATCAAGATCTGGGTCGACAGCAGGGTCGACTTCTCACGCCCGGTGAACCAGTACACAGCCGCGGTGTCGCTCGTGATCGGCATCGCCGGCTTCTCGATGAACCTCGGCGACTTCGCGTTCGGCGGCATCGTGCTCGGCACGGTCGCAGCCCTGCTCATCTACCACCTGGGCAACCTCATCGCCCGGGCGCGCAAGACCGGCGCCGACGACCCGAAGCCCCTGGAGGCGGTCGGTCCGCTCGGAGGCGACCCCGCCTGACCGCACGGATCCGGACGACGGTTCGATTTCGGGATGCTGCGCGCAGCGGCATCCGGAACTCGGGCCGTCGTCCTCTTCTCAGCAGCTGCGGACGGCGCGGATCGCGCGGATGCGCAGGTCCTCGTCGCGCGGAGGAAGGTCGAGAGGCAGGGGCGCCGTCGGCTCCGGGAGTCCGTAGAGGCGGTGCATCCAGCGGCGGGCGTCTTCGAGCGGGAACGATTCGCCGTACACCGCGTACTTGATGATCGCGCCCTCGAGGGTGCTGCGCAGCATGACCTCTTCGAGCGCCGGGTCGGCGGCGCCCCGCTCGCGGAAGAGCTCGCGCACGATGTTCTCCGACTCGGTGGCCTGCTGGCCGAAGCGCTCCTCCGACTCGGCGAAGAGCCGGTGCGTGACCGGCTGCTGCTGCATCGAGAGCACGGCACGCTGCACGGGCATCGCGAAGCCGGTCGCCATGAAGACGCCGTCGATGATGCCCGCGAGACGCTCGTCGGGGGTGCCGGGCACCTGCGGGATGCCGAACAGCATCTCGAACCACCGGTCGATGACGGCGGATATCAGCTGGTCCTTGCCACCGAAGTGATAATTCGCGAGTCCCTGAGCGACACCCGCGCGGCGGGTGATGTCGGCGATGCTGGCTCCCGCGACACCCTTCTCACCGAAGAGTTCTATCGCGGCGAGGAGGATCTTCTCGCGAGCCCGCTCACGGGCTTGCCTGTTCTGCTCGTCGGAACGGGCCATCGTGTCCACTTCCCCAGGATCGGACGACATCGAAATCAATGCCAAACCTCTACAATAACCTTTGAACAAACATTCAAGATTTCGCGTTCGGTCATATGACAGATCGGCGGCGCACGCCACACGGGTGCGGGCCCCCACGGAGGGGCGTCGGGTCCGCACCCGTGTATCTCTCGCTCTGGTCAGGCAGAGCCGCGCACGACCAGCTCGGTCGGCAGGATCGTCGTGGTCTCGGGCGCTTCACCGGCGAGATTCGAGAGCAGCACGCCCGCCATCGCCTCACCCTGCGCGTACATCGGCTGCCGCACGGTCGTGAGCGGCGGATCGGTCGACAGCGCGACCGAGGAGTCGTCGTATCCCACGAGGGCCACGTCGTCGGGAACGCGGATGCCGGTGGCGCGGAGCGCCGTCAGCGCCCCCCTCGCCATGAGGTCGCTCGCCACGAAGATCGCATCGGGGGTACCGGTCGCGAGGATGCGGCGCGCGGCATCCGCCCCGCTCGCCTCGCTGTAGTCACCGGCCTCCTCGGCGAACGGCACCAGCCCCGCGTCCGCCAGCGCGTCGCGGAAGCCCTGCAGCCGGTCGCCCGACGACGCCATCGTGAGCGGGCCGGTGATCGTGGCGATGCGGCGGCGGCCCGTGCTGAGCAGATGCTGCGTGGCCGTCCGCGCGCCGGCCACGTTGTCGACGTCGACGACGTAGTCGCCCTCGCGGCGATGCATCGGCCGACCGCCCCACACGACGGGCACGGCGTCGGCCACACGCTCGATGAACGCGTCGATCGTGTGATGCGAGACGATCAGCGCACCGTCGACGCCGCCGTTGCGCACGAAGCTCGCCATCTTGTCGCCGGGGTCATCGGTCGCGATGAGCAGGTTGAGGAGGTAGTCCGAACCGCGCAGGGCGCCCGTGATGCCGGCGACGATCGCCGCGAAGAACGGATCCCCGAAGAACGTCGTCGTGTCCTCGGGCACGATCAGCGCGATCGCGTGCGTCTGCCGCGAAGCGAGCGATCGTGCCGCCCTGTTGGGCACGTAGTTGAGCTCGGCGATCGCGCGCTGCACCGCGTCCAACGCCTCGGGGCTCACCGCGGTCGAGCCGTTCACCACGCGTGACACCGTCGACCGGGACACCCCGGCCGCCGAGGCCACCTCTTCGATGGTCGCGCGAGTCGCCACGACTCTCCCCTCCACCCGGCCGACGGTCGAGTCTTCCCAGATCCGCCGACCCGGCGTCAGAGCGCCCGCGCGGCGATGATCCGAGCGTACTCCCGGCCGGAGTCCTTCACGCTGCGCTCCTGCGTGTCGTAGTCGACGCGCACGATGCCGAAGCGCTTGTCGTAGCCCCAGGCCCACTCGAAGTTGTCGAACAGCGACCAGTAGAAGAAGCCGCGCACGTCGACCCCCGCCTCCGCCGCGTCGAGCACGGCATCGAGGTGCAGGCGCACGAACTCGGCGCGGTCCTCGTCGTGCACGCGAGTCTCGCCGTCTTCGATCACGGCGACGTCGTCGTACGCGGCACCGTTCTCGGTGACGTAGAGCACGGTACCTGCGGGCTCGGCGTACTCCGTCCACACCCGCTGCAGCAGCCGGGTGAGGCCCTCGGGCTGCACCTCCCAGTCCTGCGCCGTGCGCGGCAGCCCGCGCTCCACCGGATGGATGCCGGCGCTCGACGGGTACGGGCTGCGGCCGGGGCGGTCGGTCGCCGGGCCGCTCACCTGCGGCGGCTCGACCTGTGCCTCGCCCGCCACGAGGTCGCCGTGGTAGTAGTTGACGCCCTGCGTGTCGATGCGCTGCGCGATGGTCTCGAGGTCGCCGTCGTGCACGGCATCCTCGAACCGCGCCACCGCCTCGGCGTCGACCGCTCGGATGTCCTCGACGATGTCCGCCGGATACTGCGCGCGGTAGATCGGGTCGAGGAACCAGCGGTTGAACTGCCCGTCGATCCGCCGTGCGGCGTCGACGTCGGCCGGGTTCGCGGGGTCGGCCGGATCGGCGACCGTGTGGTTGAGCGTGATGCCGAGGTTGAGGCTCGCGTCGCGCCCGCGCAGTTCGCGCACCGTCTCGCCGTGGGCGAGCAGCAGGTGGTGTGAGGCGAGCAGCCCCTCGGCGACGCTCGTGTGACCGGGCGCGTGCTCGCCTCCCGTGTACGACAGGAACGACGAGCACCAGGGCTCGTTGAGCGTCGTCCACACGTTCACGCGGTCACCGAGCGCATCGTGCATGGTTCCCGCGTACTCGAGGAACCGCCCGACGGTGTCGCGGTTCGTCCAGCCACCCGACTCCTGCAGCGCCTGCGGCATGTCCCAGTGGTACAGCGTCAGCCAGGGCAGGATGCCGGCGCCGAGGAGTTCGTCGACGAGTCGGCTGTAGAAGTCCACGCCCTTCGCGTTCACGGCGCCACCGTCGGGTCGCACCCGCGACCATGAGGTCGAGAAGCGATACGTCTGCAGGCCCAGATCCTTCATGAGCGCGACGTCCTGCGGATAGCGATGGTAGTGATCGCACGCCACGTCGCCGTTCTCGCCCCGCACCACCGCGCCGGGCTCCCTGCTGAACGCATCCCAGATCGATGCCGTGCGGCCGTCCTCGAACGCCGCCCCCTCGATCTGATAGGCCGCCGTGGCGGCTCCGAACAGGAAGTCATCGGGGAAGGCACGGGTCATGGACGTCATCCTTTCACCGCGCCCGCCATGATGCCACTCACGAGCTGACGTCCGGCGGCCACGAAGAGCGCGAGCAGCGGCAGCGTCGCGAGCACGGCGCCGGCGAGCACGATCGAGTAGTCGATGTAGTAGCCCGACTGCAGCTGGCTGAGCGCCGTCTGCAGGGTCGGATTCTGCGGCGAGAGCACGATGAGCGGCCAGAGGTAGTCGGTCCACGCGGTCATGAACGTGAAGAGTCCCAGGATGGCCATGGCCGGCCGCGCGGCCGGCACGCCCACGGTGAGGAAGGTGCGGAACTGGTTGGCTCCGTCGACGCGGGCAGCCTCGATCAGCTCGTCGGGGATCACGTCGACGAGGTACTGCCGCATGAAGAAGACGCCGAACGCGGTGACGAGGGTCGGCACGATGACCGCGCCGATCGACCCGGTCCAGCCCAGCTCGCGCATGAGCATGAACAGCGGGATGATGCCGAGCTGGGTCGGGATCGCCATGGTCGCGATCACGAACACGAGCAGGCCGTCGCGTCCGCGGAAGCGCAGCTTGGCGAACGCGTACCCGGCGAGCGTCGAGAACGTGACGACCGAGACCGTGATGATGGCCGAGATGAGGAACGAGTTGCCGAGCGCGAGCCAGAACGGAATGGCGTCGAGCACCTTCGCCGCGTTGGCGAAGAAGTTGCCGCCGGGGACCAGCGGAAGCGTCTCGCCGCGCGTCGCATTGGTGCCGCTGGCGACGACGATCGACCACCACAGCGGGTAGACGCTGCCGATGATGAAGGCCGCGAGCAGCCCGTAGGTGAGGAAGCCGGGCCGGCTGCCGATGCCCGCGGTCCCGCTCGATGCGCCTCGGCGCCGACGGATCTTCTCGGGGACGCTGAGTGCCATGGTGGCGGTCATCGCGCGCTCTCCTTGCTGGCGGTGCGGGTGCGGCGCCGCGTGGAGCGGCTGCGAGGGCCGTCTCCCGTCGAGATGCGTCGCGAGATGAGGAAGTTGATGACGCCGATCCCGACGATGAGCAGGAAGAGCAGGATCGCGACGGCCGACGCCTCGCCGAGGTCGCGGCGGAAGAACGCCATCTCCCACAGGAACAGCACGGTCGTCTGGAACTGCCGATCGCTGCCGCCGATGCCGCCGGCCGTGGAGACGTCGAACAGTCGCGGCTCGGCGAAGATCTGCAGGCCTCCGATCGTGGCCGTGATGATCACGAAGATCAGAGTCGGCCGGATGGTCGGGATCGTGATCGAGAAGAACCGCCGCGCCGCGCCCGCGCCGTCCAGCGCCGCCGACTCGTACAGGTCGCGCGGCACGGCCTGCATCGCCGCGAGGAGGATCAGCGCGTTGTAACCGGTCCAGCGGAAGTTCACCATCACCGCGATGGCGATGTGCGACAGGAAGGTGTCGTGCTTCCACTGCTGGTCGGCGATGCCGATGAGGTTGAGGAGGTTGTTGGCGAGGCCGTCGGCCTCGTTGAAGATGCTCGAGAAGATGATCGCCACCGCGACCGGCGTCACCACGAACGGGATCAGCACGCTCATGCGCCAGAAGGTCGGCGCCCGCAGGCCGCGGTCGAGCAGGTAGGCGATGAGCAGAGCGATCGCGAGCTGCGGGATCGCCGAGAGCACGAAGATGCTCAGGGTGTTGCCGATCGAGTTCCAGAACATCCCGTCGGCGAGGATCTCGGCGAAGTTCCCCACTCCGACGAACTCGCCCTGCCCCTTCAGCAGGTCCCACTCGTGCACGGCGACCCACACCGTGTACAGCAGCGGAAACAGTCCCACGAGCCCGAACAGCAGGAAGAACGGCGAGATGTAGAAGTATGGCGAGGCGTTCTGGTCGAATCGCGAGAGGCGGTGCCGCCAGGAGCGCGGCGGCGCGGCATCCGTCTTCAATCGGGCGGTCGCGTGCGCGGACGCCGTCTCGGGGCGTTCGTGTGTGAGAGTCATGATTCTCCTCCGGGAATCCCGACGTCCGTGACACTCCGGTCGCAGTTCGTGTCGCTCATCGCGCAAAGCGACGACACGAACTGCGACCGGAGCCTCGGCGGATGGGTCAGCCGACCAGCTCGTCCAGCAGGCCGATGGCCTGCTCCCAGGCGCCCTGGGTGTCGGTCTCGCCGCGGTCGAGCGCGCTGAGCGCCGGGCCGAACACGTTCTCCTGGATGACCGAGTCGTCGGCGCCCTTGAACTGAGCGACCACGCCCTTCGCGCGCTCGGCGAGGATCGCGCCGGTCGGGGCGTCGTTGAAGAACGCGTTGGGCGTGGCATCCGCCGCGAGCGTCTCCTGGGCCTCGACGGTCGACGGGAAGTTGCCGGCCGCCGCCGACTGCTTGACCTGCTGCTCGGGCTGCGTCAGCCAGTCGGCGAGTTCGGCGGCCGCCTCCTTGTGCTGCGAGGTCTCGGGGATCGACAGGAACGCGCCGCCCCAGTTCGCCGCGCCGCCGGGGAACACGTCGGCGAAGTCCCAGCCGGTCGTGGCGTCGCCGCCGCCGGCCTCGACCTGCCCCTGCACGACGCCCAGCATCCAGCCGGGGCAGACGAACGTGGCGAAGGTTCCGTCGACGAACGACTTTCCGCCGTTCCAGTCCCACGCGGTCTGGGCGGCGGATTGGCCTCCCTCGGTCGCTGCGCCGAGCAGCTCGAAGCGCTCCTTGAGCTCGGCGTTGTCCTCGACGTTCAGCTCGCCGTCGGCGGTGTAGTACCCCTCCTCGAGCTGGTTTACCATCGCGTTCCAGACGAAGCCGGAGTGGTCGTACCAGGCCTTGCCGGTCTTGGCGGTGTAGTCGGCTCCGACCTGGAAGTAGTTCTCCCAGTCGCCGTCGAGCAGCTGGGCGACCGACTCGCGGTCACTCGGCAGGCCGGCGGCCTCGAACGCGGCGCCGTTGTAGCAGATGCCGCTCGGACCGATGTCGGTGCCGTAGCCGATGACGCGGCCCTCGGCATCCGTCGCCTGTCCGTACTTCCAGTCGACCCAGTCGTCCTTGCGGTCCTCGATGCCGTAGTCGCGGAGGTCGACGAAGGTGTCGGAGACGTCCATGACGGCGCCGAGCCACCCCTCCTCGATCGCGACGATGTCGCTGAGGCCAGAGCCCGCGGCGATCTTCGTGAACGCGTCGGTGCGGGCGTTGCCGCCGGTGTCGATGTTGGTCGCCTCGATCGTGATGTTCGGGTGCGCCTTCTCGTACTCGTCGTACAGGTCGTCGTAGCCGAAGGTGCCGAACGTGGTGACGGTGAGCGTGATGTCGCCGTCACCTCCTTCAGCGTCGCCGGAGCCGGTCGCCGCGCAGCCGGCGAGGGCGAGGGCGGAGACGGATGCCGCGGCTGTCGCGGTCAGGATCCGGGTGCGGGCACGTGTGTTCACAGGTCACTCCTTTGTGGTGGGTCGTGCGGTGGTGCGAGATTCGGGATGCCGTGGGAGCGCTCCCACGGTGGTGAGCCCGACTCTATGGGAGCGCTCCCACGGATGTCAAGCGCGGGTTCGGCCGTCACGTTCTGCGGCCATGGGCACCTTCTGCGGCCCATTCCGGGGTTACAGACCGCAGAACGTGCATCCGTCCGCGATTCGTGACCCCGGCGAGTCGGCGTACCCTTGTCCGGTGCCCGACACCGAACTCTCCCCCGCCCTCGTCCGCGCCGCCTCGCTGATCCGCAGCATCCCGGACTACCCGGAACCGGGCATCATCTTCCGCGACATCACGCCGCTGCTGGCGGATGCCGAGGCGCTGCGTGTCACGACCGAAGCCATCATCGAGCCGTTCGCCGGGCAGTTCGACGTGGTCGCGGGCATCGAGGCGCGCGGATTCATCCTCGCCGGCGCCGCGGCGATCGCGGCGGGTGTCGGTCTCATCCCGATCCGCAAGGCCGGCAAGCTGCCTCGACCCGCGGCATCCGTCGACTACGCCCTCGAGTACGGCACGGCGACGATCGAGATGCACGACGATCTCCCCGCGGGGTCACGCGTGCTGCTCATCGACGACGTGCTCGCCACCGGTGGCACCCTCGCCGCCGGACGCCAGCTCGTCGAGCGCCTCGGCAGCCACGTCGCCGGGATCTCGGTGCTGTTCGAGATCGACGGCCTCGGCGGACGCGAGGCCATCGGCGACCTGCACACGGTCTTCCACTCCGCCTGACGCGCACCTCCCCGCCCTTCCTCGCCGACGCCCCTTCTGCCACGACGCCCCCGCTGAGCTACGACGCCCCTGCTGATTCACGTAACCGATCGGGGGCCTCGTAGCTCTGGAGGGGCGCGGACGAGCGCGACATCGACGCGCGGACGAGTGAGACCCGGGTAGGCGCCGCGCGAGGGCGACGCGCCCGGGACGGTAGACTGAAGTCGCCCGTCCGCCCGCGACTCCTGGAGCCGTCATGCCCACCATCGTCGTCGACGTCATGCCCAAGCCCGAACTGCTCGACCCGCAGGGGAAGGCCGTCTCCGGAGCGTTCGCGCGCCTCGGCGTCGAGGGCTTCACCGACGTCCGCATCGGCAAGCGCTTCGAGCTCACGGTCGAGGGCGAGGTCACCGAAGAGGTGCTCGCCGAGGCCCGTCGCATCGCCGACGAGGTGCTGTCGAACTCCGTGATCGAGGACGTCGTGGGCGTCGAGGTGGCGGAGTGACCACGCGCATCGGGGTCATCACGTTCCCGGGTTCGCTCGACGACCGCGACGCGCAGCGCGCCGTGCGCATCGCCGGAGCCGAGCCCGTCGCCCTGTGGCACGGATCGCACGACCTCGAGGGCGTCGACGCTCTCGTGCTGCCGGGCGGATTCAGCTACGGCGACTACCTGCGCGCGGGCGCGATCGCCGCGCTCTCGCCGATCATGGCCGAAGTGAAGGATGCCGCGGCGAAGGGCATGCCCGTGCTCGGCATCTGCAACGGATTCCAGATGCTCGTCGAGGCTCATCTGCTGCCCGGCGGCCTGATCCGCAACGACCACCAGCACTTCGTGCGCCGCGACCAGAGGCTCGTCGTCGAGAACTCCGACACCGCGTGGACCAACCGGTTCCGCACCGGCCAGGAGATCGTCATCCCGCTGAAGAACGCCGACGGCGGCTACATCGCCGACGACGAGACGCTCGACCGCATCGAGGGCGAGGGTCTCGTGGCGTTCCGCTACGCGGGCGTCAACCCCAACGGGTCGCTGCGCGACATCGCGGGTCTGACGAACGAGGCGGGCAACGTCGTCGGTCTCATGCCGCACCCCGAGCACGCCACCGAGCCGGGCTTCGGCCCCGACACGACCGCCGCGATGCGCAGCGGCGTCGACGGCCTCGACTTCTTCACGAGCGCGGTGGCCGCGGTCGCCCGCGTCGCCGCCTGACCTCTCCCGCGCGCTCGACTCACGAACTGCGTCGAGTCCCGGCCGAGCCACCCCTTTTCACGCGAGCCACCCCCGTGCGTACGGCACGCGCGGGGGTGGCTCGGCGCAAGAGGGGTGGCTCGGCGTACAGGTGCAGGTGGGGGTAGGGGTGGAGCGGGGAGCGCGCGTCAGCGGATGCCGAGCTCCTCGGCGACCACGAGGGCGGTGCCACCGAGCAGCACGATGTCGTCGCCGCGCACGGCCACGCGGATCTCGAAGTCGTCGGTGACGATCGCCAGCGCCTCGTGCTCGATAGCCGCCTTCGCCGCCTCGAGGAACACGTCGCCGACCACGTCCGGCGGCCCCGACAGCACGACCTGCTCGAGACCGAGAGCGGCCACGACCGGCGTGAGCACCCGTCCGAGCGCCCGACCGGCGGCGGCGAGCACCGCGTCGGTGTCGCCGGCGGCATCCGCCAGTCGGCGCCGCAGGAACGGGGTCGCCGCGACGACCTCGAGGCATCCGCGCCGACCGCAGCGGCACACCTCGCCGCCCTCCTCGACGAGCACGTGCCCGATCTCTCCCGCGGTGAATCGCTCGCCGGTCACGAGCGCTCCCGCGACGATCACGCCGCTTCCGATGCCCTGGCCGATGCGCACGAGGGCGAGGTTGTCGACGACCGGCTGCCCGTAGGTGCGGGCGGCGAGCGCGGCGGCGTTCGCATCGTTCGCCACGTGCACGGGCACGGGCACGACGGCCGACACGGCCGCGCCGACATCGAGGTCGTGCCAGTCGAACGCGACGGCTTCTCGCACGACGCCGTCGGCGTTCACGACGCCTGGTGATCCGATGCCGACGCCCAGCACGCGCACGGTCGACCGCTTCACGAGAGCGGATGCCAGCGCGCACACCTTCGCGAGCAGCTCGTCGCCGCGTGCACCGTCGGTCGGCACGACCATGGTGTGCACCACGTCGCCGACGAGGTTCATGATCGCGCCCGTCAGCTCGGCGTAGGCCGAGAGGTCGAGGGTGACGACGTGGTACGCGTCGGGGTTCAGCGCGATGAGCGTGCTCGGCTTGCCGACGCGGCCCTCGGGACTCGGACCGCTCTCGCGCACGATGCCCTCCGCGGCGAGATCGTCGACGATGCGCGACACGCTCACCCTGGTGAGTTCGGTCGCCCGCGCGAGGTCGGCGCGACTCATCGGGTCGCTGCGGAACAGCGTGCGCAGGATGAGGGAGCGATTGGCCCGCCGGGTGTGCTCCGGCAGGGCCTTCTCCCCTCCGGCCCTCACGAGATGCCCAGTTCGGCCGACAGCACCGCGACCAGCGGTCCCTGCAGCGCGAGCAGCGCGCCGTCCGACGCGATGTCGACGCCGATCGAGCTCGTCGTGGAGGGCAGCGTGCGCTCGGCCAGGTGCACGCGCGTGCGCTGCGCGAAGTCCTCGTCGTACACGTCCTCCGGCCCGACGATCACGACGTGCGTCGCACCGAGCAGCGAGATGATGGGCGCGACGGCGGCGGCGAGGGCATCCGCCGCGTCGTCGATCACGTCCGCCCGCTCCTCTCCCGCGTCGAGCCGGCGCCGCAGGGCCGGCACCGCGACGATCGCGTCGAGGCAGCCGGCGCGTCCGCAGAGGCACTCGGTCTGGCGGCGTGGGTCGACCACGACGTGCCCGATCTCGCCGGCTGTGAAGTCCATGCCGTCGATGAGGTTCTCGCCCACGATGAGCCCGGCACCGGCTCCGCGCTGGATCGTGACGATGAGGATGCTGCGGCCGTCGTTCTCGCGGAACGTGTGCACGGCCAGCGCCATGCCGTTCGCGTCGTTGACGACGTGCACCGGCAGGTCGAACCGGTCGCCGAGCGCTCCGCGCAGATCCGTGTCGAAGAGTCCGAGGTGCGGGGCGAAGCGCACGACGCCCTCCCGGTCGACGACGCCGGGGCTTCCGACGCCGATGCCGAGCACCGGGGCGGGAGCGAGGGCGAGGAGCTCCTCGGCGAGCGCGATGGCCTGCGCGACCGCGTCGGCTCCCCGCTCGGTCACGATGTCGACGCGCTTCTGGTGCACGACTCGACCCCGCAGGTTCATCACGGCACCGCGGAACGACAGGGTGTCGGACAGATCGAGGCTGATGATCGAGCGCGAGTCGTCGTCGATCGCCACGAGGGTGGCCGGCTTGCCGACGCGCACGTCGGTCGAGTGCCCGAGCTCGGTGAGGATGCCGTGCTCGATGAGGTCGGCGACGATCGCCGACACGGTGACCTTGTTCAGCCCCGATCCACGCGCGATGTCGGCGCGGCTGCGGGGCCCGTCGTGGAAGAGGCTCTGCAGCAGCATGGCCCGATTGCGCAGGCGGTTGTGCTCGGGGAGCGCCTTGGTCGTGATGCGGAGATCGGCCACAGCCCATTGTCTCCCGACGCGCCGATCCGTCCAGCCCGGCTCCCGAGCAGCCGGAACGGCGGACGGATCGGCGTGCGGCGCGACGGACGGATCGGCCTCGTGATCGGCATCCATCCCCCGCGCTCAGCCCTTGACGGCGCCGGCCGACATGCCGGTGACGAGGTTGCGCTGGATGATCATGAAGAACACCACGACGGGGAGCGAGAAGAGCGTGGCCGCGGCCATCTGCCCGCCGTAGTCGGTGCCCATGTCGCCGCCCACCGAGACGGTGAAGGAGTTCAACCACACCGGCAGCGTGTAGCTCGCCTGGTCCTTCATGAACGTGAACGCGACGATGTAGTCGTTCCACGCGGCGATGAACGCGAACACGCTGCTCGACACGATGCCCGGCATGACCAGAGGGAACAGCACGCGGGTGAGCACCTGCCAGGTCGAGGCGCCGTCGATGCGTGCCGCCTCGTCGATCTCGATCGGGATCGCGAGGAAGAAGCCGCGCATGACCCAGATGGAGAACGGCAGCACGCTTGCGACGTACGCGAAGATCAGTCCCCAGTAGGTGCCGAGGAGCCCCATCGAGTTGAAGATGAGGAACTGCGGGATGAGCAGCGCGGTGCCGGGGAGCATCTGCACGATGAGGATGAGCACGAGGATCGGGCGGCGCCCGCGGAAGCGGAATCGCGACAGCGCGGCCGCCGCGAAGATGCCGAGCACGATCGCGAAGATCACCGCTCCGGCGACCACGATCACGGAGTTCTGCAGGTAGACGAGGAACTGCCCCTTGCCGATCGCCGTGAAGAAGTTGTCGAGCGTGGGCGCCTCGGGGAGGAAGTGCGGCGTGGTGCTGAGCATCTCCGACCGCGGCTTGAACGCGGTGTTCACCATCCAGTAGACGGGGAACGCCCACACGACGCAGAAGACGATCGCGATGGTGCTGCTGATCCAGGGGCGCCGACGCAGGCGGCGGGTGCGGGTGGTCATCAGAGGTCCTCTCCCGAGCGCACGAGGTTCCGGATGTACAGGGCGCTGAGCGCCGCGAGGATGATCGTCGAGGCGACCGCGATCGCCGACCCGGTGCCGATCTGCAGGTTGCCCGAGAACGCCGTCGTGTAGGTGAAGACGCCGAGGGTCGAGGTCGCGCCGTTCGGTCCGCCCTCAGAGATGAGCCAGATCTGGTTGAAGACGTTGAAGTCCCAGATGATCGAGAGCATCGTCACCAGCAGGAGCGTGGGGGCGATCGAGGGCAGCACCACCACGCGGTAGACCGTCCACTCCGAGGCGCCGTCGAGGCGCGCGGCCTCCTTCAGCTCGACCGCGACCTGGGTCTCGGCGGCGTACAGCGTGAGGGCGATGAACGGCACCGCGCCCCAGACGACCAGCAGCCAGATGCAGATCCAGGCGAGCACGGGGTCGGACGCCCAGTCGCGGCTGGTCATGTCGCCGAAGACGCGCAGCTGCGTCAGCATCCAGTTGATGACGCCGTACTGCGGCTGGAACAGCCACGACCACACGATCGACGAGGCGACGTTGGGCATCGCCCAGGCGAGGATCAGCACGACCGTCGTGACGTGCCGGAGAGACGTGGGCAGACGGGTCATCAGGTGCGACATGCCGGCGCCGATCGCGACGCTGCCCACGACGAGCGCCGCGGTGAAGACGATCGTGCGGAGGAGCGAGAGCCAGAAGCCCTCGTCCGCCAGCACGGCGGCGTACTGGTCGAGTCCGACGACGTCGAAGGCGCCCGTGAACAGGGTGCGCTGGTTGTAGTTCGTGAACGACGTGAAGACGAGGAACCCGATGGGCAGCAGCGTCACGAACACGATCATGAGACCCGCGGGGGTCAGCAGCCAGAACGGCGCGGACGACCGGGTGGTGCCGCCGGAGCGTCGCGCGGGAGCGGCGCGGTGCGGGGAGGATGCGGGAGCCGGCGGGGACTCGACTGCGGTGGTGGCCAAGGGCTCGCCTTTCGTCGGAGCGGACGGGCCGTCGGAGAGGCGGCCGGGAGGTCGAGGGGAGGGATGCCGCGCGCTCGGCGCGAGCGCGCGGCATCCCGGGGGTCACTTGATGTTGAGCGTCTTGTCGGCGTCGGCGTCGAAGTCCTTCGCCGCGTCCTCGACGCTCTTCGACCCGGAGGCGATGGCGGAGAACAGGCCGTTGATGGCCTTGTTGCTCTCGATCGTCGTCCAGTTCGCGTTGGCCGGCGTGGCCTTCGACCGCAGGGCGGCGGTGAAGAAGCTCGACCGCACCTCGTCGACCGACTCCTGAGCGAACTCGATGCCCTCGACGCTGTTCGGGATCCACCCGTCGACGCCGTACACGTAGTCCTTCTGGATGTCGGGGCTCGTCGCGATCTTCACCCAGTTCAGCGCCAGGTCGGAGTTCTTCGACTTCACAGGCACGGCCCAGTCGGAACCGCCGAGCATGACCGGCTGCGCCTCGCCCGAGATGCCGGGCAGCGGGAACGTGCCGAGGTCGGCCTCGAGGTCGGGGTTGATCTTGAGGATCGCGCCGGTGTTCGTGTTGAGGATCGCAGAGGTCTTGCCGTCGGCGAAGAGCTGGCTCTGGTTCGGCTCGAACGTGTCGAGGGTCGCGGATGCTGCAGTCGAGTACTCGTTCTGGAACTCCTTGAAGGCCGTCAGGCCCTCGATCGCCTCATCGGACGAGAAGCCCGACTTCCACTCGCCGTCGTCGTCGGTCGCGATGTCGCCCCCGGCGTCCCACACGAACTGCATGCCCGCGTAGAAGTACTGGCCGGGGAGGTAGAACGCCGAGAAGTCGGAGGTCTGGGCGTTGGCGGCCTTCACCTTGTCGAGGGCGGCCGTGAGCTCGTCGAACGTCGTGGGCACCTCGGTGACCCCGGCTGCCGCCCACATCGCCTTGTTGTAGATGACGGCACGGGCGCCGGCGAAGCCCGGTACGCCGTACAGGTCGCCGTCGATCGTCGCGGGGTCGACGAGTCCGTCGAGCCAGGTCTGGCCCTGCGCGAGGTCGTCCTTGTACGGGGTGAGGTCGAGCAAGCCGCCGGTCGCCGCGTAGCTCGCGATCTGCGTGTTGCCCACATCGACGACGTCGGGCGGGGTGTCGGTGGCGAGGGCCGTGGTCAGCTTGGTGGTGATGCCGTCCCAGGTCTGCGACTGGATGGTGACCTCGGCTCCGGTCTGCTTCGTGAACTCCTCGTTGATCGCCGCGAGGGTCTCTTCGGTGTAGTCGTTCTGCATGACCCAGACGGTGAGGGTCTCGCCCTTGCCGTCGACCTCGGGGACCTTGCCGTCGCCGGGGGCGCCGGCGTTGCCGGTGCCGGCGGAACCCGAGCACGCGCTGAGCGCGAGGACGGAGGCGATGCCCAATGCACCGACTGCCGCCATTTTCTTGATTGCCACGTGAATCTCCTTGGTAGGTGGGATACCGCATTCGGATACGTCGATGTGTCGAGCGGTGAAAGTTAGTACACATCTGTTGCATATCCTTTGTCAATCATTATGTTGGTATTAGTTGAACCGTGACGTTTCCGCAATATGACGGCGATGTTTCGCCTTCGGGCCCTGCAGTCGCCGCGTGAATTAGGTCACTTTATTTACTAACTATTAGGGCATGTAACCAACTAATTCATGCCACCGCGAAATCACCAGGGAGTCGCCGAGAAATGCCCACCCTTCTACCCCGTCCCGCCCATCAGGAATTCACCGACGGGGAGTTCGAACTCACCCGCGACAGCGCCCTGTCGACCCACCCCGACCTCGCCCAGCCGGCGCAGCGGCTCCAGGAGCGGCTGCGCGCGGCGACCGGCTTCCTGCTGCCGCTCGAGGTCTCGGAGGAGGCATCCGACACCTCCCTCGCGATCCGGCTCGACCTCGACCCGGCGCTCGCGGCCGAGGGCTTCGAGCTCGAGACGACGCCCCGGGCCGTCCGCATCGCCGCCGCGACCGATCGCGGCGCGCACTGGGCTGCGCAGGCGCTGTTGCAGCTGTTCCCCGCCGCGGTCAACCGCCGGTCGCCGGCCCCCGGCATCCGCTGGACCGCCCCCGCCACCCGCGTCGCCGACGCGCCGAAGTTCCCCTGGCGCGGTGCGATGCTCGACGTGGTGCGCCACTTCGCCCCGACCCGCGACGTGCTGCGGTTCATAGACCTGCTCGCGATGCACCGCCTCAATACGCTGCACCTGCACCTGACCGACGACCAGGGCTGGCGCGTCGAGATCGCCCGCTACCCGCGCCTCACCGAAGTAGGCGGGTGGCGCCCCGAGACGCAGCTCGGCGCAGCGCACGGCTCCGACACCGACGGCCGGCCGCACGGCGGCTTCTACACGCAGGACGACATCCGCGAGATCGTCGCCTACGCGGGCGCGCGCGGCATCACCGTCGTCCCCGAGATCGAGCTTCCGGGGCACGCGCAGGCCGCGGTCGCCGCGTACCCCGAGCTCGGGGTCGGCGACAGCGCGCCGACCACCCCGTGGACGCTGTGGGGCATCAACCCGGTGATCTTCAACGTCGAGGAGTCGACCATCGGGTTCCTCTGCGACGTGCTCGACGAGGTGATCGACCTCTTCCCCTCCGAGTACATCTGCATCGGCGGCGACGAGTGCCCGAAGATCCAGTGGGTGGAGGACGAGCGCACTCAGGAGCGGATGCGGGAACTCGGCCTGCACGACGAGGAGGAGCTGCAGAGCTGGTTCGTCAGCCGCATCGGCCAGCACCTGGCATCCCGCGGCCGCAAGCTGCTCGGGTGGGACGAGATCCTCGAGGGCGGCCTCGCCGACGGCGCGACCGTCCTGTCGTGGCGCGGACGCGTGGGCGCACTGACCGCTGCCCGGTCGGGCAACGACGTCGTGGCCTGCCCCGAGGACACGGTGTACCTCGACTACCGCGAGTCCGACCTGCCGTCGGAGCCGATCCCCACCGGCACCGTCACGACCGTCGAGAAGGCCTACTCGTTCGACCCCGTCCCCGCCGAGCTCGACGCCGAGCAGGCGACGCACGTGCTGGGCGGACAGGCCAACCTCTGGACCGAGCACATCGACTCGATGCGCGGCCTCGACTACCGCGCGTTCCCCCGCCTCTCGGCCGTCGCCGAGGCGCTGTGGACCACCGGCGACCGCGACTACGAGGAATTCGCACCGCGCCTGGCCGAGCACCTCGCACGTCTGGATGCCGCGGGCGTCGAGTACCGGCATGCTGACGGCCCGCGTCCGTGGCAGGAGCGACCGGGCGTCAGCGGACGGACGCGGTCGGTCGAGGAGGCGGCCGCGCACCTCGCCCGCATCACCGCCAACATCGGCTGAGCGACCAGGACTCCCGCGCGAGCCCGCCTCCCCCTTACCGTCGAGCCACCCCCTTCGCGACGAGCCACCCCCGTGCGTGCGACACGAACCGGGGTGGTTCGGCGCGAGAGGGGTGGCTCGGCGTGCATGCCTGGGCGGGGCGTGCCGGGCCGGGCGCGGCGCGCGCGGGTCAGGGGGCGGGGAGCGTGAAGGGGTTGTCGCCCGCGGCGGCGAGCAGATACCAGGCCGTCGTACCGGTGTGCAGGCTCGCGTAGTAGAGGTCGCCGAATCCGGAGTCGAGGCCGTCGGTCGAGGTCGCGACGATCCCCTTGCCGTCGCCGTTCGGCGCATCGCGCTGGGCGAGGCGGATGCTGTCGAGCAGCGACTCCGCGGCATCCGCATCGCCGAGTCCGTCGCGCAGTCGCAGCGCCAGCGCCAGGTGCCCGCTGCCCTCGAACCAGACCTTGGAGACGTCGACGTCGCTGATCGACGGACCGCTGTACGGGCCGTCGGTGGCGATGAGGTTCGAGAGGGTCCAGTCGAGGGCGGCGCCGAAGCGGGCGTCGCCCGTGCCGAGGTAGCTCCAGGTCTGCGCATCGAGCGGCTTGGGGTGCGTGTTGACGGTGCTGCCGTCGAGCAGGGTACCGGTGTCGACGTGTCCGTCCGCGGACTGCATCGCCGCGACGAAGTCGGCCGCGATCGTCGAGCGCTGTGCCCACACCGGGTCGCCCGTGAGCGCCGCGAGTTGCCCGAAGAATCCCGCGATGTCGCTGTTGTGCTCGGTGGACTTCCACACGAGGGAGGTGCCGTCCTCGAGCTGTCCGCCCGTGTAACCGTAGGGGGCACGCGCCATGTCGGCGGTGTTCGTCTGGATCCACTGCGCGATGTCGAGGGCCCCGTCGAGGTACTTCTGCTCGCCGGTCGCGTGGAATAGACGCGCGAGCGCCATCCCGACCCACGCCTGGTTGCCGGTGAAGGTACCGGGTCCCGTGATCTCCATGCGCCCCTGACGGATGCCGTGCGGCTCGTACGAGGTGCGCACCCGGCCGTCGCCGATCGGGTCGTTCTCCTGCACGAAAAGGAGGGTGTCGCCGATCGCCTGCGCGCGCCGCAGATCGTCGGGCAGTCCGCGCGCCGTGTAGGCGATGATCACGAGGGCATCGTCGTAGACGAACGACGGAGTGAAGTCCCAGGTCGGAAGGTCGGTGAAGAAGCCACCCTGATAGCTGCGCGGAAGGCACATCCCGGCTCCATCGCAGAACTCGTCGACGCGCCCGTCGAGGAACTCGTAGGCGAGCGATACGGAGAGGCTGGGGTCGGGCACGTTCGCCCCCGAAGCCGGGTCGTCGGCCGAGGCGACGGCGGTGGAGATGACGGTCGCGGCACCGGCGAGCACGGTCGTCGCGACGACCATCGCAGCGACCATCCGTCTCACGGGACGGCGCGCGGTACCGGACATCATGACCCCCTCGGTCGGAACCGCGCGATGCGACAGCGCGGGCGACCTGCAGGTCACGGCAGAATCTTGGCATTCCGGATGGGGGCGCAGTAGTGGCGAAGGTCTATGTTCCTGCATCCATCCGTCCAGCGGCGCTCTGGTCATCGCGGAGGTGCGCGGGTAGCATCCGTGCCATGCCCATCGCACTGGAGAACGTCGGCATCGCCGTCCGCGACCTCGATGAGGCCATCGCCTTCTTCACCGACCTCGGTCTGACCGTCGTCGGTCGCGACGAGGTGAGCGGCGAGTGGGCGTCGACGGCCGTCGGACTCGACGGAAACCACGCCAGGATCGCGGTGCTCCAGACGCCGGACGGCCACGGACAGCTGGAGTTCTTCGAGTACATCCACCCGGACGCGATCGAGACCGAGCCGACCCGGCCGAACGAGATCGGGATGCACCGGGTCGCGTTCTCCGTCGATGACATCGACGAATCGCTGGCGATCGCCGCGAGCCACGGATGTCTTCCGCTGCGGGGCGTCGCGAACTACCAGGACGTGTACCGACTCACCTACGTGCGCGGCCCGAGCGGCATCATCGTGATGCTCGCGCAGGATCTCACGAAGACGCGCGCCGACGCCGAGGAGCCTTCCCCCGGGCACTAGCCGAGCGCCGGCGGCCAGAAGCCGATCAGCACCGCCATCACCACGACCGTCACGAGCTCGTGCGCGATGTTCATGACGGTCAGCGCGGTCGGCCGCCCCTCGAAGGCGTCGTGCGTGATGAACCGTGCGGCGGTGAATCCCGCCCACAGCAGCACGGCCGTGACGATCGTGCCCCAGAAGAACGATCCGCCGTAGAAGTGCCACGCGATCGCGGACGCGCCGGCCAGCACCCACCCCGCGCCGGCAAGGAACGAAACGATTCGATCCGCGCTCTCCCTTTCCATTAGCCTGGTGCCATGGCACAGCTTGAGCAGATCGCAGCCCCCGGTTCCGAGTGGTGGCGCAGCGCCGTCATCTACCAGATCTACCCCCGCTCGTTCGCCGACGCCTCGGGCGACGGCATCGGCGACCTGCCCGGCATCACGAGCCGCCTCGACTCGCTGAAGGAGCTCGGCGTCGACGCGATCTGGCTGAGCCCGTTCATGACGAGCCCGCAGCGCGACGCCGGCTACGACGTCGCCGACTACCGCGACGTCGATCCCCTGTTCGGCACGCTCGACGACTTCGACACCATGCTGAACGAGGCGCACCGCCGCGGCATCCGCGTCATCGTCGACCTCGTGCCGAACCACTCCTCGGCGCAGCACGCGTGGTTCCAGGCGGCCCTCAAGGCAGCGCCCGGCAGCCCGGAGCGCGCCCGCTACATCTTCCGCGACGGCAAGGGCGAGAACGGCGAACTGCCGCCGAACAACTGGGAGTCGGTGTTCGGCGGGGGCATGTGGGAGCGCGTGACCGAGGCCGACGGGACGCCCGGCCAGTGGTACCTGCACATCTTCGACCCCACGCAGCCCGACTTCGACTGGACGAACGAGGAGGTCCGCGAGGAGTTCCGCTCGATCCTGCGCTTCTGGCTCGATCGCGGGGTCGACGGCTTCCGCGTCGACGTGGCGCACGGCATGATCAAGGCCGACGGCCTGCCCGACTACACCCCGCCGGCCGACGCCGACTCCATGGGCGGCGGCGAGGCGAACGTGCCGTACTGGGGCCAGGACGGAGTGCACGACATCTACCGCGACTGGCACCGCGTGCTCGCCGAGTACGACGGCGACCGCGCACTGTGCGGCGAGGCCTGGATGCCGACGCTGAAGCAGACCGCGCTGTGGGTGCGCCCCGACGAGATGCACCAGACGTTCAACTTCCCCTACCTCATGACCGAGTGGGATGCCGAGGCGCTGCGCGACGTCATCCGCGAATCGCTCGAGGAGTTCGGCGCGGTCGGGGCCCCCAGCACCTGGGTGCTGTCGAACCACGACGTCGTGCGGCACGCCTCGCGCCTCGCGCTCACCGAGGAGAACCCGCAGGGAGACGGCATCGGCCCGCTCACGCCGAACAAGCCCGACACCGCGATCGGCCTCGCCCGGGGCCGCGCCGCGACGACCGTCATGCTCGCGCTCCCCGGTTCGGCGTACCTCTATCAGGGCGAGGAGCTCGGGCTGCCCGAGGCGATGGAGATCCCCGACGCGTTCCGCCAGGACCCGACCTGGTTCCGCACCAACGGCGAGCGCTACGGTCGCGACGGATGCCGCGTGCCGATCCCGTGGGAGGCCGACGCCCCGGCGTTCGGCTTCAACGAGAGCGGCGCGTCGTGGCTCCCGCAGCCGGCGGACTGGGCGACCTACGCCCGCGACGTCGAGGAGAAGGACGAGACCTCGACCCTCGCGCTCTACCGGCGGCTGCTCGCCGTGCGCAAGGAGCACGGCTTCGGATCGGGTTCGCTCGTGTGGGAGGACGCGGGCGCGGATGCCGTCGCCTTCCGCCGCGGTGCGGTGCACGTCGTCGCGAACCTGGGCACGGAGCCGCTCGACCTGCCCGCCGGCGCCACGGTGCTCGTCGCGAGTCAGCCGTTCGACGGCGACGCGCTGCCCGTCGACACGGCCGTCTGGTACACGACGGCCTGACCCGGCATCCCTTTCCTCCGTCGAGACCCACCACCCGCGTCGAGACCCACCAGCAGCTCCGTGCGGGGTGGTGGGCCTGGACGCGGGAGGTGGGTTTCGGCGCAAGGAAGGCGGGGGCGAGAGCCAGAGGATGTGTCGAGGAAGGCGTGGGATGCTGGACGCATGGCGACCGACATCCCCTCCGTCCTGTTCGTGTGCGTGCACAACGCGGGCCGCTCGCAGATGGCGGCGGGATTCCTGCGCGACATCGCCGGCGACCGCATCGAGGTGCGCTCGGCCGGATCGCTGCCCGCCGAGCACATCAACCCGGTCGCGGTCGAGGCGATGGCGGAGCTCGGCATCGACATCACCGCCGAGTCGCCGAAGGTGTTGACGACGGATGCCGTGCAGGCGTCCGACGTGGTGATCACGATGGGATGCGGTGACGCGTGCCCCTTCTTCCCCGGGAAGCGCTACGAGGACTGGGCGCTCGACGACCCGGCCGGTCAGGGGATCGAGGCCGTGCGGCCGATCCGCGACGACATCCGAGCCCGCATCCGCGCTCTCGCCGCCGACCTCCTGACCTGACGCCCGCCCCCTGCCTTTCGCCGAGCCACCCCTTTCGCGCCGAAACCCCCCGGTACGTGCGGTGTGCACCGGGGGGGTTCGGCGACAACAGGGTGGCTCGGCGATGCTCGCACCGCGGGCGCCGAACCCGGAGAAGCCGGATCAGGGGACGATCAGGCCCGCGGTCTTCTCCTGCGCGAGCTGGAAGCGCCGCTGCACGTCCTCCCAGTTCACGATCTCCCAGAAGGCCTTCACGTAGTCGGCGCGCACGTTGAGGTAGTCGAGGTAGTAGGCGTGCTCCCACACGTCGAGCTGCAGCAGCGGAGTGACGCCGAGCGGCGCGTTGCCCTGCTGGTCGAACAGCTGGAAGATCACGGGGCGGGCGCCGACCGAGTCCCAGGCGAGCACGGCCCAGCCGGATCCCTGCACGCCGAGCGCCGTGGCGGTGAAGTGCGCGCGGAACGCGTCGATCGATCCGAACGCGTCGTCGAGCGCCGCCGACAGTTCGCCCTCGGGGTTGCCGCCGCCCTCCGGCGACAGGTTCTGCCAGAACACCGAGTGATTGATGTGACCGCCGAGGTTGAACGCGAGATCCTTCTCGAGCTTGTTCACGGCGGCGAGGTCGCCCGCGTCGCGCGCGGCCGCCAGGTGCTCGAGCGCCGTGTTCGCGCCGGTGACATAGGCCTGGTGGTGCTTCGAGTGGTGCAGCTCCATGATCTTGCCGGAGATGTGCGGGGCGAGCGCCGAGTAGTCGTACGGCAGCTCGGGGAGGGTGTACGGAGTGGACATGTGATTCCTTCCTTCGGTGGTCTGGAGACGGAGCCGGTCAGTCCTGCTGGGCGGGCAGCGAGTGGAAGCGGCGGTCGATGTAGACGAGCGGGCGTCCGGGCTGGCCGAGCAGCACCTCGTCGACCTCGGCGATCACGACGGTCGACGATCCGACGGCCACCGTGGTCATCGGGTGGCAGCGCATCGCGACGCGCGCCTCGCGCAGGTACGGCTCGCCGGTGGGCAGGGCGCTCCAGCCCTGCGCGTCGGTGAAGCGCTCCGCGCCGCTGATCGCGAAGCTCTGCGCGAGGTCGGAGTGCTCGTCGTCGATCAGGTGCACGACGAAGCTGTCGGACGACAGGATCGCCCCGGCGCTGCCGGTGGCGCGGGTCACCGAGAACACGATCGCCGCCGGATCTACCGCGACGGACGCGACGCTGGATGCCGTGAGCCCCACCGGTCCGTCGGGGGTCGTCGCCGTGATGATGGCGACGCCGGCGGGATGCTGTCGGAACGCGGCCTTGAGTCCTTCGCCGACGGGCGAGGGCACCGGTGCGGGCGGCGGTGTGGTGGTCATTCGTGTGCCTCCTGCGGCGGGAGTGCGGCGATGATCGGGTGGTCGTGCTCGATCATGCCGACCTTTGCGGCGCCACCGGGGGATCCGATGTCGTCGAAGAACTCGACGTTCGCCTTGTAGTAGTCCTGCCATTCTGGGGGCAGATCGTCTTCGTAGAAGATCGCCTCGACGGGGCAGACCGGTTCGCACGCCCCGCAGTCGACGCATTCGTCGGGGTGGATGTAGAGCGAGCGCTCGCCCTCGTAGATGCAGTCGACCGGGCATTCGTCGATGCAGGCGCGGTCCTTGACGTCGACGCAGGGCAGCGCGATCACGTAGGTCATCGAGTGGTCTTCCTCCGAGTCACGGTTTCCACCGTAAGACCTCAAGTACACTTGAGGTCAAATCATGGAGACCCCTTGACAGCGCACAGCGATCCCGACAGCGCGCCGCACGCCGCCGACGAGCCGCTCACGATCGGCGAGATGAGCCGACGCACCGGCGTCGCCCCCTCGGCCCTGCACTTCTACGAGAGTCTGGGCCTCATCGCCTCGACCCGCACGCCGGGCAACCAGCGCCGGTACGCCAGGCACATGCTGCGCCGGGTGTCGCTCATCACGGTCGCGAAGCGCCTCGGCATCCCCCTCTCCGACGTGCAGGAGGCGTTCGCCGACGTCCCCCTCACGCAGACCCCGAGCCACGTCGACTGGCAGCGCGCATCGCGCCGGTGGAAGCGCGAGCTCGAGAAGCGCCGGGAGGGCATCGAGCGCCTCGAACGCGAGCTGACCGGATGCATCGGCTGCGGCTGCCTGTCGATGAAGGCGTGCGGGCTGCTCAACCCCGACGACGCGCTCGGCAGCCAGGGCGCGGGACCCCAACGCCTGCAGGACTGAGGCGGGCCCGTCAGCGTGACCCCGTGTTGCGCTCGAGATGCGGGCGGACGCCACGGAGTCATAGCGTCGCGAGAGACCCGCTCCTCGTCGCGCGCGACGGTGCGGGAGAATCCAGCCCTGACGCGAGAGCAGCGCCCATGCCCTTCCCCGACTACGCCCCCGACAAGCAGTGGATCGTCGTCGACACCGACACCGGGATCGACGACGCGCACTCGCTGCTGTACCTGCTCGCGCAGCCCGACGTCGAGATCGTCGGGATCACGACGGTCTACGGCAACTGCGCCGTCGAGGACTCGGCGCGCAACGTCGCATACGTGCTCGACATCGCCGACGCCCCGGAGATCCCGATCCACCTCGGCGCGAGCGTCCCGCTCGACGGCGATGCCTCGATCGCCTGGTTCGTGCACGGTCACGACGGTCTCGGCGACCGCGGGTTCGAGCGCCCCGAGCCGATCCTCGCAGAGGAGTCGGCCGCCGACTACCTGGTGCGCATCGCCAACGAGCACCCCGGGCAGATCGACCTGCACCCGCTCGGGCCCCTCACGAACATCGCGCTCGCGCTGGAGAAGGATCCCGAGCTGTTCCTCAAATTCCGATCCGTCGTGATCATGGGCGGGGCCGGCCCCTACCCCGCGCCAGGGGACGCGACCGTGACCGACGCGAACACCCACAACGACCGTGCGGCGGCCGAGCGCGTGTTCGGAGCGGTGAATCGCGGAAACGTGATCATGGTCGGTGTGAACGTCACATCTCGCGCCCTCCTCGAGGAGCACGTCACCTCCACGCTTCTGAACGCGGAACTCCCGGCGGCCCGATTCGCGGGAACCATCCTCGACGCCTACAACGACTTCTACCAGTACAAGTGGGGCCGTCGGATCTCCGCCGCCCACGACGGTCTCGCGTCGGTGGTCCTGCACCGCCCCGAGATCGTCACGGGCTGGATAGAGGGACCGGTCGACTTCACCCCGGCCGCGGGGTCGCTCGCCACCCGCGTCGCGCTCACCAGCGACGGCCTCCCGCTCGCCTGGGGCACGCCCGACGGGCCGACCACCCGCGCGATCACCGCGTTCGACCTCGAGGAGTTCCGTCGTCGGTTCGTGCACGCGCTCACCTACGGTCGCACGCGCGCGGCGCTGGACACCGCCGGGCGCACACCACCGGCCGGATGGCCGAACTCCGCTCCGTCCGGGATCCCCGAGCTCTCGACGCCTGCCCCCGCCCAGCCGTGAGCACTCCTGTCCGCGAAGACGACCAGCCTGCTGGCGCCGACCTCCCGGCATCCCTCCGGCTCGCGACCGCAGCAGCATCCGCAGCTTCGCCGGCCGGCGAGCAGCGCACCGTCGCCTGGGACTTCCCGGCACCTCCGCAGGACATCGTCGACGCCGTGCGCACGGCGTACGGTCTGAGGGTCGTCGAAGACCGCTCCGCCCCAGATCCGCGTTCCCTCCCCGCCTTCGCGACGCTGGCCGCGCACGCCAGGTCCGAGCAGGTGATCCGCACTCTCGCCCGCCGGACGAATCTCGCACTGCCCGCGGCGGACGCCCTGGTGATCGGCGACGGGACGCTCGCGACCACGATCGCCCGTGCACTGCGCCACGGCGGCACCCGCGTGCGACGAGGCGTGCTCGATCCCGTTGCCGCCCTGCGCTCTCATCTCGACGGCGAACAACGGGCGGTCGCCCCCTGGACGGGCGCCGACCTCGTCGTCGTCACCGGCGAAGGACACCAGCCCGTCGATCCGAGCACGCTGCGCGGCGTCCTCATCGACGCGTCCGTGTCGGGTACGGGCACGGGCGATGTCGGAACACGCGGCGAGGTCGTCCGCCCTTTCGTGCGCAGACTCGGACCGGGCTCGTGGATCGTCGATGCGCCCGAGGTGCACGCGAGCGCATCCGGCCCGTCCCGTATCACCGACGCACTGATAGCCCTGTCGGTCCTGGTCGGACCGGTCACGGATGCCGAGGCCCGGCGTGCCGCCGACCTCCGCCTCGCCGAGCTGGTGCTGTCGTGACCGGGCGCATCGCCGCCCCCGGCCGGTGGCGAGAGGGCGCGGATCGCATCTCCTGGGCGCGGGAGTTCATGCCTGCGACGACGACGCTCGGCGCCGAACTGGCCACGAGCGGGCGCGTGCGCGGCATCCGCATCGGCGTCTCCGACGTGCTCGAGCCGAAGACCGCGTCCGTCGCCCTGCTGCTGGCCGAGGCGGGCGCGGAGGTCTCGGTCTCCTGCGTCGGCCGTGACACCGACGACGCCATCGCGGCAGCGCTCGCGCACGCGGGCATCCCCACCTACGCGCATCGGGGAGCGACCGAGGCAGAGGATCGCGAGAACGTGCTCTCGCTGCTCTCCCACCGACCGGAGGTGATCGTCGACGACGGCGCGCAGACGATCCGCCTCGCGCACACCGAGCGACCCGACCTCCTGCCAGCGATGGCCGGGGCGACCGAGCAGACGACGAGCGGCGTCCGTCCGCTGCGCACGATGGAACGCGAGGGCGCACTGCGCATCCCCGTCGTCGCCGCCAACGACGCACGCACGAAGTCACTGTTCGACAACGCGCACGGCACCGGCCAGTCCGTCGTTCTCGCGGTGGCCGATCTGCTCGACGAGCCCTGGGGCGGGATCGACGTGGTGGTCGTGGGGTTCGGTCGCGTCGGCAGCGGCGTCGCCCGCCACGCCGCTGCTCTCGGGGCGCGTGTCACCGTGACCGAGGTCGACCCCGTGGCGGCGCTGCAAGCGGCCTACGCCGGGTACTCGGTGGAGGCTCTGGCGCGGGCGGCGACCCACGCCGACGTGCTCATCTCGACGACGGGAGTCGCACACACCGTCACCGCGGATGACCTGTCGCGCCTGCCCGACGGTGCGGCAGTGGCGGTCGGAGGAGGGGCCGCACAGGAGATCTCCCTGCAGCACGCGTTCCGGGACGGCGCCGAGGAGACCTCGCGGTCAGGAGCGGTCTCCCGCCTCCGGCTCGCGAACGGACGGACCATCCGCGTGCTGGACGACGGCCACTGCCTCAACGTCAGCGCGGCGGAAGGCAACCCGATCCCGGTGATGGATCTGTCGTTCGGCGTGCAGCTCTCCGCCGTCGACCACCTGCTCGTCGAACGGGGCCGCCTCGCACCGGGTGTCCATCTGCTCCCGAGCGCGGCCGACGACCGCGTCGCGGCGATCGCCCTGCGGGCTCTCGGCGGCGGAGTGGACTCGATCTCCGACGCGCAGCGCGCGCACCTCTCGTCCTGGCGGCCGCCCGCCGCCGACCGCGACCCGTTCCCCGTCACCGACCCCTGAGAAGACCCGACACGATGAGCACTCTCACCCTCCACCGTGCGCGCACGGTGTTCCCCGTCTCCGCACCGCCGATCGCCGACGGCGCCGTCGCCGTACAGGACGGGCGGATCGTCGCGGTCGGGACGCACGACGACCTCACGGTCGCGCTCGCGGATGCCGTGACGCACCGCTACGAATGGGACGGCGTGCTCTCCCCCGGGCTCGTGAACGCGCACACCCACCTGCAGTACACCGACATGGCCGCGGTGGGCCGCGGCACCTATCCCAGTTTCGAGACCTGGGCGCTGGCGTTCGAGAAGAGCTACCGCACCCCGCACGACTGGGCGGCATCCGCGGCCGAGGGTGCGCGGCTGTCGATCGAGGCCGGCACGACATCCGTCGCCGAGATCGTCACCGACCCGGAAGCAGGAGCCGCCGTGCACGACGCGGGGCTCCACGGCGTCGTGTTCTGGGAGGTCTTCGGCTGGAAGCGCGCGGCGTGGGCCGACCGGGGGCCGTCGACGGTGCTCGCCCAGCTCGCCGCCCTCCCGACGCCCCCGGCCACGGGTCTGTCACCGCACGCGCTCTACTCCCTCGACACCGACGTGTTCCGCTCCCTGCAGCAACTCGCCGAGCAGCACGGGGTGCGCCTGCACATCCACGCCGCGGAATCGGCATCCGAAGACGAGTTCGCCCGGTTCGGAACCGGCGCGCTGGCCGACCGGTGGCGTGGCCTCGGCCACTCCGATCTGCAGCTGCTCTCGGGCAACGGATCGGGCCTCGGCGTCGTGCAGTACCTCGACGAGGTGGGTGTGCTCACGCCGCACTCGCACCTCGCGCACGGGATCTACGTCGACGCCGACGACCGCGCCCTGCTGCGCGCCCGCGGTGTCTCGGTCGCGCTGTGCCCTCGATCGAACTCCGTGATCGGGCTGGACGCTCCGCCCGTCGCCGCGTACCTCCGAGAGCGGAACCCGCTCGCCGTGGGGACCGACTCGCTGTCGTCGTCGCCGTCGCTGCGGGTGCTCGACGACGTGGCGGAGCTGCACAGGCTCGCCCGGGATCAGGGATACGCCGACACCGATCTGCACGCCCGACTCCTCCACGCCGCCACCGCCGGCGGAGCACGAGCGCTCGGTCTCCACCACGGCGGATCGCCGACCGGGACCCTCACCGTGGGTGCACGCGCCGACCTCGCGATCTTCGACGTCGCCGCGCCGGCACCGGGCGACGCCCTGGCCGAGCTGGTCGAATCGTCGCCGACCGCACTGGCCACGGTCGTCGGAGGCAGCCCCCTCTGGACCGCCGAGCCCGCGAATGGAGCAGTCCGATGACCGATCGCCGTCCCCTCATCTACGGGCTCTACGAACAGGCCTGCGTCGGCAACGGCTCGGGAGCCGTGAGCCTGTGGACCCACCCCGCCGACGAGCGCCTCGGCGCGACCACGCTGCGGTACTGGCTCGACCTCGGACGCCGGGCGGAGGATGCCGGATTCGATCTGTTCTTCTTCGGCGACGTTCTCGGTCTGTACGACACCTACCGCGGAAGCGCAGCCACGGCGCTCGAATGGGGCGTCGAGTTGCCCGCCCACGATCCGCTCCTGCACATCCCCGCTCTGGCAGCGGTCACCGACCGTATCGCGTTCGGCGCCACCGTATCGACCACTTACGAGCACCCGTTCGCGCACGCGCGTCGGTTCAGCACCCTCGACCATCTCACCGACGGCCGCATCGCATGGAACATCGTGACTTCGTACCTGCCGGGAGCAGCGGCGAACTTCGGCCTCGACGTGCTCGCTCACGACAGCCGGTACGACCGTGCCGACGAGTTCCTGCAGGTCGTGTACGACCTGTGGGAACGGAGCTGGGAGGACGACGCCTTCGTCGGGAGCCGGGAGGAGCGCGTCTTCGCCGACCCCGCGAAGGTGCACCGCATCGACCACCAGGGGGAGCACTTCCGCGTCGCGGGGCCGCACCTCAGCATCCCGTCGCCGCAGCGGACCCCGTATCTCATCCAGGCCGGCTGGTCCCCCCGCGGGCGCGAGTTCGCCGCCCGGCACGCCGAGCTCATCTTCGTCGGCGACTCCGACCCGGCGGCGATCCGCGAAGGGCTGGCAGGTATCCGTGCGCGAGCCGCGGAGCTCGGCCGCGACCCCGAGCAGATCCGCGCGGTGGTCGGCATGAATCCCGTGCTCGCGCGCACCTCGATCGCCGTGCAGGAGAAGCTCGACGCGTACCAGTCGCACTACAACGCCGACGCACAGCTCGCCGCGTACGCCGGATGGAGCGGCGTCGACTTCAGCCGATACGCCGACGACGAGCCGATCGCGAAGCAGGCCACCACCCACACGCAGACCCAGGCCACGCGCGGGGACGCTCCCCCGCTGCTCGCGGGTGACGTGCGAGCGCGCTTCGCCTTCGTCACCGCATTCGCCGACGATCGGTTCATCGGAACGCCCGACACCGTCGCCTCGAACATCGAGCGGTTCGTCGACGAGTCCGGCGTCGACGGGTTCCTCCTGCACCAGTTCCTGTCGCCCGGCACGCTCGACGACTTCACCGAGCTGCTGGTTCCCCGGCTCCGGGAGCGCGGCCTCTATGGAGGCGCCCCGCAGACCGGCACGCTCCGCTCGCGTCTTCGCACCGACCGGTCGGATCGCCTCGGGGCAGACCACCCGGCGAGCGCCGGGCGCCGCTGAAGGGGAGGCGGGCGGATCCCGTCGGAGTCGTTCCGTGTCATCGTGTGTCGCCATGTTTCCGGGACCGTGGCCGACCCCGGTCCGCTCCACGAGACTCATGCCACGGCATCCCGCCCTCCCTTCTCCCGACGATCGGTCACAGCCCGGTCGAGCTAAGGACCCGCCATGAGCTCCTCCCGCACGCGCGCCCTCCGCGCGGCGATCCCGGCCGCAGCCGGACTCGCCGCGGCCGCGCTCCTCGCCGGCTGCGCCGGCTCCACCGCCCCGTCCTCCGAGTCCGACTCCGACTTCGACGGCGTCGAGCTGACGGTGTGGAACAGCATCGACTTCGACCCCTACCAGACGCTGCAGAAGGAGTACTTCGAGCAGTGCGCGGCCGACCTCGGCATCACGGTCGACGTCGAGACGCTGTCGGGCGACTACACGACGAGCCTCCTCCAGGCGGCGAGCTCGAAGTCGCTGCCCGACATCGCCCTCGTGAACACCGACACGCAGCTGCCCACGCTCGCGGCGCAGGGCGTGCTCGCCGACCTCGACGAACTCGGACTCGCCACCGACGGCCAGGCCGAATCCGTCGCCGCCCTCGGCCGCTACGACGACGGGCTGTACGGGCTTCCCGTGCAGGTCGAGGACTACTCGGTCTTCTACAACAAGGCGTACTTCGACGAAGTCGGCATCACCGAGCTGCCGACGACGTTCGACGAGCTCATCGCCGCTGCGAAGGCGACCACGACCCCCGACCACTTCGGTATCGCGCTTCCCGGCATCGCCGGCGACGGCTCGACCTCGTCGTACTTCCTGCCGTTCCTCCTCAGCGCCGGCGGCGACCCGGCCGACGTGACGAGCGACGGAGCCGTGGCCGCCGTCGACCTCTACAAGACCCTCGTCGACGACGGCAGCCTTTCGAAGGAGTTCGTGAACTGGGGCTGGGAGGGCATCGACCAGTGGACCTCCGGCAAGGCCGCGATCACCGTGTCCGGACCATGGAACCTCGTCGACACGAGCATCGACTTCGACTACGGCACGTTCTCGATCCCCGCCGGAACGAGCGCGGACGAGAGCAGCGTCGGACTGCTCGGCTATGCGTACACCGTGCCCGTGCAGGGCGACGAGAAGCGCGAGAAGGCCGCGGCAGCCCTGATCGACTGCCGCGTCTCTGAGGAGAACCAGGTCGACACCGCGGTGAAGGGCGGCTATGTCCCGGCTCTCAGCGCCGCACAGGATGCGTTCGTCGAGCAGGTGCCCGCCGCGGACGCGTTCGTCGCCCCCGTCGAGAACGCCTTCAACCCGGCGACGCTCGGCACCGAGTGGAACACCCTGCAGCAGAAGTACGTCGACGCTCTGCAGGACGCCACGGTCAACGGCGCCAGCGCCGAGGAGGCATTGCGCAAGGCCGACCAGAGCTGATGGCGGCAGCCGTCGCAGCGCCGGAGCGCCCGGGGACACGTCGTCCCGGGCGCTTCGGCGTCGACCTCGTCCGGCGCCGGAACCTCGAACTGTGGGCGTTCCTCGTCCCCGCGATCGTGTTCTTCGCCGCCTTCTTCCTGTTCCCTCTCGGGTACGGCGTGTTCATGAGCACGACCGACTTCACGACCGGAACCTTCATCACCGGGGAGGCGCCGTTCGTCGGCCTGCAGAACTTCGCCGACGTGTTCGGCGCCGAGGTCACGGGCACCGCGGTGGTCAACACCCTGACGATCACGGTCGTCGCCGTGAGCGCCGAGCTCGTGATCGGGCTCGCGCTCGCGCTGCTCTTCACCCGGCGTTTCCCCGGCAGCCGCTGGCTCCCCACCCTGATCCTCCTTCCCTGGCTGCTCCCGGCCGTGGTGGTGGCGACGATCTGGAAGTCGCTGCTCGCGGGCGACGGCGCGATCAACGACGTGCTGCGCACCCTCGGGCTGCCCACGAACGCCTGGCTCGCCGATCCGGCCACGGCCCTCGCCTGCGTGATCGTCGTCGCCGTCTGGGCGAGCCTGCCGTACTGGTCGACGATCCTCGCCGCCGCGCTGAAGCAGGTGCCGTCGGAGCATCTCGAGGCGGCCCAACTCGACGGTGCCGGCGCCGGCGCGCGGCTGTGGCACATCATCATCCCCAGCATCTGGCCCGTGGTCTCGGTGCTGGTCGTGATGAGCGTCGTCTTCAACCTGCTCATCGTCGATCTCGTGCTCGCGCTCACCCAGGGAGGTCCGGCGAACAGCACGATGACCCTGGGCGTGCTGTCATACCGCTCGGCGTTCCAGCTCTTCGAGTTCGGGCATGCGGGGGCCTACGGCATGCTGCTGCTGGGCATCAGCCTCGTGTTCGCCATCGGGTACACCTGGTTGTCCGCGCGCAGAGAACGAGCGGAGCGATGAGCGCGCGCCTGCCTCGTCGCGCACGCGGCTGGTTCTGGACGCTCCTCACCGTCGGCATCCTGATCGTGTACCTGTTCCCGGTGTACTGGATGGTCTCGGCATCCCTGCAGCCGCAGGCGAACTCGACCGACACCGAGTGGTTTCCGGCTGCGCCGGGATTCGACGGCTACGCGACCGCGTTCGAGGACGGAGGGCTCGACGGTCTGCGCGTGAGCCTGATCACGGCGGTGGGTTCCGTCCTCCTGACGCTGCTCGTCGCGGTGCCCGCGGCGTTCGCGCTGAGCCGGCTGCGGTCGAGGGCGGTCAGCCTGGCGCTCGTGCTCCTCCTGCTCGCGCAGACGATCCCGAGCATCGTGCTCGCGAACTCGTTCTACGCGATGTTCAACACGTGGGGCGTTCTGAACAGCTACATCGGCCTGATCCTCGCCAACTCGACCGCCGGTATCCCGTTCGCGATCATCCTTCTGCGGTCGTTCATGCTGCGCTTCGACTCCGAGGTCATCGAGGCGGCGACGTTGGACGGCCTGGGACCGCTCGGCGTGCTGCGGCGGATCGTGGTCCCGCTGTCGCGCAACGCCGTGATCACGGCCGGGGTGTTCACATTCCTTTTCTCCTGGGGCGACCTGCTGTTCGGGCTCACGCTCGTCACCCAGACGGACATGTACCCGGTCACGGTTTTCATCTACTCCCTCGCGAACTCGAATCTGAACACATGGGCGGCGACGATGGGCGCGTCGCTCATCGCGAGTCTCCCCGCACTGGTGCTCGTGCTCGCCGCGCAACGCTTCGTCAAAGAGGGTGTGATCGCCGGCAGCAGTCGCTGAGCGGGCCCTGTCACGCGACCCTCCGCCCGGCGTCGAAACCCACCTTGCGCGCCGAGGCCCACCACGCCAGACGTCGCGGGTGGTGGGCCTCGACGGGAGTGGTGGGCGTCGGCGGGGGTGCAGGGACGGAGACGCCGGCGCTACGCGACCGTGAACGACGCGGACAGCAGCGACTGCTCGCGCGAGCTCGGTCCGACGAGCAGGGCGAACGCCCCCGGCTCGACGCGGCGCACACCGGCCGCATCGACGATCGAGCACTCCGCCACCGGCACCTCGACGCGCACGACGCGGCTCTCCCCCGGCGCGAGGTCGACCTGGCGGTAGGCCTTGAGCTCGCGGTCGGTCCAGCTGACGCTCGTGACCTCGTCGCGCACGTACACCTGCACGGTCTCGCGCACCGGCCGCGAGCCGGTGTTCGTCACGGTCACCTCGGCCACGACCGCGTCGCCGAGCGACAGCACCCCGGACGCGACCATGAGATCCGAGTACGCCACGGTCGAGTACGACAGGCCCTCGCCGAACGCCCAGGCGGGCGACTGCGTGAGGTCGGCGTACCGGTCGCCGTGCTGCCCGCGGATCTGGTTGTAGTACGTCGGCTGCTGTCCGACGTGACGCGCGAACGAGATCGGCAGGCGACCCGATGGCTCGACGGCTCCCGTGACGATCTCGGCGAGCGCCCTGCCGCCCTGCATGCCGGGATTCGCCGCCCAGATGACGGCTGCGGCCTGCGAGACGGATGCCGGAAGCACGAGCGGCTTCGACGCCAGCAGCACGACGACGACGGGCTTCCCGGTCGCGATCAGCGCGTCGAGCAGGGCGTTCTGCCCGCCGATCAGTTCGAGGGTCGCGGTCGAGCGCCCCTCTCCCACGAGTTCGATGCGGTCTCCGACGACGGCGACGACGACATCGGATGCCGAGGCTGCGGCGACCGCCTCGGCGACCAGCGCCTCGTCGGGCGCGGCAGGCATGACGACGGGAGGGCGCGGCTGTCCGTCGGGGAACGTCGCCCCTCGGGGGTCCTCCTCGAGCGTGAGGATGTCGGCGCCGCGGGCGTGCGTCACGGTCCAACCCTCGACTCCGGAGAGGCCGTCGAGCACGGTGGTGATCATGTCACGGGGCTGGCCGTCGAGCCATCCTGCCTGGCCGGATCCTCCCGCCCAGTCGCCGAGCTGCGTCTGCGCGTCGTCGGCGAGCGGACCGACCACCGCCACCGACAGCGGGGCGGCGGGCGAGAGCGGCAGAGTGCCGTCGTTCTCGAGCAGCACGAGCGAGCGGCGGGCGACCTCGAGGTTCAGGTCGGCGTGCGCGGGGCTGCCGACCACGGCATCCAGTCCCTCCTGCGGGAGCCGCGGGTCCTCGAACAGCCCGAGCTCGAACTTGAGGGTGAGGATGCGGGCGACCGCCGCGTCGAAGTCGCTCGACGCCAGCATCCCGCGCTCGACCGCGTCCAGCGCCCCCTCGAAGAATCCGGGCGTCGTCATGACCATGTCGTTGCCGGCCTTGACCGCCGCGGCGGCGGCGTGCGTGTAGTCGGGCTGCACCTGCTGCTCCCAGACCATACGGCCGACGTTGTCCCAGTCGGTGATGAGGGTGCCGGTGTACCCCCACTCGCCGCGCAGCACGTCGCTGAGCAGCCAGTCGTTGACCGTGATCGGCACGCCGTCGGTGGTCTGGTAGCCCAGCATGAAGGTGCGGCATCCCTCACGGGCCACGCGCTCGAACGGCGGAAGGAACCACGAGCGCAGCTTGCGCCGCGAGATGTCGGCCTCGCTCGCGTCGCGTCCGCCCTGCGTCTCGGAGTATCCGGCGAAGTGCTTGGCGGTCGCGAGGATCGCGGTCGGGTCGTCGAGACCGTCGCCCTGGTACCCGCGCACCATCGCCGAGGCGAGCTCGCCGATGAGGAACGGGTCCTCTCCGAACGTCTCGTCGACGCGGCCCCAGCGCAGATCGCGGGCGATGCACAGCACCGGCGAGAAGGTCCAGTGGATGCCGGTCGCGGCGACCTCGACCGCGGTGGCGCGAGCCACCCTCTCGACGAGCTCGGCGTCCCACGACGCCGCCATCCCCAGCTGGGTCGGGTAGATCGTGGCGCCCGGCCAGAACGAGTGGCCGTGGATGCAGTCCTCGCCGACGAGCAGCGGGATGCGCAGCCGCGTCTGCGCCGTCAGCTCGTTCGCGCGGATCAGCCGCTCCGGCGAGGTGTGCAGGATCGATCCGACGTGACGCCGCAGGACGTGGTCGTCGAGATCGTCGCGGGCGTCGAGCTGCAGCATCTGCCCGACCTTCTCCTCGACCGTCATGCGGTCGAGGAGGTCGGCGACGCGGGCGGCGATCGGCAGTGCGGGGTCGAGGTAGGGCAGGGAGTCGGTCAGGGTGGGAGAGGTCATCACTTCGCGTTCTCGGTGTGCGGGTCGTTCGAGGCGGGCGGCGCGGACGCCGGAGTCGGGATGCTGCGCACCGCCGTCACCGGGTCGTTCACGTTCAAGCCCTTCTTCTTCATGGCGCGGGCCCGCTCGCCCGCGGAGCGCAGCCGCGGGTTGACGTACTCGTCGATGCCGAAGTTGATGAGCGAGAGCGCGACGCCGATGATCGCGATGCAGAGTCCGGCCGGCACGTACCACCACCACAGCCGCGGGAAGGCGCCGTTCTGCTGCGCCCAGAAGAGGATCGTGCCCCAGTTGAGGTTGCTCACCGGGATCACGCCGATGAAGGCGAGCGTGGTGAGGCCGAGGATCGCGGCTGTCACGGTGCCGACGAAGCTCGACGCGATGAGGGCCATGAGGTTCGGCAGCATCTCGACCGTGATGATGCGTCGCAGAGGCTCGCCGTTGGCTCGGGCGGCCTGGATGAAGTCGCGATTGCGCAGCGACATGGTCTGCGCGCGCAGCACGCGCGCACCCCACGCCCAGCCGGTGAGGCCGAGCACCGCGGCGATCACGATGAGCGGCGGGTTCTCGAACTGCGACGCGACGATGATGATCAGCGGGATGCCCGGGATCACCAGGAACACGTTGGTCAGCGCCGACAGCGACTCGCTCTTCCAGCCGCGCACATAACCGGCGATGACGCCGATCGTGATGGCGATGACCGTGGCGATGATCGCCGAGAGGAAGCCGACCACCACCACGCCGCGGGTGCCGAAGATGATCTGGCTGAGCACGTCCTCGCCCATGTGGGTGGTGCCGAGCCAGTGCTCGAACGAGGGCGGCTGACGCAGCGCCGTGCGGTCCTTCTGCGTCGGGCCGTACGGCGCGATGAGCGGGGCGAAGATCGCCACGAGCACGAACACCCCGAGGATGATCAGGCCCGCGATCGACTTGCGGTTGCGGAACATCGCGAACGCCTGCGCCAGCTGCGACCAGAACGTCTTGCGCGGCGGCTCACCGTCGACGCCGGCCGTGCGGAACGTCGCCGTCTCCGGCATCCCGGTGGCGAGGGCGCTGCCGTCGGGTGCGGTGGTGTCCGACTGGGTGGGGACGCTCATGTCAGGCCTCCGTCTGGCGCGTGCGCGGGTCGAGGTATGCGTAGACGATGTCGGCGAGGATGTTGGCGATCAGCACCGACAGGGTGATCACGAGGAACACGCCCTGCATGAGGGCGAAGTCCTTCGCGTTGGTGGCGTCGAGCAGCAGCTTGCCGACGCCGGGGTAGCTGAACACCATCTCCATGACGATGGTGCCGCCGACGATGAAGCCGATCGACAGCGCGAAGCTCTGGATCTGCGGCAGCACCGCGTTGCGGGCGGCGTAGGCCCACAGCACCCGGCGGTTCGGCATGCCCTTGGCCTGCGCGACGGTGATGTAGTCCTCGTCGAGCACGGTCAGCATCATGTTGCGCATGCCCAGCATCCATCCGCCGAGCGAGGCGATGATGATGGTGACCGCGGGCAGCGTGCCGTGCGCGATGACCTGGCCGACGAAGTCGAGACTCCACTCCGGCGACTGCCCCTTGTCGTAGGCGTGCGACGACGGGAACCACTTCAGGGTCGACGAGAACACCGCGATCGCGATGAGACCGAGCCAGAAGTACGGGATGGTGTTGAAGAACGTCGTGATCGGGATGAGGGCGTCGAGCCGGCTCCCCCGCTTCCATCCGACGATCGCGCCGCCGACCGTGCCGAGGGCGAACGAGATGATCGTCGCGAGGCCGACGAGGCCGAGGGTCCACGGCAGCGCGGCACCGAGCACCTCGGCCACGGGCCGCAGACCGTGCAGCGTCGAGATGCCCAGATCGCCGCGCAGCAGCGTGCCCCAGTACTCGACGTACTGCTGCCACAGCGACTTGTCGGAGTCGATGCCGAGCAGGATGCGGAGGGATTCCGCCGCCTCGGGACTGACGTTGCGGTTGCGGGCGAGGTACGAGCTGACCGCGTCGCCCTTCATGAACCGCGGCAGGAAGAAGTTGATCGTGATGGCCGCCCACAGGGTGAACAGGTAGAAGCCCGCGCGGCCGAGGAAGAAGCGCCACGGCACGATCCTGCGACCCTTCTGCGCGGTGGTCGCCGTGGTGCCGACCTCCAGCGCGTCCGGCCTGCCGTCTTCGGGATTCAACCCGGTCTGGCCGAGCTCGGGGGATGCGGTGGTCACTGTGCTCCTCCTGTGGTTCCCGACGAGGGCGATCCGGCCGAGGCGAAGTGCTTCTCGGGGTCGGGCGATGCCGCCCGCAGCTCGCGGGTGTACGGATCCTGCGGGTCGAGGATGACGTCGTCGGCGTCGCCGTACTCGACGACGCGGCCCTGGTTCAGCACCATGATCTCGTCGCTGAAGTGACGGGCCGTCGCGAGGTCGTGCGTGATGTACAGCACGCCCAGACCCTCCTCGCGCTGCAGGTCGGCGAGCAGGTTCAGCACACCGAGTCGGATCGACACGTCGAGCATCGACACGGGCTCGTCGGCGACGAGCAGACGAGGGCGGGATGCCAGGGCGCGCGCGATCGCGACCCGCTGCCGCTGTCCGCCGGACAGCTCGTGCGGACGGCGGTCGATCACCGCATCCGCGTCGAGGCGCACGCGCTCGAGGAGGCGGCGCACCTCGGCATCCGTCTCCTTCTTCGGCACGACGTCGTCGAGGCGGAGCGGGCGCTCCAGGTGGTATCGGATGGAGTGGTACGGGTTGAGCGAGGCGAACGGGTCCTGGAACACCATGCGCAGCTGCTGGCGGTAGGCGCGCAGCCCCCTGCCCCGCCGCGGGATCGGCTTGCCGTCGAGGCGCACCTCTCCGCTGGTCGGCGTCTCGAGCTGGGTGAGGATCTTCGCGATCGTCGACTTGCCGCTCCCGGACTGCCCGACGAGGCCGATCGTGCGGCCGGAGGTGAGCGTGAAGCTCACGTCGTCGAGGGCCTTGAGCTGGCCTGCGCCGCGGACGTTGTAGATCTTCGAGACGTTCGCGAGTTCGAGGGTGGTCATCGCGTCAGCACTCCTCTCTCGCCCGTCAGGCGCGGGAACGACGACAGCAGCGTCTTGGTGTACTCGTTCTGCGGATCGGTCCAGATCCGCTCGGCCGTCGCCAGCTCGACGATCTCGCCCGCGCGCATGATCGCGATGCGGTCGCTGATCTCCAGAAGCAGCGGCAGGTCGTGAGTGATGAAGATGACCGAGAAACCGAACTCGTGGCGCAGCTGCGAGATCTGCTTCAGGATCTCCCGCTGCACGAGCACATCGAGCGCGGTGGTCGGCTCGTCCATGATCATGAGCTGCGGACGCAGGGCGAGCGCCATCGCGATCATCACGCGCTGGCGCATGCCGCCGGACAGCTCGTGCGGGAACGAGGCGATGCGCTGACGGCCGACCTTGACGATCTCGAGCAGGTCCTCGGCCTCTGCCCGCCGCTGTCTCTTCGTCATATCGGGGCGGTGGATCTCGAAGACGTCCTCGAGCTGCGATCCGATCGTCGCCACGGGGTTCAGGGCGTTCATCGCGCCTTGGAAGACCATCGACACCTTGTCCCAGCGGAACCGCTGCATCGCCTCGACGTCGAGCGCGTTGACGTCGACGTCGATCCCGGATGCATCGTGGAACGTCACGCTGCCTCCGGCGATCACGGCCGGTGCCCGCAGCAGACGCTGCACGCCGTACGCGAGGGTGGTCTTGCCGCATCCGCTCTCTCCGGCGAGACCGAGTATCTCGCCGCGCTGCAGTTCGAGCGTGACGTTCCTCACCGCCTCGACGGGCGGATCGACGTCGTACACGACCGAGAAGTCGCGCACGCTGAGCAGGGGTTCTGACATGGTGCTCCTTCAGGGTGGGGGCGTTTCGTCTCGCTCCGCTCGCTCAACGACCGAGCACCGGTCGTTGAGCGAGGAGCTTCGCTGTGAGACGAAACGCCCCGTACGACGCGTCTTACTCGGCCGGCTTCAGCTTCGTGAGGATCAGCACGATGTTCTGCTGCGTCGGGTCGGCGGACGCGTACGGGTCCTCCTCCGACGGCCATCCCACGTAGTTGCGGGTGTTGAACTCGCCGAGCAGCGGGTGGGCTCCGAGCGGGATCGCCGGCACCTGGTCGACGAAGATCGTCTGCATGGTGTCGAGGGCGGCGGTGCGCTCCTCATCCGACGCGGCGTTGGCGTAGGCGTTCAGCGCCTCGGTCGCGGCGGGGTCGTCGAAGCGGCCGAAGTTGAAACCGGCGACGCCCTCGGGCGAGATCCAGCGCGGGTCCATGGTCGACGTGTAGAGGCCGTAGGCCGTGCCGCTGTCCTCCAGCCAGTGGATGATGGCCGAGAACGTGCCGTTGTCGCGCGGGTCGGCCCAGCCGCCCCAGTCGGGCATGTCGATCTTGACCTCGGCGCCGATGCCCTCCTTGACGTCCTCGGCGATGAGCTCCTGGGCGGTGTTCCAGTCGCTCCAGCCGGAGGGCACGGAGAGGGTGAACGAGACGGGGGTGCCGTCGGGATCGATCAGCGCGTCGTCCTTCCACGTGTAGCCGGCCGACTCGAGCAGGTCGCGCGCCTTCTCGGCATCCACCGAGTAGTCCTGGCCCTGGAACTCGGGCTGGATCTCGTCCTCGAGGATCGACGAGAGGCCGGTGACCGACCACACGGGCTCGCTCGCACCCTCGCGGGCGATGTCGACGTAGGCGTCGCGGTCGATGACCCAGGCGAGAGCCTGGCGGAACACGACGTCGTCGAACGGCTTCTCCTGCAGGTTCATGAAGAGAGTCGCGGAGCCGGTCGTCGGGGCCGCCCAGAACTTGTTGTGCTCGGGGTCGGAGTCGAGGAACTGCTCCTGAATCTGCGGGATGAACGCCTGCGCCCAGTCGGCCTCGCCCTGCGAGAGGGCCGTGGTGAGAGCGGTGTTGTCGCCGTACGACACGTAGTGCAGCTCCGGCACGGCGAGGTCGCCGCCCCAGTAGTCGTCGCGGGCCTCGAGCGTGACCGACTCGGTCGACCAGTTCGACAGCGCGTAGGGTCCGGTGCCGACGAGATCGTCGCCCTTGACCGGGTCGGTGGCCGGATCGTCGAGGTTCTCCCAGATGTGCTTGGGCACGATCGGCACGTGCAGCACGCGGGACTGGTTGACGAACTTCGACTCTCCGAAGGTCAGGGTGACGGCGTCGCCCTCGACGGTCGCTCCCTCGAACTTCAGACCTGCCGTGTCGAGCGCGGGGGTCGAGACGAGCTCGTAGGTGTAGACGATGTCGTCGGCGGTGAAGGGCTCGCCGTCGCTCCAGGTGACGTCCTTGCGGGGCACGACGGTCACGGCGGTGTAGTCGTCGTTCCACTCGATGCTCTCGGCGAGCCACGGCGTGGTCTCGCGGTCGCCGGTCTGGTTGACGAGGCCGAGCGTCTCGAAGATGACCTTGCCGTAGCCGTACTTCGAGGCCGACGAGTCGCCGACGAAGGGGTTGTTCGACTCGGTGGTGATCGCACCGTCGGGCTTCGCGATCGTGAGGGCGGCGCCGCCGCCCGAGCTGTCGCCGGAACCGCCGTCCGACGAGCAACCGGCGAGGACCGTGGCGCCGAGGGCGCCGACCGCGAGCGCGGCGATGAGGGACTTTCTGAGCTTCATTGCTTCTCCTTGGGCACGGGTCGTTGTGCTGTGGGCACGGATGTTCCGGCATCCGTTCCGGATTTGCTTACTGGCGAGAAAGTAAGCTGGTGCGAGGTTACTCGTTAGTAAGTAAGGTTGGCAAGTAGGGTCATCCACGAGAGGAGGAGCCATGCCGAAGGATGCCGTCGCGAAGCCGCCCGTCCGCCCTGCCACGCGTGAGAAACGCGAGCAGATCCTCAAGGCCGCCGTGGAGATCTTCGGCAACAAGGGCTCCACGAACGGCACCCTCGCCGACGTCGCCGAACAGGTGGGGATCACCCACGCCGGGGTGCTGCACCACTTCGGGTCGAAGCAGAAGCTGCTGCTCGAGGTGCTCGCCTATCGCGATCAGGCCGACGTGCAGGACCTCGCCGAGAAGCACATCCCGGGCGGGCCGGAGCTCTTCCTACACCTCGTGCGCACGGCCATCGCCAACGAGCTGCGTCCTGGCATCGTGCAGGCGTACACCGTGCTGTCGTCGGAGTCGGTCACCGACAATCACCCGGGGCGGGAGTACTTCGAGGAGCGCTATACGACGCTGCGCCGCGAGGTGACCGAGGCCTTCCGCGAACTGTGCGCCCAGGAGGGCGTGACCGAGCCCGACACGATCGCCACGGCGGCCGCCAGCATCCTCGCCGTCATGGACGGACTGCAGCTGCAGTGGCTCCTGCACCGCGACGTGTTCGATCTCGGAGAGGCGAGCGAGTTCGCGATCAGGGCGATCGTGAACGGGGTGCTGCACCCCGGGCCGTCGCTCGCCTCGTACCGTCACTGACCGCCGCATCGCCTCGCAGCCTCCCCGCACGCCCGCACGCCGCCCTTCTGCACCCAAACCCACCCCGCACGTCGAGCCTCTGCACCGAAACCCACCCCGCACGTCGAGACCCACCCTGGGCAACGTCGCGCGAGGTGGGCTTCGGCGCGCGAGGTGGGCTTCGGCGGCGAAACAATCGGGTGGCGGGAGAGAGTTCGGCGAGAGAGAGGGCCGGGGGAGTCGGCGGCGAGGGAGAGGGGATGCCGCTGAGCGGCCGCGAGTAGGCTCGGGGCCATGACGATCGACCTCGAAGCGCTCTACATCGACCTGCACCAGCATCCCGAGCTCTCGTTCCAGGAGACCCGCACCGCCGGCATCGCCGCCGCACACCTGCGCGACCTCGGACTCGACGTGCAGGAGGGCGTGGGGGTCACCGGAGTGATCGGCGTGCTCGAGAACGGCGACGGCCCGGTGGTGTGGGCTCGTGCCGACATGGACGCCCTGCCCGTCGGCGAAGAGACCGGTCTCGCGTACGCCAGCACAGCGACCGGAATCGATCCGGCCGGCAACACCGTGCCCGTCATGCACGCGTGCGGCCACGACATGCACGTGACCGCCATGATCGGAGCGGTCGAGCGTCTCGTCGCCGACCGTGCAGACTGGTCCGGCACGCTCGTCGTGATCATCCAGCCCGCCGAGGAGTACGGCGCCGGTGCGCGGGCGATGCTCGACGACGGCATCCTCGACCGTCTCCCCCGCCCCGACGTGGTGCTCGGCCAGCACGTGACGCCACTGCCCGCCGGCACGATCGGCGTGCGGCCCGGCACGCAGATGGCGGCATCCGACGGGCTCACCGTCACCCTGCACGGGCGTGGCGGGCACGGCTCGCGCCCCCACTCGACCATCGACCCCGTCGTCATGGCGGCGGCCACGGTCATGCGGCTGCAGACGATCGCATCGCGCGAGGTCGATCCGCGCGACGTCGCGGTCGTGACGGTCGGATCGATCCACGCCGGGCTGAAGAACAACATCATCCCCGCCGAGGCGAAGCTCGAGCTGAGCCTGCGCTACCCCACCGACGAGATGCGTGACAAGGTGCTCGCGAGCGTGGAGCGCATCGTGCGCGCCGAGGCCGCGGCATCCGGAGCCGAGCGCGAGCCCGAGATCCGCACCGACCACACCCTGCCGCCGACCATCAACGACGCCGAGGCGACCGCGCGCGTCACGTCGGCTCTGCAGAAGGCGCTCGGCGAGACCGCCGTCATCGACCCCGGCATGTTCACCGGCAGCGAGGACGTGTCGTGGTTCGCCCGCGACTCGGGCGCTCCGCTCGTGTTCTGGTTCTGGGGCGGCGTCGACCCGGTGAAGTTCCAGACGGCGATGGCGGCCGGCACCCTCGACAAAGACATCCCCACCAACCACTCGCCGTTCTTCGCGCCCGAGATCCACCCGACCATCGAGGTGGGCGTCACGGCGCTGAGCGCCGCGGCACGGGAGTTCCTGGACTGACGGCGGAGGTCACTTCGGCGGCCGAGAGCAACGTCGGCGGCCAAGAGCGGCCGCGATGGCCGCAGAAGTGACGGATGGCCGCGGAAGTTGCGCCGACGCGACGCGCAAGGAGAGGGAAGAGGATGGCTGCCGCAGCATCCGTAGGCCGCCTGCTGGTGATCGGCGAACTCTGCGTCGATCTCATCATCGCCACCGGCGACGATGAGATCCGGTTCGGGCAGCACGAGCAGATCGTGCCGCGCACGACGCTCACGATGGGCAGCTCCTCGGCGATCACCGCATGCGGCGCGGCAGCCCTCGGCATCGACACGCGCCTGATCAGCGTGCGCGGCGACGACACGTTCGGACGCTACCTCGACGAGGAGCTGCGGCGGCGCGGGGTCGACCCTTCGGGTGTGCGCATCGACGACTCACTGCCCACCGGAGCGTCCACTCACCTCACGCGCCCGGACGGCGACCGCGCCATCCTCACCTCGATGGGGTCGATCGGCACCGTGCGCGCCGCCGACGTCACGGCGGAGGACCTGCAGGATGCATCGCACCTGCACATCGGCAGCTACTTCCTGCAGCACGCGCTGCAGGGCGACGCCCCGGCGCTGTTCGGAGCGGCGCGAGCCGCCGGGGTGCGGACCTCGCTCGACGGCAACTTCGACCCGGCGGAGCGGTGGGACTCCGGCATCCTGACGCTGCTCCCGCACGTCGACGTCTTCTTCGGCAACGAGGAGGAGCTGACGGGCGTCACGGGCGCCGCCCGCATCGACGACGCCGTCAGGGAGCTGCTCGGGATCATGCCGCAGGATGCCGTCGTCGTGGCGAAGCTCGGCGCCGACGGAGCGTATGCGGCCCGCCTCTCGGACGGAGAGGTCGAGCGCGTGCGCGCCACCGTGCCGCCCCTCGACGGCGAGCTCGCCGACACGGTCGGCGCCGGCGACACGCTCGCCGCGGGGTTCATCGCCGGGATGCTGCACGGGGTGCCACTCGAGGACGCGCTGCGCCTCGCGGTGGCCTGTGGCACGGCGTCGACCCGCGGCAGCGGCGGAGTGGGCGCGCAGCCGGACTGGGAGACGGCAACGGCGCTCGCCGCGCACACCACAGTCGTGCGGTGAGAGCCGGGATCAGAGCCGACGGGCGGTGATCGCCTCGTCGCCGTGCGACTCGCGGAGCGTGCGCAGACACCGGGAGCAGAGGATCTCGACCTGCCGCGGATGTCCTTCTCCGCAGAGGCAGTCGATCGACACGCGCCACGTGGCGCGGCGCCCGCACGGCGCATAGCCGCTGTCGTCTCCGTGGTCGCATTCGCAGCGCTGCCGTCCGCGGTCGAGGCCGGCGAGCTCGTTCACGTCGACGACGCTCTCGGTGTCTCGGGCGGCAGTCGTCACCAGGCGATGCTCCCAGGACTCTGGGGGTGTCGCAAGCCCGCCCGCGCGGGGGTCAGCCGCCGATCGCGTTCATGCCACGAGCGGGCTGAAGGAAGGAGGGGTCGTTGATCGCGTGCCCCGGCAGCTTGCCGTGCACGCACGAGCGCAGCAGGTCGGCGATCGCATCAGCCCGCGCGGCGGAGCCGGATCCCTGCTCCTCGCGCAGCACGGCCGCGAGGTCGTACTCCGCGTTCGAGAAGAGGCAGTTGCGGAACTGCCCGTCGGCGGTGAGGCGCAGTCGGTCGCAGGCGCCGCAGAACGGGGCGGTCACCGAGGCGATCACTCCGACCTCGTGCGGGCCGCCGTCGATGCGCCACTTCTCGGCGGGCGCACCGCCGCGGCCTGGCACGGGGTCGAGCCGCCACCGCTCACCGAGCGCCTCGAGGATCTCTTCGCGCGTCACCATCGAGGCGCGGTCCCACGTGTGCCCGGCATCCAGCGGCATCTGCTCGATGAAGCGCAGCTGCGCACCGACGCTCATCGCGAACTCGACGAGGTCGGCCAACTCGTCGTCGTTCACGCCTCGCATCGCGACGGCGTTCAGTTTGAGGGGGCGGAGTTCGGATGCCGCGGCGGCGGCGATCCCCTCGAGCACATCGTCGAGACGGTCTCGCCGGGTCAGGTCGGCGAACCTCTGCCGGTCGATCGTGTCGATGCTGATGTTGAGCCGCGTGAGACCGGCGTCGATGAGCGCGGGGAGCTTGTCGGCGAGGCTGATGCCGTTCGTCGTCATGGCGACCTCGACCGGCCCGTCGGCGCCCTCGATCCGGGCGATGCGGCGCACCACATCGACGATGTCGCGGCGCAGCAGCGGCTCGCCGCCGGTGAGGCGGAACGTGCGGATGCCGAGGCTCGCCGCGACCTCGGCCACCTCGACGATCTCGTCGGTCGACAGGATGCTGGAGCGCGCGAGCCACTCGTTGCCCTGCTCGGGCATGCAGTAGGTGCAGCGCAGCGAGCAGCGATCGGTGAGCGAGATGCGCAGGTCGCGATGCACGCGCCCGTGGGTGTCGACGAGGCGGTCGCCCATGGCCGCGAGGGCAGCATCGGGAGCGGTCATCCGCCGCCCGATCGCGACCGGCACCGCGGTCATCGCCTCTCCCCGTTCCCCGCCATGGTTCGACCCTAACCCGCATGAGCGACGTCGGGGCCCGTTCCGCATCCTCGCCTGCTCTTCCTCTGCGCCGACCACCCCTCTCACGCTCCCGCATCGCCACCTGCGCCGACCCACCCCTTTCTGCGCGAGCCACCCCCTTCCGCGCCCGCCGCAAAGGGGTGGCTCGCGCAGAAAGGGGTGGGTCGGCGAAGAGGGGTCAGGATGCTGCGACGAACCGCACGTGCTCCGGGGCGACGTGCAGAGTCAGCGCGTCGCCCGGGCGCAGAGCGCCTGCGTCAGGCAGCGACAGGTCGACGGCGCCGAGGTCGGTGAGCACGCGCACCCCCGCCAGCGTCGGTTCGATTCGCCTCACGACAGCCGGCCACGAATTCACGGCGCCGCCCTCCGCGACCGGGTGCACGTCGCTCGGGCGGAAGACGGCGGCCAGCCCTGCCCCGTCCCCGGCGGCGAGCGCCTGCGATGCGGCATCCGCGGCGAGCAGCCGCACGCCGCCTCGCCGCCAGCCGCCGCCGCTCGCGACCCCCTCGATGCGGTTCACGCCGGCGATCGACGCGACGAAGGCGGATGCCGGTGCCGCGAGCACCTCGCGCACCTCTCCCTGCTGCGTCATCCGCCCCGCCTCGATCACGACGAGCCGGTCGGCGAGCGCTACCGCGTCCGCGGCGTCATGCGTCACCGCGACGGTGGTCGTGTCCGTGAGCTGCTCGCGCAGCATCCGCCTGATGTCCCCCGCGGTGTCGGGATCGAGCGCCACGAGCGGCTCGTCGAGCAGCACGACCCGCGGCGATGCGGCGAGCGCTCGGGCGACGGCGACGCGCTGGGCCTCGCCGCCCGAGAGCTCCTGCGGGCGGCGGTCGCCGGCACCGGGGAGTCCGACGCGGGCGAGCCAGTCGTCGGCGTCGCGCCGGGCGGCATCCGCCGGGGTTCCCGCCGCGCGGGGTCCGAAGGCGACGTTCTCGCGCACGCTCAGGTGCGGGAAGAGGCGGGGGTTCTGTCCGAGCAGCACGATGCCGCGCCGCATCGGCTCCGTGCGCACTCGCGGCGTGGACACTCGGTCGACCACCCGTCCGTCGACGGCGATCTCGCCCGCGCCGAGCGTCGCGAATCCGGCCAGCGCCTGCAGCAGTGTCGACTTGCCCGCTCCGCTCGGGCCCATCACAGCGACGGTCTCCCCCGCAGCGACCCGCACCTCGACGTCGACGGCGAAGTGCTCCCGGGCCACGACGACGCGGGCGCGCAGTCCGGCATCCCGCGCGCTCATCGAGCGGCCCCCGGTCGCCACCCGCGCACGAGGAGCAGCACGGCGATCGCCGCCGCGAGCAGCAGCAGTGCGAGGGCGACTGCGGTGCCCTGCGAAACCCCGGCGCCGTTGAAGGCCGTGTAGATCGCGAGCGGCATCGTCTGGGTCACGCCCGGCCGGTTCCCCGCGAACAGCGCCGTGGCCCCGAACTCCCCGATCGCTCGGGCGAAGCACAGCACGACGCCCGCGACGATCCCCGGCGCGGCGAGCGGGAGTGTGATGCGGCGCAGGATCGTCCAGCGGCTCGCGCCGAGCGCGGCGGCGGTGCGTTCGTACTCGACTCCCGAGGTGCGCACAGCGCCCTCGACCGCAAGCACGAGGAACGGCAGCGCCACGAACGTCTGCGCCAGCACGACGGCCGGGGTGCTGAACGAGAGCCCGAGTCCGCCGAGCCACCCCGCCCGTCCGAACAGATAGAGCAGGGCGACGCCGCCGACCATCGGCGGGAGCACGAGCGGCACGGTGACCGCGGCGCGGAGCACAGCGGCGAGGCGCGGCCCCGCACGGGCGATCGTGAGCGCGAGCGGCACGCCCACGATCACACAGATGAGGGTGGCGAGCAGCCCAGTGCCGAGCGAGAGGAACAGCGCCGACCGCGCGGCCTCCGATGTCACGTCGGCGAGAAACGTCGACCACTGCACGCGCGCGATGAGCGCCGCGAGCGGCAGGATCAGGAAGGCGAGGCCGATGAGCGCCGGCGCCACGATCGCACGCGGCGCGTAGCCACGCGCGGCACTGCTCACGGCGCTCCGAACCCGTGGTCCGCGAGGATCTCCTGTCCGGCGTCCGACAGCACGAAGGCGACGAACGCCTCGGCGGCGGCGCGGTTCGGAGCCCCGTCGAGCGCCGCGATCGGGTAGCGGTTCACGACGTCGTCCGCACCGTCCGGCACGATGACCTCAACGTCGTCGCGCCCGACCACGTCGGTGGCGTAGACGAGTCCGGCATCCGCCTCGCCTGCGGCGACCTTCGTCAGCACGGCGGTGACGTTCTGCTCGAGGCTCGCGGGCTCGACCGTGACGCCGGCGTTCGACAGCAGGGCGGTGGATGCCGCGCCGCACGGCACCTCCGGAGCGCACAGCACGGTCGTGACGTCGGCGAGGTCGGCGAGGCCCTCGACGCCGCCGGGGTTGCCCGCGGGGACGGCGATCACGAGCGTGTTCGAGGCGAACAGCGTCGGATCGATCGCGAGGTCGGAGAGCTTTTCCATGTTCTTCTCATCCGCCGACGCGAACACGTCGCCGGGAGCGCCCTCCTGCAGCTGGGTCACGAGCGTCGACGAGCCGTCGTAGACGGGGCTGAAGGTCACGTCGGGGTTCTCGTCGGTGAAGGCGGCGCCGATCTCGTCGAACGCGGCCTGCAGCGACGCGGCGGCGTAGACCGTGAGGTCGCCGCTCACCGGGGTGCTGTCCGAGGTGGCGGACTCGTCGGGCGCGGGCTCGGTCTGGGACGACGGCGACGAGCACCCGGTGAGGGCGAGCGCGGCGAGCGCCAGCACGGCCGCGGAGCGGAGGATCGAGCGGTTCATGTCAGCCCTTCGGCACTTCGACGACGACCTGGGTCGCCTTGACGGACGCGGTGGCCAGGGAGCCGACCTCGAGGTGGAGTTCGCGGGCCGCCTCGGCGGACATGAGCGAGACGACGCGGTGCGGACCGGACTGCAGGTCGATCTGCGCCATCAGCCCGTCGATCTGCACGCGGGTGACGATGCCGACGAAGCGGTTACGAGCGCTCGACAGCGCGCCGTGCGGGTCGGCGATCTCATCAGCGAGCGCGATCGCCCGGGCGGCCAGCGCATCGCCGGGGATCTCAGCGGGCACCGCTTCGGTGGTCGGGAGCAGCCCCTGGTCGATCCAGCGGCGCACGGTGTCGTCGCTGACCCCCAGCAGCTGGGCCGCGCGCGCGATACGGAAGCTCTGCATGCTCGAAGACTACCGCGCATGCGGGTAAAGAAGGCCAAATCATCCGCAGAAGCGGATTAGAATCGGATCCAGTCTCCGTCACCGAGGCGCCGATACCCACCCCGCGCGTCGAGACCCACCGTCCCCCACGTCCCGCCAGGTAGGTCTCGACGGGGCGGGTAGGTCTCGACGGGGCGAGTAGGTCCCGGCGAGTCAGCCCGGTGGCGCATAGCCTGGTTCCATGCAGCCGCTCGTCGCCCCCGCACCAGCCCTCGACCCGGCGGAGCTCGTGCGCACCGCCCGTCATGCCGTGCTCGCCGGCATCGGCGAGGAGGGTCAGCGGCGGCTCGCGGCATCCCACATCGCCGTGGTCGGGGCCGGCGGCATCGGCTCACCCGTGCTGCTCGCCCTCGCGGCCGCCGGGGTCGGTACGATCACCGTGATCGACGACGACGTCGTGGAGCTCACGAACCTGCAGCGGCAGCTCGCGCACCGCGCGGAAGACGTGGGCACCGCGAAGACGGTCTCCGCCGTGCGGGCGATCACGGCCCTGTCGCCCGGCGCGGTGGTGGTGCCGAAGGCCGTTCGGCTCGACGCCGCGAACGCGACCGGCCTGTTCGAGGGCGCCGACGTGGTGGTCGACACGAGCGACTCCTTCGCCACACGACGCGACGTCGCTGCCGCGGCGGAGGCGCTCGGCATCCCCCTGGTGTGGGGAGCCGTGCAGGAGTGGCACGCGCAGGCGACCGTGTTCTGGTCGGCTCCGCCCGCCGGTCACCCGCCGGTCGTGCTGGCCGATCTCTTCCCGCCGGGCACAGAGGGCGAACCGCCGAGCTGCGCGCAGGTCGGCGTGCTCGGGGCGCTGTGCGTGCAGATCGGCGGGATGCTGGCGGGCGAGGTCGTGAAGCTCGTCACCGGTGCGGGCGAACCGCTGCTCGGCCGCCTCGCCGTGATCGACGCGCTCACGGCACGACAGCACGAGATCGCGATCCGTCCGGCGGTGACCGCATGAGCGCCCGCCGCACGGTCGAGGAGCAGCTCGCACGGGTGCTCGACGCGGTGCGGACGCTCGACGTCGAGCAGGTGGCGATCCGGGATGCCGCGGGCCGCACCCTCGCGGCGGATGCGACCGCCGCTCACGACATCCCGCTGTTCGACAACTCCGCGATGGACGGGTTCGCCGTGCGCGCGGAGGACGTGTCCGGCGCATCGGCGGATACGCCGGTGACGCTGCGCGTTGTCGCCGATCTGCCGGCCGGCGTGGCGGACGACCCCGCACTCGGCGCTGGCGAGGCCGCCCGGATCATGACGGGGTCTCCGGCGCCGACCGCCGCCGACGCGATCGTGCCCTTCGAGGACACCGCGGGCGGGCTCGCCGATTCACTGGGCGAGGTGCGGGTGCTGCGCGCACCGGCACCGGGTGCGTTCGTGCGGCGCCGCGGCGCCGACCTGCGCGCGGGTGACACCGTCGTGCACGCGGGCGAGTGCGTCGGTGCCTTCCAGCTCGCCGCGGCCGTCGCGGCCGGCATCGACAGGGTCTCCGTGACACGCGCTCCGCGCGTCGCCGTGATCTCGACCGGCAGCGAGCTGCTCTCCCCCGGAGATGCGCCGACGCGCGGCCGCATCCCGGATTCCAACGGACCGCTGCTGCAGCAGCTCGTGGCGGATGCCGACGCCGAGGTCGTGCTCGTCTCGCGGGTGCCGGACGAGGCGGATGCCGTGGCCGCCGTCACGGCCGACGCGGTCTCGCGCGGTGCCGACGTGATCGTCTTCACGGGCGGCGTGAGCGCGGGCGCGTACGAGCCGGTGCGGGGCGCCTTCGACGGCCGCGGTGAGGTGGAGTTCGCGAGCGTCGCCATGCAGCCGGGCAAACCGCAGGCGTTCGGTGCCCTCGGGTCGGGGACGCTCGTCTTCGGCCTCCCCGGCAACCCGGTGAGCGTGGCCGTGTCGTTCGAGGTTTTCGTGCGACCGGCGCTGCTGGCACTGCAGGGACGCGCCGAGATCCACCGTCCGCGCGCGTCGTTCACCGCCGACGCCGACTGGACCACACCGCCGGGACGCCGTCAGTACCTGCCGGCCGTGGTCGATCTCGCGGCACGCACCGTGCGACCGGCGACCGCGGGTGGCTCCGGCTCGCACCTCGCCGGCGGGCTCGCCCGCGCGCACGCCTTCGCGATCGTGCCCGCAGAGGTCGAGCGCGTCGCCGCGGGCGACCCGATCGATGTCATGCTGGTCGGATGAGCTTCCCGCATCTCGACGCGTCAGGGCGCGCGCACATGGTCGACGTGACCGGCAAACAGCCGACCGTCCGCACCGCCACCGCCCGCGGCTTCGTGCGCTGCAGCCCCGAGGTCGTCACCGCGCTGCGCGACGGCACCGCACCGAAGGGCGACGTGCTCGCGGTCGCCCGGATCGCCGGCATCCAGGCGGCGAAGTCGACGCCCTCGCTCCTGCCCCTCGCCCACGTGATCGGCGTGCACCGCGCGAGCGTCGAGCTCGACATCGTCGACGACGGGGTGCACGTCGAGGCGACGGTCGGGACCGCCGACCGCACCGGCGTCGAGATGGAGGCGCTGACCGCGGTGTCGGTCGCCGCCCTCGCCGTCGTCGACATGATCAAGGGGCTCGACCGCTCGGTCGTGATCGAAGACGTGCGCATCGTGGCGAAGTCGGGCGGCCGCTCGGGCGAGTGGGTGCGCGAGGGAGAGACGCGATGACCCGGCTGCGCTACTTCGCCGCGGCGGCCGAGGCTGCGGGCACGGATGCCGAGGAGCGGTCGGAGCAGACGCTGGACGAGCTCCGCGCGGCGGTCGTGGCGCAGCATCCGGGGCTCGTCGGCATCCTGCCGCGCTGTGCCGTCATGGTCGACGGCGTGCGCAGCGACACGGACCGGTCGCTCGAGGGCGTCGAGCTCGTCGACGTGCTGCCGCCCTTCGCCGGCGGCTGACCGGCGCCCCCACGCCCCCACGCCGAGCCACCCCCTTCTACGCGAGCCACCCCCTCTTGTGCAGTCCACAACGGGGTGGCTCGCGCATAAAGGGGTGGCTCGACGCGGAGGGGTGAGCGAGCTGAGCCGCGACGCCGCCCCGCCTTCCACGGATGCCGAGCCACCCCCTTCTACGCGAGCCACCCCTTTCGTGGCGGCGCACAAGGGGGTGGTTCGCGCGGAAAGGGGTGGCTCGCGCAGACAAGAGGCGAGACAGCGCGTCAGCCGCCGATGCCCTTCCAGAGCGTCGAGCCGTCGGACTCGAGCTGGCGCTTCCACACCGGCAGGTCGCGCTTGATGTCCTCGATCACGGCCCGGCAGACCTCGAACGCCTCGGCGCGGTGCTCGGCGGCGACGGCGATGATCACGGCGGCATCCCCGACGTCGAGCCGGCCGATCCGATGGCTGACGGCGACATCGACGCGCGCCGAGCCGACGGCATCCGCCCCCGCCTTCTCGGCGATCGATCGCAGCACCGCCTCGGCATCCGGGTGGGCGCTGTACTCGAGACCGACGACGGGGGTATCGGCGTCGGGATCGTTGTCGCGCACACGGCCGATGAAGGTCGTGACGCCGCCGAGCGCCGGATGCTCGACCGCACGCAGATGCGCGTCGACATCGAGCGGCTGCTCCGAGATCGCTGCCAGCTGGACTGTGTTCATCAGTGGTCCCCTCCGTCGACCTGATCCACGATGTGCCGGGCGACGCCCAGCACGACCGGCACGCCCGAGGCGACGGCACGCGTCGACCCCGGAAGGTTCACGATCAGGGCCCCGGCCGGATCAACGACGCCGGCCAGTCCGCGCGACAGCACCGACAGCGGGGTGTCGGCGAGCCCACTGCGCCGCAGCTCCTCGGCGATCCCGGGCAGCTCCCTGGTGATGACCTGCCGCGTCCCCTCGGGGGTCAGGTCGCGCGGGGCGACCCCGGTGCCGCCCGTCGTCACGATGAGGCGCACCCCGCGAGCGACAGCACGGCGCAGCGCGTCGGCGACCGACTCCGCTCCGTCGGCGATGATCTCGGCATCCGGGCAGTGCCACCCGGCATCCCGCAGCAGGCCGACGGCGATCGGACCGCCGCGGTCCTCCCGCTCCCCCGCGAATGAGCGATCCGAGACCGTGATCACACACGCGGGGAGCGACGTCATGGCTCCACCCTAGGGGCAGGCCGTCGGCCGCGCACGGATCAGGCGACCCGGATCAGCGACCGCTGCCAGCCGGTCGACCCGTCGGGGGCGATGGGCGCGCGGTCCTCGATCTGCAGGTCGCCGTTCTTGTTGACGGCGCGCACGGCCACGTAGTGGGTTCCGGGGGTCGCGTCCCACTCGAGGAACCACTGCACCCACGTGTCCTCGTTGATCGGAGCCGAAAGGGTCGCAGGAGTCCAGTCGCCGTTGTCGATGCTGACCTCGACGCGCTCGATGCCGACCGTCTGCGCCCACGCGACTCCGGCGATCGCGATCCTGCCCGCGTCGACCGCCGCGCCGAGCTTGGGGGTGTCGATGCGCGACGAGAACTTGATCGGCGCCTCGGCGCTGTATCCGCGAGGGGTCCAGTAGGCCTCGTCCTTCTCGAACGTCGTGACCTTGAGCTCGGTGACCCACTTCGTCGCCGACACGTAGCCGTAGAGGCCGGGCACGACCATCCGCACGGGGAAGCCGTGCTCGGGAGGCAGCGGCTCGCCGTTCATGGCCACCGCGAAGATCGCGTCGAGGTTGTCGTCGGTCAAAGCCGACAGCGGCGTGCTGGCCGTGTAGCCGTCGACGCTCTTCGAGAGCACCATGTCGGCATCCCCCTTCACGCCCGCCTTCTTCAGCACGTCGCGCACCGGCACTCCGAGCCACTTGGCGTTGCCGACGAGCTCGCCGCCGACCTCGTTCGACACGCAGGTCAGGGTGATGACGTACTCGTCGAGGCCCATGTCGAGCAGGTCCTGGAAGCTGATCTCGACCCGCTCGTCGACCATGCCGTCGATCACGAGGCGCCACGTGTCGGGGTCGACCGTCGGCACGGTCAGGGCCGTGTCGACGCGATAAAAGTCCTTGTTCGGCGTGAACAGGGGGCTGATGCCCTCGATGTCGAGCTCGGCGCCGTTCGGGATCGTGACGGTCGAGTTCGGCTTCGGCAGCGTGAGGTTGTCGCGGATCGCCTCGACCGAGGTCACGGCCATGCTCACGGCACGAGATGCGATGCCGACGATGACGGCGGATGCTCCGGCGATACCGGCGAGCAGGAAGAACTGTCGGCGACCCATCGCCTTCGGCGCCTCTTCGCCGTCGGCGGGAACGGCCGCGGCCTTCCAAGTGCGCAGACGCCGCGACAGCATCACGAGAATCACGGCGCCCGCGGCGGCTCCGAGCAGTGGGGGCAGGAAGCCGAGGGGGCTGACACCGGCGCGCGTCACGACCGCGGCGGTCGAGAGGGCACCGGCGATCACGATGACGACCACACCGAGCGGCGGACGCACGTACTCGAGGATGCCGCCGACCGCCGATGCGATCACGACGGCCAGACCGAGGCCCGCGAGCAGGGCGATCTTGTCGTATTCGCCGAAGGTCGCGATCGCGAACTCCTTGAACGGCTGCGGAACGATGTCGATGACGAATCCGCCGACCGCGAGCACGGGGCTCGCCGACCGCGCGAGGATCAGGGCGAATAACTCGGCGACCGCGAGGAACACCGCCCCGCTGACGAGTCCGGCCAGAGCGGCCCAGACGAAGAACCGCTTGCCTCCCTGCGTGCTGCGCTGCGCCATGATGCACTCCTCCACCGTGTGTCTCACCCTGTTCGGAGCGGACGGAGGATCGGATGCCGCGGGCCCGACGCCGTGCAGCACATCTGCGCGTCACATCCGCCCATCTTCCCCTCTCCTCCTCAGTTGGCACCTCTTGCCGCAATCCCCGCGGAATACCCGCAGCAGGTGCCAACTCAGCGCGTCGGTGGCCAGGCGCGTCGGGCGGGCGAGCGGCGGGGGCGCGTTGCGCCGGGCACGCGCGGTGCGGCGCGCCCGGCCTCAGACCTGCACGACGTGCGGAGGCGGGGGCGGCGGAAGCTCGCGCCGGGGCACACCGTGCGCCTCGCGGTGCAGACGCTCCATACGGCTGTCGAGCTCGGCGGCGGCCTCCGCGGCATCCGTCAGACTCTCGACGAGGTGCGACGGCACCTGGTTCGAGAACTTGTAGTAGATCTTGTGCTCGAGGCTGGCCCAGAAGTCCATGGCGATGGTGCGGAACTGCACCTCGACGGGCACCGACAGAGCACCGGTCGAGAGGAACACGGGCACCTCGATGATCGCGTGCAGGCTCTTGTAGCCGTTGTCCTTGGGCTGGGCGATGTAGTCCTTGACTGTGCGGACGGTGACGTCGTCCTGCGCGGTGAGCAGGTCGAAGAGGCGGTAGACGTCGGCGACGAAGCTGCAGGTGACGCGCACTCCGGCGATGTCGGTGATCTCGGCGCGGATGCGGTCGAAGTCGGGCTCCTCGATGCCCTTGCGGGCGATCTTCTCGACGATGCTGTCGGGCGTCTTCAGGCGGCTCTTGACGTGCTCGATCGGGTTGTACGAGTGGTGGTGCGTGAACTCGTCTCGGAGGATGCCGATCTTCGTCTCGACCTCCCGCATCCCGAACTCGTACTCCCGCAGGAAGCGCTGGAATTCGTCGCGGAGCTCCCGAGTCTGCTGGATCGCGTCATCGGTGACCTGGAGGGACGTCATGGCTCCGACGTTACGCGTCCGTGATCGGAATGGGCTGTGGATCTCCGATGTCGCGTGTCGCGCACCGCGACCCGTCGTTGACGCTTGACCCCGCCGCGGCGGCGGTCTAGAACGGACCACATGACGACCCCGGGCGAGAAGTGGACACAGGCGTACATCGAGGCGTGGCGGTCGAACGATCCCGAGCAGATCGGGGCGCTCTTCACCGACGACGCGCGCTATCTGACCAGTCCCGACGCCGAGCCGCGCGTCGGGCGCGAGGCGATCGTGGCCGGCTGGCTCGACGACCTCGACGATCCGGGCACCTGGTCCTTCGAATGGTGGATCGTCCAGGAGGATGCCGGATTCGTCGCCGTCGAAGGACGCACGAAGTACCCGTCCGAGCGTGACTACCTCAACCTGTGGATCGTGCGACTCGATGCCGAGGGCAGGGCCACCGCGTTCACGGAGTGGTACATGCCGCGTCCGCACGAGGACTGATCGCGCCGCGGGCGTGAGGATTCCGTTAGGGCGGCACGACGCGCCGTAGGGATTCCGTGAGGATGGCGTGAGCGAAGCGTCAGCGGGCGTAGAGTCGCCCGACGTGTCAGATGAATCACGCGAGACCACGGACGCTCCTCCGCTCGCCAAACGCATCCTCATCGGCGAACCGCTGACGAGCCAGCAGGTCGACGATCAGCTGCTGCCCAAGAAGATGGCGCTGCCGATCTTCGCGTCCGACGCGTTGAGCTCCGTGGCCTACGCGCCGCAGGAGCTCGTGATGATCCTGCTCATCGGCGGTCTGACGTTCCTCTCCTTCACGCCGCTCGTCGCCACGGCGGTCGTGGTGCTGCTCATCGTGGTCGTGCTCAGCTACCGGCAGCTCATCAAGGCGTATCCGTCGGGCGGAGGCGACTACGAGGTCGCTTCGAAGAACCTCGGCGAGATCCCGGGCGTGGTGGTCGCCGCGGCGCTGCTCGTCGACTACGTGCTGACGGTCGCCGTGTCGGTCTCGTCGGGCGTCGACAACATCATCTCGGCCGTTCCGGGTCTCGACCCGCTCCGCGTCGAGCTCGCCGTCGGCTTCGTGATCCTCATCATCATCGTGAACCTGCGCGGTGTGCGCGAGGCGTCGCTCGTCTTCGCGATCCCGACCTACGTGTTCATCGGATCGGTCGGATTCATGATCGTGACGGGACTCATCCGCACGATCCTCGGCGATGCGCCTGTCGCGTCGAGCGCCGAGTTCGCCGTGCACTCGGAGGACCTCGGGCAGGCGGCCGTGATCCTCCTCATCCTGCGCGCCTTCTCGAGCGGATGCTCCGCCCTCACCGGCGTCGAAGCCGTATCGAACGGCGTTCCCGCGTTCCGCACCCCGAAGATCCGCAACGCCCAGACCACGCTCGTCCTGATGGGGTCGATCGCCGCGTGCCTGTTCGCCGGTCTGACCGCCCTCGCACTGATCGCCGGGGTGCACTACGCCGAGAACCCCTGCGACCTGGTCGGCTTCGACTGCTCGACCCCGCAGCCGAGCCTCATGGCGCAGATCGCCTCCGCGACGTTCGGCGGCGGCAGCATCCTGTTCTTCATCATCCAGGCGGCGACCGCGTGCGTGCTGCTGCTCGCGGCCAACACCGCGTTCAACGGGTTCCCGCTGCTCGGCTCGGTGCTCGCCCGCGACGGCTACGCGCCGAAGTCGCTGAACACCCGCGGCGACCGGCTCGTGTTCTCCAACGGCATGATCGTGCTCGGCATCGCCGCGATCGCCGTGCTCGTGGTGTTCCAGGCGCGGCTGACGACCCTCATCCAGCTGTACATCATCGGCGTGTTCGTGTCGTTCTCACTCGGACAGATCGGCATGGTCCGGCACTGGCGGCGCGTACTGCGCAGGCCGGCGGAGGACGCGAAGGATGCCGGGATCGACGGCGCCTCGGCATCCGATCGCCGCTCGGCGAAGATCGGACTCGTCATCAACTCCGCCGGCGCCACGCTGACGGTGCTCGTGCTGGTGATCGTGACGATCACGAAATTCACGCACGGCGCGTACCTGGTGTTCTTCGCGATCCCGATCCTCGCGTTCCTCATGATGGGTGTGAAGCGGTACTACCGCGATGTCGAGCACGAGATCGCGATCGACGACACGACGAAGTTCGGGTCGACCGGCGACCTCGCCATCGTGCTCGTGAACCGTCTGCAGAAGCCTGTCGCGAAGGCCGTCGACTACGCGGTGGCCGCCAAGCACGACAAGACGATCGGACTGCACGTCGCCGTGGCATCCGACGACGTCGCCGAGCTGCAGAAGGAATGGCGCGACCACCTCGTGCCTATCCCGCTGGTGATCGTCGAGTCGCCGTACCGCGCCTTCGCGCAGCCGGTGGCGCAGTTCATCAAGCAGTACCGGGCGAAGCACGGTGCGTCGGTCGTGACCGTGTACCTGCCGCAGTACATCGTCGGGCACTGGTGGGAGACGTTCCTGCACAACCGTCGCGCCCGCCGCATGGCCAATCAGCTCATGCTCGTGCACGGGGTGACGATCACGCTCGTGCCGTGGCTGCTCGACTCGTCGGAGCTCATCTACGGGCGCCGCTCGCGTCCGCTGCCGGGTCAGGAGCGCGCCGGGCGTCCCGTCGTCGTGAGCGGGCGCCGCGCGCACCGGCCGGAGGGCCCGCCCGAGGTGTGATGCCGGGGCGGGCGTCGGGCTGCCGCCGAGGCCCACCACCCCCGCCGAAGCCCACCTCCCGCGACGTCGTTCGTGGTGGGTCTGGACGCGCGTGGTGGGTTTCGACGCAGGGTCTCGGGAAGGGACTCGGGAGAGGGCCCGCCCGAGGCGTGACACCGGGGCGGGCGTCTACAGACCGTCGTCCCAGCGCCAGTGGTCCTGCCAGCGCCAGTCGATCGGGTCGGAGACCCGCTGATAGCGGATGTCGGTCGACAGCCGCATCCGTCCGTGCTGATCGGTGTTGTCGAGTCCGGCGTGGATGATGTGCGCCGAGTGGATCATCACATCGCCGGCGGCGTAGTCCGCGAGCAGCCACCGCGAGTCGTACTCCTCGGCGAGCGCGGGAAGGTCCGCCGTGATGGATGCCGCGGGACGCTTGAGCTTTCCCGCCGCCTCCTCGGCCAGAACGCGGTGATGACTGCGCTCGAGGTAGGCGAGCCCGCCGCGGTCGATCGGGGTGTCGCCGAGCGGGATCCACATCGACAGAACCCTGTCGCTGCCCTCGCGCAGGTAGACGAGGTCGTAGTGCGCCTGGGTGGCGGTGCCGATGCCGGCCTCGCCGGGAAGGGTGTGGCGGATGATCTTGCGGCGGTGCAGATGCACCTCGTCCTCGAAGAGCCAGGCGAAGAAGTCCTTGATGGCCGGAGAGGCGCAGAGCGCCTGGTACTCCTCGCCCGGGACGATCTCGTCGTACAGGATGCGACGGTACGCACCGCGGTCGAGCGGACCGTCACCCGCGATGCCGTCCCGCGGGTCGGTGTCGGACGCGGTCACACCGGCCGCAGCGAGCGCGGCGAAGTAGTACCGCCGGAAATCCCAGACCACCTCCGGGTCGAGATGATTCGTCAGATACAGGTATCCGTCACGGCGCAGCCGCGCCCACAGGGCCTCGCGATCACTGCGCTCCGACATCGGCGTCGGTTCGAGCCGGCCGAGGCGGGCTGGACTTTCGTCGAGGACATATCCGTTCGAGACGTGCATGACTATCATCATGATCTCGCGGGCTCCAGAACAGAATGGAGTCTCGTGACGAGCTGATTGGACTTTCATGAAGGCGTGGGCGGAGTACACGACTGTGCATCGTTCTCTCGTCGACGACGGTCTGGCGTGCTTTGGGGCAGGCGAGTTCTCCGGCGCCGACGGAGGGTTCCGCGATCGGCGCCTGCGCAGCCATGGCGTCGTCTTCGTCTCGGAGGGCGCCGGCGTCTATGTCGACGGTTCCGGCCGGACCTCGGACGTCCGGGCTCCGGCGCTGATCTCTCTCTTCCCGGCCGTGCCGCACGGCTATGCATCCCCGTCCGGCTGGACGGAGCACTGGTTGCTGTTCGGCGGCGCGATGACCACCGCGTTGGAGGACGCCGCCGCCCTCAGCCGGTGGGCCCCGGTACGCCGTCTGCACCGGATGCCCGCCGGTCTGACGGAGGGCTTCCGTCAGCTCTCCTCGCTGCTCACCGCGACCGATCGACTGGCTCAGCTCTCCGCGTCTGCCATCGTGCTGGGGCTGGTCGCAGCGTCCGCTGAGGAGGACGTCGACCAGTACCGCAGTGATCCTCTCGTCCGCGCCCTGACCGCCGACGCATCCGAGACGATGTCGGTCGCCGGTCGTGCCCGCCGACTCGGAGTCTCTCCGGCCGAACTCCGCGCGCGCGTGAAGTCGGCCACCGGGCTCACGCCGCACGGTCTCATCGTGAACGCCCGCATCACTCAGGCTCGGAATCTTCTCGCTTCGACCGATCGGTCGATCGAATCGATCGCGCGGTCGGTCGGCTATGACGACCCCGCGTACTTCTCGCGGATCTTCGCTTTCCGCGAGGGCGTTCCTCCCGCGGGGTTCCGCGCTCTACAGCGGCGCCTGGCGGGAGCGTCCGATGCCGTCAACGGAACCACCCTCTGAGCCGTTTCACACGATCGCAGATCCCTTCGCGTATCGGTCGCGCAGCAGCCGCGTCATCCAGAGGTTGAGCTCGGCGGGGCCGCCGAGCGGACCACCGGTGCGGGGGTCGGGAGTGGCGTAGTCCGTCGGTCCGAACTCGGCGAGGAACGTCGGTCGGCGACCCAGGTCCCGCAACCTGTCGACCACCCGATCCCAGCACTCGAGGTGCCTGTCGACGGCCGCAGCCCATCGCGGTGAATCAGGATCGTCGATCTGCGGAGACTGTGGATGCCCGAAGCGGGCGTGCACGTGGTCCGCACGCTCGACGGCCAGATCGATCGCCGACGGCTGGTCCCCGAGCAGAGACTCGGCGACGACGATCCAATGCGAGAGGTCGAGCGTGATCCGAAGGTCCGGATGCCGGCGGAGGAGCCGTTCGGATTCGTGCGCGGAGGGGAGCATCCGGGCACGATGCGTCTCGACGAGGACGTCGAGACCGGTTCGGAATCGCTCCGCGACGACGTCCTCGGCGAGATGGTCGAGGTGGTGGGACGGCCAGTGATCCCTTCCCGCGTGGAGCGTGACGTGCAGCGGGTTCAGGCCGGAGTCGGCGATGGCGCGCAGCTGAGAGGCCAGTAGCCGTCGCTGTGTCGCGAGATCGCCCTCGCCGCCGGAGACCAGCAGTGAGACGGCCGCCCCGGTCGCGAGGCTCGCTCTCGCAAGCTCGCTCTGGGCGGCGGGTGACTTCGGCCACCACACCTCCACGCCGTCGAACCCCCTGGCCAGCGCCGTATCGATCAACATCGGCGCAGGACCGGGCGCGGCCCAGTCGTTCATCAGCACGAGCGGATGCGTCATCATCGGTGTCTCCTCAGGCCCTGAGACAGGATGGACCCGGACGCCGACGTCGCACATGGACTCTCGCGCCACGCGGTTGGATTCTAGGCTGATCGCATGAGCACGACCGACGTGTGGCCCGTCCGCAGCGAGCGACTGCAGGTGCGTCCGATGACCGAAGCCGATATCGACGTGATGTGGGAGTGGCGGCGCCTGCCCGAAGTGAACCGTTGGCTGGGGCTCGCGCCCGACACACGCGAGGCGTTCCGCGAGCGCTACCGCGACGCCGATCGGCTCGCCGCGATGTACCTCGTCGAGCTCCTCCCTGGAGAGAGCGGCGATCCGCGGCCGATCGGCGACGTGATGATCAGGATCGGCGACGGATGGGCGCAGCTCGAGGTCGCCGATCAGGCGAAGGGCGTCGAGGCCGAACTCGGCTGGGTGCTCGATCCGGCGCACACGGGTCGGGGCTATGCGACGGAGGCGATCCGCGCGGTCATCGACGCGTGCTTCGGACCCCTCGGGCTGCGCCGCGTGCATGCCGGATGCTTCGCAGACAACGAGCCGTCGTGGCGCCTCATGGAACGGCTCGGCATGCGGCGCGAGGAGTTCAGCCGCAAGACGGCCCTGCATCGCTCGGGTGAATGGCTCGACGGGATGAACTACGGCATCCTCGCGGAGGAATGGGCGACGCGCTGAGCGACGGATCAGCCGGCGACGAGAGCGAGCACGAGGGTCGCGACCACCACGGTCGGCACCGCCACGGCCGCGCCCCACAGCATGAGGGTGCGCCAGCGGATCTCGACGCCCAGTGACACGACCCGATGGTGCCACAGCAGGGTCGCGAGCGACGCCCACGGGGTGATCAGCGGGCCGAGGTTGACGCCGATCAGCAGCGCCATCAGGGCGACGGGGTCGGATGCCGACGGCTCGAGGATCAGGTAGGCGGGCAGGTTGTTGACGCCGTTGGCGGCGAGCGCCCCGGCCGAGGCGAGTCCGAGCAGTCGACCCACGTCGTGCCCGTGCGTCGCCAGCGCGGAGAGCGCGTCGAGGATGCCGTTCGCGTGCGTGGTCTCGACGAGCACGAACAGCGCCGTCGCGAGTCCGATCGCCTGCCACGGCACGAGTGTCAGGCGCAGCACGTGCGGGCGGCGTACCGCGAACAGCACCACGAGCAGCACGGCGGCGACGGTGGCGGGCACCCACACGTCGTGAGTGAGCGCCAGCAGCGGCATGAGGAGGACGAGGATGCCGGCGGCTCCCCAGAACAACACGCGGTCGGACGGCGCGGCGGCCGACGGCATCCGATATCCGCTGAACAGCGTGCGGCGGTGCACGATCGTGAGCAGGGCGACCGGCACGACGATGCCGACGAGCGTCGGCGCCCAGCTGAGCGCGAGGAAGGATGCCGGGGATTCGCCGATCGCCGGAGCGGCGAGCAGGTTCGTGAGGTTCGAGACAGGCAGCGCCAGCGAGGCCGTGTTCGCGAGCCATACGGTCGCGAGGGCGAAGGGCAGCGGTGAGACGCCGATGCTCTGCGCCAGCACGACGACCACCGGCGTGACGATGACCGCGGTCGTGTCGAGCGACAGGAACACCGTGCTGACGACCGCGAGCAGCACGACCGAGGCCCAGAGGGCGACGACGCGCCCGCGTCCCCAACGGGCGAGACGCTGCGCGACGACGTCGAACACCGCGGCATCGCGCGCCAGTTCGGCGACGATGGTGATCGCGACGACGAACCCGAGGACGGGGGTGATCCGCGCGCCGAGCGCCCCGGCGTCCGCTGCCGGGAGGATGCCGGCGACGAGGCAGATCAGGGCGACGGCGACGAGCACCAGGACGATGATGGTGCCCGGCCCCGGCCGGCGTCGCGTCGCGCTCACTTCGTGAGTGTACGGCCCGGGGCGGCGGAGCGCGTCATACGGCCGTGCACTCCGGGGCGCGACGGGCGCCGGCCGAGGGCACGGAGTCTAGGATTCAAGGGCGGGACCGGGGACTCCTCGGCGCGGAGCGCACACGCACGACCGAGCCCGATCCGCGCCGACGAGCGGGAGGGCGAATGGCGGCATCCGGCACGCGCGGCAGGCTCCGCGTCCTGCTCGGCGCAGCCCCCGGAGTGGGCAAGACGTTCGAGATGCTGGCCGAGGGGCGACGGATGCTCGACGAGGGCCGCGACGTCGTGATCGCGCTCGTCGAGACCCACGGGCGCGCTGCGACCGGGGCGCTGACCGGCGGCATCCCCGAGGTCCCCCGGCGCACCGCACTGCACCGCGAGATGCCGGTGACGGAGATGGATCTGCATGCCGTGCTCGCGCGGCATCCCGAGATCGCGCTCGTCGACGAGCTCGCCCATACCAACGCGCCAGGGTCGACGAACGCGAAGCGGTGGCAGGACGTCGAGGTGCTGCTGGACGCCGGGATCGACGTCGTCACGACCCTGAACGTGCAGCACATCGAGTCCCTGGGCGCCGTCGTGAGGAAGATCACGGGCGTCGCGCAGCGGGAGACGGTGCCGGATGCCGTGGTGCGGGCTGCGGACGAGATCGAGGTCGTCGACCTCGCCCCTGAGTCGCTGCGCGACCGTCTCTCCGCCGGTCTGGTCTATCCGGCCGAGCGCGTCGACGCCGCGCTGTCGAACTACTTCCGCCTCGGCAACCTCACGGCGCTCCGCGAGCTCGCGCTGCTGTGGCTCGCCGACGAGGTCGACTCGGCGCTGCGCAGCTACCGTGCCGACCAGGGCATCGAAGGCGCCTGGCAGGCGCGCGAGCGGGTGGTCGTGGCGCTCACCGGCGGTCCCGAGGGCGAGACCCTGCTGCGCCGAGGTGCGCGGATCGCGGCGCGTGCCGCCGGCGGCGAACTGCTCGCGGTGCACGTCGCCGCGCAGGACGGACTGCGCGACGCGACGCCGGGCGCTCTCGCGGCGCAGCGCTCGCTCGTCGAGTCGCTCGGCGGGACGTTCCACCAGATGGTCGGCGACGACATCCCGGGCACCCTCGTCGAGTTCGCACAGAGCGTCGACGCGACGCAGCTCGTGATCGGGGTCAGCCGACGCGGTCGCATCGCCGCCGCGCTGACCGGACCGGGTATCGGCGCCGAGGTCATCCGCCGCTCCGGCGACATCGACGTGCACATCGTCACGCACGCCGCCGCCGGCAACCGCGTGCGTCTGCCGCGCATCACCGGCGGCGCGCTGGGCTGGCGCCGACAGGCGCTCGGATTCGCGGTCGCCCTCGTCGTCGGGCCGCTTCTGTCGTGGGTGATGTTCACGTTCCGCAGCCCCGAGTCGATCACGGCCGAGGTGCTCGCCTACCAGCTGCTCGTCGTCGTCGTGGCGCTCGTGGGCGGCCTCGGACCGGCCGTCTTCGCCGCCGTGCTGTCGGGCATCACCCTCGATCTGCTCTTCGTCGCGCCGCTGTTCACGATCACGATCGCGCACCCCCTGCACGTGCTCGCCCTGGCGCTGTACGTGCTGATCGCGGTGCTCGTGAGCATCATCGTCGATCAGGCCGCCCGACGTGCCCGCACCGCGCAGCGCGCCGCCGCCGAGGCCGAGCTGCTCGCCGCGGTCGCGGGCAACGTGCTCCGCGGCGACAACGCCGTGCTCGCCCTCGTGAGCCGCACGCGAGAGGCGTTCGGGCTGGCCGGCGTGCGGCTCCTGACACCCGACGGCGAGGTGCTGGCGAGCGACGGCGAACCCGTGCCCGACGGCCGAGTCACCCGCGTCGCGGTGGGCGGTGCATCACCCGCGGTCCTCGAGCTCAGCGGAGAACCCCTCGACACCCCGGCCCGGCGACTGCTCGACGCGATCGTCGCCCAGCTCGCGGCGGCGATCGAGCACACCGACCTGCGGGCGACGGCGCGGGAGGCCGTGGCCCTCGCCGAGACGGATCAGGTGCGCACGGCACTGCTGTCGGCGGTGAGCCACGATCTGCGGCGCCCGCTCGCCTCGGCCGTCGCCGCGATCGGCGGAATCCGGGGGGCGCACGCGCTGTCGGCATCCGATCGCGAGGAGCTGCTGGCGACGGCCGACGAGAGTCTCGCGACGCTGTCGACGCTCGTCACCGATCTGCTCGACGTGAGCCGGGTGCAGGCCGGGGTCCTCGCGGTGTCGGCGATGCCGATCGACGTGGCGGGCCCCGTGCTCGCGGCGGTCGACGAGCTCGGACTCGGTCCGAGCGACGTCGAGCTCGCACTCGACCCGAAGCTCTCCGCGGTGACCGCCGACCCGGTGCTGCTGCAGCGGGTGCTCGTGAACGTGATCGCGAACGCCCGCCGTCACGCGCCGGCGCACAGCCGCGTGCTCGTGTCGACGAGCGCGATCGACGAGCGAGCCGAGATCCGGGTCGTCGACCGCGGCGCGGGGATACCGGCCGAGAAGCGCGACGCGATCTTCCAGCCGTTCCAGCGGCTCGGAGACACCGACAACACCACCGGACTCGGACTCGGGCTCGCCCTGTCGCGCGGATTCGCCGAGGGCATGGGCGGTAGCCTGACACCCGAGGACACCCCGGGCGGTGGACTCACGATGGTGATCTCGCTGCCGCTCGCCGGCGCCGACACGGAGGGCACGGAGTGAAGCTGCTCATCGCCGACGACGACCCGCAGATGGTGCGTGCGCTGCGCATCACGCTCGCGGCGCACGGCTACGAGGTCGTGGTCGCCTCGGACGGTGCCGCGGCGGTGGCGACGGCAGCGCAGGCGCACCCCGACCTGATCATGCTCGACCTGGGGATGCCGCAGCTCGACGGCATCGAGGTCATCCAGGCGCTGCGCGGATGGACGAGCGTGCCCATCATCGTCGTCTCGGGTCGCACCGGGTCCGCCGACAAGGTCGAGGCACTGGATGCCGGCGCCGACGACTTCGTCACCAAACCGTTCCAGGTCGACGAACTCCTCGCCCGCCTTCGCGCGCTGTCGCGGCGGGCGGCACCGGCCGGCGAATCGACCGTCGGCTTCGGAGACGTCGTCGTCGACCTCGCCACCAAGACGGTCACGCGCTCGGGTGCGCGCGTTCACCTCACGCCCACCGAGTGGCGGATGCTGGAGCATCTCGCCCGGCATCCCGGTGCCCTCGTCACCCGGCAGGACCTGCTCAAGGAGATCTGGGGCAGCGAGCAGGTCGCCGACTCGGGATACCTGCGGCTGTACATGTCGCAGCTGCGCAAGAAGCTCGAGCGCGAACCCGGAACGCCCGAGCACCTGCTGACCGAGTCGGGGATGGGCTACCGACTCGTGCTCTGAAGCTGAGGCTCGCCGTGCTTCCCTCGTAACTTCTGCGGCGTTGGGCGACTTTCGCGGCCGTGAAGCGGCGCAGAGGGCCGCAGAAGTTTCCCTCGGCCGCAAGAGGTGCGCGCGCTTCAGCGGGAGACGGATGCCGTGCGGCGGCGCCGCAGGACTCCGACGACTCCGGCGATGACCAGCGCCACGGCGACGACGATCCCGGCGATCGCGGTGACCGCACTGTCCGGTTCGCCGGTGAGGCGTCCGACCGCGAGCCAGGAGAGCCCCCAGGCGGTGGCGAGCGCCGGGGCGATCCGCTTCAGTACGAGCGCGGTGGCGACGCCGATCACGAGCACGACGGCGAGCACGGCGACGGCCCAGACCTCGGCCTGCTCAGCCCAGTCGGCGGGAGCGATCTGCGTGAACCAGGCCGCGGCGTTGGCGACCGTCGCGATCGTGACCCAGCCGAAGTGCAGCCCGTTCGCGCCGTCGACGACGATCCGCTCGGGCCAGGTGCGCGGGCTGTGCCGGTCGAGCAGAACGATCACCCGCGCGAGAGCCGCGAGGAGCACTGCGATGACGAGGACCGTCAGCGGCAGGGTAAGGAACTGCGCCGTCACGAGCCAGAGGCCGTTGAGCACCATGGTCGCCGCGATCCACCAGCCGGTCTCGCGCTGACGCTCGTTGTCGCGCTGCGCCGGCAGAGCCTGCCACACCGTGTAGGCGATGAGCCCGAGGTAGATGAGCGACCAGATCGAGAACGCCGGCCCGGCGGGCGCGAGGTACGAGCCGGATGCCGACAGCGCGCCGTTCTGCAGCTCGTCGACGGAGGATCCGCCGAGGGCACCCGACCCGACGGCTGCGGCGATCAGCATGAACACGACTGCGGCGATGGTCGCGGCCTGGCGGACGATGTCCTTCGAGCGGGATTCCATGTTGGGCACGGTACGCGCACGCGCGTCGGGCGCCCAGCCCCTTGACGCTCGCTTGGCTAACGTCTAGCCTGGCTAGCTAAATGTTGTGGTGGCGCCGACCCGCGCTGCGCAGGAGATCTCTCGCAATGAAGGACGCGCACGCGGCATCCGTCCTTCGTTACGAGAGATCTCCTCCGTTGCGGGTGAGGCCGGAGGCGCGGGTGAGGCCGGCGCGAGTGAGGTCGGGGCGAGTGAGGCCAGGGCGAGTAAGGCCAGCGCGGGTGAGGCCGGAGGCGCGGGTGAGGCCGGCAGCGCGGGTGAGGCCGGCAGCGCGGGGCGCCGGTCAGCGGACGGCGGCGTCGATCAGCACCTCTGCGGCATCCCGCGCCTGCCTCGCCACGGTCGAGTCACCCGAGATCGCGGCCGTGCTCTGCGCGCCCTCCGCCAGGATCGACAGCTGTGCGGCGAGGGATGCCGGCGCGCCGGCATCCGTCACCAGTCCGGTCATGTAGCGCTGGAACGACGCCTTGTGCTCGCGCACGATCTCGGCGACCTCGGGGTTCGTGCCGCCGAGCTCCCCGAAGGCGTTGATGAACGCGCAGCCGCGGAAGTCGTCGGTGCAGAACCAGTCCTCGAGGTAGCCGTAGACGGCGAGAAGGCGGTCGCGCGGGACGCTCCCGGCATCCGCCACTGCGCCGGTCAACCCGGACTCCCACTCCCCGTGCTTACGGGCGAGCACAGCGGTGACGATGTCGGCCTTGGCCGGGAAAAGGGCGTACAGCCGGCGCAGCGACACGCCGGACGCCGCGCGCAGCTCGTCCATGCCCACGGCGGTGTATCCCTTGCGGTAGTAGAGCTCCTCGGCGGCGGAGAGGATGCGCTCGCGAGCCTCTTCTTCGGTCATACCCAAGAGTTTACTTGACACGAGAACGAACGTTCTCTAGATTGGTCACATCGAGCGAGAACGATCGTTCTCACCGGAACCGAAAGGATCAGGATCATGGGTTACATCACCGTCGGAAACGAGAACAGCACCCCGATCGAGCTCTACTACGAGGACCAGGGGTCGGGGCAGCCCGTCGTCCTGATCCACGGGTACCCGCTCGACGGTCACAGCTGGGAGCGCCAGACCCGCGAACTGCTCGACCAGGGCTACCGCGTCATCACGTACGACCGCCGTGGCTTCGGCGGCTCCTCGAAGGTGAACGCCGGCTACGATTACGACACCTTCGCCGCAGACCTCAACACGGTCCTCGAGACCCTCGATCTGCGCGACGTCGTGCTCGTCGGCTTCTCGATGGGCACCGGCGAACTCGCCCGCTACGTCGCGAAGTACGGACACGAGCGCGTCGCGAAGCTCGCGTTCCTCGCCTCGCTCGAGCCCTTCCTCGTGCAGCGCGACGACAACCCCGAGGGTGTCCCGCAGGACGTGTTCGACGGCATCGCCGCGGCCGCCAAGGGCGACCGATTCGCGTGGTTCACGCAGTTCTACAACGACTTCTACAACCTCGACGAGAACCTCGGTTCGCGCATCAGCCAGGAGGCCGTCACCGGCAGCTGGAACGTCGCGATCGGCAGCGCTCCCGTCGCCGCCTACGCCGTGGTCCCCGCCTGGATCGAGGACTTCCGCGCCGATGTCGAGGCCGTGGCCGCCGCCGGCAAGCCCACCCTGATCCTGCACGGCACGAAGGACAACATCCTGCCGATCGACGCCACCGCGCGCCGGTTCCACCAGGCTGTCCCCGAGGCCGAGTACGTCGAGGTCGAGGGCGCGCCCCACGGCCTGCTCTGGACCCACGCCGACGAGGTCAACGCCGCACTGAAGGGCTTCCTCGCGAAGTAACCCGAGCGACACCTGGCTGAGAACAGGACAAACGCTCGAGATCAGGAGGATTCGCGCAGAATCCTCCTGATCTCGGGCGTTGTTCCTGCTCTGGGGCCGGCCGTCAGCCGCGCATCGCGACGCCGCGGCGCCAGTAGCCCATGAAGGCCACCTGTCCGCGGTCGATGCCGAGGTCCTTCACGAGGTGGCGGCGCAGCGTGGTGACGACGCCGCTCTCGCCCGCGATCCAGAAATAGCGTTCGGCCGGGGCATCCGCCACCGCGATCTCCTCGCCGAGCCCCGAGTAGTCCGGTGTCTCCCACAGCAGATCCTCGGACTCGATATCGGTCACGTCGACGTCGTCACCGGCATCCGCGTCTCCGAGGTACTCGAGCACCGCCGGGATCAGCTGCAGACCGTGGTCCTGCTCGGTCGTGCGAGGCAGCCACCGCACCTCGACGCCCGCGGGAGCGGCGATCGACAGCACGTCGTCGGCGGACGGGACCTCGATGAACGCGCACCCGCGCAGGTCGCGCGGGGCGTCTTCGAGGATGCGCGCGATGGCCGGAGCGGCGGTCTCGTCGCCGGCCAGCACGACGGATGCCGCGGTGCCCGGCTCGAACTCCGCTCCCCCGTGCGCGGAGGCGGGGATGCCGCGCCGCGGCCCCACGATGAACAGCTCCTGCCCGACGGCCGCCGCGTCGGCCCAGCGCGACGCGGGTCCGGAGAGGCCGGGCGCGAGGTGCAGCACGAAGTCGACGTCGATCTCGGTGCTGGCGTCCGTCACCCGCAGCTCGCGGACCGAGTAGGTGCGCATCGACCCGCGCTCGTGCTCCGGCACGGCCAGGTACGAGGCCCACCAGTTGTCGGTGTCGCGGTCGAGGTCGGGCAGGACGCCGGATGCCGGAGGGAAGACGATCTTGATCCTCGAGTCGAACACGTCGCCGGGGGTGCCGAACTCGAACAGCTCGTCGCCGCCGAACGTCACGCGCACGAAGTTCGGCGAGACGCGGTCGACCGCGCGCACCTCGGCGCGCGCCAGGACGTAGGTGGGGCGCTCGGTGGTGGTCTCAGCGGACATGATGCCTCCCGATCGGTGTGACCATCGGCTTTCCTGATACCGGGTCGGTGGTGATCTGATTCGCGAGGCCGAAGACCTCTTCGACGTGCTCGGCCGTGACGACCTCCTGCGGCGTGCCTGTGACGTGCACGCGTCCGTCCTTCATCGCCACGAGCTCGTCTGAGTAGCGGGCGGCGAGGTTCAGGTCGTGCAGCACCATGACGATGGTCGTGCCGCGCGAGACGCTGAGGTCGGTGAGCAGGTCGAGCACCTCGACCTGGTGCGCGACGTCGAGGAACGTGGTCGGCTCGTCGAGCAGCAGGATGTCGGTCTCCTGGGCGAGCGCCATCGCGATCCACACGCGCTGACGCTGCCCGCCGGAGAGCTCGTCGACGCTGCGGTCCGCGAGCTCGGTGGTTCCGGTCACGTCGAGCGCGTCGGCGACCACCTCGTAGTCGTGGGTGCTCCAGCGCGACAGCATCTTCTGATGCGGATGCCGGCCACGACCCACCAGATCCGCGACCGCGATGCCCTCCGGCGCGACGGGCGACTGCGGCAGCAGACCGAGGATGCGCGCGACCTCCTTGGTCGGTCGGGCGTGCACCGACTTCCCGTCGAGCACGATCTGACCGTCGGTGGGCGAGAGCAGGCGCGCGAGCGACCGGAGCAGCGTCGACTTGCCGCATCCGTTCGCGCCGACGATCGTCGTGATCTTGCCCGGGGTGATGGCGAGATCGAGCCCCTCGATGATGGTGCGGTCGCCGTAGGCGAGCGTGACGGACTCCGCCGTCAGGGTGTGCGACTCGGTCACAGAGAGCCTCCCGAGCGATTGGTGCGGACGAGCAGGTAGATGAGGTACGGCGCTCCGAGCACGCCGGTGATGACGCCGACCGGGTACCGCTCACCGAACGCGAACTGGCCGATGAGGTCGCCGCCGAGAACGAGCACGGCGCCGACGAACGCGCTGGGCAGCAGCGGGTTCGCGCCGGGGCCGGTGAGGCGGGCCGCGATCGGACCGGCCATGAACGCGACGAAGGCGATCGGGCCGGTGGCAGCGGTGGCGAACGCGAGCAGGGCGACGGCACCGAGGATGCAGAGCACGCGCGTCGTATTCACCCGCACCCCGAGTCCGGATGCCGAGTCGTCGCCGAGCCGCATCGCGCCCAGCGCCCGGCCCTGCCCCAGCAGCAGCGGCACGATCACGATCGCCGCGATCGCGAGGGGTGCGACACGCTCCCAGGAGGCGCTGTTGAGGCTGCCGGTGAGCCACTGCATCGCGGTCTGGATATCCCACGACGCGGCACGCGACAGCACGTACGAGATGACGCTCTGCAGCATCAGCGAGACGCCGATGCCGATGAGGATCAGCCGGGTTCCGGCGAATCCGCCGCGGATCGACAGCAGGTAGATGGCTCCGGCGGTGAGCAGCGCTCCGCCGAGGGCCATGAGGGAGACGAGCGGACCGTCGAGCGACAGCACGATGATGCCGATCACGGCGGCGGCGCCGGCGCCGTTCGAGATGCCGATGATGTCGGGGGAGGCGAGCGGGTTGCGCAGCAGCGTCTGGAACGAGACGCCGGCCATGCCGAACGCGATGCCTGCGAGGATCGCCAGCACGGCCCGAGGCAGCCGCAGCTCGCCGACCGTGAACGAGGCGCCCGGCACGGTCTCGCCGAGGATCACGCGCACGACGGCGTCGAGCGGGTAGAACGTGTTGCCGACCATGAGCGCGAGCGTGAACAGGGTGAGCAGCACGACGCCGAGCACGATCGTCGCGACCGCGTGGCGGCGGTGGCGTGCGCGACGCCCTGCGACGATCGCGGCGATGCGGTCGCGCGACGAGATCTGCAGGGGAGCGGTGCGGTCCATGGTGCTCACAGCTCACGCACCTTCTGGCGACGGACGATCCAGATGAAGAACGGCGCTCCGATGACGGCGGTGATGATGCCCACCTGGATCTCCTCCGACGATGGCGAGATGACTCGGCCGATCACGTCGCTCGCGAGCAGCAGCGCCGCACCGGCCACCGCCGAGAACGGCAGCAGCCAGCGGTGGTCGGTGCCGATCAGCATCCGGCACACGTGCGGGATGACGAGCCCGATGAATCCGATCGGACCGGCGATCGCGGTCGCCGCGCCGGCGAGGATCACGGCACCGAGCGCCGACACGAGCCGGGTGCGGAACACGTGCTCGCCGAGGCCCTTGGCCATGTCGTCGCCGAGCGCGAGCGAGTTCATTCCCCGCGCGCTCGCCAGGCAGATGAGTGCGCCGAGCGCGAGCACCGGCGCGGTAAGCGCGATGCGCGGCCACTCGGCTCCGCCGACCCCGCCGATCTGCCACGACTGGAAGGCCTGCAGCAGGTCGACGCGCGGCAGCATCACGGCGCTGATGAGGGAGGCGAAGGCGGCCGAGGTCGCCGCGCCGGCGAGGGCCAGCTTGAGCGGGGTGGCACCGCCGCGACCGAGCGAGCCCACCGTGTAGACGAAGGCGGCGGCCAGCGCGGCGCCGGTGATCGCGAGCGCCATCTGTCCGTACGGGTTCGTCATGCCGAGGAACGCGAGGCCGAGCACCACGGCGAAGGACGCGCCGTTGGAGACCCCGAGGATGCCGGGGTCGGCCACGGGATTGCGGGTCACCGCCTGCATGGTCGCCCCTGAGAGCGCGAGGGCTGCTCCGACGAGAAGGGCGAGCACCGTGCGCGGGATGCGCTTGACGACGGCCGCCTCGGCGATCGTGTCGGCGCGTCCAGAGAACGCTGCGCCGATGTCGTCGAGCGTGACGGCCTGCACGCCGAAGCTCACCGACAGCGCGCACAGCACGAGCAGCACTCCGACCCCGGCGAGAAGCCAGATGGTACGCAGCCACGCCGGGCGTCGCAGATCTGCGATGCCCGGCGCGGGAGCGGTGACAGCGGTCACGGGATCAGAGCGGGATGGCGCGGACGATCACTGCGCGAGCGGCGCAGCCAGGGCTTCGAAGTACTTGTCGATGCCCCACGGGATGGAGAGCGGCGTCGGGTTGGCCGATGCCGCCAGCGGGGTGGAGTCGGGCAGCACGGCGACGCGGCCCTCGGCGATCGCGGGGATCTTCGACAGGAGCGGGTCAGCCTGAAGGAGGGCGAGCGTCGAGTCGTCGCCGTAGGTGATGATGAGGTCGACGTCGTCGAACTTCGCGGCGTCCTCCGCGCTGACCTGCAGGTAGAACTGGTCGGTGTCGGCATCCGCCTCGAGCAGCGAGGAGAGCGGCATCCCGAGCTCGTTCAGGTAGCCGACGCGGGGGTCGATCGGCGTGTAGTACCCGATCTGGCTGAGGTCGGTCGGGTCGACGAAGAAGAACATCGCCTTCTTGTCCTTGAGGTCGCCCTGCGCGTCGAGCGCGGCCTCGGCGTCGGAGTGCAGCTTCTCGACGAGCGCGTCGCCCTCGTCCTCGAGCCCGAGGGCCTTCGAGTTCATCTCGATCATCTCGTCGACGGTCGTGCCCCAGGGGATGTCGGGGTACGCGACGACCGGAGCGATCTTCGAGAGGGTGTCGTACTCCTCCTGGGTGATCGCGGAGTACGAGGCGAGGATCACGTCGGGCTGCGTGTCGGCGACGGCCTCGAAGTCGATGCCGTCTGACTCGTCGAACAGGACAGGGGTCTCGCCGCCGAGCTCGTCGAGCTTCTCCTCGACCCAGGGCAGGATGCCGTTGTCGTCGTCGTCGCCCCACGTGGCCTTGCTCATGCCGACCGGCACGATGCCGAGAGCCAGCGGCACCTCGTGGTTCGCCCACGCCACCGTCGCCACGCGCTCGGGCTTCTCGGTGATCGTCGTCTCGCCGTAGACGTGCTCGATCGTGACCGGGAAGGCGCCGTCGTCGGCCGGGTTGCTCCCGGCGGAGTCGGAGTCGCCACCGGACGGAGTGGAGCAGGCGGCGAGGCCCACGGCGAGCGCCGCGGCGACACCGGCGGCGAGGAGACGGGAGGTGCGCACAGGCGTTCCCTTCGGTTGGAGATGGAGGGTAGGGCGCACGAGGGCGCCGGGGCTTTGGTAAGCCTGGCCTAATCTAACAGAAAGTAAGGCGACCCTCATCTCGAGCCGAGGCGCGAGGATGCAGAAAGCCGGCCGGATCCTGTGAGGATCCGGCCGGCTTCAGGAAGTCAGCGCGTGCTCAGAGAGCGCGGATGTTCGCCGCCTGCATGCCCTTGGGGCCACGCTCAGCGTCGAATTCGACCTTCTGGTTCTCGCGGAGCTCCTTGAAACCGGAGCCGGCGATAGCCGAGTAGTGAGCGAAGAGGTCTTCCGAACCGTCATCAGGAGCGATGAAGCCGAAACCCTTCTCCGCGTTGAACCATTTCACAGTGCCAGTGGCCATGTGTTTCTACTTTCTGTTGATACGGCCGCTGAAGCGGCCCGTGCCGCACCGGATCATCCGGCGCGCACACTCCGTCAACGTATCACGGCGGGCTGACGAACGGTCGGGACGTTCTCGCGGTGGAGCACGGCAGCCTCGGTGCGGCTCGCCACGCCCAGCTTGCGGAGCACCGCCGACACGTGCACGCTCACCGTCTTGATGCTGATGAAGAGGCGCTCGGCGATCTGGCGGTTGCTGAGCCCCTCGGCGATGAGTTCGAGCACCTGGAGCTCGCGCGCGGTGAGCGGCTCGACGTCGCCCGACTCGATGGTGGCGGCGTGTGGGCCGTCGGACATGCGGAGCCCGGCGGCATGCCCGAACTCGGCGACCGTGCGTCCGAGGGGCACGTGTCCGAGGTCCTCGGCGGTGCGCCGGGCGACGTCGAGGACGGATGCCGCGGCCGTCCGGTCTCCGACGTCGACCAGCGTCCGGGCGAGTTCGAGGCGGGTCATGACACGCAAGGTCACCGGCACGTCGTCGCCGTCGGCGAGGTCGACGGCGGCCTGCAAGGCCGAGACCGAGGGATCGAACAGCGCCGAGAGGATGCTCCACCAGGCGTCGTCGAGGAGCTGCTCGGGTTGGCTGAGCCAGGCGTCACGCACCTCGGACACCGCGTCGTCGACCGCCTCGCCGGTGGCCCGGAGCTCGGCGATCAGCCACCCCGCCTCGAGCATCAGGCGACGCTCGTGCAGCAGCCTCGGGCCGTCGTCGCGGAGCATGGCACGGACCTCGTCGAGCGCGGCCCGCAGGTCTCCCCCGCTCTCGGCGACCGAGAGGCGCATCATGATCTCGTCGTACCAGATCTGCCGCTCGTCGACCCCGGCCTCGGCGAACACCGGGTGCCACTCGCGCACGATCTCGGCGGCCTCGACGTGGCGGCCGCGCCACGACAGCACACGCACCCGCGTCATGGTGGAGTAGGCGTGGAAGATGCGCAGGGTCGCCTGCGCGAGCTCGCGCGCCAGCATCCCCTCGACCCGCTCGATCTCGCCCATCTCGAGCAGAGGCACCGCCATGTTCTGCGTCATGATCGCACCGGTGGTGCGCTCGACGCCGTACTCGCGGGCTCTCTCCATCCCCTCCTCGGCCACACGGACCGCGTCGCGGTAGCGCCCGAGCAGACCCAGCAGGTCGGAGTAGTTGACGCGGTACCGCAGCTCCGCGTTCGTCGTGTTCGCGCGTGCGAGCGCCAGCGCGTACTGCTCGTGCGATTCGGCGACCCTGCCCAGATGCGCGAGGGAGGCCGCGCGGATGTTCGCCGCGATCGACATCTCCTCGTCCGAGCCCGCCGCCTCGCCGCGACCCTCCGCCTCCGTCGCGATGTCGATCGCGTCGGAGAGGCGCCCGGCAACCATGTACCGGCTGCCGAGCTGGTTGAGGATCGAGGCGTGCAGTCGATCGTCGTCGACGCGGCCGTCGAGCACGGTGAGCGACTCCTGCAGCAGCGGAACCGACCCGTTGCGCCCGAGGTTCATCGTGTAATACGCCTTGTCGCGCAGCAGGCGCGCGTGGGTGCGCGGGTCGACGGCCGCGGGGTCGACCTCCGACAGTGCGAGGTTCACCACGGTGAGCGCGCGCTCCCCGTCTCCTGCGTTGCGCAGCACCGAGCCCAGCGAGCGCAGGAACTCCAGGCGCGGGACGTCGACGACCTCCGCGGCATCGGGCACCTGCGCCCAGAGGTCGAGGACGAGCTCGCCGAACCGCGCGGCACTCGCGAAGGCGAACCGTGCCTTCGCATCGACCATCGCCGTCATCGCCGCCGCGAGCGCCCGCTGCGGATCCTGCGCGAGCTGCCAGTGATACGCGAGAGCCGCTGCCTCGCCGCTCGCCGCGCCGGCGCCCCACTGTTCCAGGAGCTCCGCGTACGCGCGATGCAGCCGGGCCCGCTCCCCCGGCAGCAGGTCGTCATGAACGGCCTCGCGCAGCAGCGCATGGCGGAAGCGGTACTCGTCGTCGACCACGATCAGGATGCCGCTCTGAGTCGCCTCGCGGATCGCCTCGTCGAGCCTCCCGTCGGCGAGGCCGGCGAGCGCGGCGATGGTCGGGTGACTCAGCGCCCGATCGGCCCCCGAGGCGACCTGCACCACGCGCCGCGCCTCGTCGCCGAGACGGTCGAACCGCGCGAGCAGCAGGTCGCGCAGGGTTCCGGGGAGCGGCCCGGTCGCGCATCCCGCGATCTCCTCGACGAAGAACGGCACGCCCTCCGCCCGCACCTGGATGCGCTCGATCGCGGTGTCGCTCAGCGGCTGACCCGTTATCGCCTCGGCGAGCTGGCGCACCGCGACCGCGTCGAGGCGATCCACCTGCACCCGCTCGAGCAGACGCGCCCGCGTCGACTCGCCGATGAAGGAGCTCACCGCATCGCCTCGGCGCACGTCGTCGCTGCGGCACGACAGCAGCAGCATGATGCGTCCGCGCGACAGCGTGCGCAGCAGGAAGGCGAGGATCGCGAGCGTCGAATCGTCGGCCCAGTGCAGGTCTTCGACGATCAGGACCTGCGGGTTGCGCTCGGACGCGACCTCGATGAGGGCGGCGATCGCATCGCGCACCCGGTCGGGACTCGTCTGGCTGCGCTCTGTGGGGTTCAGCTCGGGCAGCAGCATCCCGAGCGCCTCGGCGCCGACCCCCAGCTGCGCGCGAACGCTCTCGGCGCCCAGCTGCGACACGATCGAGCGCAGGATGCCGACGAGCGGCCCGAACGGCGTGCGCGACGCCCCGAGGTCGAGGCACCATCCGACGTGCACATCGGCACGGTTCGCGACGTCGGCTGCGAACTCGCGCAGCAGTCGCGACTTGCCGATGCCCGCTTCCCCCTCGACGAGCAGCGCCACCGGGGCGCCCTCGAGCGAGCGTTCGAAGACCGCGCGCACGACCTGCGATTCGGCCTCACGGCCGACCATCGCGGTGCTCGGAGCGGACGGGGGCATGGACTCATCGTGCCACTCCCCTCCGACATCCGGCAGGGCCGCTGCCGTCGACAGAGGCTCGGTCGGCGTCACCGCGCGGGGGCGGGTTCGCAGGGCGCGGCGCGGCGGGCGGCGACGGCATCCTTCCCGCCTTCGCGCGATGCGGCGGAGCCGTGCAGCATCCTTCCCATCAACCGGCGCAGCGGACCCGCCGGCCGGGGGACGATCTGGTCGGCGTGCTCGGCGAGGAAGCGGCGGCGCTCGGCGGCGCGCTCCAGTTGCTGCCGGTCGAACTCGGTGACCTGATAGCTGAGGTACGGGTGCTCGTACATGACATCTCCTCGGTTGGGATGTCCCTACACTCCGCTCTGAGGTCGACCTCCGGCATCGGGAGGATGCCCTATCTTTCTGGCGTGGGCACCCTAGCCGCGCCCCGCCCGCACGCGACGAGGCCCGGACGCAGCGACTGCTGCAGTCCGGGCCTCGTCGGGTGATGCGGGTGTCAGGCGTCCACGTCGCCGCGCCACGAGCCGGTCTCGGCCCCGCGCTTCTCGATGAACTCCTTGAAGTTCTTGAGGTCCTTCTTCACGGCGTGCGATCCGGCGCCGACGAGCGATCCGACCTTCTCGAGAAGGCCCTCCGGCTCCCAGTCGATCTGCACGGTGACGCGCGTCGTCAGGTCCTCGAGCTTGTGGAACGTCACGACGCCGGCGTGCTCGGTGTCGCCGCCCGTGCTCTTCCACGCGACGCGCTCGTCGGGGTGCTGCTCGGTGATCTCGGCGTCGAACTCGCGCGTCGCGCCGCCCACGTTCACCTTCCAGCGGTTGTGCGTGTCGTCGATCTGCACGATCGACTCGACCTCGTCGAGGAACTCCGGGAAGCTCTCGAACTGGGTCCACTGGTTGTAGGCGACGTCGACGGGGACGTGAACGTCGATGGTCTCGATGATCTGCGCCATGTGATGCTCCTCACTGATTCGACTTGTGTTCCGTGCCTCTATTCGACGCCCTTCCCCGTCCGGATGCGAAGGGGTTGACAGGGTGCGGGGCAAGAGCGCAAGGGGCCGGATGCCGAAGCGACCGCCGAGTAGCGTGGAGCCATGCGCATCCCCGCCGCGATCCGCGCCTCGAAGCGCTCGCCGTTGCTGCAGGTGGTCAAGTCCGCCGCCGCGACGATCGCGGCCTGGCTGCTCGCGGGATGGGTCGTGCCGGGGCAACTGCCCGTGTTCGCCGCGATCGCCGCGCTGCTCGTCGTGCAGCCGAGCATCAACCAGTCGCTGTCGAAGGCGCTCGAACGCAGCATCGGAGTGATCGTCGGCGTCGTGATCGCCGTCGCCCTCGGTCTGCTGCTGGGCTCCCCCAGCTGGATCGTGCTGCTCGCGATCGTCGTCGCCATGCTCGTGGCGTGGGTCTTCCGCGCGACCCCGGGCACCGGCAACCAGGTCGCGATCTCGGCGATGCTCGTGCTGGCACTCGGATCGACCCCCGACTACGCCCTCGCGCGGATCTTCGAGACCCTCATCGGCGTGGCCATCGGCATCGTCGTGAACGCCCTCATCGTGCCGCCGGTGCTCGTCGCCCCCGCGAAGCGCGACCTCGGACTGCTCGGGGGAGAACTCGCCGCGAGCCTCGATCGTCTCGCCGATGCGCTGCCCGAGCCCCAATCCCCCGCACAGCTGCAGGAGCTCATGCTCGAGGTGCGGCTGCTCCGGCCGATGCGTGACGCGGCAGAGGCATCGATCGCCGCCGGCGAGGAGTCGCTGACGCTCAACCCGCGCCGCTCGACGCACCGGGTCGATCTCGCCGAGATGCGGGCGTTGCTCGACAAGCTCACCCCGATCGTCACGCAGACCATCGGCATGACGCGCGCGTACTTCGACCACTACGACGATTCGATCGGCGAGGAGCCCGCCGTCGCCGCGATCGCCGACCAGCTGCGGCGCGCGGGGCACGACGTGCGCCTCGCGGTGCAGATCGCCGATGTGGCGCGGGAACCGGAGGCCCTGACCTCGACGATCCCCGCGCTGACGGCGCCCCTCGTCATCCGTCCGCCGTCGTCGGCGCACTGGATCCTCATCGGCTCGCTGATGGAGGACCTGCGCCGCATCCGCGGAGAACTCGTCGACGAGGACTGAGCGCGGTCAGTCCCGCTCGGCCTCGATGTCGCTGCTGTGCCGACCGTCGTCATCGCCGTCCGACGGAAGCTCTCGCGGCGGGTCGCTCTTGTTGTCCTCGGTGCCGAGGTTGTCGTTCTCCTCCGCGCCGGGCGACGGCTCGGAGCTGATGTCGGTGCGGTCGGTGTCGATGCCGTCGTTCTCGGTGCCCATGTTGTCGATGCCCATGATCGGTCCTCTCGGTCTGGTCGATGTTCGTGCGACATTATCGGCGCCGCCGCGAGGTGGCAGCGGTCTTGACAACCGCCGCGCCCCCCTCTCCTGCGCCGAGCCACCCCTTTCCGTGCGAGCCACCCCTCTTCTGTGCGGCCGTAGAGGGGTGGGCGGCATGGAAAGGGGCCGGTCGGCGCGAATACGCTGGGCTGATGAGCACGCACATCGCCGCAGAGCCCGGTCAGATCGCCCCCGTCGCCCTCTTCCCCGGCGACCCGCTGCGGGCGAAGTGGATCGCGGAGACCTTCCTCGAGGACGCCGAGCTCTACTCCGAGACCCGCGGGATGCTGGGATTCACCGGCACCTGGGAGGGACACCGCGTCTCGGTGCAGGGGTCGGGCATGGGGCAGCCGTCGATGGCCATCTACGCGAACGAGCTGTTCGACTCCTACGGCGTCGAGACGATCGTGCGCGTCGGGTCGTGCGGGGCGCTGACCGAGAAGCTCGCGGTGCGCGACATCGTCATCGCGAACGGCGCGTGCACGGACTCCGGGATCAACCGAGTGCGGTTCCACGGCCTCGACTACGCCCCTGTCGCCGACTTCGGCCTGCTGCGCGCGGCGGTCGAGGCGAGCGAGTCCGAGCCGATCGACTCGGCCGTGCACGTGGGGCTGCTCTTCCCGAGCGACCAGTTCTACAGCACCCGCCCCGAGCTCACGGAGCCGTTCGTGAAGCACGGGGTGCTGGGCGTCGAGATGGAGGCCGCCGGCCTGTACACGCTCGCCGCGTACTACGAGCGCCGCGCTCTCGCGATCTGCACGGTCTCCGATCACATCGTCACGGGCGAGGAGACCACCGCGCAGGAGCGGGAGCAGACGTTCGGCGACATGATCCGCATCGCGCTGCGCGCCGCGACCTCGGTCTGAGGCCCGCCCTTTCGAATCGCGTAAATTGCAGATCTCAGGGCGTCGGAGCTGCCAGTCAAGCGATTCGAAAGCAGACCAGGGGATGAAAGGATCGGAGGATGCTCCTCGACCCGACGACCCTGGCTGACGGATCCGACGCGGATGCCGTCTACACGGCGTTCGTCGACTGGGTCGAGTCGACCGGCATCAGCCTCTACCCCGCGCAGGACGAGGCGCTGATCGAGATCATCTCGGGCAACAACCTAATCCTCTCGACGCCCACCGGCACCGGAAAGTCGCTCGTCGCCGTCGGCGCGCACTACGCCGCCCTCGTCACCGGTCGCCGCTCCTACTACACCGCCCCCATCAAGGCGCTCGTCAGCGAGAAGTTCTTCGCGCTCGTCGACGTGTTCGGAGCCGCGAACGTGGGCATGATCACGGGCGACTCGTCGGTGAATCCGGATGCCCCGATCATCTGCTGCACGGCCGAGATCCTCGCGAACCTCGCTTTGCGTCAGGGTCCGGATGCCGCGGTGCAGCAGGTCGTGATGGACGAGTTCCACTTCTACGCCGACCCCGACCGCGGGTGGGCGTGGCAGGTGCCGCTGCTCGAACTCCCCCAGGCGCAGTTCATTCTCATGTCGGCGACCCTCGGCGACGTCACGCAGCTGGCCTCCGACCTCACCCGGCGGACCGGCCGCGAGACGGCATCCGTCACCGGCGTCGAACGCCCGGTGCCCCTGCACTTCTTCTACGAGACGACGCCGATCCACGAGACCATCGACGACCTGCTGAACACCGGGCAGGCGCCGATCTACGTCGTGCACTTCTCGCAGGCGGCGGCGATGGAGCGCGCGCAGGCCATGTCGAGCACCAAGGTCGCGACGCGCGAGCAGCGGGACGAGATCGCGGCGCTGATCGGCGGCTTCCGCTTCACCACGGCGTTCGGCAAGACGCTGTCTCGCTTCCTCCGGGCGGGCATCGGCGTGCATCACGCCGGGATGCTGCCGAAGTACCGCCGCCTGGTGGAGCAGCTCGCGCAGCGCGGCCTGCTGCGCGTGATCTGCGGCACCGACACGCTCGGCGTCGGCATCAACGTGCCGATCCGCACCGTTCTGCTCACGGCGCTGACGAAGTTCGACGGCACCAGGATGCGGCAGCTCAACGCGCGGGAGTTCCATCAGATCGCGGGGCGGGCAGGACGCGCAGGGTACGACACCGCCGGTACGGTCGTCGCCCAGGCGCCCGAGCACGAGACCGAGAACATCGCCGCCATCAAGAAGGCCGGCGACGATCCGAAGAAGAAGCGCAAGATCATCCGCAAGAAGGCACCGGACGGGTTCGTGTCGTGGGGCGAGCCGTCGTTCCGGAAGCTGATCGACGCGGAACCCGAGACGCTGACCTCGCACATGCAGATCACGAGCGCCATGATGCTCAACGTGATCGCCCGCGGCGGCGACGTCTTCGCGAATATGCGCGCGCTGGTATACGACAACCACGAACCGCGGAAACGGCAGCGCGAGCTCGCCCGGCGTGCGATCGGCATCTATCGCACGCTGCTCGAATCGGGCGTCGTGGAGCGCGCGCCGGACGGCGCCATCCGCCTCACGGTCGACCTGCAGCCGAACTTCGCGCTCAATCAGCCGCTCTCGCCGTTCGCGCTCGCGGCGTTCGAGCTCCTCGACCCCGATCCCGCCGCCGGCACCGGCACCGGCTCGTACGCACTCGACATGATCTCGATCGTCGAGGCGACCCTCGACGACCCGCGAGCGGTGCTGAGCCAGCAGGAGTTCCTCGCGCGCGGCGAAGCCGTCGCCGCGATGAAGCGCGAGGGCATCGAGTACGACGAGCGCATGGAACTCCTCGAAGAGGTCACGTATCCGAAGCCGCTGGACGAGCTGCTGAGCGCCGCGTTCGAGACGTACAGCGCGGCGCAGCCGTGGATCCGCGACTTCGAACTGCATCCGAAGTCCGTCGTCCGCGACATGTACGAGCGGGCCATGTCGTTCGGGGAATACGTCGCCGAGTACAAGATCGCCCGGTCGGAGGGCGTCGTGCTGCGCTATCTCTCGGACGCGTATCGCGCCGCCTCGCAGACCATCCCTGAGGAGCTGAAGGACGAGGATCTACGCGACCTCATCGAATGGCTCGGCGAGCTCGTGCGCCAGGTCGACTCGAGCCTGCTCGACGAGTGGGAGGAGCTCGTGGCCGGTGTCCCGCAGGACCACGACGACGAGCCGATCGTGCCGCCCGCACCGAAGCGCCTCACCGCGAACGTCCGCGCGTTCCGCATCCTCGTGCGCAACGAGCTGTTCCGCCGGGTGCAGCTCGCCGCGCGGGAGGACGTCGCGGCGCTGGCCGAGCTCGACCCGTCGTTCGGCGCCGACGCATGGTCGGATGCGCTCGACGCGTACTTCGGCGAGCACGACGAGATCCTCACCGGACCGAACGCCCGCAGCTCTCAGCTGCTCCTCCTCACCGAGGGCGCGACCGAATGGACAGTGCGTCAGATCATCGACGACCCGGCCGGCGACCACGACTGGGGCATCTCCGCGACCGTCGACCTCGCGGCGTCCGACGAGGAGGGCGCGGCGGTGGTCACGGTGACGGCCGTCGACCGGCTGTAGGGCTCGGTGCCAGACGGGCCACGCGCAGCGGATCGAACAGCATCCCGAGCCCGCATCGCACGAGCAGGGCATGCAGCGCCAGGCAGATCCCGATGACGGCGGCGGTGATCACCACCGGAGAGAGAGCCTCGACCACCGGATCCACCCGCCACCCCGCGGCCCGGACGCCGGCGTCGAGGAGCGCGAGCGGGATCATGTGCAGCACGTAGATCGGCAGCGTCCTGCGGCCGATCCACCGCAGCGGTCGGGCGAGCGGCGCCGCACTCCGGTCGACGAGCGCGCACACCGCGACGCCCCACGCCACGGCCACGACGCCGAGCAGCGGCCACACCCCCGGCCACTGCCGCATCCCCAGCACACCGACGATGGCCGCCGCCCCGAGGTACAGCAGGCCGAGACCGACTGCGCGCACGGGATCGGATGCCGCGGCGAACCGCTCGACCCCGTCGCGGAGCCGCAGCCCGGCGAGGAAGAAGAACAGGTTCTGCACGACCTGCCACAGGTTGCCGAGATCGGGGATGACGCCGGCCGCGGCGACCGCCGACACCGCGAACGCCACCGGCAGCACGACCGCCGTCGGCACGTCGCGGGTGAGCCGCGCCACGGCGAGGTAGGCGGCGAGCGCGAGCAGGTACCAGAGGTTCGTCGGGCTGATCGTCAGCTGCGCGATCAGTTCCCATCCGGTCTCGGCCTTGGCCGTGTCGAAGTCGGGCGTGAGCGCGAGCACGGCGGTCTGGATGAGCACCCAGATCACGTACACCGCCAGCAGCCGGCCAGCCCGGCGTCGCCACGACGACCCGTCGGCGGCCAGCACGGCGCGTCCCGCGAACATCCCCGAAATCAGGAAGAACAGCGGCACGCGCAACGGCAGCAGCTGGGCGTTCACCGTGGCCCACACGTCGGTCACGGTGCCGGCGCCCGGCATCCCCACCGCATGCTTGGTGACGACGTGCCACAGCACGACGAGGATGATGCAGACGCCCTTCGCGACGTCCGGCCAGCCGACCCGAGCGTTCACCGGCCCGGCACCTCGGCGGCGCGCACGAGGCGTTCCACCAGGTCGGGGTAGGCGACGTCGGCGGCGGCGAACATCCGCGGGACCTGGGATGCCGCGGTGAGGCCCGGCATCGTGTTGACCTCGTTCAGGACCGGCCCGTCGGCAATGAGGAAGAAGTCCATGCGCGCGACACCCGCGCAGCCGAGGGCGTCGAACATGGTCAACGCCGCCCTGGTCAGAGCGGTGTGCTCGGCGTTCGTGAGCGCGGCGGGCACCGTGAAGCGCGCCGTGCCGTCGTACTTCGTCGCGGTGTCGAACAGACCGGTCGTCTCGATCTCGAGCGGCGGAGCCGCCCACCGCACACCGCCCGCCTCGCGGATCACGGCGACGTCGATCTCGCGCCCCCGCACGACCTCCTCCACGAGCACCCTCCGGTCGTAGCGCGCCGCCTCGCGCAGCGCCGCCGCGAGCTCCCCCTCCTCACGCACGAGCCCGACGCCGTAGCTCGATCCGCTCGACACGGGCTTCACCACCACGGGGCCCTCGAACTCGGCATCCCCCAGCGCCGCGGCGTCGACGACCCGGCCGCGCGCGATCCGCAGACCGGCCGCCTGCGCGACCAGCTTCGTGGCCCATTTGTCCATGCCGATCGCTCCGGCGCCCAGACCGGAGCCGACCACCCGCACCCCCGCGAGGGCGCACAGCGCGGCGAGCGCTCCGTCTTCCCCGAGCGGACCGTGCACGGCGGGGAACACCACGTCGGCGTCGCCGAGCAGCGGCAGTGCGGCGGCCAGTGAGGCCGCCGCATCCGCTCCCTCCGCGAGCCCCGGCACCTGCCACACCCCCTGCTGCGAGATCGTCACCCCGCTCACCGCGTGCCCGCGCGATCGCAGCGCCTCCGCCACCGCGTCGGCCGAGGCGAGCGATACTGCGTGCTCGGCGTTCTGTCCTCCTCCGATCACCAGCACCCTCATGCGAGCCCCTCCTGCTCGCCCGCGTCACGAAGGAGATCGCTCGCAATGAAGGACGATTTCTGCGCTTCCGTCCTTCGATACGCGAGATCTCCTGCGATACCGCGCTGCACCCGAGCCCCGATCCCCGTGACGATCGTGTGCGGGATCGTCCCGGCCCACCGCGCCCACTCCTGCAGGCTCGGCACCGCCCCGCCCTCGGGCCCGAACACCACCGCCGTGGTACCCCGCGGCACGCGGCGGTCACCGGTGTCGACGACGATCTGGTCCATCGACACCCGCCCGACGAGCGGGCAGCGGATGCCGTCGATCGCGACAGCCGCCCCCGGGGCCAGCTCGCGCGGGATGCCGTCGGCGTACCCGACCCCGATCACCGCGAGATGCGTGGCACGATCGGTCGTGTACGCCCCGCCGTATCCGACGGAGGTACCGGCCGCGACGGCGCTGCTGTGCACGACGGATGCCGTGAGCCGCGCCGCTCCGTGCAGTTCCATGGTCTCCGACGGGTCGATGCCGACGAGTCCTGCCCCCACCCGCACGAGGTCGAAGTGCGTCGCGCGGTCGGTGAGCGCGCCGGAGGTCGCGGCGAGGTGCACGAGCAGCGGCCCGAACCCCGCCCGCAGCACCGCGTCGCGGCCGTGCCGAAGACGCAGCACGGCCGGCGCGTTCGCCACGGGATCGGCCCCGTCGGCGCACGGCAGATGCCCCATCACGCCCACCACGCGGATGCGGTCGCGCGCTGCTCGAGCGACACGCAGCAGCTCGTCCCAGTCGTCGAGCGGGACCCCGCCCCGCGTCATGCCGGTGTCCAGGTGCAGGTGCACGCGCAGCAGCGGCGCCCCGGGAACCGCGTCCGCCACGAGCTGCCGAAGCTCGTCGACCGATCCCACGGCGATGTCGATGCGGTCGGCGGCGGCCTGCGCGGCATCCACCCCCGACGGGTTCAGCCAGGCGAGGATCGGCGCCTCGATGCCGGCCGCGCGCAGAGCGCCGCCGTGTGCGGCATCCGTGACTCCGAGCCATTCCGCTCCGGCAGCGAGCGCGGCTCTCGCTACGGTGAGCGCGCCGAGTCCGTCGACTCGCGGATCCGCGCGACGTTCGCCGCGACCGCCGCGGGAAGCGTCTCGAGCGTCGGAGCGTGCAGTCGCGACAGGGTCAGGCGTCCGACCGGCGCCGTCAGGGTCATCGATGCACCCGCGGGTCGGCGTTCGGGTCGGCGTACATGAGGGGGCAGCCGTTCGCGACGGCACCCGGCCGCAGTTCGAAGTGCCAGCGCTCGTTGGCGTAGATCTGACAGAGGCCGAACTCGGCGCCGTGCCGCGACAACCAGTCCTGCGCCGCCACAGGGCCGAGATCGACGGCATCCCCCGACACGTGCTCGGAGTTCTCCGGCGTCGCCACCCAGCGCGCCGCCTCGTGCTCGGAGCCGTACTGCGCGACGGCATCCTCACGCAGCTGCTGCTGGTACGCGGCCGACCGCCAGCCGCTGTTGACATGCATGGTCACGCCGTCACGCTCGGCCGCGGCCGTCGCCGCCGTCCGCACGGCCGCCAGCAGCTCGGCGTCGAGGTTCGACACCGCCGGCACATCGTCGAACACCGAGACGGCTCCCTCTTCCCGGATCAGTCCGTCGGCCTCGGTCACGGGTCCGGACAGGAGGGGAGTGGATGCCGCAGCCAGCGACTGCTGACCGATCAGCACGGCCGATCCGGCGATCACGGCGGCCAGCACCACGGCGCCGATCACCGTCACCAGCCGGCGCCGTCTGAGAGCGAGGGAAGTGTTCATGGAACTCAGTCAACGAGCGCCGCTGTTGCGAGGTCGTATGCGGATTTGCATACGCTCGCGATATGTCGGGGTGCGTAAGCTCTCAGCACATGGGAGTCCTGTCGTGCGCGTGCTGATCGTCGAGGACGAGCCCTATCTGGCCGAGGCCGTGCGCGACGGACTCCGCCTGGAAGCGATCGCGGCCGACATCGCCGGCGACGGCGACAGCGCGCTCGAACTGCTCGGCATCAACAGCTACGACCTCGCCGTGCTCGATCGCGACATCCCCGGACCCTCCGGCGATGACGTCGCCCGATGGATCGTGGCGTCGGGCAGCGGCATCCCCATCCTCATGCTCACGGCCGCCGATCGCCTCGACGACAAGGCGACCGGGTTCGAGATCGGCGCCGACGACTACCTCACGAAACCGTTCGAGCTGCGGGAGCTCGTGCTGCGACTGCGCGCGCTCGACCGGCGTCGGCAGCGCGCGCGGCCGCCGGTGCTCGAGATCGCGGGACTGCGGCTCGACCCGTTCCGCCGCGAGGTGTATCGCGACGGTCGCTATGTCGCCCTCACCCGCAAGCAGTTCGCCGTGCTCGAGGTGCTCGTCGACGCGGCGGGCGGCGTCGTCAGCGCCGAGGAGCTGCTCGAGCGCGCCTGGGACGAGAACGCCGACCCGTTCACGAACGCCGTGCGCATCACGGTGTCGTCGCTGCGCAAGCGCCTCGGCGAGCCGGGACTCATCGCCACCGTGCCCGGAGTCGGGTACCGGATCGACGCGGAGGGACGAGCGGATGCCGTCGCCGAGGCGTAGACGGCGCGGGATCACCGCCCGCTGGAAGCTCACGCTCAGCTACGCGGGCGTCGTCGTCGTGTCGGGGGCGCTGCTGCTCGCCGCTGTGGCACTGTGGCTGCTGCGGTACGTGCCGGATGTGAACATCATCACGGAGATCGATCAGTTCGTGCCGAACCGCTCCGACCTCATCCGAGCGTTCATCCCCGCCGCCGTCGTCGTGATGATGGTGCTGCTCGCGATCGGCATCGGCGGAGGATGGCTGCTCGCCGGCCGGATGCTGGCCCCGCTCGATCGCATCGGCCGCGCCGCCCAGCTCGCCGCGCAGGGGTCCTTGTCGCACCGGGTCGACCTGGAAGGGCCGCGCGACGAGTTCCGCGACCTCGCCGATGTGTTCGACGCGATGCTCGAACAGCTCGAGGCGCATGTCGCAGAGCAGCAGCGGTTCGCGGCGAACGCCTCTCACGAGCTGCGCACCCCGCTCGCGATCTCGCAGACCATGCTCGAGGTGGCCCGCGACGACCCGCACCGCGACATCGACGGTCTCATCGACCGGCTGCAGGAGGTGAATTCGCGCGCGATCGAGCTGACCGAGGCGCTACTGCTGCTCAGTCGCGCGGAGCGCCGGGTGTTCACGCGCGAGCCGCTGGATCTGTCGCTGCTGGCCGAGGAGTCGGTCGAGACGCTGCTGCCGCTCGCCGAGCGCCGCGGCGTGACGATCGACGAGGGCGGCGACACCGCGAACGTCCTGGGCTCCCCCGCCCTGCTGCAGCAGCTGATCACGAACCTCGTGCACAACGCGATCGTGCACAACCTCCCCGAAGGCGGCACCGTCGTGGTGCGGACGCACGTGCTGCCCGAGGCCGTCGCGCTCGTCGTCGAGAACTCGGGGCCGGTGCTCGCGCCGCACGTCGTGTCGACGCTGGCCGAGCCGTTCCAGCGCGGATCGGAGCGCGCTCGCGGTGAGGGCCGGGCCGGCGATCACGTCGGGATCGGCCTGGGACTGGCCATCGTGCAGCGCATCGCGCAGGCGCACGACGGTTCGCTCGTGCTGACCCCGCGCCAGGGCGGCGGATTGAACGTGACGGTGTGGTTGCCGCATCCGTATCCCGCGTCGCGGTCGATGCCCGCCGCGTGATCCGGCGCAGAGCCCTGGTCGGCACCTCCCGCTCCAGGGCTCTCGGTCGGCACCTGCCGCTCCAGGGCTCTCGGTCGGCACCTCCCGCTCCAGGGCTCTCGGTTGGCACCTGCTGCCGCAATTCTCGGAGGATTGCGGCAGCAGGTGCCGACTGAACGGGAGGGATGCCGGCGTCAGGCGACCTGCGAGCCTCGCAACGCCGCGATCTCGCGGCCGTAGGCGACGGCATCCGTCTCGGCGTTCTCCTTGAGCTCGCGGGCCGTGTCGGCGAAGGCGTCGAGCGCCGGGTTCACGCCGACGAGCGTGAACGGACGCTGCACGACGCGCAGGTCGAGGCCCCAGACGTCTTCGAGCACGCGGCGCAGCCATCCGGTGGAGTGGTCCCAGCCCTCCTTGGGCGTTCCGGGGGCGTAGTTGCCGCCGAGCACGGTCACGAGGGTCGCGGGCTTGCCGCGCAGCGCGGTGCCCTGCGGGTCGATGCGCGGGTCGGTGTACGACAGGTCGAACCAGGTCTTGAAGTGCTGCGAGACGCCGTAGTTGTACAGCGGCACGGCGAAGAGCAGCGCGTCGGCGCCGATGAGCTCGTCGGCGAAGGTGGTCGCGAGGGCCCGGGCCTCGTTCTGCGCGGGAGTGCGCTGCGCCTCGTCGACGAAGCCGCCGGTCACGGCATCGGCCCACGCGGTCGCGGGCACGGGGTCAGCGGCGAGGTCGCGACGGGTCACGGTGGAGTCGGGGTGGGATGCCGTCCACTCGGCCTCGACGAGGTCGGCGAGCGATCGGCTGGCGGACGACGCGGGAAGGATGCTGGCATCCAGGCGGAACAGGGACATGTGTGACCTTTCGTTTTTCGTAGCCGCTCTGTTTTTCTTAGCGACTCGGGTTAACGTAGCACAGGTAGAATGGCATCGTGTCCGAGACAGCTCACGAGATCCAGCGGTGCGACGCCGCCGTGACCCTCGCGTTCAGCGTGCTCGGCAAGCGGTGGAACGGCATGATCGTGTCGACCCTCGGCGGGGGACCGTCGACGTTCGTCGCCCTGCGCCGCGCGGTCGCGGGGATCAGCGACACCGTGCTGTCCGATCGCCTCGGCGAACTGGCCGATGCCGGACTGGTCGAACGATCGGTCGACGCCGGCCCTCCGGTCACGGTCTCCTACGCGCTCACCGACGGCGGTCGCGGACTGCTGCCGATCCTCGACCAGCTCGGCCGATGGGCCTCCGCGAACCTCGCGGTGCGGCCGCGGTAGCCCCCGACCCCGGTTTCGAATCGCTTGATTTGCAGATTCCGGCGGTCGGAAAGTGCAAAGTGCGCTATTCGAAAGAAGGGTCCCCGGCCGTCACCAGGGACTGGGCTCGTAGTCCTTGAGGAACACGCCCTGGATGTCTTCGCCGGCCTCGCCGCGCACGATCGGGTCGTAGACGCGGGCGGCTCCGTCGACGAGGTCCAGCGGGGCGTGGAAGCCCTCCTCCGCGAGGCGCACCTTCGTGTAGTGCGGGCGCTCGTCGGTGATCCAGCCCGTGTCGACGGCGGTCATGAGGATGCCGTCGGTCTCGAGCATCTCCCCCGCGCTCGTGCGCGTGAGCATGTTGAGCGCGGCCTTCGCCATGTTCGTGTGCGGGTGACCCGGTCCCTTGTAGCGGCGCGAGAACTGCCCCTCCATCGCGGACACGTTCACGACGTACTTGCGGCGGGCGGGCGACGCGGCCATCGACGCGCGCAAGCGGCTGATGAGCAGGAAAGGGGCGGTCGTGTTCGCGAGCTGCACCTCGAGCATCTCGAGCGGATCGACCTGGTCGACCGACTGCACCCAGCTGTTCACGCGGTTGACGTCCGGCACGAGACCGCCGGCGTCGATCGCCGTGCCGTCGGCGTGCTTCTCGAGCGATGAGGAGCCCGGTGCCATGGCGAGACGAGCGAGGTCTTCGGCCGTGAGCGCCTGGCCGCCCTGCTCCGCGACGGTGCCTCCGAGCGCCGCGACCGAGAGCAGCGGATGCGCGTCGACCGATGCCTGCAGCGCCTGCGGATGGGGGTCGGCGGTGTGCCCGAAGGTCTCCATCTCGGGCAGCGGACCGTCGGGCAGCGGCTGCAGCTCGGCATCCGCCAGCAGCGAGTACGCACCCGGTGAGCGCCGAACCGTCTGCGCGGCGTTGTTGATGAGGATGTCGAGGGGCCCCTGTGCGGCGACGGAATCCGCGAGGCCGATCACCTGAGCCGGGTCGCGCAGATCGATGCCGACCACGCGCAGCCGGTGCAGCCAGTCCGCGGCATCCGGAAGCGCCGAGAAGCGCCGCACGGCGTCGCGCGGGAAGCGCGTCGTGATCGTGGTGTGCGCGCCGTCGCGCAGCAGACGCAGCGCGATGTGCATGCCGATCTTCGCGCGTCCGCCGGTGAGCAGGGCGCGCTTGCCGGTGAGGTCGGTGCGGGCGTTGCGCTTGCCGTGGCTGAACCGGGCGCAGTCGGGGCACAGCTGGTGGTAGAACGCATCGACGAGCGTGTACGGCTGCTTGCAGATGTAGCAGTTTCGCGGCTTGAGCAGCTCGCCGGCGATCGGAGCGTCGACCACGCTCGAGGCCAGGTCGTTGCCACGGGTCTCGTCGTCGATGCGATCGGGGGCGCCCGTGGCGGTGCGCGCGACGACGGCCTTGTCGGCCTCGGCGATCGCGTCGCGGATCTGCTTGCGGCGCACGCGCTTGACGTCCTTGAACATGGCGGCGGTCGCCTGCCGCACGGCGATGAAGTCGGGATGCTCGTTGTCGATCGTGTGCAGTTCGCGGAGCACGCGGAGCGTCGTGGCGAGGTCTGCGGGGTCGATGCCGGGTCCGAGGTCGGGTGAGGCGTCGGAAGGGGCATCGGTCATTGGGCCGATTTTACGCGAGGGACCTGGGCGTCGGGCGCCGCGATGGGCGCGGAAGGAGGCAGCCCTTGATAGGCAAGCTGCTACTTGCCTATCATGGCCGCATGTCCGATCTGTTCCGCGCGCTCGACGATGAGACGAGACGCCTCATCCTCGACACGCTCGCCGCTCGCGACGGACAGACGCTCTTCGAGATCTGCTCGACGCTCACCATGCAGCACGGTGTGACGCTGACGCGGCAGGCCGTCTCGCAGCACCTCGCCGTGCTCGAATCGGCCGGGCTCCTCTCGACCGAGCGCCGCGGCCGCTCGAAGTTCCACTATTTCCACCCCGAACCCCTCGCCCGCATCACCGAGCGATGGCCGATGACCAGGAGCACACCATGAGGATCGACCTGACGAGCATCTTCGTCGACGACCAGCGCGCAGCCCTCGTGTTCTACACCGAGGTGCTGGGCTTCACGAAGCACCACGACATCCCGCTCGGTGACGCCGCATGGCTCACCGTGGTCTCCCCCGAGGGTGGCGCCGAGCTGCTCCTCGAGCCCTCAGGCCACCCGGCCGTGAAGCCCTACCGCGATGCGCTCGTCGACGACGGCATCCCGCTCGCGCAGTTCGCCGTCGACGACCTCGCCGCGGAGCACGAGCGGCTCACCGAGCGCGGAGTCGTGTTCACGCAGCCTCCGACCGACGTCGGCACGGCGCTCATCGCCGTGTTCGACGACACCTGCGGCAACCTCATCCAGCTCGTTCAGGCGAAGGACGCCTAGCCCGTTCGCATTCGCGCCTGCGACGCGTTCGCTGGGCACCTTCTGCGGGAATCGGCGCGGAGTTCCCACCGCAGGTGCCAAGCGAAAGGCGAGGCGAGGATGCCGAACACACGCGCCCCTCGGCCCGACGTCCGACCCCCGGCGTAGGGTCGGAGCATGAGCAGCCACGTCGCATCCCCCGGAGTCGTCCCGTCCTACCTGCTCGCGCGCCTGGCCGAGTCGGGCCGCTATCCGCGTGCGGCCGCCGCCGCGCGGCAGACCCTCACCGCCGGACGACCGCCGTTCCGCGCCCGCATCGATCTGTCGATCGACGAGAACGGCGACCTCGTGGCGCAGCTCTCCGACGCTCCGAACCGAACGATCAGCGACGCCGCCAACACCCAGAACCTCCCCGGTGCGGTGGTGCGCAGCGAAGACGAGCCGCCGGTCGACGATCCCTCGGTGAACGAGGCCTACGACGGGCTCGGGGCCACCTTCGAGATGCTGCTCGCGGCGTTCTCCCGCAACTCCCTCGACGACGCCGGCGCACCGCTCGACGCCACCGTGCACTACGGGGTCGACTATGACAACGCCTTCTGGGACGGCGAGCGCATGGTGTTCGGCGACGGCGACGGCGAAGTGTTCACAGGGTTCACGCGGTCGACCACCGTGATCGGGCACGAGCTCGCCCACGGCGTCGTCCAGTTCACGGCGAACCTCGAGTACCAGGGCCAGCCGGGCGCACTGAACGAATCGATCGCCGACGTCTTCGGCGTGCTCACCGAGCAGTACCTCCTCGGCCAGACCGCCGATCAGGCGACCTGGCTCGTCGGCGCCGAGATCTTCACGGATGCCGTCGAGGGCGTGGCCCTGCGATCGATGATCGCCCCCGGCACGGCCTACGACGACGACGAACTCGGCAAGGATCCGCAGCCCGACCACATGAGCGGCTTCGTGCGCACCACCGAAGACAACGGAGGCGTGCACATCAACTCCGGCATCCCGAACCGGGCGTTCGCGCTGTTCGCGACCGACCTCGGCGGCAACGCGTGGGAGACCGCCGGCACCGTCTGGTACCGCGCGCTCATCGGCGGCCTGTCGAGCACGGCGGACTTCTCAGAGTTCGCCGATGCGACGGTCGCCGCGGCCGCCGAGATCGATGACGCCACCGAGGCAGCCGCTCGACGCGCGTGGACGACCGTGGGAGTCTATGGGGATGAGCGAGTCCCCTCGACAGACTGACGGTCCCGTCGTCATCGCGGTGGTGCGCACCGGCGGAATCGCCGGCATCCGCCGTCAGTGGAGGGTGGAACCCGACCCTGATGAGGCGCCCCGGTGGATCACCATGGTCGAGCGACTGCCGTGGGACGATGACGCGGATGCCGAGCGCGGCGCCGACCGCTTCGTCTGGCTGATCCGCGTGCGGACCCCGTCGGAGCGCCGCGAACGCGAACTCCCCGACTCGGCTCTCGACGGCCCCTGGCGCGAGCTGGTCGACGCCGTGCGTGCGGCATCCCGCTGATCCTTCGCGATCCGATCGATCCGGTGTGAATCCTGACGCCGAGCCGGCGTGCGGGGTGAGAATGGGACGCATGGGACTGTTCCAGCAACGACCCGAAGAAGAAGAGAAGCAGTGGGCACTGCCCTCCGAGCCGCTCGAGCGCGGTGCGTCCGAGGTGCTCGACACCGCGCCCGCGGTCGACCCGCTGTCGATCGGCCTCTGCGCCGAGACCGGCGGGAGCGTGAGTTCGATCGTCTTCCCGGTCGCACCGCCGGCCCCGTCGGCCCAGTCGACCGAGAGTCGCGAGCCCGAGGACTGACCGCACCTTCGAGTCGCCTGATTTGCAGTTCTTGACGCCCCCGACTTGCCAGTCGCGCGATTCGAACGGGGAGGGTGCGGGCCAGCAGTGTCGTCCGCCGCGGCTACGGTGGAGGGATGACGATCACCGCCGCGGCAGACGGTTCCGCCCTGGGCAATCCCGGTCCCAACGGCTGGGCCTGGTACATCGACGACTCGAACTGGGCCGCCGGCGGATCCCCGCACGGCACCAACAACCAGGGCGAGCTGCAGGCGGTGCTCGAACTGCTGCGCGCGACGGCGGGGACGAACGAGAAGCTCCTCATCGAGTGCGACAGCCGCTACGTGATCGATTCGGTGACCAAGTGGATGCCGGGGTGGAAGCGCAAGGGCTGGCGCAAGTCCGACGGCGGCCCGGTGCTCAACCGCAACCTGCTCGAGGGCATCGACGAGGCGATCCGCGGGCGCGACGTCGAGTTCTCGTGGGTCAAGGGCCACGCCGGACACCCTCTCAACGAGGCGGCCGACGAGCGCGCGAACGCCGCCGCGAAGGCGTATCAGCAGAAGCAGGAACCTCGCCGGGGCCCCGGATTCACGATGGCGACGGACGCAGGAGCCGCCGTCGCGGCCTCCGCGCCGATCGCCGCGGGAGCGGGCGGATGGTCACCCTCCGATGATGACGCCGCCTGGGCGGATGCCGTCGAGGCGGATGCCGCGCGGGTCGGGGCGGAGACCGGCGGGAACGCGTCTGGCGCTGCCGCTGCGGCATCCGCTCCGTCTCCCGCCGCCGCGGCGTCGCTCGCCGAGCCGCTGTGGGCTGAGGCCCCCGACCTGTTCGACGGCTTCGACGAGGAACCGGCCTCCGACCCGATCGAGCTTCGGGTGCAACTGTCGGGCGAGGAGCACGCTCGCCTGACCGACCTGGCCGACGCGCAGGGCGTCTCGCTCGAAGAGGCCCTTCGCCGCCTCATCTGAGCCGGCCCGCAGACGGCCGCGGCGTAGACTCGCGCCATGTCGACACCTGCGCGCACGATCGGCCGCCTGTTCCTCGGATCCTCGCTCGTCTTCGCGGGCGTCTCGCACCTGACGTTCGCGCGAGAGGAGTTCCAGGCCCAGGTGCCGGAGTCACTGCCCCTCGACCCCGACACGACCGTGCTCGCCTCGGGCGTCGTCGAGATCGGCCTCGGCTCCGCGCTGTTGCTCGCCAGGAAGCGGCGCGGCCTCGTCGGAGTGATCGCCGCCCTGTTCTTCGTCGCCGTGTTCCCCGGAAACCTCGCCCAGTGGATGCACCACCGCGACGGCTTCGGCCTCGACACCGAGATCAAGCGGTTCGTGCGTCTCTTCTTCCAGCCGGTTCTCGTGCTGCTCGCGCTCTGGTCGACGCGCGAGACACGTCACTGACACCGACGCACCGCCCGGCTCGCGAGAACCGGGCGGTGCGACTGCGGCGACGCGAGCTCAGACTGCGAGCAGCTCCCGCTCCAGGCGGTCGTACGACGCCTCCATGCCGTCGGCCATGCCGGTGGCGAGGATCATGTCGCGCGTCTCCTTGTCGGGGTACTCGATGTAGAGCGTGATGAGGGTCGCGCCGTCCTCTTCGTAGAGGTTGAGGTCGTTCAGCGTCTCGACCGGCATCCCGATCATCCGCTCGGTCTGCACCGACCGGCGCGGGGCGTCGATCACGAGAGCCTCGCCCTCGAACCCGAACGGCTCCCCCTCGGTGTCGCCCACCGGAGCCCAGGAGTTCCGGTACGTCTGGCCGACCTCGGTCGCGACGACGCACTCGGTCATCTCCCACCCGTCCGGCCCGAGCAGCCACTTCTTCATGAGCTCGGGTTCGTTGTGCGCTCGCCACACCAGCTCGCGCGGTCCGTTCACGAGCCGGGTGATGCGCACGTGCGTGTCGTCGAGGATGTCGACGACGGTGCCCTTGCCCTGCGCGTAGTCGCGGAGGTCCTGCAGCACCGCGTCGAGCTGGCTCATCGCCAGGCGGATGCCCTCGACCTGGCCCATCTCGACGACCTGCTCGAGCGCCTCGACGGAGTCGAAGTGGCTCGTCGTGACCATGCGGGTGCCGTTCGCGGTCGACTCGAACGCGAACGACATGCGCTGCGCGGGAAAGCCGTCGAGCGGCGTGCCGTCGGCATCCGCGAAGGAGTCGAGCACCTCGAAGCCGCGCGGCTCGTCGATCGACAGGAACTCCCAGGAGCCCGAGGAGGTCTCGCCGCGCGGACCGTTCATGGTGTAGTTCGCGCGCCCGCCGACCGTGTGGTCCCAGGCGGTGAACGTGGCCGGCCAGCCGGGAGGGCCCCAGAAGCGCTCGAGCTGGCGGGGATCGCTGTATGCGCTCCAGACCCGCTCGATCGGGGCCGCGAAGTCTGCGACGACGGTCATGGTGAGGTTGTCGGCATCCGTGGTGATGTCGGTGACAGGCATGATCAGTCTCCTTCTTCGGTTCGTGAGGTGCTGCTGTTGTCGGTGGTGTCGGATGCGGTCGGGCGCGACGGCTCGGCCAGCAGGTCGTCGAGGCGGGCGATGCGCGACCGCCACAGCTCTTCGTATCGGGCGAGGAGCGCCCTGGCGCGGGCGATCATCTCGGGGTTCGCGCGGACGAGCCGCTCGCGTCCCTCGGCGCGCTTGACGATGAGGTTCGCCGCCTCGAGCACGGACACGTGCTTCTGGACCGCGGCGAACGACATCTCGTATTCGGAGGCGAGGGTCGAGACGGAATGCTCCCGCTCGATCGTCCGACGCAGGATGTCGCGCCGGGTCGACGTCGCCAATGCGTGGAACACACGGTCGACCTCCGCTTCGCTCAGTTCTCGTTGTGCAACCATTTGGTTGTACGTTAGCCCTGGGTCGAGCAGCTGTCAAGAGGATCTGCACTCGCGCATACCCGGCCGGCGCGACACCGCCGTCACATGAAGGGCAACGAGGCGACCGCCGCGCGAAGCACGTGCGCTTCGGTCTCGAGCGGCGCTCTGTCCGCCGGCAGCGCCCGCTGAACCGCGAGGCCGTTGATCACGGCGAGGAGAAGAAGAGCGCGAGACGCATTGTCGCCGCGCTCGAGAGCTCCCTCCTCCACGAGGATGGACAGCCAGGATTCCACGCGACGCGCGGCCTGGCGGTGCAGTTCGATGTAGCCGGCGCGGGCGTCGGGTGCCGCGTCGAGGGCGATGAACGCGTGGTAGAGATCCGCCCAGACCTGTCTCGCCTGATGCTCGGTACCGACAGGGGTCAGCAGATGCTGCAGGCACTCGACGAGGCGATCCTCGGCGGGCACGCTCGCGTCACGGATGCGCTCGTCCGGAAGCGCTTCTTCGTAGAGCGAGGAAAGCACTGCATCCAAGAGCTCGCGTTGGGTGCGGAAGTGATAGCGGAGCGTACCCATCCCGACTCCGGCGCGCGCAGCGACGGCGCGGACGGTGACCTTCGCGCCGCTCTGGGCGACGGAGACGGCGGCGCGGAGGATGCGATCGCGGGTGCCGGCCTCTTCTTCATTCATCTGAGAGCGACAGTAGCACAATGTGCTACTGTCGCTCGCAGAACTAGCACACTGTGCTACTGAGGAGGGGACCGGCGATGACCCAGGATGCTTTCCGTCCGACTGCGAGAACACGCCCCATCGATCTGACGACCGTCGCGATCACGGTCGGAGCTGCCGCGATCTCTTACGGCGTTGCGATCGCCCTGTTGACGACGATCCGAGTCGATTCGGCTACCGCGGGCGTCGCACAGTACCTCGTGTCAGGACTCGCCCCGATAATCGCCGTCGCGACCGTCCACCTCGTGCGCGTTCGCAGTGTGCGTGCGTTGGGCTTCCGGGGAGTCTCTTGGCGGTGGATCTCCGTCGCCGTCGGTGGCGGCATCGGCGCGATCGTTCTCAGCATCGTCGTCACCGTGGTCGTGGTCCTGCTGAGCGGCCCGCCCAGCGGCGTGCAGGCCGACTACACCTCCGCATCCTCGAACGGGCCGATGTGGCTGGTGCTCACGCTCTTGGCCGGCGCGGTTCTGACCCCGTTGGGTGAGGAACTCCTGTTCCGAGGAGTCCTCACGAACGGGCTTCTTCGATACGGCGGGTGGGTTGCGGTCCTCGTGAGCGCCGCGATCTTCGCGGTCTCCCACGGCGTGAACTACGTCCTTCCCGTCGCCTTCGTCATCGGCGTGATCACCGCCCTGCTGTTCCGAGCGACCGCATCGATCTGGCCCGGGGTCGTCGTCCATGCGATCTACAACGGCTACGTCATCCTGTCGAGCGCCTTCGCCGCTGTCGCGTGACCACGCGCCGTACCCGCATCTCCACCCGCACTCCATCGAAAGGGAAAGAAAATGAAGGAACTCAAGATCGGTGACACCGTCCAGATCACCGGCGCCGTGATGACAGGCAATGTCGGAACCGTCGTCTCGATCGACGAGAAGCGCGAGAAGTACCTCGTGCGCGTCGGCGGCGCCACTCAGAACTACTTCGCCGCCGACGAGCTGAAGATCTTCACCCCGTAGAGATCCGGCGCCGCCTCGAGATCGACGGGGTTCGCGCGGACGAGCCACTCGCGTCCCTCGGCGCGCTTGACGATGAGGTTCGCCGCCTCGAGCACGGACACGTGCTTCTGCACCGCGGCGAACGCCATGTCGTAGTCAGAGGCGAGGGTCGAGACGGACTGCTCCCGCTCGCTCGTCCGACGCAGGATGTCGCGCCGGGTCGACGTCGCCAGTGCGTGGAACACACGGTCGACCTCCGCTTCGCTCAGTTCTCATTGTGCAACAATTTGGTTGTACGTTAGACTGGGCGGGAGGCGCGTCAAGAGGTCAGTCTGGACGGGGCCGAGACGGAGCGAGCGCCCACCTGTGGGCTCGTCGCTAGCCGCGACTCACGCCGACCTCGCGCATCGCGGACGGCAGCTCGCGGGCCAGTTCACGCGCAAGGAACCCGAGCCCCATTCGCTCGGCAAGGCGGTCCCCCGCGCGAGCGTGACTCCAGGCGCCGCACGCGGCGGCGCGCTCCGGACGCATCCCTCGCGCGGCGAATCCGGTGATCGCACCCGCCAGGACATCGCCCGAGCCGGCCGTCCCGAGGCCCGGCCCGCCGGCACGCAGCTCCCACACTCGACCGGACGGAGCGGCGAGGGCGGAATAGCAGTGGATCACCGCGTCGAGGTCACGGGCGAGTCCGGGCAGGTCGGTGAGGAGGTCGTCGACAGGTCTGCCGAGCAGAATCTCCGCCTCTTCGAGGTTGGCGTTGACGATCAGCGAGCGGGGGAGTTCGTCACGGTCGACGTCGCGCAGGATGCCGACGGCGAAGGCGTCCACCACCAGGCAGTCGACGTTCTGGTGCGCCAAACGGACGAGCCACTCGCGCGCAACCTCAGCGTCCGCGAGCCCAGGACCGACGAGGACGGCGTCGGACGCGTCGCATGCCGCCGTCCATGCGGCATCCACCGGCTCACCCGTGCGGGGCGACGCGTGCACGCCGGCTTCGGGGAAGGCGCCGCGGACGATGTCGGCGAGCGCAGCCTCGGTCGTGACGCCGACCTTTCCGGCCCCGACGCGTAGCGCGGCCTCGCCGGCCAGGGTCACGGCCCCCGTCGACAGAGGCGAACCGCCGATGACCATCGCCGTGCCGCGCGAGTACTTCGACTCGCCCGGATCGGGCAGGCCCCACCCCTGCAACAGCTCGGGGCTAACGATGACCGGTTCAGCGCGGCTGGACATCGGGGCTCCCCGGGTGCGCGGTGACCTCTGCACCGAGCTGCTCGAGATGGCGGACGTCCGAGAAATCGACGAGCTCCCATCGCCGGCCGTCGGACCGCAGGCGGGTGACGGATGCGTTCAGCACCGTGTGATCGGCGGCGAACCGCAAGAGGCTCGTCTCATCCAGGCCGGTGAGCAGAGCGACGAGCAGCATCACGACGGCGTCGTGCGCCACGACCAGTCCGACGCGGGCATCCGCCTCGGCGGCGTCCCGCAAGAACGACCGGAGCCGGAGCGAGACGTCGGCCCACGACTCGCCGCCGGGCGGGCGATGGTAGTACTTGCCGAGCTTCGCGCGGCGTGCCGCCTCCTCGGGATGACGAGCGGCGACCCCGCGTCGGGTGAGCAGATCGAGGATGCCGAGCTCCCGGTCGCGCAGTCTCTCGTCGGTGAGCACCCGCGCGATGCGCGGCCCGTTCTCCGCACTCAGCGCGAAGGTCTGCTGCGCCCTGGCATACGGCGACAACCATGCGACGGCCGGCACTTCGTCGGCTCCGTAGAGCGGTGCGGCGAGCGCCCTCGCCTGCTGCGTCCCGGTCGCGGACAAGGGCACGTCCGCGTCGCGCGTATCGAGCGCGATCACCTCGTCGCCGGCCATCTCCGCAGCCGTCGCCGCGATGTTTCCGATGCTCTCTCCGTGACGCACCAGCCAGAGTTCCTGCAACGTCGCCATACACGACCTCTCCTCCACAGGACTCCGAGGGTTCCACAGTCGCCGCGAGCGCGGCGCGGGGTTGACCGTGGACCCGGCGCGGAGTAGCGCGGTGGGCAGCCCTGCACCGACGCCCCTGTTCGTCGCCGATGCCCCCGCTGAGCACCGTCGTTCAGCAGGGGCGTGGGCGTTCAGCAGGGGCATGGGCGCTCAGCAGGGGCGTCGGCGCACGGCACGGCCGCGACGCACGGCCGCGACGCACGGGCGAGGATGCCGCCGCAGGCAGCGCTAGGCGCAAGGCCTCCGCCCCTCGAGCACCCCCGCGAGCAGCACCGCGACGAGCGCAGCCGCCGGAGCGACGATGAGCCCCACGCGCAGGCTCTCGGTCTCGGCGAGGAAACCGACGAACGGCGGCGAGAGCAGGAACCCGAGGCGCAGCAGCCACGACACGATCGTGAGCCCGGCACCGGCCCGGAGTCCAGGCAGCTCGTCGGCGGCGTGCATGGCCGCGGGAATGAGCGTGGCGATGCCGAAGCCGACAGCCGCGAATCCGGCGATCGTGCCCGGCACACTCGGGAAGAGCAGAGCGAGTGTCATGCCCACGGCCGCGATGAGACCGCCCACGCGGGCGACCGTACGCTGTCCGAACCGGTCGGTCATGCCGTCGCCCAGCATCCTTCCGATGAACTGCGCGCCGACGAGGGCGATGAAGCCGAGCGGAGCGACCGCCGCCGCAGCACCCAGCGACTCCGACAGGTACAGGGTCGCCCAGGAGTTTCCGGCGTCCTCAGCGACCGCGCCCGCCATCGCGATGAGCGTGAGGGCGATGAGGATCATCACGAGGCGTGGGGTCACCCGACGACGCACGGCCGTGGCGACCTCCGCCGGGTCGGCTGTCGTCTCAGCATCCGCTTCCTCGTCCCGCCCGGGCAGGCAGAACACCAGGGCGACCAGTGCGACGACGACGAACACGCCGGTCGAGATGCCCAGGTGCACACCCAGCGGCAGCTGCAGCGCGATGGCCGCCGCCGCCATGCCGCCGCCGAGCACGGCGCCGATCGACCAGATCGCGTGGAAGGAGTTGATGATCGACCGCCCGTATCGACGCTGTACCCGCAGCCCGTGCGCGTTCTGCGCGACGTCGGTGATCGCGTCGGACGCTCCGCCGAGCAGCAGGGCGACGGCGAACAGGATGCCGGACGGTGACAGCGCCGCGGCGAGCAGTCCGAGGCCGGTCGCGATGGTGCCGAACACGGCCATGCGGGCTGAGCCGAAGCGGCGGATGAGCACGGCGGCGAGGAGTCCGGCGGCGATGGCTCCGGCGGGGAAGGCGGCGATCGCGAGACCGTAGCCGACGTTGTCGAGGCCCAGGCTCGCCTTGATCTCGGGATAGCGCGGGAGGATGTTCGCGAACAGCGCCCCGTTGGTGAGAAAGAGCGCCGAGACAGCGATGCGCGCACGACGGACTCTCCGGTCGGGCGTAGTGCGTCGAATCGTTTCGGCGGAGGTCATGCGTACGATCGTACACGTCCGCGAACGAGCGCGTGTACGGGACGCGTTGGTCGTGGAGATGGCCTTAAGCTCGACGGCATGAGTGCCGAGGTCGAGATCCGCCCAGCCGTCGAGGACGACTGGCCCGGTATCTGGCGCGCGCTCGAGCCCGCGTTCCGCGCCGGCGATACCTACACGTTCCCCCGCGACATCACCGAAGACGACGCGCGCCGCGCCTGGCTCGAGGCACCCGGCGCTCGAGTGCTCGTCGCGGTGGGCACTGTCGATGCCGTACGGACGGTCCTCGGGACCGCCAAGTATCTTCCGAACCATCCGGGAGCCGGTGCGCACGTCGCGAACGCCAGCTTCGTCGTCGGTCCCGCGGGCGCCGGGCGAGGGATCGGGCGGGCGCTCGGCGATGCCGTGCTCGCGGCCGCTCGGGCCGACGGCTATCGAGCGATGCAGTTCAACGCCGTCGTCGAGACGAACGAGCGGGCGGTGCACCTCTGGCAGTCTCTCGGATTCGAGATCCTCGCCACCGTCCCGGAAGCCTTCGACCACCCGACACACGGGCTCGTGGGGCTGCACATCATGTTCCGGCGGCTCTGAACCGGATCGACCTCACCCGGCTGGAGCCCGGCCAGCTGGTTTGCGGCGCGGCCGGGGCGGCGCTGAACGCCTCAGCCGACGAACGCGCCGACCGACTCGGAGCGAGAGGATGACGCCACGGCGGCCTTCGCGTCGTCGAGGTCGGAGAAGATTCCGATCACGTCGGACCGGGGTCCGGAGGCTTCGAAGCCCCGACCGGGGACGACGGTGATCGATCCGAGGTACTGCAGCCCGTCATTGCCGACGTGGAAGCCGGGCTCGACCTCCACCCACAGCCCGCGGGGCGTGGCGACCGCACGAGTGCGTGCTCCTGCTGCGGCGCGCGCCGCGGCTCCGATGCGCTTCGACATGGTCAGGCGCTCATGGCATGGAGCTGCGGGGCAGCCGCCACGTCCGCGAACTCGGCGCGGGTGAGGTCGAGACCACCCGAGGAGTTGGCGGCGTTCATCATCTTGACCAGCAGCGCCCGATCGATGGGCGACTCCTCCTCCATGACGAAGCGCAGCGGAATGGCCGCCTGCACCCACAGCGTCTCGACGCCGCCCGGCGTGTGCAGCGTGAGCGCGAACGATTCGTTGCGGCGAAGCTTGGTCAGCGTGACTGCACGGACGTGCGTCAGAGTCTCGTCCTCGACGTCGATCGGCAGTGTCGAGTTCCCGTAGGTCAGGTGTCCCATCGTGTCTCCCATCCCGTGGTTCGTTCAACATTTAGATTACTAGGTTACCTAGCTAAATGCCAGCCGAGGGGAACACTGGTTCACGAAAGGTCGCTGATCTCCTCCGTCAGCCGACGCAGAAAGCGGGAGACGACATCGCTCTGCTCGGGTGTGAACTCGCTCGCGATGTCTTCGATGCGCCGCGTGAGATCGTCGACCGGGACGTTCACGTCGCGCGGTGACGGTCGAAGCACCTTCGACCTCGCATCCGCCGGGTGCGGCGCGACGACGATCTGCCCCCGCTCCTGCAGCCGACGGAGCACGCTGGTCACTGCCGCGGTGCTGACGTTGAGATGCACGGCGAGGTCGCCGGGCGTTGCCGGCGAGTCGGCCGGGGCCTCGGAGATGAAGCGCATCGCTTCGCGGTCGGTGTCGTTGGGCGCGCGGCGCAAGGAGAGCCTGCGGGCCAGCTGCGATTCGGCACGACGGAGGTCGTCGACACGTCCCACGAGTTCGCTCGTGGTCACCTGCGTCGCGTCCTTGATATCGGCCATTCCGTCACCCCCTGACCACCCCATTCTACAAGAGAACCACGTAAGCAGGCAGACTAGTGATATGCAATGCGCAGCACCTCGCGAACGGGTGAGAGGATGGAGTCCTGCCGGAAAGGACGCCATGGGTAAGCGATTCACGCCCGAAGACGCCGGATACATCCTGTACTCCGACGTCATCGAGCGCCTGCGCGAGCAGTTTCCGGCGGTTCCCGGCTGGCGCCTCGAGCAGATCGTCACGGCCGAGAACGAGGCGATCACCGGAGGGATGCTGAGCATCGTCCCCGCGGAGGTCGAGACCGGAGCTGTTGAGATGCTCACGCGCGAAGAGGATCGCATGAGCGACGACGACGAGGTGGCCTGATGTCCGGGTCTCCCGAGGAATTCACCCGGTCGGGTTACTGGTACCCCGACGCCGAGTCAGCGAGCACCGTCGACGTGCTCAATCTGCTGCGCCGCTATCGATCGGCCGAGACCGCGATGCGTGCGCGCACTCGTGCATCGATGAAGATGAACGAGACCGACCTCGTCGCGCTGCGGTTCCTGCTGCGCGAGCAGCGGGCCGGACGCCTCGTGCGCCCCATCGACATCGCCCGTATGCTCGACATCTCCACCGCGTCCACCACCACCCTCATCGACCGACTCGAGAAGGGTGGTCACGCCCGCCGAGAGCCTCACCCGACCGACCGCCGCGCAGGCGTCGTCGTGCCGACCGTGAGCAGCGACGACGAGGTGCGCGAGACCCTCGGCGCCATGCACCGCCGCATGCTCGCCCTCGTCGACGAGATGAGCGACAAGGAGCGGGCGGTCGTGACGCGCTTCCTCGCCGGCATGACGTCGGCGATCGAGGAGGCGTCCGACCTCGATCAGGAGCTGCGCGACGTCATCCGCTCGCATGAGGAGTCGGAGTCGTCGGGCGAATAGCGCCACGACAGGGCGACATACGAAAGGCGGGGAGGTGGCAGACGCCACCTCCCCGCCTTGTGTGAACGCCTCAGTTCTTGAAGGCGTCCTTCACGTTCTCGCCGGCCTTCTTGGCGTCGGCCTTCACCTGGTCAGCCTTGCCCTCGGCCTCGAGCTTCTCGTTGTCGGTCAGCTTGCCGACCGCTTCCTTCGCCTTGCCGGAGATGTCCTGCGCGGCGTTCTTGATCTTGTCATCGAGTCCCATGGGGGCTTCCCTTCTCTCTTCCAACGGTGGCTCGGGGCCTGCAACTCACTGCTGCAGAAGCTGTGTGAGGACGACGGTCATGAGCGGCGCGGATGCCGCGGCGACGAGCGCCATGAGCCCCGCCGCGCCGAGGATCTCGCGACTCGGTCGAGCGGAGACGAGGGACGCGCGATCGATTCCGATCGCGCGTCCCACGGCCTCGCTGGCGGGGAGCGGCGCGAGGCTGGCCGCATCCGTGAGCATCGACGTCGCGTCATGTGGGGCCTGATCGACGCGAGCGGGGGAATTCGCTGCTCCGGACATCTCCATCACCTACCTTCGATGGCAGGTTACTAGATGAACTAGTGATTTGAAAGCCTAGTGAAATTTCCTTGTCCGCGGCATACCCTCGGGAGCATGACGGAGCTCACTCAGCCCACCGGCCACGAGGACGCCCTGCGTGCTGTCCCCCGCGAAGACGGATCGATGCCCCGAGTGCTGGTCCTCGGCGCCACGGGATACATCGGCGGGCGGCTCACCCCGCGGCTCCTCAACGCGGGGTACCGGGTGCGGGTGCTGGCGCGCGACGCGGCGCGCGCCGCATCCTTCCCCTGGGGATCCGACTCCGAGATCGTCGAAGGATCCGCGGATGACGAGGATGCCGTCCGCGAGGCCATGCGCGACGTCGACGTCGTGTACTACCTGATCCACTCGATGTCGGCGGGCAAGGGCTTCGAGGAGAGCGACGAGCGCGCGGCCCAGACGGTGGCGGATGCCGCGGCGGCGGCCGGCGCGCGTCGCATCGTGTACCTCGGCGGCCTGCATCCCGACGACGTGAAGCTCTCGGCGCACCTGCGATCGCGCGTGCACGTGGGCGAGATCTTTTTGCGGTCGGGCGTCCCGACCCTCGTGCTGCAGGCCGGAGTGGTGATCGGCTCGGGGTCGGCGTCGTTCGAGATGATCCGCCACCTGACCGAGGTGCTGCCCTACATGCCTGCGCCGAAGTGGGTGCGCAACCGCATCCAGCCGATCGCGGTGCGCGACGTGCTGCACTACCTGCTCGGCGCCGCGCGCGTCGACGACGACGTGAACCGGGCCGTCGACATCGGCGGACCCGACGTGCTGCGCTACGGACAGATGATGAACGGCTACGCGGTCGAGGCGGGTCTCCCCCAGCGGGCGATCGCCGCGCTGCCGGTGCTGACACCCGGCCTCGCCTCACACTGGGTGAATCTCGTCACGCCGGTGCCGCGCTCGATCGCGCGCCCGCTCGTCGCGTCGCTGCAGAACGAGTGCATCGTCAAGGACCACGCCGTCGACGACCTCATCCCGCGCCCTGAGGGCGGCCTCACGCCGTACCGTCAGGCGGTGCGGGCGGCCCTCGGACGCGTGAACGCGGATGCGATCGAGACCAGCTGGCAGGATTCCGAGGTGTCCGGTGCGCCCAGCGACCCGCTGCCGAGCGACCCCGAATGGGCGGGGCGCATGGTCTTCACGGATGCACGGTCCCTGAAGACGAGCGCTCCCGTCGACGGCCTCTGGCGCGTGATCATCGGCATCGGCGGAGAGAACGGCTGGTACTCCTCGCCGTTTCTGTGGGCCGTACGGGGGTGGATGGACCGCCTCGTCGGCGGTGTCGGTCTGCGCAGGGGCCGCCGCAACAAGGCGGCGGCGCGCGTCGGCGACGCGATCGACTTCTGGCGCGTCGAGGCCGTCGAGGAGCCGGGTCGCGACACCGAGGCGTCGGACGCGAGCGGTGGACTGCTGCGGCTGCGCGCCGAGATGAAGGTGCCGGGCGAGGCGTGGCTCGAGCTGCGGGCCCTGCCCGACGGCACGGGCGCCCGCTACGAGCAGCGGGCCGTGTTCTTCCCGCGAGGACTCGCCGGACGCCTGTACTGGTTCGCCGTGCTGCCCTTCCACGGGTTCATCTTCGCCGGGATGGCGGCGCGCATCACGGCTGCCGCGGAGGAGCCGGTCGAGACCGTCGCGCCCGGTCGCTGACGCGGTCCGTCAGCGACCGCCGGCGAGCCCGGGCGCGGTGACCGGTCAGCGCTCGGTCGGGGCGGTGCCGCCGGCCTCGTCGACCGACTCCGCCGTGTCCTCGGCGAGCGCCGCGGGCGGATCGGTCGGGGCGGCGGGCGCCGCGGCATCCACCCCCGCATCCGTCCCCGAATCCGGGATGACGTCGATCGCCTCGGTGGCCGTCGCGTAGACCTCGGCGAGGCTGTCGTCGACCTCGGCCTCGTCGATCCAGGCGAGGTCGTCCTCCGAGTGGTCGTACTCGACGGGCACGAGCGCGAAGTCGTCGCCGTATTCCTCGAGTCCGGCCATGACGCTGTGCCGCACGGCCATTCGTGCGTAGCGCTCGCGCAGGATCATGGGGTCGCGCCGCAGATCCTTCATGAACGCGACCATCATGAAGGCCATGATCACCGCGAACGGCAGCGCGGCGATGATCGTGACGTTCTGCAGCGAGCGCAGACCGCTGCCCTCCTCGCCGCTGACGAGCAGCACGGCCGCGATGACTCCGACGAGCACACCCCACACGACCGCGACCCAGCGCGACGGGTCGGGTCGACCCTGCTGCGACAGCGTGCCCATCACGAGGGATGCCGAGTCTGCACCCGTGATGAAGAAGATCGATATCAGCAGGATCAGCAGGATGCTGGTGACCAGCGGGAACGGGAGGTTCTCGAGTACGCCGAACAGCACCTCCTCCGGCGGATCGACCGTGAGGCCGGCGCCGTCCATCTGCTGCTGGATCGCCGTCGTGCCGAAGATCGCGAACCAGATGAGCGAGATCGCGGCGGGCACCACGATGACGACCGACACGAACTGGCGCAGCGTGCGGCCGCGCGAGATCTTCGCGATGAACATTCCCACGAAGGGCGACCACGAGATCCACCACGCCCAGTAGAAGATCGTCCAGGTCGAGAGGAACATCTGCGCCTCGTCGCCCTGGGATGCCGAGCGCGCGATCATCTGCGGCAGATCGCCGAGGAACTGCACGGCCACCGACGGGATGACGTTGAGGATCAGCAGCGTCGGTCCGACGAAGAACACGAAGAACGCCAGGACGAGTGCGGCGACCGCGTTGATGTTCGAGAGCGCGCGAATGCCCTTGCTCACGCCCGAGACGGCGGAGGCGATGAAGCAGGCGGTGAGCACCGCGATGGCCGCGATGAGGATGCCGTTGCCGAGCTCGCCGATGCCGGCGACGATCTCGACTCCGTGGCCGATCTGCAGCGCGCCGAGGCCGAGCGACGCGGCCGTGCCGAACAGCGTGACGATGATGGAGAAGATGTCGATGGTGCGGCCGAGCGGTCCGGTGGTGCGGCCCTCGCCGAGCAGCGGCGCGAAGATCGACGAGATCAGCGGGGTGCGTCCGCGGCGGAACGCGCCGTACGCGATCGCGCCGCCGACGAGCGCGTAGAACGCCCACGCCTGCGGACCCCAGTGGTACAGCACCTGCGCCTGCGCCGTGTGCATTGCCTCGAGCGTGTTCGCCTCGACCGTGCCCGGCGGCGGCGACTCGAAGAAGGTCAGCGGCTCCGCGGCGCCCCAGAAGACGAGTCCGATGCCCATGCCCGCGGCGAAGAGCATCGAGATCCACGAGAACATCGAGAACTCGGGCTCTTCGTCGTCGCGGCCGAGCGGGATGCGTCCATAGCGGCTGAACCCGACGAACAGCATGAACACGAGGATGACGGTGGCGATCGTCGTGAAGAAGAAGCCGAAGTATTCGACCACCCAATCGAGTACGGCCCTAGTGGTGCCGGCGAGGTTGTCGCCCGCGAACACACCCCACGCGATGAACGCGATGGTGAGGGATGCCGCGACGCCGAAGACCAGCGGATCGGTGCGATAGGTGCGTCCGGTCTCCTCGACCGAGACTCCGGGCACGAGGGCCGGGTGGACGCTGCGCGGCGGGACCTTGGCGATGTCGCGGACGATCTTGCCCGCCTGCACCCCGGCCTGCCGCAGGGCTCCGGTGGTGGTCTTCTGAACGTCGGTCCGCGAGTGGGCTTTCTCGTCAGGAGTGTCCATGACTCCCGATTCTCCCATGCCGGAATACTGCGACCCGGTCCACCTCGTCGCCACGCCCACTCCCGTCGCAGTTGGTGCCGCCCCGATATCCCGACGCCCACTCCCGTCGCAGTTGGTGCCGCCCCGACGAGCGCGGAGCGGCACGAAGTGCGATCGGAGCAGCCCCAACCGCCGCGGATGCCGTCGACTCACGGCTCCCGGCAGAGCGCGGTCAGCGGGGGCGGCGGCCGAGGCCGGCGAAGACGGCGTGCAGCAGCGGCAGCGCCGAGACGCAGATCAGGGTGATGCCGAGCGGTTCGAGCGACGGCACGAGCAGCGCCCCGCCGACGAGCATCGCCGCGAACAGCACGCCCGATCCGATGCGGCGCGCGATGCCCTCGAGTCGGTCGAGGCGGCGTTCCAGGCGCGACGTGTCGAACGTGACGGTTCCCGCGTCGACGCGCGAGATGATCGCGTCGATCCGCTTCGGCAGGCGATAGGTGATCGCGGCGGTCTCCATCGCCTGGTCCGCCATGTCGCGCATGAGGCCGCTGCTCTCCTCGCGGAGAAGTCGCCCGGCGTACGGCTCCGCGGCATCCCACACGTTGAACTCGGGGTCGAGGCTCGAGCACATTCCCGAGGTCAGCGACACCGCCCGGATGAGCAGCAGCATGTTCTCGGGCAGCTGCAGCGGGAGCGAGCGCACCATGTCGCCGAACTCGTTCGCGAAGTCGGCGAACTCGCGCGGGTCGGCCTTCGCGAGCTCGGCGAATCCCATACCGCCGAAGCGGGCGAACAGGGCGGTGAGCGCCCGCTCGAGCTCGCCCGTGTCGGCCGACGGCAGCAGCACGCCGATCTCCTGCGCGGCGGCGACGAGCCCATGACTGTCGCGCGCGGTCACGGCGATGAGCAGCGTGCGCAGACCGGCGCGGAGGTTCGCCGGCACCTCGGCCATCATCCCGAAGTCGATGAATGTGAGCCGGAAGCCGGCCGGCAACGACTCGTCCGGGGTGACGAAGATGTTGCCGGGGTGCGGGTCGGCGTGCACGAAGCTGTGCGTGAACACCTGGTCGAACATGACCTCGGCGAACGCGTCGGCCACGGCGGAGGGGTCGATGCCGGCCGCGCGCAGAGCATCCGTGTCGTTGATCTTGATGGCGGTGACGTCGGAGAGGGTGAGCACCCGCCGGGTCGACCGCTCCCAGACGATCTCGGGGGCGTCGATGCGCGGATCGTCGGCGAAGTTCTCCCGGAAGCGCTCGGCACTGCCCGCCTCGTGCAGGTAGTCGATCTCCTCGAAGCTCGTCGCCGCGAACTCCTCGACGAGCGCAGGGGCGTCGACGCGATCCGACACGAGGCGCACCCGCATCGCCCACCGCGCGACGCGGCGCAGAGCGGAGAGATCGACCGCGACGATCTCGTCGATGCCGGGCCGCTGCACCTTCACGACGACGTCGGAGAGACCCGTGTCCGCGGCATCCTGATCCGACAGCCGCGCGCGATGCGCCTGGCCGAGGGATGCCGCGGCGACGGGCGTCTCGTCGAACCAGGCGAACACCCGATCGAGCGGGTGCCCGAGCTCGGCCTCGGCCACCCGACGGATGTCGGGAAACGGGACGGCCGGAACTTCGTCCTGCAGCCCCTCGAGCTCCTTCGTGATCTCGGGCGGCAGCACGTCGAGGCGCGACGACATGAACTGCCCGACCTTGATCATCAGGCCGCCGAGGTCGACGGCGAGTGCGTGGAACCGCCGCGCGAAGCGCTGCATGCGCGACCCGCGGGTCCGTTCGGCGACGGTGCCGAGCCCGAACCTCGGGAGGACGAGCTCGAACCACCACACCGAGACGAACTCGCGGGCCGCGAACGACACGATGCGGCGGTAGCGGGCGCGGTGGGCGCCCTGCGCCGCAGCATCCGTCATCGATGGTTCCCGTTCGTTCGCGGTCAGTCCTGAGCGAGGATCGTGTACAGCCTACGGCGGGCCTCGTCGAGCACGTCGATGGCCTGCTGCACCTGCTCGGGGCTGCCGCTGCGTCCCACCTGCGCGGCGGCGGCCGCGAGGTCGACGCCGGCCTTCGGCAGCGCCGAGAACCGGGGGTCGTTGCGGTGGCCGTCCTTGGTGGAGTGGGACTCCCACGGAGCGGGCGTCTCGGTCGACTCCGAGGCGACAGCGCGACCGGCTTCGGTGAGCGAGTAGGTCTTGCGACCGTTCTGCTCCTCGGCTTCGATCAGGCCCTCGTCGGCGAGCAGCTGCAGCGTCGGGTACACGGAGCCCGCGCTGGGCTTCCACGATCCTCCGCTGCGCTCGGCGATCTCGCTGATGATCTGGTATCCGTGCATGGGGCGCTCCGCGAGGAGCGAGAGCACGGCGGTGCGGACGTCGCCGCGCGCCATGCGCGTCCCACCGCTGGGACGCTGCTGGTCGAACGACTTGCGGAGCTGGTCGAGCGCGTCGAAGATCGCGCCGGCCGGGCCGTTGGGGCCGCCGAGTCCGCCGGATCCGAAGATGCCGCCGAGCGGATTCTCGCCACTGTTAGAGCCGGTGCCGAAGGGGAATGCGTTGTTCATGATGACCTCCCAGTGCTGTTGGTGGAGCCGGTGAGCGATACTCAACGATATATCGTTAACCCTGGGTGCGGGGTGGGAGTTTCGACGTCCGCGAAGAACTTCCGAGACGCCTGTCGATCGGGAGGATGCTCGCTCGTCATCTCTCTGTACGCTGACCGCTGACAGAGGAGATGAGAGCGATGCGCTACACACTGCTGTTGCACTACCCCGAGATGACCGAGGCCGAACTCGGCGAGGAGGCGTTGGTCGAGGGCCAGGCCGCGTTCGCCAGCTACGCCGCCACGCTCCATGCCGCCGGAGTGCTGGTCGGCGGCGAAGTGCTGCAGCCGTCGACCGTGACGACGACCGTGCGGATGCGCGACGGCGCCCTGCAGGTGCAGGACGGCCCCTACGCCGACACCAAGGAACAGGTCGGCGGCACGTTCGTGATCGACGTGCCCGATCTGGATGCCGCGATCGAGTACGCGCGGCAGGCGCCGCCGGTGCACTGGGGCGCCGTCGAGGTGCGGCCCGGTGCCGTGCACACCGTCGACGGCGTCTGGACGCCGAACCGATGAGCGCCGGGGAGGTCCGCGCCGCCGCCGAGCGTACGGCGCGGACCTCCTACGGCCGCCTGCTCTCCCTGCTCGCCGCGCAGAGCGGCGACATCGCGCTGGCCGAGGACTCGCTGTCGGGCGCCTTCGAGGAGGCGCTGCGACGGTGGCCGCAGGCCGGGGTGCCCGACAATCCGGAAGGGTGGCTGCTGACCGTGGCCAGGAACCGACTGCGAGACGTGTGGAAGTCTGCGGCGGTGCGCGCATCCGCCCCGCTCGACGACTCGGTGCGCGCCGTGACCGACCCCCTCGCCGACCACGATCCCCTCGCGATCGGCGACAAGCGGCTCGAACTGCTGTTCGTCTGCGCGCACCCCGCTATCGACGAGGCGGCGCGCACCCCGCTCATGCTCCAGACCGTGCTCGGGTTCGACGCCGCCGACATCGCCCGCGCGTTCGCGGTGCCGCCCGCGACCATGGCGCAGCGTCTGGTGCGCGCCAAGAGGCGGATCAAGGACGCCCGCATCCCGTTCGCCGTGCCCGACCGGCGCACGATGCCCGACCGGCTGCCCGCCGTCCTCGAGGCGGTGTACGGCTGCGCCGCCCTGACGTGGCGCGGCGACGCGTCGTCGTTCGCCGGTGAGGCGCAGTACCTCGCCGTCACGCTCGCGGCGCTGCTGGAGACCGAGGCCGAGGCGTGGGGGCTCGCCGCCCTCACGACCCTGACCCTGGCGCGACGGACGACCGGCGGATTCGTGCCGCTCGACGAACAGGACCCGCACACCTGGGACGCGGCGCTCATCGCCGAGGGCGAGGCCTACCTGCGGCGAGCGCGGCCCGACGGCTCGCCGGGGCGGTTCCAACTCGAGGGCGCGATCCAGGCGGTGCACTGCGATCGTCGCCGCACGGGCGCCGTCGACTGGGCGGCGGTGCGGATGCTGTACGAAGCCCTCGTGGCGGTCGCGCCGACCCTCGGCGCCCGGGTTGCGAAGGCGGTGGCGGTGGGGCGGACGGAGGGCGCGGACGCCGGGCTCGACGCGCTCGCGGAGGTCGCCGACGCCGCCGGGGCCGACGGGTTCCAGCCGTACTGGGCCGCGCGGGCCGACCTGCTCGCGCGCGCAGGGCGGGATGCGGCGCACGCGTACGCGCGAGCGATCGCGCTCACCGAGGATGCCGACGTCGCGGCGTTCCTGCGGGCGCGGGCGCGCGCGGCGGGGCGGTAGCCCGCGGCATCCGTCCTCCCGGCGCGTGCTGCACGTCAGGACGTTCGGGACCCCACGTCAGGACGTTCCGACTGCATGTCAGGACGATCGTGGCAACCCCCGTGCGGGTCCATAGGCGACACTGATTGACTGCTCCACGATGTCGACAGTGTCCGAAGATCCCCAGTCCCCTCCCGCGGAGTCGGTGCGCGTGAGCGTGGTCGTGCCCGTGTTCAATCCGAATCAGGCGTTCGACGAGCTCATCGCCTCGCTCGACCGGCAGACCCTCGACCGCTCGCGGTTCGAGGTGCTGCTGTGCGACGACGGCTCCGACGAGCAGACCAGGGAGCGACTGGCGAAGGTCGAGAGCACCCGACCGTACGTGCGGGTGCTGTATCTGCCGCATTCCGGATGGCCCGGGACCCCCCGCAACGAGGGCGTCGCCGCGGCTCGCGGCCGCTACGTGCAGTTCGTCGATCAGGACGACTGGCTGTTCGAGTCGGCGCTCGAGGCTCTGTGCGACTATGCCGACGAGCACGGCTCCGACGTCGTCGTGGGCAAGGAGGTCGGGATCGGCCGTCCGCTGCCGCGCCGCATCTACCGACGGGACGTGCCAGACGCGAAGCTCGGCGAGGACCCGCTGCTCGAGATGCTCACGCCGCACAAGATGTTCCGCACCGCGTTCCTGCGCGAGAAGCAGGTGCGCTTCCCCGACGGCAGGGTGCGCCTCGAGGACCACCTCTTCGTGATGCGCGCGTACTTCGAGGCGCGCACGATCTCGATCCTCGGCAGCGTGCCCTGCTACGCCTGGGTGAAGCGCTCGGGCAGCGCGAGCTCGTCGCGGATCGACCCGCAGTCGTACTTCCCGCACCTCGAGGCCGTGCTCGATCTGGTGGAGCAGTACACCGAGCCAGGACGCCTCCGCGACCGCCTGATGCGGCACTGGTTCCGCGGCAAGATCCTCAAGCGGGTGGCGGGCAAGCGGATGGTCGGATATCCCGCGGAGTACCGCACCCGGCTGCTCGACGCCGTGGTGCCGATCGTGCAGCGACGGTTCGGACCGGGGGTCGACGCGGGGCTCGCCTTCCCGCAGCGGATCCGGGCGGCGCTCCTGCGCGCCGATCGACGTGCCGATCTGGTGGCGTTCGCTCGGTTCGAGAAGGAGATGGAGTGCCGGGTCGTGGTGACCTCGGCATCCTGGTCGCGCGGCGGCGGGTTGAGCCTCGGGCTGCGGGTCGAGATCACGCGTGACGGCCAGGACGCGCTCGTGTTCGACGAGGGCGGCACTCTCACGTCGCTGCCCGTGCCGATGGACGGGCTGCCGACCGGACTGCTCGAGGCAGGACGCGAACTGCGCAACGACCGGATCGAGCTCGTGCTGCCCGGCGAGGGCGGCTCGGTCAGGCACCTGGCGAGCGCGTCCCTGCGCAAGCGGTCGACCACGACGATCGCGATCGACCCGCTGCGCGTGTTCGGCCCCGACGACGAGTCCCGCGAGGCGCGGATCATCGCCAAGGTCCGCCGCGCGGGCTGGACGTTCGACGTACCCCTGACCGCGGATGCCGCGACGCTCGCCGGCGCGGGGCGCTCGCCGCTCCTCGCCGGACGCACCTGCACTCCGGTGGCGGCCCGTGGCGGCGCGGTCGAGCTGCGTCGGGTCTGGCCCGGGGGCCGGTTCAAAGACCTGGCGGGTCGGGCCGTGCGCCGGATGCGCAGCCGCGTGCGCGGGCGCTGACGCGCGGCATCCGTTCGTGTGGGATCGCGGCGTTTCGTCTCGGTCGACGTCGTCGTCCTCGCTCGACGGCCGGATGCGACGCGCGGGGCGCGGGGCCGGCTCGTGGGTCGTTGAGCGAGCGAAGTGAGACGAAACGCGATCGGGTCCGCAGGTCGGAAACATGGATGCACGGCCGCACGCGCACGCAGTCGGCTCAGCGGGGCAGAGTGAGCACCTCGGCGCCGGTGTCGGTGATCGCGATGGTGTGCTCGGTGTGGGCGGTGCGGCAGCCGGTGGCGCTGCGCAGGGTCCAGCCGTCGGCGTCGACGACGAGCTCGTCGGTGTCGGCCATGACCCAGGGTTCCAGCGCGAGCAGTAGTCCGGGGCGCAGTCGGTAGCCGCGACCGGGGCGTCCGTCGTTCGAGACGTGCGGATCCTGATGCATGGTCGACCCGATCCCGTGGCCGCCGAACTCGAGGTTCACCGCGTACCCGGAGTCGGTCAGCACCGAGCCGATCGCGTGCGACAGGTCGCCGATCCGCGCGTCGGGCCCGGCTGCGGCGATCCCGGCTGCGAGCGCCCGCTCGGTCGCGTCGATGAGAGCGAGATCCTCGGATGCCGCGCGCTCGCCGACCACGAAGCTGATCGCCGCGTCGGCCGCGATGCCGCGGAGCTTCACGGCGAGGTCGAGCGTCAGGAGGTCACCGTCCGCCACGACGCGGTCGCGCGGCATCCCGTGCAGGACCGCGTCGTTCACGGCGGTGCAGACGTAGTGGCCGAAGGGTCCGCGGCCGAACGACGGGGCGTAGTCGACGTAGCACGACTCGGCTCCGGCATCCTCGATCAGCTCCTTCGTCCAGCGGTCGAGGTCGAGCAGGTTCACCCCGACAGCGGTGCGCTCCTTGAGCGTCTGCAGGATGCCGCCGACGAGCGCGCCGGTGTCGCGCGCCCGCTCGAGCTGGTCGCGATTGAGGATCTCGATCATGTGCCGTACCGTCCGTTGTCCCGATAACTATCCCGGTAATACTATCCCGGTATTACTATGGGTGCATGATGGTCCGTCTTCCGTTGAGCCCCGCTGAGGTCGAGCGCGGCGAGCGCCTCGGCGCCCTGCTGCGCCGTTCGCGGGGCGAGCGATCGATGCTGAGCGTCGCCCTCGACGCCGGCGTCTCGCCCGAGACGCTGCGCAAGATCGAGTCGGGTCGCGTGGCCACGCCGGCGTTCTCGACCATCGCCGCCATCGCCGGGGTGCTGCACCTCTCGCTCGACGCGGTGTGGGCCGAGATCGAGCCGTCGCGCGACACCCGCGGTCGGGTCGCCTCCTGACATGGCGACCGCTCTCGTCACCGGCGCCTCGCGCGGTATCGGCCGCGCCGTGGCGCAGGAGTTCGCACGCCGCGGCGACCGCGTGGTCGTGCACTACGGCACGGATCGCGCGGCCGCCGAGCAGACCCTCGCGTCGCTCGACGGCTCGGGACACGCGATCGTCGGCGGAGACCTCGGCGATCCCGCGGGTGCGCAGCGCGTGGTGGATGCCGCGATCGAGGCGCTCGGGTCGCTCAGCATCCTGGTGAACAACGCCGCCGTGGCGCCCAGCGCGGCGAACGAGCACCGCGTCGACTCCGCCTCGTTCGAGGACTGGCAGCGCGCGTGGTCGTCGATGGTCGCGGTGAATCTCGTCGGCGCCTCGAACGTGACGATGCTCGTCGCGCAGCGCATGATCGCGCAGGGCGGCGGCGGGGCGATCGTGAACGTCGGTTCGCGCGGCGCGTTCCGGGGCGAGGCCGACCATCCCGCCTATGCCGCGACGAAGGCGGGGCTGCAGGCGCTCGGCCAGTCGCTCGCCCTCGTGCTCGCGCCGCACGGCATCTCCGTGACCTCGGTCGCCCCGGGAATGATCGCCACCGAGCGGCAGGCGCCGAAGCTCGAGGGGGCCGGCGGCGACGGCATCCGCGGGCAGAGCCCGTTCGATCGGGTGGGCACGCCGGAGGAGGTCGCCGAAGCCGTGGCGTACCTCACCTCGCCGGGGGCCGTGTGGGCGTCGGGTACAGTGCTCGACCTGAACGGCGCGTCGTACTTCCGCTGACTTTCCGGTTGCGTTTGTGCGCTTCCCTCGGCTTTGTGCGCTTCCCTCGGTTGCTTTGCCCGGATACGGCCGCGGGAAGCGCACTTCTCCGAGGAGAGCGCACGCGCACGGCGTCATGGGCATCCGCGTCGCAGGTCCGCGGCGAAACCCTGCGACACGGGCGCAATTCTGCGACGGCGGCGCGAGCGGATGCCGCGTCAGCCGCGCAGCACGGAGTCGAGCAGCCCCGGGAAGAGGGCGTCAAGGTCGTCGCGGCGCAGCGTCAGCATCCGTCGCCGCCCGTTCGGTTCGTTGCGGATGACCCCGGCCTCGCGCAGCACCTTCATGAAGTGCGACTTGGTCGACTTCGGCAGGTTCGGGTCAGTGGCGTGGCAGGCGGCCATGTCGAGCGGGCCGTCGGCGAGCTGGCGCGCGATGGCGAGGCGCTCGGGGTCGCTGAGCGCGAAGAGCACGTCCGTGAGGTGGATGTCGGAGCGCTCGGGATGCGGCAGGTCACCAGGCATGGTTCGAGAATAGTTGAACAATTGCGTCATGGCGAGTACGCTCGCGAAGGTTCGATGATTCTCGAACTGAACAGGAGCCTCATGACCACCGCGCCGATCGCCACCTCCACGACGGATGCCGATGCCGCAGCGCGCATCCGCCGTCACCGTTTCGGGTTCGCCCTCGCGATCGTCGCGCAGATCGCGATGATGACCGGCGCGAGCGCGCCGTCGCCGTTCTACCCCGTACTGGCGGCCGAGATCGGGTTCGATGCGATCGTGATCAGCGCCGTCTTCGCGGTGTACGCGATCGCCCTGCTGCTCGCGCTGCTCACGGCCGGGTCGCTGTCGGACCACGTCGGCCGGCGCCCCGTCGCGATCGGCGGATTCCTGCTCCTCGCCGCAAGCATGCTGCTGTTCTGGCATGCCGACACGGTCGCGACGCTCATGCTCGCCCGCATCCTGCAGGGAGCCGCGAGCGGCGTGCTCATCTCGACGCTGTCGGCCGCCGCTCTCGACCTCGCGCCGCGCGGTCGCGCCAGGACCGCCGCCCTGTGGAACGCCCTCAGCCCCAGCATCGGCCTCGCGCTCGGCGCCCTGCTCGGCGGCATCGCGCTCGACCTCACGCGCGCCGCCCTGCTCGACGTGTTCGCTCCGCTCACGGTGGTCTACGTCCTCCTCGCCGCGCTGTTCTTCGTGGCGCCGGAGACCGCGCCGCTGCGGGCGGGCGCGTGGGCGTCGCTGCGGTTCCGGCTGTCGGTGCCGGCGGCCGTGCGCGGCGACTTCTGGCGCGGAGCGCCGGCCATCATCGCGGGCTGGGCCACCGGCGGACTCTTCCTCTCGCTCGGCGCGACCATCGTGCGCAGCGAGCTCGGCGGCGAGGCGCATACCTGGCAGGGACTCTCGGTCGCGATGCTCGCGGGCGTCGGCGCGATCACGGCGTTCGCGTTCCGCGACCGCTCCGCTCGGACGTCGGTGATCTTCGGCACGGCTGCGCTCACGGTCGGCACAGCCCTGTCGCTTGTGGCGCTCGCTGTCGGATCGCTGCCCTTCTACCTCGTGGTCACGGCCATCACCGGCATGGGGTTCGGCACCGCCTTCTCGGGAGTCGTGGCGTCGTTGGCACCCCGCATCCCCGCCACCGAGCGCGCCGACGCGTTCGCCGTGATCTACGTACTCGCCTACCTCGCCTTCGCCGTGCCGGCGGTGGTCGCCGGCATGCTCGTCGGTGTCTTCGGCTTGGGAGCTGTGTGCGTCGGGTACGGCGCCGTCGTCATCGCCCTCGCTGTGACCGCGCTCGTGCTGCGCGTGCGCCGGGCCGCGTAGGGGGCTGTGTCGCGGCATCCCGCGTTCCCGCCCGCGCGCGCACTGCAGGAGATCACACGCAATGAAGGAGCTTCCGCCCCGGAACCTCCTTCGTAACGCGCGAACTCCTGCAATGCGGGCGCGCGTCGCCGGATGCGCGCCCGACGTCGCACGTGTACACGCGCGTCGCAGTGTCGAGGCAGGTTCGTGCGACGCGAGCGCGAATCTGCTACCGCAGCCCCGCGCGGGACGCGCACCGCCGCGCGGCGGCGGATGCCGGATGCCGCGAGCGACAGCAGCCTGCGCCCACGCACGCACCCTGCCGGACACCCGCACCGCAGGAGATCACACGCAATGCAGGAGCATCCACCCCGGAGTCTCCTTCGTAACGCGAGAACTCCTGCAATACAGGTGCGGGCATGGCGGCGGATGCCGGATGCCGGGGGCCACCGCATCCCGCGCCCGTTCTCGACTCGGGCCCGCACGCGCATCCCGTCCACAGACACACCGCAGGAGATCTCACGCAGTGCAGGAGCATCCGCCCCGGAATCTCCTTCGTAACGCGCGAACTCCTGCAGAACGAGCGCGAGGGATGCCACAACGGCGCCGCCCCAGCATCGACCCGTCCTTGCCTGATCGAACGATTAACGATAGATTCCTATTGTTCTTCGATGAGAGGGTGCTGTCATGGGTCGAGCGACGATCGTCGTACTGAGGGTGCTGATCGCCATCGCGCTGGTGGGGTCCGTGGCCGTGCAGGCGCTCGTGGCGCCGATGCTCTGGCTCGACCTCGCCGCCGAGGAGCTGTGGGGGCGCATCGTGATCGTCAGCCTCATCGTGCTGGGCGTCGGGACGATGCAGGTGTTCGGCATCTGCGTCTGGATGCTGCTGACCAGAGTCCGCAAAGGGTCGATCTTCTCGGCATCCTCGTTCCGATTGGTCGACGTGATCATCGGGGCGATCCTCGTCGCGGCGCTGCTGACGTTCGCGTTCGCGGCGCTGCTGGCTCCGGGCGATGCAGCGCCCGGGATCGTCGCGCTGATCGGAGGCGCCGGACTCGTGCTGTGCGGCATGGCGCTGCTCGTCGTCGTGATGAAGGCGCTGCTGCGACAGGCGATCGACCGCGACGTCGAGGCGCGATCGCTGCGGTCCGAGCTCGACAATGAGGTGATCTGATGCCCGTCGTGGTCGACATCGACGTGATGATGGCCCGGCGCAAGATGAGCGTCGGCGAGCTCGCCGAGCGCATCGGCATCACCCCCACGAACCTCGCGGTGCTGAAGAACGGCCGCGCGAAGGCGGTGCGGTTCACGACGCTCGACGCGCTGTGCGAGGTGCTCGAGTGCCAGCCCGGAGATCTGCTGCGCTGGGTGCCCTGACCGCGGGGTGGTTCCCGCGGCCAAATGCCGTTCGCTCGGCCACATCCCACTCACGCGGCCGAGGGAAGAGGAAAAGGCCGAGCGAACGAACGCCCGCTACCGCTCCGCGAGCAGCTCCTGCAGCCGCGCGACCTCGGCCTCCGGCATCCCGTACCCGTGCTCGGGAGCGGGGTACTCCCCGGACCGCACCTCGCTCGCGTAGGCCGCGACTCCCGCGACCGACGCCGCCCGCACCTCGGCATACCGCTTGACGAAGGCGGCAGCCGGTCCGTCGTAGATGCCCAGCAGGTCGTGGAACACGAGCACCTGGCCGTCGGCATCCGCGCCCGCTCCGATGCCGATCACCGGCACGCGCAGCAACGGCATGAGCGCCGCCGTCACCGCCGACGGCACGGCTTCGACGACGAGCAGCGAGACTCCGGCATCCTGCAGCGCGAGGGCGTCGTCGATCACGGCGATCGCGGCCTCGGCGGTGCGCCCCTGCGCGCGGAAGCCGCCGAGCGCGGTCGCGGTCTGCGGCGTGAGGCCGACGTGTCCGACGACGGGGATGCCGGCGTTCACCAGTGCGCGGGCGCGATCGACCGTTGTTCCTCCGCGCTCGATCTTGACGAGATCGACCCCCGCCTCCTTCACGAAGCGCTGCGCGGTCTCGAGCGCGAGCGCGTCCGACGCCTCGTACGACCCGAACGGCAGGTCGCCCACGAGCAGAGGACGCGAGAGCCCACGGCGCACGGCTTTGGTCAGCATGAGCATCTCGTCGATCGTGACGGGAACCGTGCTGTCGTAGCCGAGCACGGTCATCGCGGCGGAGTCGCCGACCAGCACCATGTCGACCCCGGCGTCCTCGACGATGCGCGCGCCGGGATGGTCGTAAGCCGTCACCATGACGATCGGCTCGCCGGCATCCTTCTTCTTCGCGAGGTCGGCGATCGTCAGGCGGCGGGTGGGAGCGGCGTGGGCGCTCATGCGAAGATTCCCCTCAGCAGGTGGTTGTCGATCAGGCGGGCGGCGCCGACCCGGGCGGCCACGAGGAGCAGGGCGTCGCGGTCAGCGCGAGCGACGGGCTGGAGAGTCTCGGCATCCCGGAGTTCCAGGTACTCGGGCTCGATGCCCGCCTCGGCGAGCACCGCGAGGGCCGCCGGCACGATCTCGCGCCCGGCCTGGTGCGCCGCCTCCCCCGCATCCAGCGCCCGGTTCAGCGCGGCGGCCTGCGCGCGAGCCTCCGCATCGAGATAGACGTTGCGCGAGCTCATGGCCAGTCCGTCGGATTCGCGCACGATCGGACAGGCGACGATCCGCACCCCGAGGTCGAGGTCGCGCACGACGCGGCGCACGACGAGCACCTGCTGCGCATCCTTCTGCCCGAAGAACGCGACATCGGGGCGCACGATGCCGAAGAGCTTCGTGACGACGGTCGCCACTCCGTCGAAGTGATGGGGCCCGCGGCTCGCGCCGTCGAGAACGTCGGTGATGCCCGCCACGTGGATGTTCGTGGCGAATCCGTCGGGGTAGATCTCGGCGGGCTCGGGAGCGAAGAGGATCTCGACGCCCTCCGCCTCGGCGAGCGCCGCATCACGGGCCTCGTCGCGCGGATAGGTGCTGAGGTCTTCGTTCGGCGCGAACTGGGTCGGGTTCACGAAGAGCGAGACGACGACGAGGTCGGTCTGCTCGCGCGCCGTGCGCATGAGCGAAAGGTGCCCCTCGTGGAACGCCCCCATCGTGGGGACGAGCCCGACGCTCTGGTCGGCGGCCTTCGCGTCGCCGACAGCGGCGCGCACCTCGGCGATCGTGCGGACGATTCTCATACTCCGGGCTCCTCTGGGCACGCTGCCGCCCGTGGCGCGCGCTCGACGATCGCGCGGGTGGCGGTGGCGAGGGCGTCGAACAGCTCTCGATAGTCGTTGGATGCTGCGCGCTGCCGCGCCACCGTCTCCTCGTCGCCGCGGGCGATGGGCCCGGTCAGGGCTGATGCCGCGCCGGACACCGCCCAGTTGTCGGCCGTCCGGCGGACGACCGGCGCCAGGTGGGCACGGTCGACACCGGCATCCTTCGCGAGGTGCTCGGCCGCGTCGAGCACGGTGAGCACGAAGTTCGAGGCGAAGGATGCCGCGGCGTGGTACTCCGCGCGGTGGGCGTCGTCGACGCGGAAGGGGTTCGCGCCGAGCGCCCGCGCCAACTGTTCGGCGACCTCGAGCGTCTCGGGTGTGCGGCCGTCGACGGCGACGCCGATGCCGCGGAACACGTCGGGCGACTCGGTGCCCGTGAAGGTCTGCAGGGGGTGGAGGCTGAAGTCGACGTCGGTGAGAGGGGTGGCCCCCGAGACATGGGCGATGAGCCGCGTGTGCGGTCGAGCGGCGAACGCCACCGCGGCGATGGCGGAATCCGGAACGCAGAGCACGGCGATGTCGGCATCCGGAACCCTGTCGTCGCGGCGAAGCGGTCCGACGACGACGAATCCCGCCGCGCGCAGGGCCCGAGCGAGAACGCCGCCGAGACGGCCGGCGCCGACGATGGCGATGGTCGTCTCGGGAGGGAGAGCAGGGGTGTTGTGCATGATTCGGTCCGCACGAGGTGGTCGTTGCGGGATGCGTCGAGTATCCGCCGCAGGACGTGCCCGCACCAAATGCGGGAGCAAGTAGACAGGTCACTTACAGCAGAGATTGGTGAGTATGGGCACTTTTTGAGGATTTTTCTATGCATATTGCTCCGAGCGTTCTCGACAGGGCCGCAGCCCACTGATCAACCCGAAAGAGTGATTGACCAATCACTCTCACGCGAGTACAGTCGCTGGCATGACCCCGCGCACTCCCGTCCTCTCCACCGCCGACGTCCGCCGCCCCCTGGTCGCGGCGGCAGCGCTGTCGGAGTTCGCTCGGGGCGGGTACTTCCGCACGACCGTGGCCGATGTCGCTCGCGAGGCGAAGATCTCGCCGGCGTACGTCTTCAAGCTGTTCCCGCGCAAGGAGCAGCTCTTCGTCGCGGCGCTCGAGGCGTGCTTCGAGCGGATCGTCGAGGCTCTGGATGCCGGAGCCCACGGCGCCGAGTCCCCCACCCCCGACGAGGTGCTGGATGCCATGGGCGAGGCGTATGCCTACCTCATCCGCGACCGGTCACTGCTGATGCTGCAGGTGCATGCGCAGTCCGCGGCGGAGATCCCCGAGATCGGCGATGCGCTGCGCGCCGGACTCGCGAAGGTCACCGAGTTCGTGCGTCAGCGCTCGGCCGCGAGCGACGACGCCGTGCAGCGCTTCATCGCGTACGGGCAGCTGTGTCATCTTATCGTCACCGCTCGCGTCGACGAGAGCAGCGCGCCGTGGGCGAAGATCGTCGCGCACGGCATCCGTCATCCCGAATGAACCATCCCGTCCCCCCGCACTTTTTCATGCCCTCGCAAGTGAGTGACCACTCACTAACATTCACATCACGAAGGAGTTCATCATGACCCTGGCCACCCCGGCACCCACCACGACCGCAGGAAGCAGTCGACGCTGGCTCGCCCTGAGCTTTCTCGCTCTCGCGCAGTTCCTCGTCGTGCTCGACGCGTCGATCGTCAACATCGCGCTGCCCGTGCTCGGCGAGCAGCTCGTCATGAGCACCGCCGCGCTGGCGTGGGTGATCACGGCGTACGTCCTGGCCTTCGGCGGACTGCTTCTGCTCGGCGGACGGCTCGCCGACCGCTACGGCCACCGCCGGATCTTCCTCCTCGGCACGGCGGGATTCGTCGCGGCATCCGCTCTGGCCGGGCTGTCGTTCTCGAGCGAGATGCTGCTCGCGGCCCGTGCTCTGCAGGGCATGTCGGCGGCGCTGCTCGCCCCGTCGGCGCTCGCGCTGTTGACCCGGCTCTTCCCCGAGGCGCGCGACCGCTCGAAGGCGCTCGGCGTGTGGGGCGGAGTGGCCGGGATCGGCTCGGCCGCCGGAGTGCTGCTCGGCGGTGTACTCACCGGCGCGTTCGGGTGGCAGTCGGTGTTCTTCGTGAACGTCCCCGTCGGCATCGTCGTGCTCGTGGCCGTGCCGCTGCTGATCTCGCGCGACACGGCGTCGGCGAGCGAGAAGCTCGACGTGTGGGGCGCCGCCACCATCACCGGTGCGCTGGTCGCGGTGGTCGGGGCGCTCAGCGCGGTCGAGCAGGTCGGCATCCTGCATCCGCTCCCGCTGGGCCTGCTCGTGGTCGCGGTCGCGCTCGGAGCGGCGTTCGTGCTGATCGAGCGGCGCACGGCATCCCCTCTCGTGCCGCTCGGGATCTTCCGGACCCGCACCCTCGCGATCGGCAACCTCGTCGTGCTGCTCGTCGGCGCCGGAATGGTCGCCCTGTTCTTCGCCCTCTCCGTCTACATGCAGGCGGTGCTCGGCTACGACGCGCTCACCACGGGCCTCTCGCAGCTTCCCCTCGCCGGAGCGCTCGTCGTGGTCGCCGGCGTCGTGCCCGCGATCGTGCAGCGGGTCGGGCTGACCACGACGCTGATCGGATCGCTGCTCGTGCTGGCCGCGGGTCTCGTGTGGCTGTCGTTCGCGCCCGCGGATGCCGGATACGTGGCGCAACTGCTCGGCCCGACACTGCTGATCGGCGTCGGTCTCGGCGGCGCGTTCGTCACCGCGACGCAGCTGTCGGTCGACGGGGTAGAGGGCGGTGAGGCCGGACTCGCCGGCGGACTCGTGAACACCAGCCAGCAGATCGGCGGCGCGCTCGGACTCGCCGTGCTCGGCACGGTCGCCTCGCTGCGGACGGAGGCCCTGACCTCGGCCGGGGTGTCGGCGCCGGAGGCTCTGACCGGCGGGTTCTCGTGGCTGTTCCTCGGGGCCGCGGCGGTCACGGTGGCCGGTGCTGCGGTGGCTGGACGCGCGCGGCGGGGCTGAGGTCGCTCGCTCGGTGATGTGCGCTTCGCTCGGCCGGATCCAGCAGATTCGGCCGAGCGAAGCGCGTTTGGCCGCAAGTGCAGCAGGTGGTTGAGCGAAGCGAAACGACTGCGCGGCGGCGAGCCCGCGGCATCCGCCCTACGCTGGACTGTCGGCCCCTTTCGCGTGGCCCTTCTCTGGAGCATCCCCCATGTCTGCACTCACGGTCGATGATCGTGCCGGTGCCCGCATCGTGGATGGCCAGGGCTACGTCAAGGTCGACTTCGAAGCGGCATGGGCCCAGGACGCGTCGGGAGCTGCCATACCCTCGCATTATTCCGTCGAGGGAAACACGCTCACTCAGGTGGTGGAACACAAGAACTTGGACAATGTCTCGTACCCAATCGTGGCGGATCCGCTCCCCGTGGTCGTGTTCGTCGTCACCGGTCTCGCTTTGGTGGCAGTCGCAGCCCTCGCGCTCGGCGTCGGAACATGGCTGGTCATCAGCTGGTGGAACACGTGCCAAGCGAGGGGCATGTATCCGGAGTTGTCCACCAAGAACGGCTTCACAGCGAGGTGCGTGCGATGAGCCAATCTCACGCTCTCAACGACGACACCTCGAAACCCTCGAGCGACATATCCGGACGACTATTCGTTGTTGCATCTTCGCTCGGGATCTCGGCCGGGATCGTGGCCACAACGGGAATGCTGCTCGCTGCTGCCGCGTTCGCGACCGCCAGCACTCTTGGCATCCCACTCGTGGCTACGTTCGAGGGCTTCCTCGACACTGAGGGCGTAAATGCCGTCACTATCACCGGGTCATGGACGAGCGCAGTTGCAATCACGATCATCCTCGCCATCCTCCTGTCGTTCTTCATACTCCGACGTTTCGAATCATCGGCCGCCCCCCACGCTGGTAGCTGAATCACCGACGGGTCGGGTCATCCAATGGAGGACCCGACCCGTTGTGTTGCAGTCTCACGCAGTAGACAGGTCAGCAGATAACCGCGGGACCAGCGGGAGGAGTAAAGGCGGAGTGCGTCCCGTCACCGTCAGTAGTGCCGCTGCGAGTCACGCCGCTTGCGTAACCATCCCGCCGCCACCCCCGCGACGATCTGCCCGGCGGAGAAGCACAGGAGTCCGACCAGCAGCGCGGTGGCGTGGTCCGCCGCCTCCCGCTCGCCGAGATCACCGTGGAGCTGAACGATGAACACGTAACCGAACCAGAGGAGCACGGGCAGCAGAGCCAGCGCGGTTCCGAGCTTGCGTCCCGATCGTTCGACGGCCGCGCCCAGGGCGAAGAGCGCGATACCGACGACGACAAACGACATGCGGTCCATCGAAGCACACATATGAGGACACTCCACGTTCTCCACAGGTCACTTCGCGACCGCCCGACGTCGACCTCACATCTCCGCCGGTTACCCTGACTCGCATGAAGAAGCTCTCCGCCCTGGCCGCTCTCGGCGTCAGCATCCTTCTGCTGCCCGGATGCTCCGAGCAGGTGTCGAAGCTCACGGCGTGCGGCTCGGTCACCTCGCTCGCCGTGCAGGTGAGCGGCGCGATCGGCTCCCTCACGTCGCCGACTCCCGAGGCGGCGCGGGCGGCCCTCGACGAGGTCCGCGGCGTGGTCGAGAACATCCGTCAGGTCGAGGGTCCGGACGAATTCGTCACCCTCCGCGACGCATGGACCACCAGCATCGACGGCGTCATCGTCGAGGGTGAGAACACGCTCGCCGGGAACCCCGGGAACATGGATGCCGCGGTCACCAACCTGCGCACCACGACCGAGGCGATCGTCGGCTACTGCGCGCCGTAGTCTCGCGACGTTTCGTCTCAGGCTAGGCCCTGTTGGCTCAAAAGCCCAACAGGGTTGGCGCGTCTTCCGGCGCCGCGGAGCAATGTCATCCCACGAGGATCGCCGCCTTCGACGGCCACGAACGGCAGGCTAGCTAGATTGAATCCATGACTCTTGATGTGCACAGGCAGCCGTGGCTCGATCTCTCCACCACCGCTCCCTCGCTCCCGGGCGGCGCAGACAAGCAGGTGACAACTCTCATCTCTCTGCTTCGCGAACTCGACGGCAACTCCGGGACCGCACCGGCCACCGAGGCATCCGAGCGAGAGCGGATCCAGAAGCAGATTGGGCCCCTGCAATTGACGCGTCGCATAGGAAACTCACTCGAGGTCACTCCGCTCGGTCGGGCCTGGTTGGCGGAACCCGACCTCGAAGATCTCTTCCGGATCTTCCATTCTCGGATCGCATACTTCGGGGAGATGCTGGCGACGATCGCCGATACGCCAGTTCATGCGGAAGACCTGCGTGCTGATGCAGTCGACTCTTTCGGCATGACGTGGGATTCGATGGACCAGGTACGGCGACGCTTGTCGTGGCTGCACGCGATGGGACTGGTTGAGGATGGCCCCAAGCGACTGCACCGAATCACTGCTCTGGGGAAGAAGGTTCTCTCTGAGACCGCTGTAGAAACGGCCGACAGCATCCGCGCCGCCCGCGCAGAGGTCTCTGGCCGAGCGTCCATCGACCCCGCACCACCGGCAGTCGCGCAAATCGTGGCAAGCTCGCTCGACAACAAGCGGTCACTTGCCGCACCATACCTCACCGCGGCTCCTGTCGACGCCTTGACTGAGCTTGCCTTGGAAGCGCTGAACGGTTCCACGAAGGACGCCGCGGTCAAGCGCATCGCGGTCGCTCACTCGATCAGTGAAAGCTCGGCGAAGTCGTTTGTAGACTCAGCTGGAGCCCTGGGACTGTACGAGTACACGGGCAAGGTGGACATCCGCACCACCGCGTTGGGCGTTGAGTGGCTGCAGCACCCGACTCCACTCAACTTCGTCCGAATTCTGCACACTCGATACTTTGGCGTGGGAGAACTGCTGCAACATCTCGACGAGACGCCACGCTCGTCTGGCGAGATACACACACGCCTTTTCGGAGCATCCAGCACGCCGAAACCGAACCGCACGACGGCAATCTTGCGCCATCTCGGTGCCGCAAACGCAGTCGCCTCGATCGGATTTTCGCGATACGTGATCACCGAACTCGGCAAGTCACTCCGCGAAGAGCTTCCCCTGGAAGAAGGCGAAGCGCAGACCGCAGGACCGGACGCGCACGAGACTCATGAGCAGCAGCCGAATGAGGTCGACACGCTGATCACGGAGCTCGAGGAGGCGTCCCGCGACTCCGCCAATCCTGACCGATTCGAACAGGCGTGCGCTGCGGCTTTCGAAGCGCTCGGCGTTGAAGCTCAACACCTCGGCGGCCCCGGACGCACCGATGTCCTGGTGACGATCAAGTCCAGTTTGAACGTCATTGCCAAAGCAATCGTCGATGCGAAGTCCGCGTCGGGGCAGCTCGCGGAAGGCTCGATCAAGTTCGACGCGCTTAAGGAGCACGCGGCGAAGCACGATGCAACCCTGATGGCCGTCGTCGCACCAAGTTATGAAGGAAGCGGACGCCTGAGGGCCTGGGCCCAGGCCAACGACGTCGTCCTTCTCACTGCATCCGAATTGGGTGCCCGCTTGCGTGCTCATCATGCGTACCCCTTCAGCGCTGAGGACGTGAAGGATCTGTTGACGGTCGGGGGTAAAGAGGCAGTCGACTCGCGGCACCTCGCTGCTATGGACCACTTGGCCCTGGTGACGACCGTCATGCGCGAACTCTCAGCCGAAGCCGCCCAGCCGGTGCCGGAACCTGTCGCGCCTCGTGATATCGGTCGCATCATGCGTCGAGGCGGAAGCACGATCGCCGACGATACAGTCAGTGCTGTTCTCGAGCTGCTGTCGCAGCCAGCAATCGGGGCTGTCGGCTCCAATGCGGACGGGCTTTACACACTGCCTTCCGCGCCACGCGTGGCCGCGACGCGACTGCGCGCGCTAGCCAGGGCCATCGAAGAATCCACACCACCCGCTCAGTAGCCCTCCGAGGTTTGCCCGACGTCACTCCTCTCGATAGCCCCGAGCCACGGCTACCGAGCCGAACTTGCGACGACTCCTCTGCTTTAAATCGACCCTAGGCCGCGATGCCCCGCAACAGCCGCGTGACCGTCTCGTCGATGCGGTCTTCGCTGAGCGGCTGCCCGATGAGCGCCGCGTACGACGCCATCGCGATGAGCTGATCGGCGATGGCGTCGGCATCCACGTCCGGGCGGATCTCATCCGCCGACTGTCCGCGGTCGATGCGCTCCGCGACCCACGCCCGGATCGGCGCTGCCAGCCGCTCGTTGAGCGCGAGTCCGAGCTCGTGGTCGGTGGCCGTCACCGCGATGAGCGCTCGGGCGAGTGCCGTTCCCTCGGGACTGCCGAGTCCTGCCGACATCGCCGAGAACCACGCGTGCAGGTCTGCGCGGATGTCGTCGGTGATCGGCACCTCGACGTCGGCGCCCGGCAGGTCGCCCTCGAGCAGCGCCTCACCGAGGATCGCCGCCTTCGACGGCCACCAGCGGTAGATCGTCTGCTTGGCGACTCCGGCCGATTCCGCGAGTCCCTCGATCGTCACAGCCTCATACGCGCCGGCGACGACAGCCGTGCGCATCGCGTCGAGCACGGACCGGCGCGCGGCTTCACTGCGAGGACGAGGCATGAGGACAAGGCTACTGACGGATGCCGTGGCGTGATGCCTCGCGGAATGCTGCCATGACGTCAGACGGGGTGTTAGCTGGGTCGCATGACTGCTCCCGACCCCTCGCCACGACGGGCACGCGGGTCGGCCACGACTCAGTGCCGCGTCGTCGCCGGCATCCTTTCCATCGTCGGTGGCGTGCTGCTGATTTGGTGGGGTGCGTCGGAACTGCTCGCCGCGGGGGTCGCGGCGGGCGCCCCCGGGACCGGAGGCGGCTTCCCCGCACTCGCCCTTGGCGCAGCTCTGACCGGAACGGCCTCTGCGGTGTGGGGACTGTGCGCCCTCGCGTGGCAGCTCGGCAAGATGGTGGTGAAGCACCGGCGCGAGCGGCCCGGTCGCTGATCGAACCTTTACGTCAGTCCTGGATGCCGGCGTCGCGGCCGTAACGATCCTCGAACTCGCGGATCGCGCGGCGGGCGGCGAAGAGTCTCCACACGGCATACACCGCTCCGATAACGAAGGCGGCGAGCGCGAGCCACGGAAACCATCCGCCCCTGCCGTCAACGATGAAGGCCACGAAGACCGAAGCCGCGACGAGGGGCGACACGATCATCCACAGCGCGGAGTTCCTTTCCCTGTGCAGCGCGAATCGCTGCTGAATCAGCGATGGCGTCGGCTCTGGTTCGCTCATGGGGGAAGCGTAGCGGCCGGCAACACCGCAGGTCACCGCCGCAATCCGTGCTTGTCCTCACCCTGAGCTGACCGGTATACAGGTCCCAGGCACCCAGCGGTGTCCGCGATTCGTCGCGTCAGTCGATGGGGACGGCACATGGCACAGAGCACGGCATCGCGAGGGCGACGCAGAGGATGGCGCGAGATCGGACTGATCGTCGTCACCCTCCTGATCGGAACCGTCGGACTCACTGCCTGCGGTGCGACGACGAGCTCGGCGGACTCATCATCTGCATCCACGCCGTCTCCGACTCCCACGCCGGAAACGACCTTCGAGACGGTGACCGAAGAAGTCGCCATCCCGTTCGCGGCGACCGTCGTCGACGACCCGCTCCGCGATCAGGGCACGACCGCTCTGGTGACGGCGGGCGTGAACGGAGTGAAGGTCATCACCTACAAGGTGACGCTCGTCGACGGGGTCGAGGTACTGCGCGAAGCGGTGAGCGAAGCTGTGCAGACAGCTCCGGTCGACGAGGTGACCGCGATCGGCAGCAAGGCTCCAGCGCCTGTCGCCGCACCCGTTCCGCTTGTGCAGCAAGGCGGTGGAGGGTGCGATCCGAACTACACCGGTGCGTGCGTGCCGATCGCAAGCGACGTCGACTGCGCCGGCGGGAGCGGGAACGGGCCTGCGTACGTGCAGGGCCCTGTGCGGATCGTCGGTTCGGACATCTACGACCTCGACCGCGACGGCGACGGGATCGCCTGCGACTAGTCGCGTCGCCCGCTCGGCTCGCGTGACGGCCGCGGAAGCGTTGCGCCGACGGCCACCCACATCAGGGCGAACAGGAAGAGCGCTGAGCCGACCCAATCGGGCAGGGCGCCGACGATCAGCAGCGGGGCCGCGACGACACCGACGACGATGACGACGTTGCAAATGACATGAAAGACCCTGCGGTCGCTGCTCGCACGAATCGCGCTGCTCATCCGGTCAGCGTAGTCGTATGGCGACACTGAACGAAACCCTAAGAGGCGGCGTCCACCCTCCGGTACACCTGCGCCACGGCACCCGACCGGAACTCGCGCCGGTCCACGGGTTCCAACCGCACCCGCTCGCGCAACCCGTCGAACAGGTACGGGCCGTGACCCGCGAGAATCGGATGCACGACGAAGATGTACTCGTCGATCAGCCCAAGATCCGTGAGCGCGGTCGACAGCGCGACCCCGCCGACCGACAGCCCCTTGCCCGGCTGCTCCTTCAGTCGCTGCACGGCCTCGCGGAGGTCGCCCTGCACGAGCTCGGCATTCCAGTCGACCTCGTCGAGCGTGCTCGAGACGACGTACTTCTTCGCCCGATCGAGGGTGTCGGCGAACTCCTGCTCCCCCTCGTCCATCCAGTCGGGCCAGACCCCGTCATCCGGACGCTTCCACGCCTCCCGCATCATCTCGTACGTGACGCGGCCGTAGAGCTCGGCATCCGAGTTCTCCATCTGCTCGGTCCAGAAGCGCATCAGCTCCTCATCGGGAGCGACGCCGGCCTCGTGATGGACGCAGCCGTCCAGCGTGACGTTGATGGCGTACCGCAGTGGTCTCATGGCGCTGCTCTCCCTTGATGCAAACGTCGTTGTTGACAGTATTCTGCACCCCACGCGAGCGAGGACTATCGTCGCATCGCGAGGGGGCTTCATGGTCAACAGCGGTCGCGCCCGCGTCTGGCAGGTTCTCGCGTACGGATTCGCCGTCGCGGCCATCGCCGTCGGCATCGCAGGTCTCGTCATGCTCGCATCGCTGTCGGAGTCCACCGCAGTCGTGGTCCGCACGATGATCTTCGGCGTCGTTCCGGCGTTGACGGTGTTGGCGCTCGGGTCTCTGGCCTCCTTCCGCCGCCCCGCAAACGATGTGTGGCCGTCGGTAGCGCTCGCTCTGGTGGGCGTGGGCTTCGTGACGGCGGCCCACCAGTCGTGGTATCGAGACATCGACAGTGAGCAGCCCGACTCGGGCGTCACGGCGGTGCTCTTCGGGGCCGCGATGCTGACCTTGGGGACTGCGATCGCCGTGGTCCTCACTGGGTACCTGCGTCGAACACGCCTCTCGATCGGTACAGCCGTGGCGAGCAGTTTCGCTCTCGGAATCGTCATCGCCGGCGCGTTGGTGATCTCGCTCGCGACACCGTCCGCCAGCCTTCTGCTCGCGATCGGGACGCTGATCACGATCGTGGTGGTGTCTCGCGCCTCGGGCGGTCCGGAGGTGGGCGCGGAGCGGCAGGCGGAGTAGGAAAGGCGCTCGACGGCAGTTGCCGCGTTTCGTCACTTCGACTCGCTGCGCTCGCTCAGTACGGCGCTCGCTTCGCTCGCTCAACGACCAGACAGATCACCCGGCGGTTGACCTTGACGCAAGGGCAATGTCTACCGTCGGATGACATGACCGTCACCCTGATCGACAGTGCCTCCGCCACCGCCCGCATCCTCGACGTCGCCCCGGCCGACCGCCCCGACCTCGTCCGCGAGATGTGGGCGCCGATGGCGGGGATGTATCACTTCATCCCCGGCGGGCTCGATCTCGCCGACGTCCATCGGCAGAGCTTCGGGTTCGATGCCGAGCATCCATCGGATCAGCTCCGCGCCGGACTCGACGCCCTCGTCGACGCCGACGCATGGCAGCGCGTCGAGGCCGCGCTGCACACCGGCATCGAGGCGCTGGAGCGCGCGAATCCCGGCATCCTGATCCCCGACCTGACCGTGCTGCTGGTCCTCGGCGATCCGACCAACGCGCACTTCATCGACGAGGTGCAGGGGCTCTCCGGATTCGGCGGAATCAGCGGCCACATCACGCTCACGCTGTGGCCGACGCCACCCGTGCTCGACCGACTCGAGGCGATCGCCGTGCACGAGCTGCACCACAACGTGCGCTACTCCCCCGGCGGCGTGGTCTGGGATCCGGCCACGGTCACCGTCGGCGAGCACGTGATCTCCGAGGGGCTCGCCGACGTCTTCGCCACCGAACTCTACGGACCGTCCGGCTACACGCACTTCGTCTCCCCCGAGACCCGCGCCGACGATCAGGTGCTCGCGAAGGTCGCCACCGGCCTCGGCGTCACCGGCATGCAGGACTTCGCGGCGTGGGTGCTCGGCGACGCGACGGCGCGTCTGTTCGGCGGTGAACCCGTCGGGCTCCCGACCGGGGCCGGCTACGCGGCAGGCGCCCGCCTCGTCGAGGCGTACCGTGAGGTGAGCGGACGCACGGCGGCAGAATCCGTGCACGAGCCGGCGTCCGGCATCCTGGGCCTCGCCCTCCCGCGCCTCGGACTGGCCGCGACCACCGACGACTGAACGGAGCACCTATGGAGTGGACCGTCTCCGAGCTCGCCGAGCGCGCGGGCGTCAGCGGCCGGACCCTGCGCCACTACGACCGCTTCGGACTGCTGCCGCCCGACCGGACCGGCTCGAACGGCTACCGCTACTACGGACCCGTCGCCGTCGCGCGGCTGCAACGCATCCTGCTGCTGCGCGATGCCGGCATGCCGCTCGCTGAGATCGCGTCGATGCTCGATGCCGCCGAGACGCCCGAGGCAGAGGTCGCCGCGCTGCGCGCACATCTCGCGCAGTTGCAGACGGAGGCGGATGCCGTCGCCCGCCGCATCGCGTCGGTCGAGCACACGATCGACATGCGCATTCAGGGGCGCGAGCCGCGCATGGACGTCATGCTGCAGGGCTTCAACGACGACTACGAAGACGAGGTCGTGCAGCGCTGGGGACGCGAAGCCTTCGACGCCTCGAACCGATGGTGGCACGGCAAGTCGGTGCGGCAGCAGCGCGAGTGGAAGTCTCGCACCGATGCGCTCGTCGAGCGGTGGCGTGAGCTACACGAGCAGGGTCTCGGCCCGGATTCGCCCGAGGCGCAGGCGCATGCCGCCTCGCACCTGAACTGGTTCGCCGAGATCCCCGGCACGCCCACGCATACCGGGGACGCTGAGAACGCGAAGGCGATGGTGCTCGGCATGGCCGACCAGTACGAGACGAACCCCGACTTCCACGAGACGTTCGGAACGGCGGATGCCGCGGCCTTCGCCGCCGCCGCTCTGCGCATCCACATGCGGAAGCGGTGATCGATCGCCTCGCAAGGGCCTGTCGCGGCATCCGCCCGCCGCTCTAACCTGACCGGCATGCTGAAGATCGTCTCGATCGTGATCCGCGTGAACGACCTGCCCGCGCAGGCAGAGTTCTGGAAGGCCGCCCTCGACTACGTCGAGCGCGATCCGGCATCCGATGACTGGGTCGTGCTCAAACCGCGCGACGCGGAGGCGCCGTGCATCGCCCTCGACGCGCATCACTCCGAGCGGGTGCTGCCGCCGCGCATCCACCTCGACATCTACGCCGAGGACCAGGATGCCGAGGTGCGCCGCCTTTCCTCACTCGGCGCGACCGTGGTGCCGTGGGACGGGCGTCCGGATGACGCCGACTACGTGATCATGCAGGACCCGGAGGGCAACCGCTTCTGCATCGTCGACCGTCCGGACTGGGTGGGCTGGGGCGCGGTCGGGCGGTGAAGGGTCAGAGCGTGCGCGAGTAGTAGAACGCCCGCTCGCCGGTCGCCGGGTCGGCGCCGGTGAAGCCGTGGGCCTCGTAGAAGCGCATCGTGTCGGCATCCGACTCGTCGACGTTGATCTCGATCTCCGCGACGCCGAGCCGCTGGCACGCCTCGACCGTCACGCGCAGGATCTCGCCGCCGATGCCTCCGCCCCGCTCATCCGGCGCGACGTACATCTCGTCGAGCAGGGCGACCGGTCCGTCGGACCACACGTTCGGACGCAGCGTCACCAGCGCGACCCCGATCGCCGGCTCGCCGCCGAGAACCGCGAATGTCGAGGGCCCAGCGAGCAGGGTGCGCAGCCGACGCGCGAGCACCTCGACCCCCGGAGTGGCGGTGTCGAACTCGGTGTTGAAGTCGTGCAGCAGCTCGGCGATGCGCGGGGCATCGTCGGGCGTCGCCGTGCGGATGCGGTACGCGCGGGGTTCGTCGTTCATCGGGTCTCTTTCGGGTAGAGAGTGTCGGGATGCCGGAGTGCGGCGATCCGAGGAATGTAGCGCGTTTCGTCTCGCTTCGCTCGCTCAACCACCCGGGGGAGGGCACGCCGTCGATCAGTTCGATTCGGCCTTGCGGGAGCCGGCCTCGAGCACGTCGCCGGCCGGGAGCTCCTTGTGCCCGCCGAACTGCAGACGCATCGCCGAGAGGACCTGGTTCGCGAAGCGGTCCTCGTCGCGCGAGGCGAAGCGCTCGAAGAGGGATGCCGCGAGCACCGGCACCGGCACGCCCACGTCGACCGCGGCCTTGACCGTCCAACGCCCCTCGCCGGAGTCGGAGACGCGGCCGGCGAGTCCGTCGAGCGTGGGGTTCTCGGTCAGCGCCGCCGCCGTGAGGTCGAGCAGCCACGACGAGATCACCGATCCGCGGCGCCACAGCTCGGCGACCTTCGCCGTATCGATGGGGAACTGGTAGTACTCGGGCTCCTCCAGCGGCGCGATCTCGGCGGAGTGCTCGGCCTCGCGCACCCCGGCATCCGCGTTGTGCAGCAGGTTCAGGCCCTCGGCGATCGACGCCATGATGCCGTACTCGATGCCGTTGTGCACCATCTTCACGAAGTGCCCGGCACCCGACGGCCCGCAGTGCAGATAGCCGAGCTCCTCCGGGCCCAGGTCGCCGGTGCGCCCCGGCGTCCGCTCGATCTCGCCCGCGCCCGGAGCGATCGTCTTCAGGATCGGCTCGATGCGCTGCACGGCCTCGTCCGGCCCGCCGACCATGAGGCAGTAGCCGCGGTCGAGCCCGAAGACGCCGCCGCTCGTGCCCACGTCGACGTAGTGGATGCCGCGCTCCTTCAGCGCCTTCGCCCGACGGACGTCGTCGCGATAGTTCGAGTTGCCGCCGTCGATGAGGATGTCGCCCTCTTCGAGCACGGCCGCCGCCTCATCGGCGACCGCGCCGGTCAGGCCAGCCGGCACCATCATCCAGACGGCCCGCGGCGCCTCGAGCTTCGACGCGAGATCGGTCATGCTGTCGGCGCCGACGGCGCCCTCCTCGACCAGGCCCTGCACGGCATCCGCGTTCACGTCGTAGACCACGCAGTCGTGTCCGTCGCGCATCAGGCGGCGCACGATGTTGGCGCCCATCCGTCCGAGTCCGATCATCGCGATCTGCATGAGGGTTCCTTCCATCGCCGAGCAGGGATGTCGTCATCCTCACACGCCCGCGGGCTCCGACCAAAGGGGGTGGCGCGTTTGGCGGAGAGGTGGGTGGGTGTTGTGCGGTCGCTCAACGACCCGGCACGGTGGGGTCGTCGCGGCGCCCCGAGGCGACACCGCTCCGCACCAGCACGCCGACCACCGCGATGACGAGCGCGACGAGCACCGGCATCCCTCCGACACCGAGCATCAGCGGGAACACCTGCGCGGTCGCCGACGCCATCTCCACCAGATCCCCCTTCAGCACGCGCATGCCGAGGCCGTACTGGATCGCGCCGAACAGAGCGGGCAGGATCCACAGCGCCAGCAACGACACGACCCACACCACGAGTCGCGCCGCCGGACGCACCCCGCACCACGCCAGCGCGAGGCCCACCACGACCGCCGGGACCCACCGCAGCAGCTCGGGGACCCACATCGGCGCGAGAGCGTCACCGGTGAAGGCCAGCACCCACCTCGCGGCCCATGAGCCGAACGGAACCGCAGCGAGAGCGACACCGAACGCCGCGATACCCGTCGAGCGGCGCGAGGTCATCCAGAATCCGAGCTGCGCCATCAGTGTGGCGGCGATCGCACCGAAGAGCATCCCGCCCAGATACACGATCGAGCGCCGGTCGCTCGCGAGTCCGAGACCCGCCGCGACGACCGCGAAGCTCTGCACGACGGCGATCACGTGCACGAGGAGCACGCCCAGGGCCGCCGGCCACACCGCGATCTCGCGACGACGACCCACGATGTGCACGGCGACGCCGGCGAAGACCCCGCCGATGAGCACGAGGGAGAACAGGAGCGTCGCGAAGTACTGACTCACGGGCAGCATCACGATCGGCATGTCCCCGGGCATCGTCGCCGAGCTCCAGAGGTTCTGCAGCGGGAGCCGCGCGCCCCCGACCAGCCAGGGCAGCACGCCGAGGCTGCCGCCGCCCACCCCGATCGCGAACGGCAGGAGGCGCGTGCGCGTCGGTGCGGGCGCGAGGGCAGTGGTGTCGGTCATGAGAGCAACGGTGGCACAGGAACCGCATTTCGTCTCGCTGCGCTCGCTCAACGGCTCGGCGAGGGGCGGGAGAAGAGCAATAGGTATAGAACTCGACTCGCTCCGTATATTTATAGATATAAATAGCTTTAATACGCTTTTCGGGCTACAGTGGCGATGTCGCCCAGAGCGGGGCGACCCGAGATCGACCGAGGAGCATCGTGGCTCAGACCCATTCGGCCTTCATCCACTCCGTGGCAGAGCGCGTGCGCGACCGCACCGACGAGGCCACCGCGGCGATGTTCGAGCGCTGCTTCGAGAACACGCTCGGCACCACGCTGCGGGAGATGCCCGACGGCACGCTCTTCATGCTGACGGGCGACATCCCGGCGATGTGGCTGCGTGATTCGACCGCTCAGCTCGGCCCCTACCTGCATTTCGCGGCCGAGGACCCGGCGATCAGCGACATGATCGCCGCCGTCTCACGCCGCCAGATCGACTACGTGCTGCTCGACCCCTACGCGAATGCTTTCAACGCGGCCGCCGACGGCAGCGGACACCAGAGCGACCTCACCGAGCAGTCGCCGTGGGTGTGGGAACGCAAGTACGAGGTCGACTCGCTCTGCTACCCCGTGCAGCTCGCCCACGACCTGTGGACCCTGACCGGCCGCACCGACCACCTCGGCGAGCCTTTCGCCCGCGCGGCCCGCGCCATCATCGCGCTGTGGCGCACCGAGCAGGAGCACGAAGCCCGATCGACGTACCGCTTCCAACGGTTCGACTGCCCGTCGACCGACACCCTCGTGCGCGACGGCCGCGGCAGCGAGACCGCGCCGACCGGCATGACCTGGTCGGCGTTCCGCCCGAGCGACGACGCCTGCGAGTACGGCTACAACGTGCCGGGCAACATGTTCGCTGCCGTCGAGCTGCAGCACATCGAGGCCATCGCCGCGGCCGTTCTCGACGACCCCGAGCTCGCGGCGAGCGCCCGCGACCTGCGCGCCGACATCGAGCGGGGCATCGCGCAGCACGCGGTCGTCGACACCCCCGACCACGGACAGGTGTACGCCTACGAGGTCGACGGTCGCGGCGGCATCCTGCTCCTCGACGACGCCAACGTGCCGAGCCTGCTCTCCCTGCCGCTGATCGGCTGGAGCGGCGTCGACGACCCCCTCTACCTCTCGACCCGCTCGTGGATCCTCAGCGACGCGAACCCGACCTTCGTCTCGGGCACCCTCCCCTGGGGCGACGAGGCGCGCGGACTCGGCAGCCCGCACACCCCCGCCGGCCACATCTGGCCGATCGGCCTCTGCATCGAGGCGCTGACGACCGACGATCAGAGCGAGAAGCAGCGCATCCTCCGGCTGCTCCTCGAGACGGACGCCGGGACCGGCCTCATGCACGAGTCCTTCCTCGCGACCGACCCGACTGTGTTCACGCGCGAGTGGTTCTCGTGGGCGAACGCGATGTTCTGCGAGCTCGTGCTCGACATCACCGGACTGCGCACGGTGAAGCGCGAACCAGTGAAGCGGGAGCCGCTGAGCCGCGGGCCCCTGACCGAGGCGCGGTCGGCATGAGCGCGCAGATCACCGCCGAACCGGCATCCGTCTCTCCGCAGCCGCCGGCGGGCCCGGCCCGCCCCGCGAAGACCCGCAAGCCCCGCAACCCCTCCGCGCGCCAGATGACCTGGAACGCCTGGCTGTTCCTGCTCGTGCCCGGCGTGCTGTTCGTCGTGTTCATGGCGCTGCCGATCGTCATGGCCCTCGTGCTGAGCCTCACCGACTACGCGATCGTCGGCGACTTCGAATGGCTCGGCATCCAGAACTACCTCGACATCGCCGTCGACCCGTTCTTCTGGATCGCCCTGCGCAACACCGCGTATTACACGCTGCTCTACGTGCCGGCCGGACTCGTCGTCGCCCTCGGCACCGCCCTGCTGCTCAACCGCCGCCACCGCGCGGTGCGGCTGTTCCGCACGCTGTTCTACATCCCCGTCGTCGCCTCGACGGTCGCGACGGCGACGATCTGGTTCTGGATGCTGAACCCGCAGAGCGGTCTGCTCAACGTCGTGCTCAGCTGGTTCGGCATCGACGGGCCCGCGTGGCTCTACGAGTCGCAGTGGGCCATGATCGCGATCGTCATGATGAGCGTGTGGGCCGGTTTCGGCGCCAACATGATCATCTTCCTCGGCGGGCTTCAGGGCGTGCCGGGCGAGCTGTACGAGGCGGCGCGGCTCGACGGTGCGAACGCCTGGCAGCAGTTCCGGTATGTGACGCTGCCGTCGCTCACCCGCACGACGTTCCTGGTGTCGACGCTGCTCATCATCGGGGCGTTCCAGGTGTTCGACCAGGCCTACGTGCTCACCAAGGGCGGCCCGGGCAACTCGACCGTCACGATGGTCTACTACATCTACAACAAGGGCTTCGGGGCGCTCGAGATGGGCTACGCCTCCGCCCTGTCGTTCGTGCTGTTCCTCATCATCCTCGTCTTCTCCCTGGTCAACGCCAGGCTCACGAACAGGAGGGACGCGTGATGACGAACACCCTCAGCGGACCCCGCACCGTCGCCACCTCGATCGCCGCGGGCACGACGCTCGCCCCGATCCCGACCTCGCGGCGCAAGACCCCGCGGCAGCGCCTCGCCACGATCGGCTGGTACGTCGGCGTCATCCTCATCAGCGTCATCACCGTCGCCCCGCTCGTGTGGACGATCTCGACGTCGCTGAAGCCGGCGAGCGAGATCCTCTCCGGCGCCCTGAACCTCATCCCCGCGAATCCGACGATCGAGAACTACCTGCAGGTGTTCGAGGAGGTGCCGTTCGGCCGGTACTTCGTGAACTCGCTCGTGCTGGGTCTCGGCGGCGCGGCGACGAACATCTTCTTCGGCGCCCTCGGCGGATACGCGCTCGCGAAGCTGCGGTTCAAGGGCCGCGCAGCGGTGTTCGCCGTTTTCCTGTCGTCGCTCATGATCCCCGGCATCATCACGATGATCCCGTCATTCCTCATCCTGCGCGGCATCCCGTTCGCCGGAGGCAACGACGTGCTCGGACAGGGCGGTCTCGGTCTCATCAACACCTACTGGGCCGTGATCATCCCGGGAGCGGCCGGCGCCTTCGCGGTGTTCTTCATGAAGCAGTTCTTCGAGACGCTGCCCGACGAGCTCGGCGAGGCAGCCCGCATCGACGGCGCGAGCGAGTTCCGCATCTTCACGGTCATCTACTTCCCGCTCGCCAAGGCCGGGCTCGCGGTGCTCGGCATCATCAGCTTCCAGGCCGGATGGAACAACTTCCTCTGGCCGCTGATCGTGCTCAACAGCCAGGACATGATGACCGTCCAGGTCGGCCTCGCGTCGTTCGTCAACAACTACGAGACCGCGTACGGCCCCCTCATGGCCGGCACCGTGATCGCCAGCCTTCCCGTGCTGCTCGTCTTCCTCTTCGCGCAGCGCTGGATCATCGAGGGCGTCGCGCACGTCGGCTCGAAATAGCACCTTCCCACCACCACAGCACCACCATCCATCAAGGAGAATTCGATGAAGAAGAACCTGCGAGCCCTGGCCGTCGTCGCGACGGCGACCCTGGCCGTCACCGTCGCGGGCTGCGCCTCCGGCGACACCGGCGGCGGCAGCGGAGACGGACCCGAGCCCGTCGTCATGTGGGGATCCTGGTCGGGCGACCAGGTCGACCAGCTCGAAGAGCAGGCGGCGCGATTCAACGAGTCGCAGGACGAGTACGAGGTCTCGTACGTGCCGCAGGAGCTCGTCGAGGAGAAGCTGCTGACGTCTCTCGCGGGCGGCCAAGTGCCCGACGTCGTGCTCTGGGACCGCTATCAGACCTCTCTCTACGCACCGAAGGGCGCGCTCGCCCCGATCGACGAGTTCGTGAAGGAGGATGCCGTCGACACGAGCATCTTCTACGAACCCGCGCTCGGTGAGATGGAGGTCGACGGCGAGCTCTACGGCCTGCCGCTGCTCGTCGACAACCGGTCGCTGCTGTTCAACAAGACGCTGCTGGACGAAGCCGGTGTCACGCCGCCCACGAACTGGGACGAGCTGAAGACCGCCGCCGAGGCGCTGACGGTCAAGGACGGGAACAAGCTCGCCCAGGCCGGCCTCGACCTCAGCGACCCCGGACTGTTCAACATGTACCTCGCGCAGGCCGGAGGCCAGCTGCTGAACGACGACGAGACGAAGACGGCCTTCAACAGCCCCGAGGGTCTCGAGGTGCTCGAGTTCTGGCAGAGCCTGCTCGACGCCGACGTCTACGAGCAGGGCTTCGGCGACACCGGCGACTCCTTCGCCGAGAGCAAGACCGCCATGAAGCTCGACGGCCCGTGGGCGCTGTCGACGCTCGACCAGGTCGACGGGCTCGAGTACGGCGTCGTGCAGCCACCGGCCGGGCCGAACGGCGACAAGGGCGCCTACATGGGCGGCTTCGGACTCGTGATCCCCGAGGGCGCGAAGAACGCCGAAGGCGCGTGGGAGTTCATGAAGTGGTGGACCACCGAGGCCGAGAACGGCGTCGCCTTCGGTGAGATCGCCGGCTGGATTCCCGCCAACATCGAGGCGGCGAACGACCCCTACTTCACCGAGGACGAGCATTACGCCGCCTTCATCGAGGCCATGAACTACGCGCAGACCCGCCCGAACGTGCAGGGCTTCTCCGACGTCGAGGGCAAGGCCCTCGTGCCGGCGCTCGAGCGCTTCCTCTCCGGCGAGATCTCGGCCGAGCAGGCGCTCAAGGAAGCCCAGGAGCAGGGCGACCAGATCCTCGCGCAGAACCGCTGACCGCCCCCCCCCCCCGGCTTTTCGAATCGCTCACCTTGCAACTTCGGGGGCTCGCCGGTTGCCAGGTGAGCGATTCGAAACCCACCAGACGAGAAGGACACATGAACGACACTTCCTGGTCGGCGCGAGCCGACATCGCCCAGCACAGCATCGACCACTGGTTCGGTGCCGACGGCATCCAGTTCCTGGCGAACAGCCATCCGCACGACCGCGGCAACACCGAGGTCTTCAACTACTGGTGGCTCGCCCACGTGATCGACGCCCGCGTCGACGCCTGGCTGCGCACCGGCGACCCCGCGTGGACCGACCGCGCGATCGCCGCTCGCGACAACATCGTCGAGCGCAACGGCGGGCAGCTGTTCAACGACTACTTCGACGACATGCTGTGGTTCGCGCTCGCGCTGGAGCGCGTGCATCGCGCGACCGGCCAGCAGCGGTTCCTCGACGAGGCGATCGCGATCTGGGACCACGTCATCGCGGAGGGCTGGAACGACACCCTCGGCGAGAGCCTCGCCTGGCGGAAGCAGCAGCTGTACTACAAGAACACGCCCGCGAACGGGCCGCTCGTCATCCTCGGCGTCCGGCTCAGCCGCCTCGACGACTCCCGCGACTATCTCGGCTACGCGCGGCGGGCGTTCGACTGGCTGACCGCCACCCTCGTGGGCGCAGACGGGTTCGTCGAAGACGGCGTCAACCGGGAGGAGGACGGCCGGGTCGACACGCAGTGGCGGTTCACCTACAACCAGGGCCTGTACGTCGGGGCCGCCGTCGAGCTGCACGCCGCCACCGGCGACCGCGCCTATCTCGATCGGGCCGTGCAGACCGCGATGACCGCGGTGCGAGAGCTCAGCGACGGGACCGTCTTCCCCGACGAGGGCGACGGCGGCGACGAGGGCCTTTTCAAGGGCGTGTTCTACCGCTACCTCGGCGAACTCCTCGCGGCTCTCACCGACGACGAGCAGTATGTCGACGAGAAGGCCGCGCTCGAGGACTTCCTCCGCGCGGGCACCGACGCCCTGTGGGCGAACGGCCTCGTCGACGGACACCTGCGCCCCGGCAACGACTGGTCGAAGCCGCCGGTCGAGTGGATCCCGTACTCGACGCTGCTCAGCGCGGTCTTCGCCGTGGAGCAGCGGGCGCGCCTCGAGGCACGGGATGCCGGGGCGGATGCTGCGGCGAGCGCCTCCGCCCCCGGCGCGACGGCGTCCGTGGGGGTCGTCGGCTGACGGCATCCTCGCCCCGCCCCCGCTCAGTTGGCACCTCCTGTGGGAATTCCTCGCGAATTCCGGCAGGAGGTGCCAACTCGTGTGAGGGGGAGCGGGGCTCGGGAGGGGCGGGCGGGGCTCGGGCGGGAGCGGGGCTCGGGCGGGAGCGGGGCCGGGGGACGCGAGGTCAGCGCCGCGGGGCGGCGGATGACGCGCCCACCACCAGCTCGACGGGCAGCACGACCTTCTCGATCTCGCTCGGCGCGGCGATCTGGCGCCGCACGGACTCGACGCCCTTCTCCCCCAGCTCGCGCTGCTGCTGACGGATGTGCGTGTACCGGAACAGCCGGGTGTCGAAGAAGGCGTCGGGGTGGTCGAAGCACACGATCGAGACGTCAGTCGGAACCGCGAGACCGAGGCGGTCGCAGGCCTCGCGCAGCATGAGGGCGATGTTGTACTCGCCGACCACGTATCCCGTGATGTCGGGATGCTGCTCGACGAACTCCACGAGACGGGCGATGTCGTGCTCGGTGGTCTCGGAGCTGCCCGGTACCGTCGAGCCGATCGTCCGCAGCTCCGCCTGGTTCTCCAGCGGCAGGTGGTTCATCGCGTGCGCATGGATGTAGCCGTTGCGGCGGTCGTCACTCGACGAGACGTGGCTGGTCGAGCTGATGAAGCCGATCGTCTGATGGCCGAGCTCGAGCAGGTGCTCGGTGGCCGCACGTCCGCCGGCGAGGTTGTCGGAGCACACGGCCGACACGGGGATGCCGTCGAACAGCCGGTCGAGGATCACGACGGGGAACTTCCTCGCGACGAGCTCGAGCGCAGCCGGCGGGATGTACTCCGATGAGCTCGGCAGCAGGATGAGTCCCTCGACGCCCGCGTCGACGAGGGCGCGGATGCAGGCGTCCTCCTCGGCGAGGTCGCCGCCCGAGCGCTTGATCACGACGTGGGTGTCGGCTCCGGCGGCGGCGAGGATGCCCTCGATGACCTTGTTGCCGAAGGTGTCGTCGAAGCTCGTGATGACGCAGCCGATGAGCGACGGACCGCCGTCGGACTCCCCCGCGATGCGGGCGGCGGATGCCGTGGGCGTGGCGCTCGTGACGACGGTGCCGATGCGCGGACGACGCATGATCATGCCGTCGGTGCGCAGCAGGTCGAGCGCCCGCTTGACCGTGATGGGGCTGACCTCGAACTGCTTCGAGAGCTCCGCCTCGGTGGGGAGCTTGTCGCCGACGGCGTAGGTGCCCTGCGCGATGGAGTCGCGCAGCGCCTCGTAGACCCGCTTGTAGAGCACGGCGCCCCCTCACCCGAATAGTTATATTTAATCTACAGGGTGCGGGGGCGTCGCGCCGGGAATCAGCGTCCCGATGTCCGCAGCTCCACGGCCACCGTCTCGAACGGCGCCAGCTCCAGCGTCACCGCGCCGTCATCGACCGAGAGGTCGCCGAGGGGATCGCCGAGGAGGGTCGTGCGGCGCGCGGCATCCGTTCCGGCGAGCGCGATCCGCACCCGCGACGGCTCGTCAGCGAACGACTGCAGCCGCACTCGCGACCACCCCGGCTCCTCGGCCGCCCCGACTCCGATGACAGCGATGCGGTCGTCGTCGAGGTGCAGGAACGAGGCGGTCGGCTCGGCAGTGCCTCGCCCGGCGGCTGTGGTGGCCAGCAGGGGGCGTGCGACCGCGGATGCCGTCGACACGGCCAGCGCCTCGACGCTCTCCGACTCCGCGGCCCGCACGCCGATCGCATACGAGAACGTCGCAGTGAACCCCTGCTCGATCGGGAAGTTCGTGTCCCACACGTTGTTGTGGAACCACGAGATCACCGTCGACGGCTCGTCAGGCGAAGTGCTGGCGGGGAACGGCGAGTACGGCAACGCGATCGCCCCGGTCTGCACGAGCGGAGCATCCTTCGTCGCCCAGGCGACCGCGTCGGCGCCCTCGGCGCCGTCCGCAACCGTGACCCAGTTGCGGACGGCCCGCATGTGCTGAGGCGCTCCCGGGATGTGGGCGATGCCGTCGCCGGTCACCCCTCCGGAGACCTCGAGCCGCACCGTGGGGTCGGCCGCCGCGAACGGGAACACGAAGTACCCGCTCTCCTTCACCCGCGTGACCGGCTTGCTGACGCGGTTCTCGATCAGCAGCGTCGGGTCGCCGTGCCGCAGACGCAGCGTGACCTGCACGGCGTCCACGCCGTCGGCGGGGAACTCGTAGACGAGCCGCTGCTCGATCGCGTCGTCCACGCGCTCCACGACGACGGCCGGCCGGCCGACCGTGCGCGACGCCAGCAGCTCGAGGCGCGGCGAGACCGAGAGCTTGTTCGCCAGGTGGTTCACCCCGGCCCCCGAGCTGCCGTAGGTGTCGTAGACGTAGCCGTTGAACCCGGCGAACGAGTCGCCGTTCACCCACTCGCGGCCGGTCGACTTCTCGACCAGCGAGCGGATCACCGAACGACGGTCGTCGACCTCGACCCGCAGATGCTCGTTCTCGAGGACCAGGATGTCCTCCCGGCGTCCGGTCTGCAGCGGATGCACGATCGGGGTCGCGACCGGTTCATCGGCGGGCACGAGGTCGAATCGCACCCACCCGACTTCCGGCGCGTCGGCGACCGGGAAGGTGATCCAGCGCCCTGACTCACGGTGCAGCGAGTTGCCCTGGTCTTCCACGGTGTGGGGCACGACGTCACCCGACCGCGCATCCACGACCGAGAATTGCGCATCGAGCGGGATCTGCGACTCCTTGACGAGCACCCGCGCGGTGGTCGACCGGGCGTGACCCGCCACGTTCACGACGACGAAGCTCGCGAGAGCTTCCTCCGCCGGAGCGACGGCCTGCCCGAGGTGGTGCAACGCCAGCTCGGTCGCGTCGACCGTGCGCTGGTGAGCGGCGATCGCGTGCCCGACCTTCCACTGCCATTGCCGCTCGCCCGAGTCGTATCCCTCGTCGCCATGGGTCCAGGAGTTGCTGGCTCCCCAGGTGTGCTCGTTGAACATCGAGATCGCCTCGTACGCCGCGCGGGCGTCGGCTGCCTCCGACGCGACCGAATCGCCGCCGCTCCACCGGGACAGTTGCGAGATCGAGCGCGCGACCGGGGCCGCAGCCTGGGCCTCACGGGCGAGGGCGAGCGGCACCGCGCCCGACCCGACGCCCTCCACCCACCAGTCTCCCCAGTCGCCCTCGAAGGTCACGAGCTCCTCGCCGTAACGCGCCTCGGCCTCCTCGAAGAAGTCCTCGTTGCGCGAGACGCGCAGCCGCGGATACTCCCACGTCTCGTTCCACTGCCGCACCTGCTCCGAGAGGTGGAGGCGAGCGGGGCCGTTGTCGCCCATGAAGCCCTGCGTGCGCACGTGGAGCACGTCCCACGGGTAGGGCTGACGGCCGGGGTCTTCCTCGCCGTGCGCACCGAACACACCCGGGGGGAACGGATAGCCCTTCGTCGACAGCGACGTGAGGTACGCGGAGAACACGGTCTCCAGGGTCTCGAACGACTCGGTGAACCCGACCATCGGCCCCTCGATGTACGCGAGGCCGTGCGGGCTGTCGGTCATCCACACGAGCACCGACTTGCCCGCCGGCGACTGCCAGCGGAACATCCGGGGATTGTCGAGACCGCCGTTGCGATGCGGTTCGGATCGCCCAGCCCAGTTGTGCGCGACGGCGAGATACCGCACCCCGAGGTCGGACAGCGCGTCGGGAAGACCGGCGACCTGGCCGGGCACGTCGGTCTGCATCGCGCTGCGGAACGCGATGCCGTACTGGTCGCGGATGCGACGCGCCGAGGCGAGCAGCTCGTGCAGCTCGTCGGTCGAGCACGTGTCGGTGTGCAGGTTGTACGGCATCGCGCTCAGCCCGATCGACCCCTCCTTCACCAGGCGCACGAGCTCGTCGATCTCGGCCGGGGTGCGATGGCGCTCCCAGTCGTCGAACGACCACAGCGCCTCGGCGTTCCAGCGGAACCGCGACTCCTCCGGCCAGTCTGCGGTGCGATGGATCAGCTCGACGGCCGAATCGAGGTACGACCGCTGGTTGGCGATCACCGCCGCCTGCGGGTCGGTGTAGCCGAAGTCGAAGTGCGAGTGATGCACCACGTGCACGCTCCACGGTCGGACGCCGTCGAGCCGTACGGAAATCGACTCCTCCCCGAGTTCGGGCACGCGCACCACCACATCGACGGGGTCGGCGGATGCGGGTACGAGCACGCGCACGGATCCTGCCGGAGCCGTCGCCCGGTCGAGAGCGAGCGAGCGACCGTCCGCATCGGCGATCTGCACATCGAGCGCGTCGGCGTCGGCGGCGCGGTCTCCTTCGATCACCACCCGGACGCTGCGAGCGCTCTGCCCGCCCGCCTGCCGCTGCAACGGCTCGGGGATGACGCGGACGGCGTGCGAGCCCACGGTGGCGACAGCGGCGGTCGCTCGTTGGAGAAGGCCTTCGCGGGCCTCCTCTCCGGTCCACGGGCTTGCGGAGATCAAAGACGGTTTCATGATCGGATGCTCCAGGGTCGGGGTGCGGGGGATCAGTCGGAAGTTGGGGGATCGGTCGGGTGCTGCCGCGGTCAGACGGAGGCGGGAAGGTCGCGGCTGCGGAGCCAGTGGGCGGCGCCGAGCAGTGGCGCGGCGTCGAGAAGCCGCGAGGGAGTCACGTCGAGCCGGTCCGGGGCGCCGCCGCGTGCGAGTCCGTCGAGGAGAGCGTCGACGAGCACCGGCCAGGACCGCACCATCGAGCCGCCGACGGTGAGCCGATCGGCGCGAAACGACGCGAGCCAGGGTGCGAGCGCGCGTCCGAGGGCGCGCATCGCGTGGTCGAGCACGGCCGCGGCATCCGCCTGTCCCTCCGCCGCCTCGGCGGCGATCTGCTTCACGGTGCACGAACGGCCCGTGCGGCGGGTGTGGTCGGCGACGATGGCCCTCGTCGAGATCGTGTCCTCGAGGGGTCGGCCCTCGAACTCCAGCGGGTACACCCAGCCGTCGGGCGGGACGCCGTCACCCCCGGTCACGATCCGCCCGTGATCGAGGAAGGCCGAGCCGACTCCGGTGCCGAGCGTGACGCACACCTGGCGGTCTGCGCGGGTGTCGGCGCCGAACGCCCACTCCCCCAGCGCGTATGCGGCGGCGTCGTTCACGAAGGAGATGCGGTCAGGCGCGAGGCCGAGACGTGAGGCCATGCCCGCCCCCACATCGACGCCGCGGAGGGCGTCGAACTTGGCGACGTCGCCGAAGATGCCGACGCCCCGCTCGTAGTCGAACGGGCCCGGCATCGCGACGACCCACCGGGTCACGAGCGACGCCGTGAGCCGCTGCACAGGTGCGACGAACCCGTCGAGGAGCGCGTCCGCCGACAGAGCGGGGTCGAGCGCTCGTGTCCCCGACTCCACGATCCGTGCCGACGACCCGAGCAGCTCGACGACCGCCGCCGTCGCGTGACTCCCGCCGACCTCCACGACCCCGCACAGCGACGCCTCCACCGTTGCGGTGGCGCTGCTCGCATCGTCGCTCATCACTCGTACTCTCGCATCCTGCATCGCACCACGCATCGGTCAGTACTGCCCCAGAGCGAGGCCGCGCTGGAACGTGCGCTGCGTGAACATGAACAGCAGAGCGGTCGGGATGGACACGAGCAACGCCGCCGTCAAGAGCACCGTGAAGGCCGACCCGCCGCCCTGCACCGACTGCAGCGCCTGCAGCAGGGGCATCACGGGACGGGTCTCCGAGCTCTGGGTGAGGATGAGCGCGAGCAGGAAGTCGTTCCACACCCAGGTCGCCTGCAGGATGAAGACGACTACGAGCGCACTGCGTGACATCGGCAGGTAGATCTGGGTGAAGATGCGCCAGGGCTTCGCGCCGTCGACGACGGCCGCCTCGAACACCGACTCAGCGATGCCCGCGAAGAAGTTGCGCATCACGAACGCCGAGAAGGGCAGGCACACGACCGAGTAGATGAGGATCATGCCCACCGCGGTGTCGAAGAGTCCGACCTGCGAGTAGGCCGCGAAGAGCGGGATCACCATGAGCTGCAGCGGGAAGACCGTGCCGCAGAAGATGACGAAGAACCAGAAGAACCCGTGCTTCAGCTTCAGCGCGATCACGGCATAGCCGACGGCCGCGCCGAGCACGACGGCGATGACCGGCGCGATGATGGCGTACACGAGGGTGATGAACAGGCCGGACGGCACATCGGTCGTCGTGAAGACGTCGACGATGTTCGTCCACAGACTCCCGAGGTTGCCCGGTTCCCACAGTCGCGAGCCGGAGTACTCCGAGGTCACCTTGCCCGCATTCGCGAGGAGCAGGTAGATCGGAAGGAGCCACACGATGCCCATGGCGATGAGGATGCCGTAGCGGAGGATCTTCGAGATCATGCGCGTCGCGCTCCCTTCGGTGCGCTCTCGCCGAGCGACAGCTGGCGGCGCAGGTAGATGACGGATGCGGCGACGGTGACGACCGTGAGGAAGATGGCCACGGCCGAGCCCATGCCGTACTCGTTGTTGAGGAACGTCTCGCGGTACATCGTGACGCCGAGCGTCTCGGACACCCGGTTGGGGCCGCCCTGGGTCATCGACTGGACGATGTCGAAGGTCTTGAGGCTGTTCACGATCGACAGTCCGACGACGATCGTCGTGGTCGGCCGCAGCAGCGGCCACACCATCGAGCCGAAGAGCCGGAACCCTCCTGCGCCGTCGAGCTTCGCCGCTTCCAACGGCTCTTTGGGGATCGACTGGAGTCCGACCGTGAAGAGCAGCGCGTTCACGCCGACGCCCTGCCACGAGGCAGCGAGGATCATGACGACGGTGTTCAGCGGTGCATCCTGCAGCCACCGCAGCTCCGACCCCGGGAGATTCAGGAACGCGAGCGCCTGCGACAGGGCGCCCCCATTCTGCAGGACGAACGAGAAGATCACGCCGACCGCGACACCCGACAGGGCGTAGGGGATCAGGAACGGCACGCGCAGCCACGCGGCGCCGGGAAGCCCGTAGGCGAGATACGCCACGAGGAGGCCGAGTCCGACGGGCACGAGCAGGGTGCCGCCCACCCAGGCCAGGGTGTTGAGGATGGAGGTGAGCATCGCCGGGTCGCGGAACATCTCCACGTAGTTCTCGACGCCGATCCACTCGGGGTCGCCGAGACCGTCGTACTCCGTGAAGCTCAGGTAGACGGTGTACAGCACCGGGACGTACAGCGCGAGGATGACCACCACGACGCCCGGGCCCATGAAGGCCCAGGCGTCGCGCTGCCGCGCGGTGTGAGCCGGCATCCGGCTCAATGCTCGCTCCAGTACTCGTCCGCCGTGGCCTGGATCCCCTCCAGGAAGGGCATCGGGTCACCGGGGTTCGTCATGAACCCCGTGAACTGGTCGAGCGACGAGGTGAGGATCGGCGCAGGGGCCGCCTCGTAGTAGCGCAGGTAGAACGTGTACTTCGGGTCGGTGTACTCCTCGCCGATCTTCTGGAACTCCTCGGTGGATGCCGTGGCGTTCGGGTTGAAGGGCAGATTGCCCTGCTGCTCCGACCACGCGGTCTGCGCGTCAGTGCCCATCCACCACTCCGAGTACTCGAGTCCGAGCTCGCGCTGCGCCGACTTCTCGGGCACGCAGGCAGGGGCGGTCTCGATGGCCACCGGAGTGACCTCCTGCTCGGGGTTCACGTTCGGGATGGGGAACACGCCCCAGTCGGTGCCGCTTTCCAGCCCGACGGTGTCGAGCGTGCTCGCGTACCAGGTGCCGAAGGGGATCATCGCCACCTCCTGGTCCTTGATCTGCGTCTCGCCCGGGGTCTTCGAGCCGGGGTCGGAGAAGTAGCCCTTCTCCTTCATGTCGAGCCAGACGTTCATGACGTCGACGACCTCGGGGTCGGTGAACTTCGCCTCACCGGAGACGAGATCGTTGTACAGCTCGACATCGGTGCCCGCCGTGAGGATCTGGAACCACACGAACGCCCAGGGGTTGCCGCCCGAGTTCCAGAACGGTGCGACGCCGGCGTCGACGAGCGTGTCGGCGACCGTCATCATCGCGTCCCATGTCGTGGGGACCTCGAGCCCGAGCTCCGAGAACGTGCGCTTGTCGTAGTACATGACCCAGTCGTCGACGCTGATCGGGGTGCAGTACTGCTTCCCGTCGATCGTGTAGAGATCCTTCACCGACTCGCTGATGTCGCCGTCGGCGACCGCCTTCTCCCAGATGTCCGTCGTCTCGGCGACGAGTCCCTCCGACACCAGATCCTCGAGCGACGACCCGGTGTGCCAGGTGAACAGTCCCGGGGCCTTGTTCGAGCGGAACGACTGCTTGATGAACGCCTGGAACGCGTTCTGGTCGGCGTAGTACGCCGGGTCGAGCGACACGTCGATGTCGTCCTTCGACACGGCGGAGAACTTCTCGAAGTCCCAGCTCTTGTCGGTGACGAACTGCAGATCCGACGACGATGCGGAGGTCGAGCCGGCGCATCCGGCGACCGCTGCCACGGTGACGAGCACGGCCGCGCCTGCAGCCATTCTTCGCGAGAACTTCACACGGAACTCCTTCGTTCGGGTCGAGGATCGGTATCGCGATCATCGGATTGATATCGTTATCAGAGACGGACTGTAACACGGTCGAGAAGACGAGGGCAAGCGATCCATCGCAAGTCGTCGGGGGCACCCCACGGACGGATGCCGCTCGCTCGGCGATACCCGGGCGGGCCCGGATGTATCGATACCATGACGGCATGACCGGTCGCCCTGCGAAGAATCGAGGCACCGCCGCGCCCACCGTCCAGGACGTCGCCGCGGCGGCCGGCGTCTCGCCGATGACCGTGTCGCGGGTGCTCAGCGGTGGACCGAACGTGCGACCCGAGAAGGTGCAGGCGGTGCTCGACGCGGCCGCCGCCCTCGGGTACCGCCGCAACGAGAACGCCCGGAGCCTCCGACCCGGGCAGCGCACCGGCCTGATCGGCGTCATCATCACCAATGTCGCGAACCCGTACTACGCGCAGGTGCAGCTCGGCGTCGAGGAGATCGTGACCACCGACGGAATGCTCCTGCTCGTCGGCAACAGCGGCGAGGACATCGAGCGCGAGCGCGCCCTGGTGAACGACTTCATCGGGCGGAAGGTCGACGGACTCATCGTCGTCCCCGCCGGCGACGACGTCACGCACCTGCGCACGGCGGTGGCTGCCGGCATCCCGCTCGCCCTGGCCTCCCGACAGGTCGACGGCGTGACCGCCGACGTGGTGCTCGTCGACGACGAGAAGGGAGCGCGAGACGGCACTGCGTCTCTGCTCGCCCAGGGGCACCGTCGGATCGCCTTCCTCGGCAACCGGGCCTCGGTCTTCACCAGCCGGCGACGGCGCCTCGGCTTCGAACGAGCGCACCGCGAGGTCGGCGTCGCGATCGATCCCTCTCTGATGCGAGCCGGCCAGAACGACGACGCGGCTGCGCACGACGTGATGGTCGAACTGCTGACGAGCGACGATCCGCCGACCGCGATCTTCAGCGCGAACAACCGCAACACCATCGGCGCGCTGCGCGCTCTCGCCGAGCATCCCGAGCTCGCCGCGGGGATGCGCATCGTGGCCTTCGACGACTTCGAGCTGTCGAGCCTCGTGCCCTTCGACCTCTCGGTCATCGAGCATGATCCGCGCGAGCTCGGTCGCACGGCCGCCCGCATGATGATGCAGCGTCTCACAGCACCCGACAGCGAGCCGCAGCTGGTCGAGTTGCCCACGCGCTTCCGGGAATGAGATCCGCGTGATGCGTTTCCGGCGGACGTGATATACGTTGATAACGATATCAGCGCCGCGGCCTCCTCGGCTCCCGCGTCGGCATCCGGAACGAAAGGCTGCAGCGATGCCCCACACCCCCGCGCACGTCGATGAGCGTACGTCCTCCTACGACCGCCATCCCGTGATCGGACTGCCGCCGGGCGAGACCATCCGCCGTGGCGCCGATGTCTGGCGCGCGCTCCGCGGCGCCGCGGAGTCTGCGGGCGATCGGGCGCTCATCGCGATCGACGCCTACCCGGGCACCGACCTCGCCGCGCTCGCCGACGAGATCCGCGCCGGTCTTCCCGGGTTCGACATCGTCGATGCGGAGTCGGCGGCGCTGCCTGCGTCCGAGCTGGCGGCGCGATTCGCGCACACCCTCACCGACGATCGCGTGTTCGGCATCATGTCGCACGCGACCATCGACGCCTTCTACGACGCGGGGAAGCGCGACGCGCTGCGCGCCCGGGTCGAGCGCCGCACCGGTCCGACCGTGCTGCTCGGCTGGGGCGCAGCCACTCTCACGCGAGCCGACGTGACCGCGCTCGTCGAGATGGCGCGGTGGGAGATCCAGCTGCGCTACCGCCGCGGCATGCCGAATTGGCACGCCGAGAACGCCGACGAGGATTCGCTGCGCAAGATCAAGAGGGGCTTCTTCCTCGAGTGGCGCGCTGCCGATCGGCACAAGCGACCTCTGTTCGGCACCGCCGACTTCGTGCTGGACGCGAACCGGGCCGGGGCCACGGCCCTTATCACCGGCGACGCCTTCCGCGCGACGCTGGCCGTGGCAGCCCGCCGCCCGTTCCGCGTCGTGCCCTACTTCGATCCCGGCGTCTGGGGCGGGCAGTGGATGAAGCAGGTCTGCGGCCTCGACGCGTCGGAGGCCAACTACGCCTGGTCGTTCGACGGCGTGCCCGAAGAGAACAGCCTGCTCCTGAGCGACGGAGAAGACGTCTTCCAGATCCCGTCCATCGACCTGGTGTTCTCTCACCCGCGGGAACTCCTCGGCGAGCGCACGTTCACGCGTTTCGGGGCCGAGTTCCCCATCCGCTTCGACCTGCTCGACACGATGGGCGGCGGCAACCTGTCGCTGCAGGTGCATCCGCTCACCGAGTACATCCACGATCGGTTCGGCATGGCGTACACGCAGGACGAGAGCTACTACCTGCTGGATGCCGACGACGATGCCGTCGTGTACCTCGGACTCAAGACCGGGGTGGATCGGGAAAGGCTCGCCGCCGATCTGGCACGCGCGCAAGACGGGGAGATCTCGTTCCCCGCCGAGGACTACGTCAACACCTACCCGGCGAAGAAGCACGACCACTTCTCGATCCCCGCCGGCACTGTGCACTGCTCCGGAGCGAACTCGATGGTGCTCGAGATCTCGGCGACGCCGTACATCTTCACCTTCAAGATGTGGGATTGGGACCGCGTGGGTCTCGACGGCGTGCCCCGGCCGATCCACCTCGATCACGCGCTCGCGAACATCCAGTGGGAGCGCGACACCGCATGGACCGACGAGAACCTCATCGATCAGGTCGAGCCGATCACCGAGGGCGACGGCTGGCGGGAAGAGCGCACCGGCCTGCACGGGCTCGAGTTCATCGAGGTGCGCCGCCACTGGTTCACGGATGCCGTGCCGCACGACACGGGCGGGACGGTGAACGTGCTGAACCTCGTCGAGGGGGCGGAGGCGATCGTCGAATCCCCCACCGCAGCGTTCGAGCCGTTCGTCGTGCACTACGCCGAGACCTTCATCGTCCCGGCGGCCGTCGGCAGATACACGATCCGTCCACACGGCGCGGGTATCGGCACGGAATGCGCGACCGTGAAGGCATTCGTCCGGGGCACCGCCGTAGGAGCGAAGCACAGAGACGAAACGTCGTGAGCCGTTCTGCGGAGGGCACCGCGTTCCGTCTCGCTCGGCTCCGCCGTGCTCGCTCAACGACCGAGGGGGATGGGGCGGAGGCCCGGGCTCACCGCACAGTCGGAGGCACCGCCGAGATGAGGCCGAGGGCCACGCTGATGCGGTCGGCGGATTCGACGACGTCTTCCTGCAGCCGGTCGAGTCCGTAGTCGCGCATCATCGTGAGGCGGCCGGACAGCGAGATCGCCCCGACGGCCTTCCCGGTCGCATCGCGGATGGGCGCGGCGACGCACAGCCGCCCCAGGGCCAGCTCCTGGTCCTCGGTCGCGTACCCGTCGCGGGCGACGCGGTCGAGCTCGGCGTCGAGCGCGGCGTGGTCGCCGATCGTGTTCACGGTGTACTTCGGCAGATCATCGCCGAGCAGATCGCGTCGCTCCTGCGCGGTGAGGCCGAGCAGCAGGCACTTGCCCAGCGCGGATGCGTGCAGGGGCTGCCCGAGTCCGACCATCGTGTGCGACTTGCGCGCGAGCTCGCCCTCGGCGTGCGAGAGGTACACGGCCCTGTCGCCGACGCGTACGGCCACGTTCGCGCTGAAGCCCGTGCGCTGGGCGAGCTCCTGCACGGGGGTGCGGCTCTCGCGGTGGATCGGATACTGGTTGAGTCCGCGGCTCGCGAGCGACATGACCTCGGCGCCGATCGCGTAGCCGTTGTCGACCTTCGACACGTAACCCAGCTCTTCGAGGGTCGTCAGCATGCGGGCGATCGTGGATGCGCCGAGCCCCGTGGCGCGTGAGATGTCGGAGGCACGGGGCGGCCCACCCGTCGCACTCGCGATCGCCTCGAGCACCGCCGCCGCCCGGCCGACTCCCTGCTGCACCTCTGCCGCCATGCCCCCAGTCTCCCCTACGACTGCGCCTCACCAGGGCAGTTCGACATCGCGCCCGCTCGGCTCGGCGTACACGCGCAGGCTGCTCAGCGTCACGTACGCGTATCCGTTCGTACGGCTCACGCGTACTCGCACTGCGTCGAGCTGCTGCTGCGCGAAGTCGTGGATGCGGTGACGGTGCCTGTTCGCGGTCACCTCGGCGACCGTCGACCACGCGCCGTCGACCTGCACCTGCACCTCGTAGTCGGCGACGAGCTCCGGAATCACGGTGAACTCGGTGCGGTGGTGGTGCAGGTTGATGAGATCCTCGTCGACGTCGTCGTTCCACACGAGACGGACGGATGCCGCGGCGACGGGCTCCGGCCAGCGCAGCTCGATCCACTCCGGCGAGACGGCGAGCGCCTCGGCATCCACCCGTTCCGACGACCACATGCGAGGGCCGCCGTAGGGCCGGTTGCTGCCGTCGACGACCTTGTCCGCCGACCACGCGCGGGTCTCGCCGACGGCGCGGAGCGAGACGCTGCGGCGACGCAGCATCCGGGCGTTCCAGTCGGTGACGAGCTGGTGCTCGGCGTCGGGGATGTGGTCGTCGAACGCGGCGTCGTCGGCGCGCTTCGCGCCCATCGCGAGCACGCCGTAGGGGCGCTCGTCCGTGAGCACGAGGGAGACGTGCGGGTCGGCGCGCACGACGACGACCGCGTTCGCGGGACTCTCCGGGTTCCAGGCGAGAGGGGCGAGGACGGAGTCCGCACCCGCGGCGACCGGCACCTCGACCTGGGCGATCTGCTCGACGGGCACGGCGTTCTGCGGCTTGCCCGTGGTCCAGAGCTCGATGCGGAGCGTGGTGTCAGAGCCGACGACGACGTCGAGCTCGACGCCCTCGATCCGCGGGTCGACCGGGATCATCACGGCGATGTCGCGATCGAGCGGCAGCGTGTCGGCCGTGCGGTGCGCTCGGGTCGACACCTCGGTGAGCGCGCTCGACGCCGTGACCGTCGCCGCCGGCGCGAGGTCGCCGGCGTCGGTCGCGGAGATGCCGAACACCGGGGCATCCTCGCGGAGAAGCGCCGCCTGCAGCGCACCCCGGTGCGACCCGGCGAGGTCGCGGGGCGTGAGTCCGTCGCGGGCGAGCAGTGCGGCGGCCGTGCCGACGGCCTGCCCCTGCGTGGCACAGGTGGCCATGACGCGGGTGGAGCCGAACGCGATGTGCGAGGCCGAGATGTTGCGGCCGGCGAAGAGGAGGTTGGAGACGTCTCGCGAGTAGAGGCTGCGGAACGGGATCTGGTAGATGCCGTCGCTGTAACGCTGCAGCGCCCCCGCCTTCTCGGCGTAGACGCCCTCGACGGGATGGAGGTCGATCGACCAGCCGCCGAAGGCCACGGCGTCATCGAACGACGTCTGCTCCAGCACGTCGTGCTGCGTCATCGTGTAGTCGCCGATGAACCGCCGGTACTCGCGCTTGCCGGGGATCGCTCCGACCCACTCCAGGGTGAGCCGGTCGGCGTCGAACTCGCCGGAGTTCTTGATGTAGTCCCAGATGCCGTAGACGATCGACCACAGCTCGTCGCGGATCTGCTCGTTCGATGAGACGGTGTCGAGGTGCCCGCCCCACTCGATCCACCAGTAGTCGCAGCCGTTGTCGCCGGTGCGGATGATGCGGTTGCGCACGATGGGCGTCTCGCGGATGTCCTTCGCGATCAGCGGGGGCACGAAGCGCTCGGGCCGGCCGGCATCCTTCGTGTAGAAGAAGAGGGAGCTGCCGAGCAGCTCGCTGTCGGCGACCTCGGGCGCCCACGGCTCGTCGAACTCCGCGCGGGACTCGCGGCCGACGCGGTAGCCGGCTCCCGCGAGATGTCCGATCAGCCCGTCGCCCGAGCAGTCGAGGAAGACGGGGGCCTCGAACACCGTCTCGATCTCGCTGCCCATGGTCCAGCCGACCACGGCCGCGATACGCGGCGCCTCGTCGGGGGACGTCTCGTGCATCCGCACCTCGCGGACGTCGGTGTTGAGGTGCAGCGAGATGTTCGGCTCCGACCGCACGGCGTCGAGCAGCACCTGGTCCCAGTAGTAGGGGTTGCCCTCGGGGTTGCGGTACTGGTTCTCGAGCACGAGCTCGCCGACGATCCCCGTCTCGCGGGCGAATCGCTGCGTGCCGTGCGCGGTGGCGCCGACGACCCACACTCGCACCTCGCTCGAGGAATTGCCTCCGAGCACCGGCCGGTTCTGGATGAGTGCGACGCGCGAACCCATCCGCGCTGCGGCGATGGCCGCGCACGTCCCGGCGAGCCCCCCGCCGACGACCACCACGTCCACCTGGCTCTCCGCCTTGATCATCGGACCTCCTCGTCGCTTCGACTCATCAGACTTTACCGTTCAGAGGTTGCAGATTACCACTGAGCGGTAGTAGCTTCTCATCAGACGCTACGCTTGTGGTGTCCCCACCACCTCTACTCAAGGACGCGTAATGGGTATCACTGACACCGCCGACGGCGTCGGCACCGCGGTTCTCACCGACGACGAGCGCCGCCGACGCATGCGCAAGGTCATCACGGCAGCCGGCGTCGGCCACTTCGTCGAATGGTTCGACTTCGGCCTCTACGGCACCCTCGCCACCGTCATCGCACTGCACTTCTTCCAGACCGGCGACCCGCAGGCAGCGCTGCTGTCGTCGTTCGGGGTCTTCGCGGCCGGGTTCATCATGCGCCCGATCGGCGGTCTCTTCTTCGGCTCCATGGGCGACCGCATCGGCCGCCGCACCACGCTCGGCCTCGTGATCATGGTCACCTCGGGCGCGACGTTCGTCATGGGCATCCTGCCGACGTACGACGCGATCGGCCTCGTCGCGCCCCTTCTGCTCGTGATCGTGCGGCTCGTGCAGGGCTTCGCGGCGGGAGGCGAGAGCAGCGGCGCGACCACCCTGCTCGCCGAGTACGCGCCGAGCAACCGCCGTGGGTTCGTGTCGAGCTTCGTCGACGTCTTCGGCTTCGCGGCGTTCGTCGCGGGCTCCGGTCTCGTGCTCCTCTTCACCGCCACTCTCGGATCCGACGCCCTGAACGACTGGGGCTGGCGGGCCATGTTCGCCCTCGCGCTGCCGCTCGGCGCGGCCGGGCTCTACCTGCGCCTCAAGCTCGAGGACACCCCGGAGTTCCAGAAGATCAAGGAGAAGGGCGAGGTCACCGCCAAGCCGCTGCGCACCTCGATCTCGCGCTGGTGGAAGGCCCTGCTCTTCTGCATCGGCTTCGTCGTGCTCAAGGCCGTCGGACACTGGATCCTGCAGACCTTCATGCCCTCGTACCTGCAGACCGACCTGAAGTTCGATCAGCAGACGGCCTACGCCGTGACGACCATCGGACTCGCGGCGATCATGATCCTCGTGCCGCTGTTCGGCCTGCTCAGCGACCGCATCGGCCGCAAGCCCGTCATGATCATCGGCGCGTCCGGCTTCATCGTGCTCACCTACCCCACGCTCATGCTCATGGGATCGGGGGCGTTCCTCGCCGCCGTGGTCGCGATGATCATCCTCGGCGTCTTCATGGCCGCCTACGACGGGGCGATGAGCGCCGCGATGGCCGAGCTGTTCCCCACGAACATCCGCTACGGCTCGATGGCGATCGCGTACAACATCTCCGTCGCCGCCTTCGGCGGCATCACGCCCTGGTTCTCGCAGAGCCTCATCTCGTGGACGGGCAACACCTACGCCCCCGCCTTCTACGTGATGGGCGCAGCCGTCATCACCCTCGTCGTCGTGATCGGGGCGCGCGAGACCGCGAAGAGCCCGCTGATCGAGAAGGGCTGAGCGCATGCGCATCGTCGTCACCGGAGCCTCCGGACGCGTCGGATCGACCGTGGCCGCGCAGCTCGTCGCGCGCGGCCACGAGGTGATCGGCCTCGACCGGGTCACTCCGGTCGAGCCGATCCCCGGCGTGGAGCACATCGTGACCGATCTCACGGAGCTCGCACCCCGCGACCCGCGACTCGCGGATGCCGAGGCCGTGGCGCACCTCGGAGCGTTCATGTCGTGGAACGACGCCGACGCCGAGGCCGTCTACGAGGCCAACGTCACCGGGACGTTCGCGTTGGTGCGTGCGCTGACCGGGTCGGCGGTGCGGCGGTTCGTGCTCGCGAGCACCGGCGAGGTGTACCCCGAGAACGCGCCGCAGTACCAGCCCGTCGACGAGCAGCATCCACGCCTCCCCCGCACCTGGTACGGACTCAGCAAGGTGCTGGCGGAGGAGACGGTCGCGTTCGCCGGTCGCACCCTGGACTGGGACACCGTGGTGCTGCGGTTCTCGCACACGCAGCATCCCGCCGAACTGCTCGACCCGACGTCGTTCTTCTCCGGTCCGCGCTTCTTCGCGAAGGCGCGGTTCGCGAAAGAGGATGCCGCGGGCAACGCGTTCGTCGCCGACCAGCTCCGCGGCTTCGCCGACGACGAGGCCGACACGGTGATCGTCGCTCAGCGGGCGGACGGCAGCCCGACCACCATGGGGATCATGGCCGCGCCCGACCTCGCGCGCGGCGTCGTACTGGCGCTCGAGGGTGAGACGTCGGGCCACGAGGTCGTGGGGCTGGGCCCCGACTCCTCGACCGACCTCGGCTCGTTCGCCGCGCGCCTGGCGGATGCCGCGGGGCTGCCCACGACGCCGCTGACCCTGCCCGACACGGCGCCGTCGTACACGACCAGCAACGCTCGGGCCAGGGAACTGCTCGGGTTCCGGCCCGAGTACGACGAGGCCGGCATGATCGAGGCCGCCGTCCAGGCGCGACGCGAGCGGGTGGACGCGGCGCGGCGGTAGGCCTTCTGCGAAGGGAGCCGCGTTTCGTCTCGCTTCGCACGCTCAACGACGCGCGGGGCGACGGGTCAGCGCGCGGTCAGCGCGATGCGCGGACGGCATCCCCCATCGCGGCGAGCGCCTCGGCGAGGATCGGCCGCGGCGTCGCGAACACCACGCGCACGAAGCCCTCGTAGCCGTGACCGAGCAGCGCGCCGTCGGTGAGCACGACGCCGGCCCGCTCACGGAAGAACCGGGCGGGCGAGCCCGGGATGCCGAGCGCGCCTGTGTCGATCCAGCCGATGTAAGTGGCCTCTGGTTCGCGGTAGAGCGCGCCGGGCAGGTGCTCGGCGACGAGCTCGCCGAGCGTGCGCCGCGAATCGGAGAGGTAGGCGAGCACCCCGTCGAGCCACGGACGCCCCGACCGGTACGCCGCGGTCGACGCGACGACTCCGAGCGTCGACGCGCCGTGCTGCACGGAGAACCCGAACCGGCGGTACTGCTCCTGGTCGATGTCGTTCGAGAGCACGAGCTGAGCGGCCTTGAGCCCGGGGATGTTCCACGCCTTCGACGCGCTCGTGCCGGTGACGGTGTGCGCGGCCGTCGCCTCCGACAGCGAGGCGTAGGGCGTGAAGGACCGACCGTCGAAGCGCAGCGGCGCGTGGATCTCATCGGCGAACACCCGCCCGCCGTGCCTCTCGACGATCTCGGCGATCGCCTCGAGCTCGTCGCGGTCGACGACGGTGCCGGTCGGATTGTGCGGGTTGCACAGCACGAGCGTGCGCGCGCCGGCGGCGAAGGCCTCGTCGATGCGGTCGACGTCGTGGTGCCAGCGTCCGTCGACCTCGACGCCCGGCACCTCGATCACGGAGTGCCCGATCGACGGCAGGTAGGTGAGGAACGGCATGTACGCGGGGGTCGGCACGATCACCGGCGACCCGGCCGGCGCGTACTCCTCCACGGCGACGCGGAGCGCGGCCATCACGTCCGACACCGGATGCACGCGCTCGGGATCGACGGTCCAGCCGTACTCGGTGCGCATCCAGTCGGCCGTGGCCGTTCCGAGTTCAGCCGCGAGCGGCGGCGACAGGTATCCGAGGGTCTCCTCGTCGACCGCGCGGTGCAGAGCTGCGGCGATCTCGGGCGCGATGCCGAAGTCCATCTCGGCCACCCACGCGCCGATGCTGCCCGGGTGCAGACTCCACTTCCGGCTCTCGGGACGATCGAGATCGAATCGGGTCCTGGTGTCGAAGGGATGCGGGGCGCGGCGCGCGGAGTCGGTCATGTCGTTCAGCTCTCAGCCCACCGTCCGACATCGCCGGGCGACGCTCACGATGCGGATGACGGACACGGGGACTCCTTCGACGGGAGCCTCCAGCCTACGGACGCACTCCGTCGGCACGCACCTCACGTGTCGACACGTGACGGCATCCTCGCCTCAGCTCGCCGAGACGACGCCCATCGCCGCACGCACGAGGGCGGCGTTGTCGAACGCCGTGCGGTCGTCGGGGAGGACGAGTGTGTCCTCCAACCCGATGCGGGTGTCGAGTCCGAGCTCGACTGCGAGCGCGAGCGCCGGCCAGGCCGAGCTCTCCTCGCCGTGCAGCAGGATCGGGACCTCGGCATCCTCCGCGCGCACGTGCGCGATCAGGCCCTCGGCGTGGGTACGCACGACGTCGGCGGCCTCGTCGGGCAGCTCGATCAGCACCCGCATGCATTCCCCGCGAACGGGAGAGTCGCGCCAGGCCTCGAATCCGGTGCCGTCCCAGATCCCGGCCTCGACGCCGACGCCTCGACGCCGCAGAGCCACCGCGACCTCGTCGGCCCCGGCCTCGTGCCAGTTCACCGAGGCATGGTCGGGCAGCTCGGTCCACGCCTCGATCGCCGCGAGGCGGCGCTCGACGTCGGGCTCGGTCCACGCGCCGGTCGTCACACCGATCGGGATACCGGGGCACGCCGCGCGCAGCGCGCGCACCCACTCCGCGACATGGTCGGGTGCCACGGAGTCGCGCCCCGCGGCATCCTTGGCGTGCGCGTGGATCTCCCGCGCACCGGCCGCGACCGCCCGCGCTGCATCCGCGGCCGCGAGCGTCGCATCGGCTGTCAGCCGAGGATGCTGGGTGAGCTCGCGCGCACCGTTGATGCACACCTGCACCAGCATCCGTCCCGACCCGACGGCCCTCGTGTCGCCCGGCCCTGACATCAGTTCATGAGCTCCCGCGGGTGGAACTGGTGCAGCCCTCCGGTGTCGGACGGGCCCTCCTCGGTGCGGATGTTGTGCGCGACCTGGCGTGCCGTCGCCGCTCCTCGGCCGACCCGCACCGCCTCCTCCTGCGTCTCGAAGCTGTTCCCCAGGGTGCGTGACTCCCCCTCGATCCGGTTGAACCAGATGCCGTCGCGCTGGAACGTCTCGATGTCTCCTGCAGCCATGGGGATGTCCTCTCCGTCGCCTCCTTTCTACGCGAGGGCTCGGACACGGCAGGAGGGGCTTGACAGGATCCGCGGTTCTCGACGATGGAGCGGATGCCGCAGCATGCAGACATCCCGCGCCACGTCAAGGGCGATGACGGGTGGATTTTCGGACCGTACCGTCATGTCATGCCCGACCCGAAGACCGCTGCGCGGAGCGCCCGATGAGCCTCGAGGTGATGTCGCCCACCGAGGCGCTGCTCGACGGCCGCTACGTGCTCAAGGAGCGGGTCGGTCGCGGCGGCATGGCGACCGTCTACCGGGCCGAGGACACCCACCTCGAGCGCGTCGTCGCGATCAAGATGATCCACGAGGACGACGACGCCTCCTCCTCTGCCGAGCGGGCTCACAACGAGAAGGCGCTGCTCGCGGCCGTCGACCATCGCGCTCTGGTCACGCTCTACGACGCGCAGCTGATCCCCGGCCGCCCGCGGTATCTCGTAATGGAGTTCGTCGAGGGTCCCACCCTCGCCCGCCGCATGAGCACAGGGCCGATGCGTCCGCGCCAGGTCGCCCGCGTCGCGCGGGACGTCGCCGAGGCACTGTCGATCGTGCACGGAGCAGGAATCGTGCACCGCGACGTCAAGCCGTCGAACGTGCTGCTGGCCCGCGACCCCGGCGGCGGACCGTGGACCGCCAAGCTCGCCGACTTCGGCATCGCGTGCACGGTCGGCAGCCCCCGCCTGACCTCGCCCGGGATCGTGCTCGGCACCCTCACGTACATGGCGCCCGAGCAGCTGCGCGACGCCGAACCCGGCACGGCCGTCGACGTCTTCTCGCTGGGCCTCATGCTGATCGAAGCCCTCACCGGCGAACCCGCGTACCCGGCGATGAGCACCGGACGGGGAGCAGCCGTCGCCCGGCTCATGAACCCGCCGACCATCCCGGACAGCGTGCCCGACGAGTGGCGCGGGCTGCTCGACCAGATGACGCGCCTCGAGCCCTCAGAGCGCCCCACCGCGCGCGAGGTCGCCCGCGCCGCCCGATCTCTCATGCGCGGCGAGGCTCCGACCGCCGTCGTGCCGGCGGCGGCTGGGACTGCCGCGGGCGCGGATGCGGCTGCCGCAGCCGCTCCGGATGCTGTGCGCGTTGTCGCGGGTGCCGCCGGCGTCGCGGGTGCCGCGGGTGCCGCGGGTGTCGCCGCCCTCGCTCCTGCAGAACCGCCGACCGACCGCACCGCGGTGCTCGACTCCGCAACCTCCGCACGCCGCCGCCGCAACCCCCGGGCCGTCGCCGGCATCGCCGCAGCCGCCGCGGTCGTCGTCGCGGGAGCCCTCGTCACCGGCTTCGTGGCCGGGAACCCTCCCGTCGCCGAGGGCGGCCGCCTCGCGGCATCCTTCGCCGAGCGCACCGTCATCGCGCCCGAGGACTCCGGGGAGGCCCCCGTCGAGGTGGTCGTGAGCGAGCCGACCGAGCCGGAACCGGTCGTGAACCAGCCGGCGGTCAACCAGCCGACCCAGAACGAGAACAAGGGCCCCGGCAACAACAACGGCGGCAAGGGCGACAAGAAGGACAAGCCGGGCAACGAGAACAAGGGCCCCGGCAACAAGAGCGACGACGACTGACCCCCGTTCAGTCGGCACCTCCCGCGGGAATTCACGCGGAATTCCCGCACGAGGTGCCAACCGAAGGCGGGGGATCAGGCCGCGCGCACGTCGAGCACCCAGGTCACGCCGAGCCGGTCGGTCAGCATCCCGAAGCCGGCCGACCAGGCTGACGCGGCGAGGGGCTCGATGATGTCCGCGCCGTCGGCGAGCGCGTCCCAATAGCCCCGCAGCTCGTCGAGCGACTCGGCCTGCAGCGACTGGAAGAACGTCCGGTCCGTGAGGGTGACGCCGTTCTCGCGGCGGGTGGTCCCGGCGACGGACTCCGCCTCGTCGGCGCCAGGCACGTCGTAGGCCATGAGGCGGAAGCCGGAGGCGTTCGCGACCTGCCCGAACACGACGCGGTTCGCCCCCGGCGCCTCGGCCGGCATCCCGAAGTCGGCGTAGGTCGCGATGGAGACATCGGCGGCGAAGACCGAGCCGTAGAACTCGAGAGCCTGTCGAGCGGTGCCGCGGAAGTTCAGGTGGGTGGTGGTGGTGATGGTCATGAGGTTCTCCTGTCGGATGAGGGCGGCGTATGCCGCGAGAACCACGATCACAGCAGTAGAGGTCAGGTGCGGACCGCTACTCGCGCGACAATGAACGCATGGCCGGATCCTCGTCGCGCATGCTCGCTCTCCTGTCTCTCCTGCAGGCACGGCGCGACTGGCCGGGTGCCGTGCTGGCCGATCGACTCGACGTGACCCCGCGCACGATCCGTCGTGACGTCGACCGCCTGCGCGAACTCGGGTACCGCATCACGGCCATCAAGGGACCCGACGGCGGCTATCGACTGGATGCCGGATCCGAGCTGCCCCCGCTCCTCTTCGACGACGCACAGGCCGTGGCGATCGCCGTCGCCCTGCAGAGCATCCCCGCGAGCGGCATCGACGTCGACGAAGCGGCGGCTCGCGCCCTGGCGACCGTGCGCCAGGTCATGCCCTCGCGGCTGCGGCACCGCATCGACGGCATCCGCTTCTCCGGCTCCGCGAACGAGGTGCGCGTCGACCCCGCCGTGCTCGAAGCTGTGAGCGCCGCAGTACGCGACCGCCTCGTGCTGCGCTTCGACTACGGACAGTCCGATCGACCGCCGCGGCGCGCCGAGCCGCACGCGGTCGTCGCTCGGCAAGGCCGGTGGTACCTGCTCGCCTGGGACCTCGACGCCGACGACTGGCGCACCTTCCGCCTCGACCGGATGACCCCGCGCATCCCGACCGGCCCGTCGTTCACGCCGCGCCCGCTCCCCGCGCAGGACGCGCAGACCTACCTCGCCGCCCGCGCCAAGGGATCGGATGCCGACGACCGCTGGCCCTGCATCGGCGAGGTCGTGATCGAGCTTCCGGCACGCGAGGTCGCACCCTGGATCGCTGCCGACGGCTCGGTCGAACCCGTCGACGACAGATCGTGCCGGGTCACGGTCGGGTCGTGGTCGTGGGTCGGGGTGCTCGCTGCTGTGACGCGGTTCGACGCCCCCTTCACGGTCACGGGTCCCGCTCCCTTGGCGGAGGCCGCCCGCGCTCTCGCGGCGCGCTTCGCCGCGGCATCCCCCCGGTAGACTGGGATCGCCCCGCCGGCCCCTTCCCTTGGAGTGCGCGTGACCACCGCCCCTGCACCTGCCCACAAGCACGTCCCCGACTCCGTCGAGAACGCGATCGCGACTCCCGAGAAGGAGCAGCCCTACGCGGCGCTGGGCCTCAAGGACGACGAGTACGCCCGCATCAAGGAGATCCTGGGCCGTCGCCCCACCTCCGGTGAGCTGGCGATGTACTCGGTCATGTGGTCGGAGCACTGCTCCTACAAGTCGTCGAAGAACTACCTGCGCCGCTTCGGCCAGAAGGTCTCCGACGAGATGAAGGAACGCCTCATGGTCGGCATGGGCCAGAACGCGGGCGTCATCGACGTCGGCGAGGGCTGGGCCGTCACGTTCAAGGCGGAGAGCCACAACCACCCGAGCTTCATCGAGCCCTTCCAGGGTGCGGCCACCGGCGTCGGCGGCATCGTCCGCGACATCATCTCGATGGGCGCCCGCCCGGTCGCGGTCATGGACGCCCTGCGCTTCGGCGCGATCGACCATCCCGACACCGCCCGCGTCGTGCACGGCGTCACGAGCGGCATCAGCTTCTACGGCAACTGCCTGGGCCTGCCGAACATCGGCGGCGAGACGGTCTTCGACTCCGTCTACCAGGCCAACCCGCTCGTCAACGCGCTGGCCGTGGGCGTCCTCCGCCACGAGGACCTCAAGCTCGCCAATGCCACCGGCGTCGGCAACAAGGTCGTGCTCTTCGGCGCCCGCACGGGCGGCGACGGCATCGGCGGCGCCAGCATCCTGGCATCCGACACCTTCGCCGACGGCGGACCGACCAAGCGCCCGGCGGTGCAGGTCGGCGACCCGTTCGCCGAGAAGGTGCTCATCGAGTGCTGCCTCGAGCTGTACCGCGGCGAGCTCGTCGAGGCCATCCAGGATCTCGGCGCGGCCGGCATCTCGTGCGCGACCTCCGAGCTCGCAGCCAACGGCAACAGCGGCATGAAGGTCTCGCTCGACAACGTGCTGTTGCGCGACCCGTCGCTCACGGCCGAGGAGATCCTCATGTCGGAGTCGCAGGAGCGCATGATGGCGATCGTGGCTCCCGAGAAGCTCGACGCGTTCATGGCCGTCGTCGACAAGTGGGAGGTCGAGACCTCTGTGCTCGGCGAGGTCACCGGCGACGGACGCCTCATCATCGACTGGCAGGGCGAGCGCATCGTCGACGTCGACCCCTCGACCGTCGCGGTCGACGGCCCGGTCTACGACCGCCCGGTCGCCTACCCGACGTGGATCGACGCACTGCAGGCGGATGCCGCAGAGAACCTGCCGCGTTCGAACGACCCCGAGGTGCTGCGCGAGCAGTTCCTCGCGCTCGTCGCCTCGCCGAACCTGGCCGACACCCGCTGGATCACCAACCAGTACGACTACTACGTGCTCGGCAACACGGCCCTCGCGTTCCCCGACGACGCCGGCATGATCCGCGTCGACGAGGAGTCGGGCCTGGGCTTCGCGATCTCGACCGACGCCAACGGTCGCTACTGCCAGCTCGACCCGTACGCGGGTGCGCAGCTCGCTCTCGCCGAGGCCTACCGCAACGTCGCCGTCACCGGCGCCGTCCCCACCGCGATCACCGACTGCCTGAACTTCGGCTCCCCCGAGAACCCCGAGGTCATGTGGCAGTTCGGCCAGACCGTCGACGGCCTCGCGGACGGATGCTACGAGCTCGGCACCCCGGTGACCGGAGGCAACGTCTCGTTCTACAACCAGACCGGCGACGTGCCGATCCACCCCACCCCGCTCGTCGGCGTGCTCGGCATCATCGACGACGTCTCGCGCCGCATCCCGTCGGGATGGCAGGACGAGGGCCAGAACATCTACCTGCTCGGCACGACCTCGACGGAGCTCTCGGGTTCGGCGTGGGCCGAGACCGTTCACCAGCACCTCGGCGGCCTGCCCCCGAAGGTCGACCTCGCGGGCGAGAAGCGCCTCGCCGGTCTGCTCGCGGCGGCACGCGACGAGTGGCTGATCTCGTCGGCGCACGACGTGTCGGAGGGCGGTCTCGCGCAGGCGCTCGCCGAGGGCGTCTCCCGCTTCGGCGTCGGCGCGCGCGTCTGGCTGAACGAGATCATCGAGCGAGACGGCGTGGATGCTGCATCCGCGCTGTTCTCGGAGTCGACCGGTCGCGTCATCGTGACCGTGCCGCGCGAGGACGACGTGAAGTTCCGCGGACTCTGCGAGGGCCGCAACTACCCGGTCGCCCGAATCGGCGTGACGGACGGGCAGGACGCCAAGCTCGAGGTGCAGGACGTGTTCACGATCCCCGTCGCCGAGATCCGCGAGCGCTCTCAGGCCACCCTGCCAGCGGCCTTCGGCCCGACCGTCGCGGAACCGGTCGGCGCATGAGCGAGCTGAGCCGCCCCGACGACGACTACGGCGACCTGGGCGAGCGCCGCAACCGCCGCATCCGCGTGGTCGCGTGGGTCGTGATCGTGGCGCTGCTGCTGGGCGGCGGCGGAGCGACCGTGATCACGCTGCTCCTCGGCTGAGCAGCGCGCTCGGCTCCGATGAGCCGACGACGAGAGTGAGGGGTGCCCGCCCGAGCGGGCACCCCTCTCCGGCTTCCGAGGGGAGGTCTCGTCGCCGGATCAGGCCCAGTCCCGTGCTGAGCCTCTTATCGGCCGCGCCCTGCGGGAGACGGGCCGACGGTCGAGTTCCGCATGGGAACGGCGACTCGACGATCTCGGGACTCACGGGAGTCCCTGGTCTTGGGTCAGCGCGACGAAGCGTTCGCGCGCAGGAGGTCGCGGATCTCGACGAGGAGCTCGGTCTCGGTCGGGGCCACGACCTCGACGACCGCCGGCTTGCGTGCCGCCTGGCGGGCCTTCCACGTGTTCATCGGCAGTACGAAGACGAAGTACACGACCAGCGCCACGGCGAAGAACGCGATGACCGCCGAGAGCAGGTCGCCCAGCGGGAACGTGACCTCGTTGCCGTAGATGTTGGTCAGCTTCGGGCCGAACGTGCCGGTGGCGTCGGCCTCGAACACGAGCCCTACGAGGGGCGTGATGACGCTCGCCACGACCGCGGTGACGATGGCCGTGAACGCGGAGCCGATGACGACGGCGACCGCGAGGTCGATCACGTTGCCCTGCGCGATGAAATCCTTGAATCCCTTGATCATTGTGTCCCCCAGGAGTGTCGGCGGCAGCCGAGAGAGAAAAGCGGATCCGCACAGGACCCGTGGCGATGCTCCACCGATGATGCACGAATAGGGACGCATTTTTCAACTCCTGTTTGCGTTTACCTATTTGACCTGAAAGGGTGAACAAATACGTGCTATTTTGCCAGCGCCGATTCTTTGAGGGACGATTCGGGGGGAATCGTGGATCGGCGCATCCTTCAGCAGCAGCGAAGGAGGAGGGGCGGTATCCCGGGTATCGCCCCTCGCTCGCCGCGTCACGGTTCGGCGCGCGCAATTCGTCGCGTGGTGTATCGCCGTCGCATTCCTCTCGCGAGGAATGGATTGCACTGCGGGGCATTCGTGGGCAGCGGTATGCGGCTCTTCGTCGATACGCGCACATTGATATTCCGGCGCTCCGGAATACATTCAGCGAGAGAAGAGAAAGCGCGTCAGTCGCACCACTGCGGCGGTGTCGTGCTCCTCGCGTCCGAGCGATTCCACGATGATCGCCCCGAGGATCGCTCGACCGATCTGCTCGACCGGAGCGTCGGCGGCGAGCTGCCCGTCGCGGATGCCGCCGCGCAGTCGTTCGGCGAGGTACTTCTCCACCCCGAGGCTCTCGCCGAGATGGGCGCCGACCCCGGCATCCTCCGTCGCTGCGGCGACGAGCGACCGCAGCAGCGCACCGCCCTCGGGGGCGTCGAGGATCGACAGCACGCTGCGCAGCCACGTCTCGACGTCCGCGGCCAGGTCGCCCGTATCGGGCACGACGAAGTCGACGGGTATCAGCCGGCCCTCGGCGAGGCACTCGCCGATCAGCGCACCGCGCGACGGCCACCAGCGGTAGATCGTCTGCTTGCCGACTCCGGCTTCCTTGGCGATCCCCTCGATCGTGAGTCGGTCGTAACCGCGGTTGTGGAAGAGCCGGGCCGTCGCGTCGAGGATCGCCTCTCGGGCAGCCGTGCTGCGCACGGGCCCGCTCCGATGCTCGTTCACCACGTGTTCAGGATAACCACAGAACTCTAGACGAGACGCACCGTATGCTCTTCATGACTGAAGGAGATCGCGTTGGCCTCACTGCTGTACCGCCTGGGTTCGCTCGCCGCTCGTCGCGCCTGGGCGGTGGTCGTCACCTGGGTCGTGCTCCTCGGCATCGGCGTCGGCGCCTTTCTCGGTCTCGGCGGGGCGCTGAGCAACAGCTTCGACATCCCCGGCACCGCATCCGGCGCGGTCACCGACCAGCTGGCGGAGAAGCTCCCCGACACCGCGGGAGGGACCGGCACCGTCGTGTATCGGACGACCGACGGCTCGGCGTTCACCGACGAGCAGAAGCAGGAGATCTCCGACCTCGCCGCGAGCGCGGAAGACCTCGACGGCGTCGCGTCGGTCATCGATCCGTTCGAGACGCAAGCGCAGCAGTCTGATCAGGCCGCGCAGCTCGCCGACGGAGAGAAGCAGATCGCCGACGGTCGAGCCCAGCTGGACGCCGGCCAGACCCAACTCGACGACGGCCGCGCACAGCTGCAGTCCGGACTCGACCAGCTCACCGCCGCCCGCGCGCAGGCCGAGGCCGCCGGGGCGCCGTCGGCTCAACTCGCCGCACTCGACGCGCAGCTCGCCGGACTGAACGCTCAGCTCGCCCAGCTCGACGCGCAGCAGAAGACGCTCGACGAGTCGCGCACCGAGCTGGAGGGCAACGAGAAGCAGGTCGAGCTCGGCTCGACGCTCCTCGACCTCGCGAACGGCATCGGCGTCGTCTCGGACGACGGCTCGACCGCCATCGTCAACGTGTCGTTCGAGGACCCCCGCCTCGAGCTCTCCGAAGAGGTGAAGCAGGCCACGATCGCCCACTTCGCGGACTCTCCCGTCGACGGCGTCGAGGTCGACTTCGGCACCGACATCGCCCAGGGCGTGCCCGAGATCTTCGGTGTCGGCGAGGCGATCGGCCTGGCCATCGCCGCCGTCGTGCTCATCGTGATGCTCGGCTCGCTGCTCGCGGCATCCTTCCCGATCATCACGGCCATCGTGGGCGTGGGCGTCGGCGTCACGGCATCCCTCGCGTTCTCCGGCGTGGTCGACATGGCGTCGGTGACTCCGGTGCTCGGCGTGATGCTGGGGCTCGCCGTCGGCATCGACTACTCGCTCTTCATCGTCAACCGACACCGCAAGCAGCTGCTCGCCGGATCGCCCGTGCAGGAGTCGATCGGCCTCGCGACCGGCACGTCGGGAACCGCGGTCGTGTTCGCCGGCTCCACCGTGATCGTGGCGCTGCTCGCCCTGAATGTGACGGGGGTGCCGTTCCTCGGTCTCATGGGAACGGTCGGCGCGGTGTGCGTCGCGGTCGCCGTGCTCGTCGCGATCACGCTGACCCCGGCGCTGCTCGGTCTCGCCGGCATGCGCCTGCTCGGCCGCAAGGCCCGGGCCTCCGTCGGTCAGCCGCACGCCGCGGGCAAGCCCGTGAAGCGCATGTCGACCCTGCGCGCGATCGTCACGGTGCTCGTCAGCGTCGTCGCGCTGCTGGTCGTCGCCATCCCCTCGATGTCGATGCGCCTCGGACTGCCCGACGGATCGAGCGAGCCCACCGACTCGACCAGCTACCGCGCCTTCCAGGCCGTCGACGAGCAGTTCGGCGAGGGCGCGAACGGACCGCTGCTCGTCACGGCGGCGCTCGACGACGCGGTCGGCGACGACGATCTGCTCGCCACCCAGGTCGAGGTCGCGCAGAGGCTCGCGGATCAGGACGACGTGGTCGCGGTCGCGCCGGTCGCCGCATCCGACGACAACTCGCTGCTCGCGTTCCAGGTGCTGCCCGCCGAGGGTCCCAACAGCGCCTCGACCGAGAAGCTCGTGCAGGACATCCGCTCCCTGCCGTCGAGCGACGGCATCACGCTCGGCGTCGCCGGCCAGGCGGCGATCAACATCGACATCTCCGAATCGCTCGCCGGCGTGCTGCCGATCTACCTCGTCGTCGTGGTCGGGCTCTCGCTGCTGATCATGATCGTGGTGTTCCGGTCGCTGCTCGTGCCGCTCATCGCGACGGGCGGGTTCGTGCTCTCCCTGTTCGCGACCTACGGACTCACCGTGGCGGTGTTCCAGTTCGGCTGGGGCGCGGAGTTCATCGGGCTGCACAGCACGGGGCCGATCCTCAGCTTCCTGCCCGTGATCCTCGTCGGCATCCTGTTCGGACTCGCGATGGACTACCAGCTGTTCCTCGCCTCGGGCATGCGCGAGGCATACGTGCACGGGGCCTCGGCGAGGGATGCCGTGGCACAGGGCTTCCGCGCGGGCCGCTCCGTCGTGATCGCGGCGGCGCTCATCATGGTGTCGGTGTTCGGCGGATTCATCTTCTCGGAGTCGACCATCATCCGCTCGATCGGCTTCGGCCTCGCGTTCGGCGTGCTGCTCGACGCGTTCGTCGTGCGGATGCTGCTCATGCCGGCGCTCATGCACCTGCTCGGGCGCTCGGCGTGGTGGCTGCCGCGCTGGCTCGACCGCATCATCCCGAACGTCGACATGGAGGGCGCGTCCCTGGAGCGCGACCACCCGTCCGTGCACACCGACACGGTGACCGTGGCCGAGCCCGAGGTGGAGGCGGCTCCCGTCCCCCGCACGCGGCGAGCCCGGCGCGAACGGGGCTGACGCGGCATCCGCTGATCCGCAGGCCGTGACGGCCGGATGGCTGAGGGAATCCCGGGTGGCGGGACGGATGCCGGTGATTCGCCGGCCGACCGGGGAAAGGCCAGCCATGCGGGTGGTGGGGACGGATGCCGGGCGGTAGCCTCGGCGTGCGAGGAGGCACCATGACGATCCAGCCCACCGACATCGGATCCGACGAGAACATCGAGGGATACCTGATCGGGTCGCCGGTGAGCCTGATCCGCGAGTTCACGGCGGTGCCGGGGTCGGGGCCGCGGCTGCACCGGCATCCGTACGTCGAGACGTTCCTCGTGCACTCGGGGCGCGCGCTGTTCACGCTCGGCGACGACCAGGTCGTCGTCGAAGGCGGACAGGTCATCGCCGCGCCCGCGCTCCTCGCGCACCGGTTCGAGGTGCTCGACGGCGGCACGTACAACGCGACGCACATCCACGCCAGCGACCGGTTCGTGACGGAGTGGCTGGAGTAGTTCCCGACGGTCGCGGATGCCTGGCGGATCCCCGGATGGCGGAACGGATGCTGCAGCGCGGCCGGCCATGCGGGGGATCGTCAGCCGGAGGGACGGGGCCGTGGGTGTCGGATGCGGTAGCGGCGGTGTCGGTGGGGCGGCGTAGGGTGTGCGGATGACCTCGGACCCGCGGGCACTCCTCGAAAGGCTGCGCGCCGACGCGGTCGCCCGGGTGGAGTCGACGAGGGCGACGCTCGATCAGCTCACGCACGACCGCGAGGGGTCGAACGACGACGACGAGCATGACCCGGAGGGCGTCACGCTGTCGTCGGAGTGGTCGCGCTTGACCGGGTTGGCCGAGGCCGCGGCATCGGAACTCCGGCAGGTCGACGAGGCGATCGAACGACGGGATGCCGGAACGTACGGCATCTGCGCGCACTGCGGTCGGCCCATTCCGGCGGCGCGCTTGGAGGTGCGGCCGTTCGCCACCCACTGCGTCGCGTGCGCGGAGAAGCTCGGCGGCTGAGGGGTTCCGCGGAGGGGACCGCGTTTCGTCTCCCTCCGCTCGCTCAACGACCGGAGCGGATGGGGCCCCGGCCGCTCAACGACCGGAGGCGACGGCGTCGGCGATCGCGCGGCCGAGCTCGACCGTCGTGGCGGTGCCGCCGAGGTCGGGGGTGAAGGGCGCGGCATCCGCTCCTCGGGCGAGAACGCCCTCGATGCCGGCGAGCACGGCCGCTCCGGCATCCGGATATCCGAGATGCTCGAGCATCATGGCCCCGCACCAGATCTGGCCGATCGGGTTGGCGATGCCTCGCCCGGCGATGTCGGGCGCCGACCCGTGCACGGGCTCGAACAGGCTCGGGAACACACCCTCGGGGTTGATGTTCGCGCTCGGCGCGATGCCGATCGTGCCGGTGCACGCGGGGCCGAGGTCGGACAGGATGTCGCCGAACAGGTTGCTCGCCACGACCACGTCGAACCAGTCGGGGTGCAGCACGAAGTTCGCGGTGAGGATGTCGATGTGGAACTGGTCGCGCGTCACGTCGGGGTAGTCGAGACCCACCGCCGCGACGCGTTCATCCCAGTACGGCATCGAGATCGAGATGCCGTTGCTCTTGGTCGCCGACGTGAGGTGCCCGCTGCGGCGCGCGGCGAGGTCGTAGGCGTAGCGCAGCACCCGGTCGACACCGGTGCGGGTCATGACCGTCTCCTGCAGCACGAACTCCCGCTCGGTGCCCTCGAACATGCGGCCGCCGATCGACGAGTACTCGCCCTCGGTGTTCTCGCGCACGACGTAGAAGTCGATGTCGCCCGGCTCCCGACCGGCGAGCGGCGAGACGACCCCGGGCATGAGGCGACACGGCCGCAGATTGACGTACTGGTCGAACGCTCGGCGGAACCGGATGAGGCTCCCCCACAGGCTCACGTGGTCGGGCACGACCTCGGGCCAGCCCACGGCGCCGAAGTAGATGGCGTCGAATCCCCGGAGGGTGTCGAACCAGTCGTCCGGCAGCATCTTGCCGTGCTGCTGCCAATAGGTGGCACTCGCGAAGTCGAACTCTTCGAACTCCAGGGCGATGTCGAAACGTGCCGCGGCGGCCCGCAGCACGCGCAGCCCCTCGGGCATCACCTCGGTGCCGATGCCGTCGCCGGCGATCACGGCGATGCGGTGTGTGGTGGTCATGGGTGTCCTTTCGGAGGGGTGGCGGCTTTCGAATCGCTTGATGTGCAGAATCCCGAGGTCGAAAGCCGCAAATCAGGCGATTCGAAAGCTCGGGCAGGTCAGAGCACGTCGCGGTCGGCAGGGTGGTGGCACGCGACGCGGTGCGTGCTGCCCGGCGTGACGAGTCCGGGTTCGGCGAGCTCGGGCACGACCTCGGCGCAGATCGCGGTGGCCTTCCAGCAGCGGGTGCGGAACCGGCATCCGCTCGGCGGGGCCACCGGGCTCGGCACGTCTCCCGTGAGCACGATGCGCTCGCGAGCCCGCTCGGCCCGGGGGTCGGGCACGGGGATCGCCGACAGCAGCGCCTGCGTGTACGGGTGCAGCGGCCGCTCGTACAGCTCGTCGACCGGCGCCTCCTCGACGAGCTTGCCGAGGTACATGACTCCCACGCGGTCGCTGAGATGCCGCACGACCGACAGATCGTGGGCGATGAACAGGTAGGTGAGGCCCAGGTCGCGCTGCAGGTCGTCGAGCAGGTTGAGCACGCCGGCCTGCACGCTGACGTCGAGCGCGCTGACCGGCTCGTCGAGCACGATCACCTCCGGCTCGACGGCGAGCGCTCTGGCGATGCCGATACGCTGCCGCTGCCCGCCGGAGAACTCGTGCGGGAAGCGGTCGGCGTGGGCGGGGTTGAGCCCGACCTGCGCGAGCAGCTCCTCGACGCGGCGATCGCGGTCGCCGCGGTGCAGCCCGTGGATGACGAGCGGTTCGGTGAGCGTCGCCCGCACCGACTTACGCGGGTTGAGCGAGGCGTACGGATCCTGGAACACGAACTGCACCCGCCGCCGCAGCAGCCGAAGGCGCTCCCCCGACACGGCCGTGATGTCATCATCGCCGAGCCGGATCGATCCCCCGTCGCTGGGCTGCAGGCGGGCGACGCTGCGTCCGAGCGACGACTTGCCGCATCCCGACTCGCCCACGAGCCCGAAGGTCTGCCCACCCTCGATCGACAGGCTCACATCCGACACCGCCTGCACGACCTCGCGGCTTCGGCCGAACAGGCCGCCGCCGACGCGGTACTCCTTGACGAGTCCGTCGACCGTGAGACCGGTGTTGCCGGTGCGTTCCTCAACCTGCGATGCGCTCATGACACCGCCTCCTTCTGCCATTCGTCGACGCGCACGCAGGCGGCGGTATGCCCGACGCCGACCTCGATCGGCGGCGGCACCACCGCGTCGCAGAGTCCGGCGACGGCGTGGGCGCAGCGTGGTGCGAAGCGGCATCCCTGCGGCCATTCCGTCGCCACCGGCGGTTGCCCGGCGATCTGGTACAGACGCTCGTCGCGCGAGGAGCGTCTGTCGAGCCGCGGCAGCGAGGCGAGCAGTCCGGCGGTGTACGGATGGGCGGTCTCGTAGAACAGCGGGTCGACGTCGGCGGTCTCGACGAGTCCTCCCGCGTACATGACCAGCACGCGGTCGGCGGTGCCGGCGACGACCCCGAGGTCGTGCGTGATGAGCAGCACGGTCGTGCCGGTGCGGCGCTGCACCTCGCGCAGCACCTCGAGCACCTGCGCCTGCACCGTCACGTCGAGGGCGGTGGTCGGCTCGTCGGCGATCAGGAGGTCGGGTTCGTTCGCGATGCTCATGGCGATCATCACGCGCTGGCGCATGCCCCCGGAGAACTCGTGCGGGTAGCGATCGACGCGCAGTTCGGGAGAGGGGATGCCGACGAGGTCGAGCAGTTCGACGGCCCTGGCCCTCCGCTCGGCGGCCGTGCTCTCGGGGCGGTGCACGCGCACGGCCTCGACCAGCTGCTCGCCGACGCGCATCACCGGGTTCAGTGCGGTCAGAGCATCCTGGAACACGATCGCGACGTCCTTGCCGCGGATCTCACGCAGCTCGTCGTCGGAGAGCCCGACGAGCTCGCGGCCGCGCAGTCTGATCGACCCGGTGACGACGGCCTTCTTCGGCAGCAGTCCCATGATCGCCATCGCCGTCATCGACTTGCCCGATCCGGACTCGCCGACGATGCCGACGGTCTCGCCCGTGCGCAGGGTGAACGAGACCCCTTCGACGGCGCGGGCGAGCCCGTGGTCGGTGGGGAAGCTGATCGCGACGTCTTCGACCTGGAGCAGGATCTCGCCGTGGCCGCCGACAGAGGGGCTGGTCATAGGTTCTTCCCCTGCGGGTCGAGGGCGTCGCGGAGACCGTCTCCAATGAAGTTGACGCAGAGCACGGTGACGAGGATGAACAGGCCGGGGAAGTACAGCAGGTACACCTGGGGCGTGCCGACGTACCCGGCGGCCTGGCTGAGCATCGATCCCCAGCTCGTCTGCGGCGGTTGCACGCCGAAACCGAGGAAGCTCAGGGTCGACTCGGCGATGATCGACGAGGCGACCGCGAGGCTCATCGCGACCGCGATCACCCCGGCGAGGTTCGGCAGCAGGTGCGACACGACGATGCGGAACCCGGATGCCCCGATGCCGCGCGCCGCGTCGATGAAGTCCTTCTCGCGCAGCGACAGCACCTGCGCCCGCACGACCCGGGCGATGTAGGTCCAGCCCAGCGCGGTGAGTGCGAAGACGATCGTCGTGGGCGACGAGCCGAGCCCCTGCAGGATGACGGCGAGCAGCGCGATCGCCGGCACGATGAGGAACAGGTCGGTGATGCGCATGATGAGCTCGCCGATCCACCCGCCCACGTAACCGGCGACCGCGCCCAGCGCCGTGCCGACGACGGTGGCGAGGAGGGCGACGGCGAGACCGATCGCGAGGGATATCTGCCCGGCGAACAGGATCTCGCTCAGGTAGTCGCGGCCCAGCTCGTCGGTGCCGAGCCAGTGGGCGCCCGATGGCGGGGTGGGTCCGGTCAGCAGGTCCTGCTGTCCCTGCGGATACGGCGCGATCCACGCCGCGCCGAAGCAGACCACGAGCAGGATGACGAGGACGACCAGGCTCACGACACCGAGCCGATGGCGCAGGAACCCCTTCAGCAGCTGGCGGGTCGGGGCCTTCTGCGGATCCTGTTCGGCGAGCAACTCCTCCCGCCCGGCGATGCCTGCACTGCTCATGACAGCCTCACTCTCGGGTCGAGCACCGCGTAGGCGATGTCGGCGATCAGGTTGCAGACCACGACCGCGACGGCGACCACGATCATCCACGGCAGCAGCACGTACACATCGCCCGCGACGAGCGACTGCAGGAACAGGCGGCCCATGCCGGGGATCGCGAAGATCTGCTCAGTGACGACGAGACCGCCGATGAGGATCGCCGCGTCGAGTGCGACGACCGTCACGAAGGGAGCGAGCGAGTTGCGCACCGCGTGGCGCCAGATCACCTGGCGACGCGGCACTCCCTTCGCCCGCGCGGTGCGGACGTAGTCGCTGGACAGGGCGTCGAGCATGGCCGCACGCCCGAACCTGCTCCACGATGCGACGAGGGCGATCATGAGCGCCGCCACCGGGAGGACGAGGTGGCGGAGGTAGTCGAGCGGGTCGCTCTGCCCCGGTGAGTTCAGTCCGATGAAGTACAGCGGCGGGTCGCTCAGGCCGAACGTCTCCTTGGGCCACACCGCGAAGGTCTGGATGAGGATGAGACCGAACCAGAAGGCGGGCATCGCGATGCCGATGTACGAGGCGCCCGTCAGCAGGTTGTCGCCCAGCGAGTACTGCCGGACGGCCGAGTACACGCTCACCGCGCCGGCGATCAGCACGGCGGTCAGGAGTCCCCAGAACGCGAGCTGCAGCGTCGGCCACAGCGCCTCTCCGATGAGCGGCAGCACCGGGGTGCCGGTGCGGGTGCTGAGCCCCCAGTCGCCGACGACCATCGATCGCAGCCACAGGAAGTACTGCTCGGGGATGCTGCGGTCGAGGCCGAGTCGCTCGATCTCCCGGGCGATCACCGAGGGGTCGTGCGCCTGGCGGAGCTTCGCCAGCGGGTCGAACGTCGAGCGAACGGCCCAGAAGAGGATGAACGAGGCGACGACGATCACCGGGATCGAGTAGAGAACCCGTCGGGTGATGAATGTGAGCACGTCGTCGCCTCGTTCCTGTCCTGCTGTGCGGGAGCGCGCCTCAGCCGGCCAGGCCCCATTCGGCGAGGTTCCAGAACGGACCCTCGATCGGGTTGATCTGCAGCGGACCGCCGACCTTCTCGCTCCACAGGAGCACGTTGGGCACCACGTCGAGCGGCAGCGATGGCACGTTCTCGGCGATCAGAGCGTCGGCTTCCTGCGAGGCCGCGATCCGAGCATCCTGGTCCACCTCGGTGTCGACCTGCGCGAGCAGGTCGTCGAGGCCGTCGATGTTCGCGCGGTAGAAGTTGATTCCCGAGAAGCCGTTCGCCTCGCTGGGGATGTTCACCGACGAGAAGGTCGACGACAGGGTGGGGTCCGGGAACGTGTCGACCAGCGCCCAGATCCCGGCCTGGAAGTCGCCCTCGGGAGCGATCGTGCCGAACAGGTCGGCAGGGGTGACCTGATCGATGGTCATCTCGAATCCGGCATCCGCCAGCTGCGACTGCAGGACCTGCACGGTGAGGTCACGGCGCTTGTTGCCGGCGAGCGTCTTGATCGAGAACGTCGCCGTCTCGCCGCCCTTCGCCCAGACGCCGTCGCCGTTCTTCGACCAGCCGTCGCCTTCCATCAGCTCGTCGACCTTGTCGAGGTCGAGCGTGTACTGCGAGAAGTCGTCGGCGGCGAAGGGCGCGACCATCGGGGAGTTGAAGCTCTGCTGGGCCTCGTCGATGCCGAGGCTGCCGAACAGTCGCTTCACGATCGCGTCGCGGTCGATCGAGTAGGCGAGAGCCTGACGCACGGCGACGGAGTCGAACGGGGCGACCGCGTTGTTCAGCCAGATCGCCTCGAGGTTGCCGCTTCGAGCGTCGACCTGTGAGCGGATGCCGGGGAGCCCGGCCTCGATCTGCGTCAGCGCGTCGAGCTGCGGCGTCGGGGCGAGCACGCTGACCTGGCCGCTCTTGAGCGCCTGGAACGCCGCGGTCGTGTCGGGCAGGAAGAGGAACGTCACCTTGTCGAGGTGCGGCTTCTCACCCCAGTAGTTCTCGTTCGGGACGAGCGTGACCGAGGTCCCGCGCGTCCACTTCTCGATCTTCCACGGGCCGCCGCTGAAGTCGTAGCCGTCGGCCATGATCGCCGCGCGGTCCTGCCCTTCCAGCAGGTGGGCGGGCATGATGCCGTAGACGCTGAACAGCGTGCGCCAGCCGGCATAGGCGGAGTTCAGGGTCACCACCGCGGTCGCCGGGTCGCTGGAGTCGACCGCGGTGATGCGGTCGTAGCCCGTCTTGTCGAAGATGTCGTCGCCGTCGCGGATCTGCAGGGCGGTGTAGGCGAAGTCGGCCGAGGTGATCGGCTCTCCGTCGGACCACACGGCCTTCGGGTTGATCGAATAGGTGATGGTCTGGGTGCCGTCGTCGGCGACGACGACCTCGGGCTCGCCCGTGACGAGGTCGGACGGGGTGGGCTGCCACTCGTCGTCGACGAGCCGGGTCTGGAACACGCTCGGCATCGTCGGGATCTGCATCACGTACGTGCCCCAGATCGAGCCGCCGCAAGTCGCGATCCAGTCGGCGCAGTCGGGCTCCTGCTCGGCGCCGATGACGATCTCTCCGCCGTCGACGACAGCGACGTCGCTCGGCTCGGGCGTCGTGGACGACGAGCTGCACGCGACGAGCGAGCCGACGAGGGCGGCAGCGGTCAGGGCCGCGATGACGGCGCGACGTGAAGCGGGTACAGCGGTGCGAAGACGTGACTGCGACATTGCCGGATCTCCAGTGATCGATACGAATCGGGCGGGTACGACCGTGCTGTGGTGCGGGTAGGTGGTCTGACTCTAAGGCGGTCCCGGCGAGATAGCAAGCACTTTAGTCAATGTTCGTGACTATGAGGCGGGCAGAGACCGTGTTCGAGGGCGCGACGGGATGCCGAGGCGCCCGGGATCAGGCGTTCCGCGCGGCTGCGTCAGGCCGCCGCCCCGCGAGACGCAACCCGGCGAGGAAGGCGACCGCGATGAGCCCCAGCGCCAGCAGGACGAATCCGATCACTGTCGTGCGCGATACGAAGAAACCGCCGCCGTCTCCCGCGAACGTCGCCGAGGAGAGCGGCTGATACGCAAACCATCCGAACGAGACGGGGGTCATCAGACCGACGACCGTCGCCGCCAGTCCCGCGACCACGAGCAGGGTCGCGGCAGTCCAGGCGATCGTTGACTTGCGTCGGCGGCTCATCCCCCGACGCTATCGCGGCAGGTGCCGCGTGGTGCGAGGACCGCGCGCCGGGTCAGCCGTCCCAGCGCTCTCCCGCGAGGGTGCGGCGGGCGAGCTCGTGCATGCGGCGCTGGTCGACTGCCGCGCCGTCCAGCCCGGTGGGCTCGTGCCCGCCCTCGAACACGTCCAGCACGACGTCGCCGCCACGCGCGCTCAGCTCGTCGACGTAGCGCTGGACCCCGACGATCGGAGTGCGGGTGTCGACGTCACCCTGGTTGATCCACACGGAGGCCGTCACGTCCTCGAGGTAGGTGATGGCCGAGAACGGCTCGACCATCTCCGGCGGCACCCACGAGCTCCACACGCTGCGCACCGCGGGGTTCATCGCGTCGATCGCCGCCGACCACTCCGCCACCGCGACGTGGGCGAGCCCGCCGGCGAACAGGTCGGGTAGCCGTCCGACGCTCAGCAGCGTCATGTGTCCTCCGTAGGACGCGCCCGTGATGAACGTCGTCGCTGGGGCGGCCAGGCCCTGCTCGCGCAGGAAGCCGATCGCCGCCGCCACGTCTTCGATCTCCCGATCGCCGCCGACGCCCCAGAAACCCTCCCGGAACGCGCGACCGAAGGTGACCGACCCGCGGTAGTTGAGCGAGGCGACGGCGAAGCCGGCATCCAGCCAGGCCTGCGCCGAGGGGTCGTAGCTGTCGACCGTCACGAGGTTCGGCCCGCCGTGAATGGTCAGCACGGTGCCGAGCGGCTCATCGCGCGCCGGCCGCCCCCACCAGAGCTGCACTCGGGTGCCGTCGGCGCTCGGCACCATGGCCGACGCGAGCGGACGCCCCGGCGGTACCGGCGCGGGCTCGATCAGGGTGACCGCGGTGCCGTCGGCGGCGATCTCCTCGACGTGCAGGGGCACGTCCCAGGTCGAGCGCACGGCACGCACGGCGCCGGTCGGCGCGAAGTACGACGCCCATTGGAACGGATGCAGGTCGGCCACGTCGGGGTCGAAGACGCTGCCGCCCTCCGCCACCACACACGCGTCGCCGGAGGCCTCGTCGATCTCGACCAGACGGTGGATGCCGTCGTCGACGTGCACCGCGAGGATCCGGCCGCTGGGGGAGTGCCAGTCGATCGGGACGACCTCACCGGCGAGATCGGGCAGGTCGAAGTCGACGCGCTCCCCCGTGCGGACGCTCCAGATCGCGGGGCGCGAGAACCCGCTGCGCTCGGTGTTCACCAGGAGACGGTCGTCACCGGCATCCGACGCGAAGCGCACTCCGCGCACGGGCCCGGCGGGGAGGTCGTCGAGAGTCGCGACGACGTCGCCATTACGACCGTCGACGACCGTGAGCAGCGGACGGCGGATGCCGGGATTGTGCGCCGTCGTGTCGACCGAGACGAGCGCGCCGTCAGGGGAGATCTGCCCGTACCAGGCCTCCACGGGGTTCGAGTAGACGACCCGGGGCTCGCCCCAGGGGGCTGCGGGGATCACGAGCACGTGGAAGCCGTCCTCGTCGACCACGGTCGCGACGACCGAGCGGCCGTCGTACGACGATTCCAGGCCGCGCAGGACGTACGGGGCACGACCGGGCGTGAGCTCGACGCGCTCGGAGCCGTCGACCGCGAAGGCGACGAGGCCGCCGACCTCCGACCCGCCGCCGTCGTCGAGGTCGACCACCCAGCGGGCATCCGCCGTGAGGATCGCGCCGACGCCGACCGGGAACGGAAGGAGGTCGCTCGGCGCTGCGGGCGCACGCCAGATGCGACCGCGTGCGCCGTCGGAGTGGTTCTCGACGAGGAGGGCGAGGTCGTCCGGGCCGGGCACGGGCCGCACCGTCAGCAGATACGGCACCGCGAAGCGCGCGTCGAGCGCCTCGTCGGACGGGACTGCGGGGACCTCGAGCATCCTTGCTCCTTCGTGTCGTGCTCCCCTCGCATCCGGGAGCTTGCCAATGGCGTTGACTATAACAGTGGCTAACGACGGGAGGCTAGACTTCGAGCATTGTCGACGGCACTGACAGCACGGCTGACAGGCATGGGGTACCGTGAATCCGCGCGGGCCCCGACGGCCGCGATCTGCGAACGGAGTACTCGATGGCGACACGGAAGGCCGCGGATCCGGCGAAGAAGCCGGCAGCGACATCCGGTGCGAAGGCGACCAAGGCGACCGGTCGCCCACGCCGAGCCCGCGACTCGCTCAGCCGCGAGATCATCGTCGCCGCCGCCGACCGCGTCGTCGAGCGCGAAGGCCTCGACCGTCTCACATTCCAATCGATCGGCGAAGAGCTCGGCGCACACCCCACGTCGATCTACCGGCACTTCCGCGATAAGGACGAACTGCTGCTCGCGCTCATCGACACGCTGCGCGCCCGCTCGTACAGCGGCGGCATGGTCGCGACCGACGACTGGCTCGCCGACCTGCGCGCCCAGGCGCACCTCATCCACGACCACTACATGCGCTACCCCGAGTTCGCCCTGCAGATGGCGCTGCGCCGGCCGACGGACTTCTCGTCGATGGAGTTCTCGATCGGCGCGCTGCGCCGCGGCGGCTACGACCGCGAGCAGGCCGCCCTGTATGCCAGGGCGCTCGGGCAGCTGATCCGCTCGGCGTCGAGCATCCAGGCGGCGCTCACCGCGATCCCGGCCGAGGTGCAGGATGCCGATGAGCTGACGTGGCAGATGGACCGCCGCCGTCTCGACGCCGACGAGTACCCCGAGATCGCGTGGGCGGGCGACGCGCTGCCCGGCATCCGCGACCCCCGGGCCTGGGAGACGGCGCTCGACCTGATGCTGGAGAGCATCGCACGACACGCCCCCGGCGCCTGACGCGGGCAAGGCGTCTTGTGCGCGCATAACGAAGGAGATCTCGCGCTACGAAGGAGCATCTACGCGGATTCGTCCTGCGATACGTGAGATCTCCTTCGTTGTGCGCGTGGAGCGAGTCAGCCCGCGCCCGATTCAGAGGCGGCGTCGAGGTCGTCGATCATGCCGGCGAGCAGGTCGATCCGCTCGTGCAGCGACGCGATCGACACCCACTCGTGGTCGGCGTGGGCACCGGATCCGCGCGGGCCGAGCCCGTCGAGCGTCCTCGCGCCGACCGCGGCGGTGAAGTTGCCGTCCGACGCCCCTCCCGCCGATACCGCCTCGACCTCGGCGTGCCCCAGCCGTTCGGCGACGCGGCGCGCACACGCGAGCAGCTCCTCCGACACGCTCTGCTCCATGGGCGGCCGGTTGATCCCGCCGTGCACGTCGACCCGCACATCGGGCGTATGGGCGCCGAGCGACTGCATCCGTCCGTCGACCCGTTCGAGCTCGTCGAGCGTCCACGCGCGTACGTCGATGCGCAGCTCGGCGTGCTCGGGGATGACATTGGTGACGGTGCCCGCCTGCGCGACGGTCGGGCTCACCGTCGTGCCGCGGTCATCGTCGGCGAGGTGCGGCAGCGCCAGCACGTGGTGGGCGAGCTCGGCGAGCGCGCTGCGTCCCTTCGCCGGTTCGAGTCCGGCGTGCGCAGCGCGTCCGGTGAAGGCGAGACGGTAGATGCTGCCGCCGCGCCGAGCGATCTTGAGCGCCCCGTCGAGGCTCGGTTCGAGCACGAGCACCGTGCCCACCCGGGCGGCCTCGCGTTCGATCAGCGCGCGGGACGTGATCGAACCGACCTCTTCGTCGCTCGTGAGCAGGATCGCGACGCGTTCGGGGCGCGACACCCTCTCGAGGGCGGCGGCCATGATGACGATGCCCGCCTTCATGTCGAAGACGCCCGGCCCGGTGGCGCGGTCGCCCTCGACCCGGAACGGGCGCTCGGCGATGGTACCGGCCGGGAAGACCGTGTCGACGTGGCCGATCAGCAGCACGGTCGGATCGTCCCCGCCCGACCACCGCAGATGCGAGACGCCGTCGACGGTCTCGAGCTCGCCGTCGGCGCCCACGACGGGGCTGATCCACGAGCGGATGAGCTGCTGCGCGGCCGCCAAGCCCGCGGCATCCCCCGTCGGCGTCTCGATCGTCACCAGCTCGGCGAGCCGGTCGACCTCGCGCGCGGTCATGCGCCCACCTCCGTGAGGAAGGTGCGGAGTGCGGATGCCGTGGGCTCCGGCGCCTCCTCGGCGAGGTAGTGGTCGGCGTCGACCGCTCGGCCTCCGATACCGGGGGCGTACGGCTCCCAGGTCGACAGCACGTCGAAGTTGCGGCCGACGTAGCTGTGCGCGCCCCACAGGGCGAGGGTCGGCGCGGTGACGACTCGCCCGGCCGAGCGGTCGGCGCGGTCGTGATCGAGATCGACGGATGCCGCAGCGCGGTAGTCCGCGCCGGAGGCGTACACGGTGTCGAGGTCGAAGCAGCGCAGATACTCGTCGAACGCATCGGGTAGGGCATCGCCGTCGTGGCGTCGACCGGTGAAGCGGCTGCGGAGCCAGGTCTCACGGTCCGCGCCGATCAGCGCTTCGGGCATCCCGTCGTCTCGGGCGAGGAAGAACCAGTGGAAGTACGCGGTGGCCATCTCGCGGTCGACGTTCTCGAACATGTGCAGCGTCGGCACGATGTCGAGCACGGCGAGCGCCGTCACGGCCTCCGGGTGATCGAGCGCCAGGCGGTGCCCGACACGACCGCCGCGGTCGTGGCCGATCACCGCGAAGCTCTCGTGTCCGAGCTGCCGCATGAGCGCGACCTGGTCGCGCGCCATGTCGCGCTTCGCATACGAGGCATCTCGCGGCTTGGCGGAGTCTCCGTATCCACGCAGATTGGCGGCGACGACCGTGTGGTCCACGGCGAGCGCGCCCGCGACGGCATCCCACATCGCCTTGGTCTCGGGGTAGCCGTGCAGCAGCAGCACGGCCGGTCCGGAGCCGCGGACCTCAGCCGCGATTCGGATGCCGTCGCACTCCGCCGTGATCGACACGGGAGCGGGAGGTGTGGTCATCGTCGTCCAACCGTCGGAACAGCAAGTCAATAGCGTTGACTATATCAATGACGAGCGAATCCGCCACCCCGGTTCTGCTCGGGGGTCAACCGGAACGCCGCCGGAAGTAGGCTGAGGGCATCATGGACGAGTTCATCCGCGGTTTCTGGGTCTGGGCCGGCAGCTACTGGTGGCTCATCTTCCCTGTCATGGGCATGGCCGGGGGCGCCGCGAAGGCGTGGGAGCGCAGCGCGAAGCGCCGGCATGAACGCCGTCTCGAGACCCTCCGGGTGAAAGCCGAGCTCAAGGCGGCACAGATCGAAGCTCGCGCCGGGGGCAGGCGTCAGGGACCGTCGGTCATCGACACCACGGCGCCGCCGGTCGCGCCGAACACTCTTCTCGAGCGGCTCTTCGCCGAGCACGACGAGATCACCGCGCGGTGGCTCGACTACGAACTCGACGTCGCGAAGCTCATCGCGTTCCCCGCCATGAGCGACGGCCGCCAGCCGCTCGTCGCCGCGTTCCTGCGGGCGAAGCGCACGGCCGACGCGCTGCGTCCGGCATCCGCCGACGCCGCCGTGACCGAGCAGCAGGTGTCGGAGTACCTCGACGCGGTCGGCGCCTACGCCGTGGCGTTCGAGGTCGCGGAGAAGGATGCCAGGCGACTGCGCGACTCGACCTTCACCGAACCGGAGCGCAAGCGTCTCGATCGTGCGCAGCAGCTGCTCAAGGTCGCGGTCGACGAATCGGCCACGCAGGCCGAGCGGAACATCGCCTACAAGCGGGTGCGCGACGAGCTCGACGGGCTGATCCTGCTCAGCGACGAGGCCGTGCAGGTGCTCGAGAAGCAGGTGGCACGCGAGCTCCCCGCCCACCCGGCAGCGACCCCGGATGCTCCGGAATCGCATCCCGAACCCGAGCGGCTGCCGCTGCGCCGCGACGAGGCATCATGACGCCGGAGAATCTGACCGGGCCGATCTGCGTGCACGCCGAGGCGCCGGTGTGGTCGCCGTCGTGGGGCGGGGTCAGATGGGTGGATGCCGAGGCCGCCGACCTCGTGACCCTGCGCGACGACGGCATCCACCGCCTGCACCTCGACGACGACTACGCGGCGTTCTTCCGCCCTCGCATCGGCGGCGGCTTCGTCGCGGTCGGGGCGCGCCGTCTTCACCTCGCCGACACCGCGGACGGACCGGCGCGGGTTGTCACGTCCTTCGATCTCGGGTCCGCGCAGTTCAACGACGGCACGGTCGACCCGCGGGGTCGCCTGCTCGCCGGATCCATGGCCACCGGAGACGACAGCGCGGCCGGGAGAGTGCTGCGCATCGACGGCGATCTCTCCTCGACCGAGGTGCTGTCCGGCGTCGAGACCTCGAACGGCATCGGCTTCTCCCCCGACGGCACCCTCGCCTATTACAACGACACACCGACCCGCCGCGTCGACGTGTTCGACGTCGTCGACGGCGAGCTGCGCGACCGGCGCGGGTTCGTGTCGATCGCGGACGACCAGGGGATGCCGGACGGCCTCACCGTCGCCGCAGACGGTTCCGTCTGGGTCGCGCTCTGGAACGGCTCGGCCGTGCACGGGTACTCGCCCGAAGGGTCGCTGATCGCCCGCATCGAGCTGCCGGTCCCGCAGGTCAGCGCGTGCACGTTCGGCGGCGACGACCTCGGCACGCTGTTCATCACCACATCGGCGCAGGGACTCGGCCCCGATCACGGCACCGAAGCCGGATCGCTGTTCGCGGTGCGCCCCGGCGTGCGCGGTCTGCCGGTCGTGCCGTTCGCCGGCTGAATCAGGCACCGTCGGGCGGTGGCGGAGGGGTCCCGACGCCCTCCGCCCGCGACACGGCTGCACTCAGCCGGATGAACCGTGTCACGGGCGCAAGGCGCCGGGTCCGCGAGGTCAGCGCACCCGGGCGCGCTCCACCCGCTGCCGCTGGCGACCGAGTCCCTCGATCTCGATCAGCATCTCGTCGCCCTCCGCGAGATACGGGAACCGCCCCGACAGCGCCACACCCTCCGGTGTTCCGGTGTTCACCACGTCGCCGGGCTCCAGCACCATGTACTGGCTGAGGTCGCGGACGAGCTCGAGAACGGGGAACACCATGTCGGCGGTCGACGAGTCCTGTCGGGCCGCGCCGTTCACCGACGACCGGAGCCGCAGCGCCTGCGGGTCGACCTCGTCGGCCGGCACGAGCGCAGGCCCGAGCGGATTGAAGGTCTCGGCGCATTTGCCCTTCGACCACTGGCCGCCCGACACCTCGATCTGGAAGGCGCGCTCGGACACGTCGTTCGACACGGCGTACCCGGCGATCACGTCGCGCGCCGCCTCGGCCGAGGGCAGGTAGCGCGCGGTGCGACCGATCACGACCGCGAGCTCCACCTCCCAGTCGACCTTCTCGGCGTCCGGCGGAAGCAGCACCACGTCGTCGGGTCCGACGACGGTGTTCGGATGCTTGAAGAAGACCACCGGATGCTCGGGCGGCAGCGACCCCGATTCGGCGGCGTGCGCGGCGTAGTTCATGCCGATGCAGATCACGGCTCCGGGGCGCGCGACCGGGGCGCCGATGCGCAGACCGCTGATGTCGGCTGCGGGCAGCGCGCCTGCGGCGAGCGCCGCTCGGACGCGGGCGATGCCGCCATCCGCGAGGAACGCCCCGTCGATGTCGGGCGTGAGCGAGGACAGATCGTAGACGGCACCGTCGTGTCGCACGAAGGGCTTCTCCGAGCCGAGCGATCCGAGACGCAGCAGTTCCATGGTCGCGCCGCGATCAGCCGGCGTGGGCGGGGGCAGGAGTGACGAGCGGGACGGACTCGCCGGCGAGGAAGCGGATGACGTTGTCCGCCGCGTGCACGGGCAGATCGTCGAGCGCCTGCGGCGAGAACCACGCGGCGTGCGGGGTGAGCAGGACGTCGTCGAGATCGCGCAGCGGGGAGTCCGCCGCGAGCGGTTCGCCGCCGAAGACATCCAGCGCCGCACCGCCGAGGTGCCCGGATCGGAGGGAGGCGGCAAGCGCCCCCTCGTCGACCAGCGGCCCGCGGCACGTGTTCACCACGACCGCTCCCCGCTTCATCGTCGCCAGGGCGTCGGCGTCGATCAGATGCCGGGTCTCATCGGTGAGCGGCACGTGCAGGGTGAGGATGTCGGCGGCGGCGATCGCCTCGTCGATCGCGACCGGCTCGCAGCCGGCCGCCCGCACGGAGTCGGCGGCGGCGAACGGATCGGCGACGAGAACACGGAACCCGAGCGCACGGCATCCGCTCGCGACGACGCGTCCGATGCGCCCGAAACCGAGCACCGAGACCGTGGTGCGCGACGGGCGCACGGCGAGAGGACGCGCGTCGACGGCCTTCCACGTGCCGGCGCGCACCGCGCGGTCGTACGCGAGGAGGCCGCGCGCCTGAGCCATGATCATGGCGACGGTGTGCGCGGCGACCTCTTCGATGCAGTAGCTCGGGGTGTTCGCGACGGCGATCCCGCGGTCGGCGGCGGCATCCACGTCGATCATGTCGTAGCCGATGCCGACGCGGCTGATGATGCGGAGGTTCGGCAGACGATCGAGGACGTCGGCGGTGATCGGCATCCACTGCACGACCAGTCCTTCGGCGTCGGCGGCGCCGGCGGCGAGGAGGTCGTCGATCGTGGCGGACGCGGCACGCTCGGCGCGCAGACCGGCGGCGCGGAGGGTGTCTTCGATGACGGACCCCGGCAGGTCGCAGTCGGTCACGATGATGAGGGGCTCGGGCATGGAAGGGATGCTATAGCATCTAGCAACCGCACCGCCAGGTCGTTTCGGGCGATCGCGCATTTGCTATAGCGTTCAGGTATGACACAGCGACGAGCGCTCATCACCGGCGCGAGCTCGGGCATCGGCACCGCAGCCGCCCTCGAACTCGCCACCGAGGGGTACGCCCTCTGGATCACCTACACCGGGCGCGAGGCCGAAGCCGCCCGCGTCGCCGACGAGTGCCGCGCCGCCGGCTCTCCCGATGTGCACGTGTCACGACTCGACCTGCGCGATCAGGCGTCGATCGACGCGCTGCTCGCGGAGATCACCGCCGAGTGGGGATCGCTGCACGTGCTGATCAACAACGGCGGCGTCTGCCCCTACACCCCGTACGACGACATCGACGTCGAGGAATGGGACTTCGTGCTCGAGACGAACGTGCGCGGCATGTTCTTCCTCACCCGCGGCGCGCTCCCCCTGCTGCGCGCCGCCGACGGCGACCGCTCCGTCGTCAACCTGTCGTCGATCGCCGGCCAGGTCGGCGCGCTGCAGACCGGACTCCACTACTCCGCGAGCAAGGGAGCGATCCTCGCACTCACGCGCAGCTTCGCGCGCCACCTCGCCCCCGAGGGCATCCGGGTGAACGCGGTCAGCCCCGGGCCCGTCGCGAGCGCCATCACGGATCAGCTGCAGGGCGAGGGACGCGACAGGCTCGCGGCATCCATCCCCCTCGGCGCATTCGGACAGCCGGCCGACGTCGCGTGGATCATCGCCTCTCTCGCCTCCGAGCGGGCGGGCTTCATCACCGGCGCCACGTACGACGTCAACGGAGGAGTGCGCATTGACTGACAGCATCCGCTCGGCGGCGCTCACCGTGCAGGCCCAGCTCGACGCGTTCAACGCGCACGATCTCGACGCGTTCGTCGCGACCTACGCGGCGGATGCCGTGATCACCGGCGTCGCGCCGGAGCCGATCGTCGGCACGGCGGCGATCCGCGCGTTCTACGAACCCCGGCTGCAGAACCCCGAGCTGTCGTGCGTGATCGAGAACACCGTGCTGTTCGGATCGCGGTGGGTCGTGGCCCAGGAGCAGGTGGTGAACGCGGGCGTCGCCACCGAGACCATCGCGACCTTCGACGTGGTCGACGGTCTCATCGCGCGCGCCTCGATGCTCAAGGCCTGAGTCGACCGTCGACGCGGGGTGTCCCGCCTCAGTTGGCACCGCCCGCGGGAATTCGCCAGGGATTTCGGCACGAGGTGCCAACTGACCGGGGCGGGGAGGCATTGTCCCGTCGCAGTGGGCTCGGGCGGTCGCGACTGATGCGACTGAGTTGGCACCTCCCGCGGGAAGTCACGCGGAATTGCGGCAGACGGTGCCAAGTCAGCCGGGGGATGCGGTGTCAGGTGCCGACTCAAGGGTCGGAGGGATGCCGCTCCCGGCCGTCGAAGCGGGCGCGGAGCGCCGGGTCGACGACGACCTCGCCGAATGACGCCGTCCACGCGCCGTCGACCGCGATCGACTGCCCCGACAGATACGGAGCCTCGTCGGAGAGCAGGAACGCCGCGACAGCCGCGACCTCCTCGGCTCGGGCGATCCGGCCCATGGGCGGCCCCTCCGCGAGCGCGCGCTCTGCAGCCACCGGATCGGAGGATGCCGCGATCTGCGCCTCGAGGTGCGGCGTGCGCACGCCACCCGGCGCGACCGTGTTGGCGCGTATGCCGAGTCCGCCATATGTCACGGCCACACTGCGGCTGAGCGCGTCGATGCCGCCCTTCGTGAACTCGTACGCCGCGTGATCGACGAAGCTGGAGCGGCCGTGGATCGAGCCGACGTTGACGATCGCACCCGCGACGCCCTGGTCGAGGAACGACGAGACCGCCGCCGAGCATCCCCAGACGTACCCGAGGCCGTTGATGTCGAGGATCTCGCGCACCACCGTCTCGTCGAGCTCGTGCAGGGGTGTGCGCTTGGTGATGCCCGCGTTGTTGACCCAGCCGCGCAGGGGCGCGTAGGCGAGGGCGGCGTCGGCGGCACGCTCGTGGACGCTGCGGTCCGCAGCATCCCCCACCACGACCTCGGCGACGATCCCCTGCTCGACGGTGCCCGACCCAGCGGACCGCTCGAGCCCCACCACCGTCCACCCGTCGGCGGTCAGCCTTTCGGCGATCGCCCGGCCGATGCCCTTGCCGCTGCCGGTCACGACGGCGCTCCTCGGCGCGGACGTCATGGTCGCTCCTCTCGGTCGAAGGTGAAGACGGCCGGGTCGAGGCCGAAGCCGAGTCCCGGACTCCCGGCGGGACGGACGTCGCCCGCGAACGTCGGCCCGCCCGTCACGAAGCTCGCCGCGGGGTCGTAGGGATTCACTCCGCGCGCGAACGTCTCGACCTCGATCCCGAGGTGGGCGGTGACCTCCGGATACACGTGACCGGACACCCGGATGCCGCGCTCCGCCGCCCACGACACGATCTCGCGCGCGGGAGTGATGCCGCCGATCGCGACGACGTCGAGGCGCAGCACATCGACCCCACCCTGCTCGACGAGCGCACGCAGCACGGCGGGGTCGGTGACCTCGTCGCCGACCGACAACGGCAGCCCGCTCTCGGCCCGGATCCGAGCGCATCCCGCTGCATCCTCGGGCAGGAGCGGATCCTCGAGCCAGGCGAGGTCGGGCGCTCCCCACTGCGCGATCTCGGAGAGGGCCTCGTCGGCGTCGCGCCATCCGAAGCCCACATCGACCACGAGGCCCGTCTGCCGCGGCAGCTCCGCACCGAGGATCACGAACAGCTCGCGCATGTATGCCGGATCGGGAATGCGCGACACCTTGACCTGCGCCCATCCCGCGGCCTGGCGCAGAACCTCGTCGGCGACGTCGCGAGGAGTGCGCTGCGGCGAGGGGTACGCCGCGACGAGCATCGCGCGACGAGGGGCGTCGCCCGCCCCGAGGAGCTGCCACAGCGGCACCCCCGCCCGGCGAGCGGCGATGTCCCACAGGGCGATGTCGACGAGGCCGATCGCGCGCCGCACGAGGCCCACTCGTCCGACGATCGCGCTGCCCCGCAGCATCCGGTTCCACGCGGCCGACGGGTCGTCGGCATCCGCCCCGACCGCGTGCGGAGCGACCAGGCGGTCGACGATCTCGGCCATCGGCGCCTCCCGCGACAGGCAGTACGCGACCCCGGTCGTGCCGTCGGCGTCGGACACGCGCACGGCGCTGTACTCGCGACGGGTCACCGTCATGGCACCGAGGTGCAGCGGAGCAGGAAGCGGCAGCACCGCCGTCGCGGTGTCGACCCGCGCGACCGCCGTCATTCGGGCCTCTTCGCGAGCGGCACGCCGTAGTCGACCAGGAACCCGCCGTCGACGTAGAGCGTCTGGCCGTTCATGTAGCGCGACTGATCCGACACGAGGAAGCTCACGGCATCCGCGATCTCACTCGCCTCCGCGAGACGACCCGCCGGGATGCGCGACAGGATCGTGTCGAGGCTCAGCGTGCCCTGCTCGACACCCTGGCGGAAGACGCCCGTGTCGACATAACCGGGTGCGACCGCGTTCACGCGCACCCCGCGGGCCGCCCATTCCGCCCCCGCGGTCGACGTGAGACCGATCACCGCGGCCTTCGTCGTCGCATACGGTGCGCGGCCGGCGGAACCTCGCGACGAGATCGACGAGATGTTCACGATCCGGCCGGCGCCGCGCGACAGCATCCGTCGTCCGGCTGCCTGCAGCGCCGAGAACACGCCGTGCAGGTTCACGTCGACCACGGCCGACCACTCGTCCCACGAGAGGTCTTCGATCGCGCGATGGCGCTGGATGCCGGCATTGTTCACCAGCACCTCGATCGGCCCCAGCTCCGCCTCGATGACCCCGAAGACCCGGTCGGTCGCGTCGTGGTCGGTGACGTCGAGCTCGCGCCACAGCACGCCGGCGCCCGCATCGGATGCCGTGAGGCGCGGCACCCGGTCGGCGGCGACGACGCGATAGCCGTCTGCGACGAGGCGGCGTCCGATCGCCCAGCCGATGCCGGCGGATCCTCCCGTGACGATGGCGACGGGGGCGTAGTCTGTCATTTCTCTCCTCTGGTCGGGGCGGATGCGGCTGGAACGGATGACGCGGATGCGTCGTCGAGACCCATCACGCGCGTCGAGGCCCACCGTCCCCCGCGTCGTTCCTGATGGGTCTCGACGCGGGTGTGGGGCTTCGGCGCAGGAGGCGCGGATGGCGCGGACAGGGCACTCGCGAGGAGGGCCGCGACGACCTCGCAGGCGTGCTCCTCGAGAAGCTCGAGGCTGCCCGCGGCGAGGGGCGTCTGCCAGGCCTGATACGCCCCTCGTTCGTACGCCTCTCGCGTCGGCAGGTACACGAAGCCCGGGCCGTTCGTGAGGTTCATCACCACGATCGGGATGCCGGGGAACCGGGCGCGCAGCGTCGTCTGCAGCCGCGAATACGCCTCGCCGGGGTGGCCGACGATCACCGCATGCCCCCACCGCCAGGCCCACACGGGGTGCGCGACGGTGGGCCCGTCGATGTACCCCTCGCGGAGGTTGCGGGCACGGCCCAGCCGCTCGTCGCGCGAGCGCGGATCGATGTCCTTCCACTCCTCGGCGAGCTGATCGAGCGTGGGCAGGTCGCGGAGCGGCAGATCGACCGTCGTCGTCGAGCCCGCGGCATCCTCCCCTCCGTCCCCCGGGCGTCCCCGCCAGATGGCGAGCGGTGCGCCGGACTCGACGACCCCGCCGAGGGTGAGCTCGTCTCCGGGCAGCGGCAGGCCGTCGAGGGCCGAGAGCACCGCGTGTCCGAGCGATCGTCCGTGCCGGTCGGCCACGGCGACATCGCCGGTGTACTGCTCGCGCGGCGCGAGCTCGCCCGACGCTCCCTGCACGAACAGGCACGGCGCACCGGTCGCCGTCTCGACGATCTCGCGCATCGCGCCGACGTAGTCGGGAGACAACTCGCGGTTCTGCCACGCGAGCGTGGTGGGGTGGCACGCGTAGTTCACGATCGTCGCGCGCACCGCCCCGCCGACGCTCACCCGTCCGATCGTCACGGTGTCGTCGGCGGCGACGTCCGGGTTCCAGCCCACGAGGGCCCGGCCGTCGACGTCGAGCTCGCGATCGGCGGCGAGGTCGCAGCGCCCGGTCGTCCACTCGATGAGGCCGGGTCGGGCGGAGTCGAGCGCATCACGGCCGGCCGCGATGCCCTGCTCTGCAAGGGTCTCGAGGTATCCGGGGATCAGCTCGCCGCCCTCGAGGTGCGCGTCGGCCGCGCACAGCACCGCGCCAGCGTGCGTGTGCGAGAGCGACAGCATGAGCTGATCAGCGTCGAGGCCGAGCCCGTCGAGGATGGCCCCTCGCACCCCGAGCTCGTCGGCCACCCGTCGCCACCATGTTCCGTCGACCGCGAGCAGCACACGCGCGCGCCCGTCGCCGCCGGTCACCGCGAGCGCGGTCAGTTCGAAGGGCCGATGGGCGCCCTCCGCGCGCTCCCAGTCGGCGGGTCCCCAGTTCTTCGCGCGGATGCCGACCGGCGGCGTCACATCGCGCCTGGCCACGCCGACGAGCGCCGACGTGCGCGGGACGCGGATGCTGTCGCCGATCGCGAGCGGGGCGGTGGTCATGCGGACTCCTTCGGGTGTGCAGGGGGAGGGAATGCCATAGCATCGAGCGGAGCGCCCCGGCATCCGCTGACGGCGTCGCGCATCGAGGAGGGCATACGAGTGCGCAGCGTGTCTGACCAGAACATCGCCGAACAGGTCGCCGACGAACTGCGCTCCGCGATCCACTCGGGGGAACTCGCTCCCGGCGAGAGACTCGTCGAGCGCAAGCTGGCGGAACGGCTCGGCGTGAGCCACATTCCCGTGCGCGAAGCGCTCACGAGGCTCGCGCAGGAACGCCTCGTCGTGCACGAACCGCGCCGCGGAGCCCGCGTGGCCGCGCTCACCGCCCGCGACCTGGAGGAGATCTCGAGCCTGCGGATCGTGCTCGAGCAGTTCATGGCCGTCCGCGTGCAGGAGCGGTGGGACGAGGAGGCGGCCGCGCGCCTCGGCTCCGTGGTCGAGGCGATGGCGGCGGTGCCCGAGGGCGACATCGCCGAACTGCTGCGGCAGGACCGGCTGTTCCACGAGACGCTGTCGGAGCTCGCCGACCACCGCTTCCTCGACGAGGTCACCTCGCACCTGCGCGGCCGCGTCGCCGGGTTCCTGCACGCGGCGAACTCCGCTCTCGACCCCGCCGAGCAGGAGGAGCACGTGCGCAGCCACCAGCGGATCGTGGACGCGATCGCCGGCGCCGACCCCGAGACCGCTCGCGCCGTGATCGCCGAGCACGTGACCAGAGCAGCCCAGCGCATCACCCCGACCGACGCGGAGGCATGACCCCCATGACGAAGACCATCGTGATCACCGGAGCGTCCGACGGCATCGGCGCCGCCGCCGCGCGGCAGCTCGCGGATTCCGGGCACCGGCTGCTGCTCGTCGGTCGATCGGCCGAGAAGACCCGCGCTGTGGCCGACGACACCGGCGGCGAGGCGCTGACCGCCGACTTCGCGCGACTCGACGACGTGCGGGCGCTGGCCGGTCGGATCGACCACCTCCTCGGCGACGACGGCCTCGACGTGCTCGCCAACAACGCCGGCGGCATCTTCGGCGACCGCACCCCCACGGTGGACGGCCACGAGAAGACCATCCAGGTCAACCATCTCGCACCGTTCCTGCTGACGAACCTGCTCCTGCCCCGACTGCTGCGCAGCCGAGGGGCCGTCATCAACACGTCGAGCGTCGGTCACCGCCTGTTCGGCGACCTCGACGTCGACGACCTCGACAACGAGCGGCGCTTCAGCGCGAACAAGGCCTACGGCGACGCCAAGCTCGCGAACATCCTCTTCGCGAAGAGCCTGCACACGCGGTTCCATGCCGACGGGCTGAGCGCGGTCGCCTTCCACCCCGGCACCGTTCGCACGAACTTCGCGGCCGACTCGTCGAGCCTCATGCGCCTCGTCTACCGCAGCTTCCTCGGCCGGCTCATACTCACGGGCGTCGAGGAGGGCGGCGGCATCCTGCGCTGGTTCATCGAGGGCACCCCCGACGAGACCTGGTTCTCGGGCGCCTACTACGACGAACGCACCCTCTCGAACCGCGTCAATCCGCAGGTCGACGACCCCGCCCTCGCCGAGGCGCTGTGGCAGAAGAGCGCCGAGCTCGTCGGCATCCCGGCATCCTGACCTCGCGCGCCCGCGCGGCTGCGAAGGAGATCTCTCATAACGAAGGAGCGGATGGGGCATCTGCTCCTTCGTTACGCGAGATCTCCTGCACAGCACGGGGCGACCAGGATGCTCAGACCGCGATGTTCGCGGTGTCGACGACGCGGTCGCCCTCGGCGGGGAACGCCGTGCGGGTGACGCCTGATTCGACGTTGCCGGTGTGCAGGAGGGTCGACTCCGCGCCGAAGGCGCCGTCGGCGAGTTCGAGCGCGCCGCCCTCGAAGCGGTTGCCGACCGCGCGGTAGTGCGTGACCCCGGTCTTCAGCGAGACGTGCGTCGCCGACCCCTCCGCACGCAGGGTGCTGTCGCTCACGGTCAGGTGCAGCGGCCCGGCGCCGGTCCGTGCCACCCCGGTGCCCCCCTTCAGCAGGACGTCCGACCCGGCGATCTCGACGGCCTGACGCTCGCCGCGGGCGGCAGCGATGCGGGCGTTTCGCAGCGTGGACCCCTCGAAGCGCAGGCGCTCGGATGCCGAGGTGATCGGCGCCGCGTCGTCGGCCGCGGTGAGCGTCGACCCGCGGAACGTGACGGCTCCCGGCCCGGTGATCTTCATGCCGCCGACGCCGCTGAGCACGGTGTCGACGAAGGTCACGGGCGTGGTGACCGCCGCGCTCGTGAGCTCGCCGGGGGCGACGAACGTGAAGTGCGAGTCGGCGATCACGTTCGGCCGAGCCGACGCATCCGACTGCTGGGTGATGATCAGGGTGTCGGATGCCGTGCAGCCGCGCAGCTGCGCCCCGTCGGCGTTGATCCACAGCATCCCGGAACCGGAGAGCGAGGGCTTGCCGATCACCTGCACGTCTTCCAGGGTGAGATCGGTGATGCGCACTCTGGCGACGAACCACGAGCAGACGTGCTTGCGCACCGTGATGCGCTTGGCCGCCGAGCCCCAGGCCGCGCCCGAGTTCGCGAACGTCATGAGGCCCGAGTTCCCGGTGTAGGTGAGGTCGTGCTCGTACTGGCCGTGCGTCACGAACGGTCCCTGATCATCGCCGTCGCCGTGGCAGTTCTCGACGAGGCAGTAGGCGCTGGCGGTGAAGTCGTTGAGGTGCCGGGCGTTCGAGGTGTGGCAGTTCGCGACGTAGCCGTACAGGCAGTAGATCTGCTGCGTCAGGTACCCGGCACCGCCCCATGTGACCGACGTCGGGTTCGAGAGGTTGCAGCTCTCGGTGGTGAAGTACGTGTTCCAGCGGCGCTGGATGAGCGGCCAGAACGTCGCGGTCCCGTCGATGTGGTCGGCGTCGCAGCGCACCGCATACTCGAAGGCGAGCGGGTGCGAGCCGGTGTACTCGTCGGCCCCGCCGCCCAGGAAGCGCAGGTTCGACACGGTCACGTCGTGCACGGGCTTCACGAGGCGCCACGTGATCGTGCGGTCCTTTCCGAGCGGCCAGCCGTTCTTGTAGTTGACGCGGATGTGGGTGCCGTCGACGATCTGGGTCACCTGCACGAGCCGCTGCAGCTCGCGCTCCCACCGACCGGCCAGGCCGTTCACCTCCGCGGCGTACCAGCTGCCCACGGCGAAGAACGACGAGTCGGCGACCGGGAAGACGTCGGCCAGGTCGGGCACGGTCTCTCCGAGCTTCGCCTCCTGCACGGCATCCGTCACCTCGCCGCGGAAGAACATGACCGCGGCGAACGGGTCGTCCTTGGGGGCGTTCTCGATGCCGACGGTGGTCATGAGGTTGTTGCCGAAGTCGAAGGCCAGGTTCGAGCGGGTGAAGCGGTGCCGTCGCACGAAGTTCAGGTCGGTGTGCGCCTCGATGCGGTGGATCGAGAGGTCTCCGACCATCGCGTCGAGGGCGTCGTCGGCGGGCGCGGAGGCGTCGAACAGCCCGAACTGCCGGAACTCCACGACGCCGGAGTGCACGAGCAGCCACGCGCCCTCCTTCTTCGCGGCGAGCACGGTGCCCCCGTTCACGGCCGGTGCGTCCTTCTTCACGAAGCGGTAGAGCCCGTGCCCGCCGTCGCCCGGTGCCGCGTACCCGGACGTGCGCACGAGATCGCCGTCCTTGCCCTTGAGCCCGGCGAGGTCGGCGGCGGTCCCGGCGTTGCCGACGGCCTTCGACGTCGCGGCGCTCAGCGGAGCAACCGGACCAGCGGCCTGCGCGGGCGCGTGGCTCGCGACCGCCGCCACCCCGCCCAGCGCTGCGGCCCCGAAGCCGGCGAGCAGCATCCGCCGGCTGCGGAACGCGGCGGTCTCGGTCCTGTCCTCGTTCGTGATCGTCATGCTGTCGTCCCTTCGTGCGGCGGCATCGCCGCTGTCGGGCGTGCGACCGGCCGGTCGGCACGCGGCATCCGGTACATCTCCTGCGTCACCACGAATCCCCGCCGTCACCGGAGCGCGCGAACTGCGCTGCGCGCACGGTGTTCTCGACGACGACCTGCGCCGAACGCCACGGGGCGACGACGCGTCGATCAGCACTCGCATCGAGCAGAGCGCCGATCAGTCCCTCGAAGCCGAGGGCAGCATGGGGGTTCTCGACGTCGAGCACGCACGAGCGGCACCCGTCGGTCGTGACGACGTCGATCGCATAGGCATCCGGGCCGGGGATCCCCGACAGCGATACCTGCACGGGCAGCTCGCGCCCGCCGACGGAGACGCGGACGTCGAGGCCCGCGGCATCCTCCGAATGCGGCGATCCCGCGGCCTGGCGCGTCCAGCCGGTGCCCGAGGTCAGCCGCGCGCCGGGCAGCACGACGTCGACCATCTCCCAGGCGTGCACGCCCACGGTCGCCAGGATTCCGCCTCCGAGGTCCGGCGCGTCCTGCCAGTCGCGCTCCGGCGTACGGAACCCGGCCGCGTCGTGCTGCGCCCGCACTCGCACAGCGAGCACCTCCGCGTGCTCGACCTCGGCGCGGAGCGCGGCGAGCGCGGGCGCGAAGCGCAGCACCGAGCTCGTTCCGACGAGCGCGGGGTCCGCGGCATCCGACCACTCGTGGAGCTGCGCCGAGGTGGCGGCCACGACCTTGTTCACGAACACCGGTGTCATGCCGTCCTGCAACACCCGGATCAGCGCCGCCGCCTCGTGCGTCCGCGGCGTGGCGATCACGAGATCCGGACCGAGCGCGAGCAGGTCGGCCGGTGAGCCGACGGATGCCGTGCCGTGCCGCCGCGCGAAAGCCGCCGCCGCGACGTGGTCGTCGTCGTACACGCCCACGACCTCGCCGCCGAGTGCGCGGACGTGCGTCGCATCCGTGTCGGGGTGGGAGTGCGCGAGACCGGCGAAGGCCACGCGCCGCGGCGACGTCGTCATGCCATCGACGCCAGTCGGGCTCGATCGACGGCTTCGACCAGCGGCCGGCCCTCCGCGAAGGCGGTGATCTCGTCGGCCACGATGCGGCCCTGGCGCAGACGCCCCTCGACCGTGCCGGCGGCGCGGTGCGGGGTGAGCAGCACGTGCGGGAGTCCGCGGAAGGGGCTGGTGGCCGGCAGCGGCTCCTCGTCGAACACGTCGATCGCCGCACTCAGGCGTCCGCTGCGCACCTCGTCGAGCAGCGCCGCCTCGTCGACCAGCCAGGAGCGGGCCGTGTTCACGAGTCCGGCGCCGTCTGGCATGAGTGCGAGCTCGCGTCGCCCGATGAGGTGGCGGGTCTCGGGCAGGGTGGGCGCGTGCACCGCGACGATGCGGGCTCGGCGCAGCGCCTCGTCGAGGGGCAGCAGCTCGGCGCCGAGAACAGCGGCCTGCGCGGCGTCGAGGGTCGGATCGACGAGCAGGGGCTCGGCCCCGAGCAGCCGGACGAGCTCGAGGTACGCGCGCCCCGTGCGCGAGGCGCCGATCACCGCGATCGGCGCCCCGAGGATCTCGTGCTGCGGGCCAGCGGCACCGGCGTCGTCCCAGCTCGCCGGGTCGCGCAGGGCGTTGTGCATGCTCGGGATGCGGTGCAGCAGCGCCATCGTGAACGCCAGCGCCACCTCGGCCACCGGTCGGGCCATCGCCGCACCGGCCTGCGTCACGACCACGCCGCGGTCGAAGAGCGCGTCGGTCGCGAAGGCCTTCACCGATGCGCCGATGTGCGCGACGACCTGCAGACTCGGGAGACGGGCGAGCAGCGCCTCGTCGAACGGCGGAGCGCCCCAGCTGGTCAGCACCACGCGGGCATCGTCGAGTCGGGCCGCATCGAGTCGGGCGTCGTCGAGTGCGTCGACCCGCGCGAAGGCACCGCCGAGCGCGCGTGCCGCGGCGTGCAGGCGCTGCTCGTCGTCGCGCGAGAACAGCTCGGCGAACAGCGGTGCCGGCACAGCGGCCACCACGACGACCGGTGCGGCGCTCATGCCAGCCAGGCCTCGAGGTGCTCGGCGATGAAGGCGTCGTCGTTCAGGTCGGGGTAGGCCAGGCGCACGCGGCGGATCTCCTCGGCCTGCCCGGGCGAGAGCCCTTCGGCGGGATCGAGGCACCAGGTGCCCTCGAGCAGGCCCTGCTGGCGCAGCAGCTCGTGCACCCCGGCGATCACGCCGTGGAAGTCGTTGCCCGGGTCGAACACGGCCTGGTTCACATCGACCATGTCGGACGCGACGAGCCCCAGTTCGCGATAGGCGACGGCATCCCCCTCCATGGCCGTCCTCGCCCGGGCGAGCAGGTCGACCGCGGCCTTGGTACCCACGGCCCATTGCCCCAGCAGCCCGCCGACGAAGCGCAGCGTGCGCGGGCCGTCCGGCGACTCGACGTGGAACTCCGACAGCAGGTCGGCGACGATCGCGTCGTCGTTGCCCGTGTACAGGGCGATCTCGTCGGCGCGGCCGGAGGCGGCGACGCCGCGCACCAGCTCCAGCGTGCGGTATCGGTCGAACGGCGCGGCCTTGACCGCCACGACCGCGGGGATCGCGGCGAACTCGCGCCAGAACTCCCGATCGAGCACAGGACCGCCGATCGCGGTCTGCAGGTAGAAGCCGACGATCGGCAGCACCTCGCCCACCGCGCGCGCCCGGTCGAGCAGAGCCCGATCGTCGGCGCCGGCGACCCGCGGGCTCACGAGCACCGCGTCGTAGCCGAGCGAGCGCGCGAGCTCGGCCTCGGCGACGGCCTGCGCGGTGTCGCCGGCCACGCCGGCGATGCGCACGACACCGGCGTCGGCCCGTGCGTCCATCTCCTCCGCCGCGAGCGCGAGCACCGGCTCGAACAGAGCATGCTCGGGGTCGCGGATCTCGAACTGGGTCGTGTGCACGCCCACCGCGAGGCCGCCGGCTCCCGCATCCAGGTAGTACCGGGTCAGTGCGCGCTGGCGGCGCTCGTCGAGCGTGCGATCGGCGGTCAGGGCGAGCGGATGCGCCGGGATCACGGCCCCCTGCGCGAGGGTCGTGGCGGCCTCCGCGCGGAGCACCGGCACGGTCGAGGCGTGCGCAGCGTACCCGCGCATCAGAACCTGCCGTCCCGCACGGCCCACTTCGTGGGCTTGGCGATCATCGGGAGTCCGGCGGTGATCCACTCGGCCTGCAGACCGATCAGCGTCTCCGCGGCGACGGACGGGTAGCCGAACAGCGCCATGCAGCGGCGGGCGTCGCTGAGGAGCGCGGTCGGCTGCGGCTCGTCGACGAGCGTCACCTCGCGCTCGAACAGCTCGCCGAAGCGCCGGGCGATCGACTCGACGCTCAGCAGCTCAGGGCCGGTCAGGTTGATGGTGAACGGGTCGGTCGAGGCGTGCACGAGGCTCCGCAGCACGACCTCGTTCGCATACCCCTGCCACACCACGTTGACGTTCGCCGTCGCGAGAGACACGGGCTGACCCGCATGCACCGCGCTGCCGATGTCGGCGAGCACCCCGTAGCGCAGGTCGATCGCGTAGTTGAGTCGGATGATCGCCACGCGGGTGCCGCGCTCCTGCGCGCCGAACTCGAAGACGCGTTCGCGCCCGAGGCACGACTGCGCGTACTCGCCGATCGGCGCCGGCGTCAGCTGCTCGGAGGCACCGCCGGACGCGGCGGGCACGAACGGGTACACGTTGCCGGTCGAGAGCACCGAGATGGCGCTGTCGCGGTACCGCCGGGCGACGCGGTCGGGCAGAGCGGCGTTGACCTCCCACGCCCATGACGCATTGGTCGCCGCCCCGAATTTGGCCCCCACCATGAACACGACGTTCGGGGCGTCGGGGAGGCCGCTGAAGTCGTCGTTCTCGATGAGGTCGAACGGCACGACGGTGACGCCGGCAGCGTCGAGGCGCTCGCGGATCTCGGCGTCGCCGAACCGCGACACCGCGTAGACGGCATCCTTCTCCCGCCCTGCGGCGTCCATGCCCCGACGCGCGAGCATCGCGAGGGTCGGGCCCATCTTGCCGCCTGCGCCGAGGATGACGAGGTCGCCCGAGCCCTGGGCCAGATCGGCGATGAGCGCGTCGGAGGGTGTCGAGAGGACCTCCTCGAGCTGCGCCTCCGAGGTGAATGCGTGCTGAGTCACGTGGTGATTCCCTTTCTTCTCAGCCCTTGATGCCCGTGCCGGTGACGCCCTCCTGCACGTACCTCTGGGCGATGAGGTAGGCGAGGAAGATGGGCAGCAGTGCGACGACGGATCCGGCGAGCATGGTGCTCAGCGGCACGTTCTGCTGCTGCAGAGACGAGATGCCGACGGTGAGCGTGAACATCGAGTTGGACTTCGCGATGATGAGCGGCCACAGGAAGTCGTTCCAGTGCCAGAGGAACACGAAGATGCCGAGGGTCGCGAGGATCGGCTTGCACAACGGCAGCACGATGCGCAGGAAGATCCGGAACTCGCCCGCGCCGTCGATGCGGGCGGCCTCGAAGAGCTCGTCGGGCAGCCCCTGGATGAACTGCCGCATGAGGAACACGGCCTGCGCATTGGCGAGCGTCGGCAGGATGAGGCCCCAGTAGGTGTCGATGCCGCCCAGATTCGCCATGAGGATGAAGGTCGGGATGAGGGTGACGTGGAACGGCACCATCACCATCGCGAGGAACGACCAGAACATCACCTCCTTGCCGGCGAACCGCTTCTTGGCGAAGGCGTATCCGGCCATCGCCGAGAGGAACAGCACGGCCACGACCGACACGAGGGAGTAGACGACCGTGTTCCACAGCCAGCCGAGGATGTTCTGGCCGCCGAGCACCTGCTCGTACGACTCGAACGAGATGTCGGTCCACGGCAGCAGCGAGCCGGGGAGCTCGACCACCAGCCCCGGCTTGAGGCTCAGCACGACCATCGCGTAGAAGGGGAAGAAGCTCAGGATGCCGGCGATGCTCAGCCAGATCCACCGCACGACCACACCCATGCGGCTCGGTTCGAGGGCACGGAACGACCGCTGGCGGCGCGGGGCGACCGGCTTCTTCGGGGGCGCCGAGACCGGCGTCTGCGTGGGCGGCTGGATCAGGGCGGTCATTTCTGCTTTCCGATCACGAGGCGCTGGGTGAGGGCGACCGCGAGGGTCATGATGAACAGAGCGACGCCGACCGCGGCCGCATAGCCGTAGTCGAAGTACCGGAAGCCCTGGTCGTACAGCAGGTAGACGAGCGAGTAGCTGGCGTTCGCTGGACCGCCCTGGGTCATGACGTAGATGACGTCGAAGACCTGGAAGGCCGCGGTCGTCTCGATCACCGCGAGGAAGAAGAAGGTGGGGCGCAGGTACGGGAACACGATGTACCGGAAGCGGTTCCACGCGTTCGCGCCGTCGACCAGCGCCGCCTCCTCGAGCTCCCGAGGCACATCCTGCAGCGCGGCGATGACGATCATCATCCCGTAGCCGAACCGCGACCAGACGCCCACGACGACGATCGCCGGGATGACGAGCACGGTGCTGCCGAGCCACGAACCGCCGAGTCCCAGCGGAGCCATGAGCTGCGACCAGGGGCCGTTGCTCGAGAAGATCCAGACGAAGATGCTGCCGGCGAGCACGAGCGAGGTGATGACCGGCAGGAAGAAGATCGAGCGGAAGAACCGTGCGCCGCGGAACGCGCGCCGCACGCCGAGCGCCATGATCGTCGACAGCGCCAGCGAGATCGGAACCGCGAAGACCGTGTAGATGAGGGTGGTGCCCATCGCCCGCCAGAACAGCGGATCGGCGACGAGACGCTGGAAGTGATCGAGACCCCGCCACGCTACCTCGCCGGAGATGTCGTAGTCGAAGAAGCTCAACGCGACCCCGGCGATGCTCGGACCGAACCGGAACGCGATGAAGAGCAGGAACGCGGGGAGCACGAACAGGAACGCGACGCGCGCCTCGCGCCTGGCCAGGACCCGCGCCACCCGACCCGGTGGTCGCTTCGCGATGGTTGCCGTCGTCATCAGGAGACCTCACCTCGGTGATGGAAGGGGGACGGGGGTGCACGGCGATCGTCGCGCACCCCCGATGGGGCTACTTGATGAGCGGGGCGGCCGCGCTCGCGGCATCCTTCAGCGCATCGGCCGGCGACTTCTGGCCGAGCAGCGCCGCCTGGATCTCGGGCGCGAGCACGCCCATCAGCGCGCGGGAGCTGGCGTTCAGCTCGCCGACCGTCGTGTCGGGGACGTACTTCTCGACCTCGCCGAGCAGCGGGTCGTCGGCGTACAGCGGCTCCGTGGTGCTGAGAGCCGAGAAGTAGCCGGCCGCCGTCAGGTACGGCTCGACGACCTCGGCGCTCGTCGCGTACTCGGCGAAGGCCGCCGCGGCATCCTGCGCCTTCGAGCCCTTGAGCACCGAGAGCGAGCCGACCGTTCCGTACGCCACCGACTCCTCGTCGGTGAGCGGTGCGAGCACCTTGACGTTCTCCTCGCCCCAGAACGGTGCGACCTCGGTCACGCCGTTGTTCCAGGTGCACGCGACCTTGCCCTGGGCGATCGCGGTCTGCTCGAGCGGGACGTTGGTGGTGAGCGCCTCGGGGTCGAGCGCGCCGGCCTCGGCGAGGTCGGTGATGAAGGTCAGTGCCTCCTCGCCGGCCTTGCTGTCGAACCCGACCTCGCCCTCGTCGGTGTAGACCGCACCGCCCGCCTGCCAGAGCAGCGGGTAGAAGGTGAGGTTGAGGGTGTTCTCGGCCGAGGCGGGGTAGTTCAGCACGTACATGTCGGCCGCCGTGAACTTCGGGGCGATGTCGACGATGTCGTCCCACGTCTCGGGGTACTCGGTGACGCCGGCCGCCTCGAACGCGGCGGCGTTGCAGATGAGCGGCTGCGCGCTCGTGAGGATGGGGGCGCCGAGGATGTCGCCGTCGATCGTGACGGAGTCCTTGACGTTCGGGAGCAGATCGTCCTGGCGCTGCTCACTGAGCAGATCGTTCAGCGGTGCGATCGACTTCTGGTACGCGGCGAGCTGATCAGGGATCAGGTAGACGACGTCCGGACCCTTGCCCGCGGCGATGGCCGTCTGCAGCGCCTCGTCGCGGTTCGCCCACGGGAAGATCTCGTAGGAGACGTTGATCCCCTCGTTCTCCTTCTCGAAGTCGGCGATCGTGGAGTCCCAGAACTCCTTGTGAGCCGCCTCGTCGGCGATGACCGGGTACAGCCAGACAGTGATGTCCTGCTCGCCCTCTGCGGTGGTGCCTCCGCCGGCCGAACATCCGGCCAACAGGGTGGCGGCCGCGATGCCCGCGGCGACGCCGGTGAACTTGCTGACGCGCATGGTGCTCCTTTGCTCATACCGTGCTGAGTACGGTTTATTATGACATCGGGTTGGGATAATTAGTCAAGTACAACTTCTCAAGCTGTTGTTACAGGCGTGTTTCCGGGAGGAAAACGACTGATCTTGATTTGAGAATGCGGTGTGCTATTTTGATCGCACCCCGCGACGACGAGAAGGAGGCCGCACATGGTCGTGCCGACCCAGCTGTCGATCGTCGCCCGCTCGGCGCAGCACCTGCGAGACGCGGGCGCCGCCACGGTGAACGAGATCGCACGCTCGCTCGAGGTCTCCCGCACCTCCGTCGAGAACGCGGTCGCCACCCTCAGCGAGTCGGGGCTCATCGTCGAGGGCTCGGCCGCACCGTCGGCCGGTGCCGGACGCCCCGCGCGCCACTACTCCTTCCATGCGGCAGCCGGCACGGTGGTCGGCATCGACATCGGCGTGGCCAGCGTGCGCGTCATCCTCGCCGACCTCACCGGCCGCGTGATCGCCCAGCAGGCCTTCGCCGGGGTCGCCGCGCAGAGCGACGGCGCCGCCAAGCTCGCCGCCGTGATCGACGACGTCCGCCGGACGCTCGCCGCCGCCTCGGTTCCCGCATCGCGGGTGCGCGCGATCGGAGTCTCGCTCCCCGGTCTCGTCGACGACGCGGGCCGCGTCGTGATGTCGGTCGTGATCCCCGAGTGGTCGGGCGTCGACATCGGCGCGCAGCTGCACCAGGCCTTCGGCTGCCCCGTGTCCGTCGACAACGGCGTGCGTCTCGCCGCGGTCGCCGAACACCACCTCGGCGTCGCCCAGCTCGTCGACGACGTCGTCTACCTGTCGGTCGGCAACCGCATCTCGATGGGGCTCATCCTGGGCGGTCGGCCGCGTCGCGGCATCCACAACGCCGCCGGCGACATCGGACGCCTCGCATTCCGCGGGCTGAACACCGAGACGGGGCAGATCACGTGGCGCACCGCGGGATCCGCGGCCGAGGTCTTCGCCCTCGCCCGCTCGGGCGACGCCGACGCGCAACACGAGCTGGATTCCTTCATCGACGAGCTCGCCCACGGCATCGCGACCCTCATCATGACCGTCGATCCGGCCATGATCGTGATCGGCGGCGGACTGTCGGCCGCGCACGAGCAGCTGCTCGACCCGCTGCGGGCCGCCCTGCCCGGCCATCTCGGACTCCCGTTCCAAGTGCCCGTGGCCGAAGCGCGGCTGGGCGCCGAGGCCGCCGCTCACGGCGCCGTCGTGCACGCGTTCCGCCGCCACGCCGCGAGCATCTACGGCATCGACGACATGCCGGTACCGCCCATCACCCCGCTGACCCCCGAGTCGGCGACCCACCCCGCAGAGGAGAAGCAGTGAGCACGCTGACGGTCGGACTCATCGGCGCCGGAGGCATCTCGCGCGTCCACGCCGACGCCTGGCGGGCCCTCGGCGCCCGCGGATACGTGACCTCGCTCGACGGGGCGGAGGAGATCGCCGCCGAATACGGCTTCGAGGTCGTCGCCGACGTCGACGCGCTCATCGACCTGGTCGACCTGGTCGACATCGTCACGCCCAGCAGCACGCACGCCGACTTCGCGCTGCGCGCGATCGCCGGCAGACGCGACGTGATCTGCGAGAAGCCGCTCGCTGCGACGGCCGAGGCCGCCGCGCAGGTCGCAGCCGCCGCCGAGGAGGCGGGCGTGCGGCTCTTCCCCGCCCACGTCGTGCGGTACATGGCCGAGTACGCGGCGATCAAGGATGCCGTCGACGCCGGCCGCATCGGCGAGATCGCCGTGCAGAGGTTCAGCCGCACCGGGTCCGCACCCCAGTCGCCCTGGTTCTTCTCGGAGCGGGCGGGCGGAGGCGTCATCCGCGACCTCATGATCCACGACCTCGACCAGGCGCTGTGGTTCGCCGGCCCCGTCGACACCGTCTACGCGGTGCAGAACCCGCCGACGGTCGACGATCGGGTGCCGGTGCCCGTGTCGTCGCACGTTGTGCTCACGCACCGCAGCGGTGTGATCAGCCACGTGCACGCGAGCTGGGGGCTCCCCGGCATGCCGTTCCGCACGAGCGTCGAGGTGGCCGGGTCCGAGGGGCGCCTGCGGTACGACAGCGCCGAGGACCGCACCCAGCGCACGGATGCCGTGCTCGACGAAACCGCGACCGACTACCTGCCGCCGATGTCGCCGCAGGAGAGCCCGTACTACGCCGAGATTGCCGACTTCGTCGCCGCCGTGCGCGAGCACAGGCACGCGCGGGTGGTCCCCGCCGACGGGATCCGCGCGGTGGCCGTGGCGGAGGCGGCGATGGCGTCGATCGCGTCCGGCGCTCCGGTCGCCGTCGTCTCGTTCGAGGAGGTCGTCCGATGACCGCTCCGCTGCGCATCGCCGTGCTCTCGTTCGCCCACACGCACTCCCTCAGCTACGTGCACGCGCTGCAGGCGATGCCCGGGGTCGAGCTCATCGCCACCGATCCCGACGGCGCCTCGCCCCCCGACGATGCGCTGCGCGGTGCCGACCTCGCCGCCGAGCTGGGTGTCTCCTACGTCGACGACTACGACGCCGCATTCGCGTGGAAGCCGGATGCCGTCGTGATCGCGGCCGAGAACTCGCGGCACCGTGAACTCGTCGAACGGGCGGCGAGCGCCGGTGCGCACGTGCTGTGCGAGAAGCCGCTCGCCACGACCGTCGACGACGCGGTCGCGATGCAGCGCGCGTGCGACGAGGCGGGTGTGATTCTCATGGTCGCGTACCCCGTGCGGTTCTCCCCCGTCGTGCGGGACGCCCTCGCCGAGCTGCGCGCGGGACGACTGGGCCGCATCCTCTCCGTCACCGGCGTCAACAACGGCAAGCTGCCGGGGGACCGCGCGTGGTTCACCGATCCGGACCTCGCGGGCGGGGGCGCACTCGTCGACCACGTCGTGCACTGCGCCGACCTGCTCGACGAGCTGCTCGGCGAGCGGGCGTCGTCGGTCAGGGCCGTGTCGAACGGCATCCTGCACGCGCAGCGCGACCTCGCCGTCGAGACGGGCGGGCTCGTCACGATCGGCTACCCGAGCGGTGTGATCGCGACGATCGACTGCTCGTGGAGCTGGCCGATGAGCTCGCCGACGTGGGGCGGGGTGACGCTGCAGGTCGTCGCCGAGCGCGGCACCGTCACCGTGAGCCCGTTCGCGAAGGGCGTCGCCGGGCACGACGCGAGCGGCGAGACATGGACGCCGGTCGGTGCCGATCTCGACGCGCTGCTGCTCGACGAGTTCGTCGCCGCCGTGCGCGAGGGGCGGCAGCCGCAGCCCGACGCCGGCGTCGGCATCCGCACCGTCGAGATCGTGAAGGCCGCGCAGGCGTCCGCCGCCTCGGGCGGGCAGGTCGTGTCGCTGGACTGATCGGCGAGCGTTCCCGTCGCAGTTCGTGCCGTCGACACCTGACGCAGGCGGCACGGAGTGCGACGGGAGGCGCCTCGGAGCGAGCACCTCACACATCACGCATCACACGTCCGGGATGCGGGAGTATGCTGGGCGATCGGGTCACGTGGCCCCAGATGCGAGAGGCGGTGATGGCGATGTCCGGTGATAGTAGCGACGCCGCCTTCGTTGCGTCGCGTCTGACGGCATCCGTGCGTTGAGCTCCGGCTCCGCACCGACCGTTCTGCTCCGCAGCGTCGGCGGCGTCATCCGCCCCTGACGATTCCTGCGCACGCCGCCGACCCTTCGCGGCGAGCGCCTGCGAGAACGGAGGCCGCATCATGGCCCTCATCGACAACGGCGTGTACGTCCACGGACGTCGCGTGGAGACCCTGCACAACCTCGACGACACGTCGCGCACCCTCGGCGCGCTCGGCGGCATCGCCTGGATCGGGCTGTACCGCCCGAGCCCGCAGGAGGTCGAATCGGTCGCGCGCGAGTTCGACCTGCATCCGCTCGCCGTCGAGGATGCGCTCTCCGGGCACCAGCGCTCGAAGGTCGAGCGCTACGGCGACACCCTGTTCGCCGTGCTGCGTCCGGCGCGATACCGCGACAAGGAGGAGTCGATCGAGTTCGGCGAACTGCACCTGTTCATCGGACCCGACTTCGTCGTGACCATCCGGCACGCCGAGTCGCCGAACCTCGCCGCGGTGCGGAGGCGCATGGAGGCGAACCCCGAGCTGCTCGCGATGGGGCCCGAGGCCGTGCTGTACGCGATCCTCGACGAGGTCGTCGACGAGTACGAGCCGATCGTCGCCGGACTCGAGAACGACATCGACGAGATCGAGGACCAGCTGTTCGGCGACAGCGACGACGACGCCCTCTCCCGCCGCATCTACGAGCTGTCGCGCGAGGTCATCGGGTTCCAGCGCGCCGTGCATCCGCTGGCCGGGATGCTGCAGTGGCTGCGTCGAGGATCGGACAAGTACCGCATCGACGAGGAGCTGCAGCGGTCGCTGCGCGACGTGCTCGACCACGTCATCCGCGTGCAGGAGAAGATCGACTCGTTCCGGGCGATCCTCGAGAACGCGCTCACCGTGCAGTCGGCGCTCGTCGCGCGACGGCAGTCGGAGGCGGGGCTCGCGCAGAACGACGAGATCAAGAAGATCTCGTCGTGGGCGGCGATCATCTTCGCCCCGACCCTCGTCGGCACCGTCTACGGGATGAACTTCGAGGGGATGCCGGAACTGCAGTGGACCTTCGGATACCCGATGGCGATCGGCGCGATGGCGGCCTTCGCGGTCGGCCTGTACGGGGTGTTCAAGTACAAGCGCTGGCTCTGACGGCATCCCACCCCTTCCCCTTTTCTGCGTCGAGACCCACCTCCCGCGTCAAGACCCATCAGCAGCGACGTCGTTCCGGGTGGGTCTCGGCGCGCGTGGTGGGTCTCGACAGGGCAAGGGGCGGGATGCCGAGGGGCGCCGAACCGCGGGGACGACGAGCACCGGTAGGGTCGGAGCGTGACCTCCGCAGCATCCGACCTCGCCCGCCTCGCCGACCTGCTCGCCGGCGCCGAGCCGCTGAACTGGGTCATCACCGGCGACTCGATCACGCACGGACTCGTGCACACCCAGGGTGCGCGCAACTACGCCGAGCACCTGCACGAGCTGATCCGCGGCGAGCTGGAGCGCACGCGCGACATCATCGTGAACTCGGCGATCAGCGGACACCGGCTGCCCGACATCCTCGGCGACTTCGAGCGCCGCGTCTCGTCGTGGCATCCCGCCGTGGTGACCCTCATGATCGGGACGAACGACATGTCGACGCTGCCGGGCAGCCCGCACGTCGAACCCGCCGCGTTCACGGCATCCCTGCGCGAGTTCGTGGCGCGCGTGCGCGAGCTCGGCGCGATCCCGGTCCTGCAGACGCCGCCCTCGATCGACACCGCGAACGCGCCCGGCCGCGAGCGGATCGCGGAGTTCTCGGATGCCGTGCGCGCCGCCGCTTCGGCCGACGACGTCATCCTCGTCGACCAGAACGCCCGCTTCGCCGAGCTCGGCGGCGGCGGTGTGCCGTGGGGCCTCATGAACGACCCCTTCCACCCGAACGCCGCCGGCCACGCCGCGCTCGCGCTCGGCCTCGCCGAGGCGCTCAACATCCGTCCGGCCGCGTCGCGCACCCTGCCGCTGCTCGAGGCGCAGGTCGCCGCCGCACGCCTCGCCTGAGGGTTCTTCGAACCGACTCGCGAAGCGGCGCCGCCGTCCGGTCGCTCCCAGGATGCACTGGTGCATCCACTCGTGTCTGAGTATCTTCAGCCGCATCCGAAGTCGTACCACGGGGGAGCGATAAGGAGGGGCGCAATGGCTCACGTGGTGGCAACAGGCGCAGGCAAGGCCATGATGGAGCGTCGTAATGATCCGACGCACGACTACATACTCGGTCTCACCCGCAAGAAGAGACCGCGGGTGCTGTTCGTGGGCACTGCGACGGGTGACGATGCGGCGTACATCCTGAGCTTCTACGCGACCTACGACTCCGACCGGTGCGCGCCTCACCACCTTCCGCTCTTCCACCGCTCGATCGACGATCTGGCCGGCTTCGTGAAGGGGTTCGACGTGATCCATGTCGGCGGGGGCAACACCGCCAACATGCTCGACGTATGGAAGCGCCAGGGCCTCGACGCCATCATGCGAGACATGTGGGACGACCCCGATTCGCACGTCGTGTTCACCGGCGGCAGCGCCGGGGGCATCTGCTGGTTCGAGGGCGGAACGACCGACAGCTACGGCCCGACCCTCCAGGTGCTGCCAGAGGGACTCGGGTTCCTGCACGGCAGCTTCTGTCCGCACTACGACGCCGAGGACCAACGACGACCCCTGTTCCACGCGTCGTTGCTGAGCGGAGAGCTGGCCACCGGCTATGCGGTGGGCAATCTGCAGTCGCTGCACTTCGAGGACTCCGAGTTCGTGACCGCGATCAGTCCGGTCGAGAGTCCACTCGCGCTCCGGGTCGAGGCGCTCGACGGGAAGATCGTCGAGACCGAACTCGCCACCGAGATCCTGACGAGTTCTGCGCCGGTCACGACAGGACCGTCGACGTGAACGACAACGTGTGGATCCTCGTCGCCCAGTTGATCATCGTCGTCCTGGCGATCTTCATGGGCACTCGCACGAGCGGTATCGGACTCGGCGTCTGGGGACTCGTCGGAGTCGCCGTGCTCGTCTTCGTCTTCGGCGAGGCGCCGGGCAACGCTCCGGTCGATGCGGTGTTCATCGTCATCACGGTGATCACCGCCGCCTCGACGATGCAGGCAGCCGGCGGCATCGACTGGATGGTGTCGGTGGCCGCCAAGGTGATCCGACGGAGACCGAAGTCGGTCGTCTTCCTCGCACCGGCCATGTCGTTCCTGTTCACGGTCGGCGCCGGGACCGGCAACATCTTCTACCCGCTCCTGCCCGTCATCTACGACGTGTCGTATCAGCAGAAGATCCGTCCGGAGCGCGCGCTGTCGGTGTCGGCGGTCGCCTCGCAGGTCGGCATCCTCTGCTCTCCGGTGTCGGCGGCGACCGCGTCGATGGTCGTTCTGCTGGCACCTCAGGGCGTGGATCTCGGCGGGTTGCTGCTCATCATGTGGCCGGCGTCGATCGTCGGACTCTTCGTCGCGGCACTGATCACGATGCGTCACGGCAAGGACCTCGAAGACGACCCCGAGTTCCAGAAGCGTCTGGCGAGCGAGCAGATCAGACCACCGGCGGTCGACGCGCACGAGAAGACTCTGCCGCGCACCGCGGTGCTGTCGGCGGCGCTGTTCCTCATCGGCGTGGGCGTGATCGTGTTCTTCGGGCTCTTCGAGGGCCTGCGCCCGATCATCGGAACAGACGAGGACGGCGACCCGCTCCGTTTGAGCGTCACCGTGATCATCGAGGTGGTGATGGGCATCATCGCAGCACTGATCTTCGTCTTCTGCAAGGTGAAGGCTGCCGACGTGCCGAAGCAACCCACCTTCCCTGCGGGTCTCGTGGGAGCGATCGCGCTCTTCGGAATCGCATGGCTCGCCAACACGTTCGTCGCCGCGAATCAGAACCTCATCGTCGAGGGGTTGGGCTCGGTGGTGTCGGGGTCGTCGGCCTTCCTCGGTGCACTGCTCTTCGGACTTGCCCTGTTCGCGGTCGCGATGCTGACGACCAGTCAATCCAGCGCGACCAACGCGATCGTGCCGATCGGCATCACGATCGGGCTGCCCGCCCCACTGCTGGTCGGCCTGTGGCCGGCGACCATGGGCATCTACACGCTCCCGGCGAACGGCAGTCAGGTCGCGACAGTCGCATTCGATCAGACCGGGACGACGAAGATGGGTCGCTTCGTCTTCGACCACTCGTTCCAGCTGCCGAACCTCGTCTACATCGGGGTCGCGATCGTGGTCGGGGTGATCCTGTCCTTCCTGTTCTCGTGACGCGATCGCTGCGACGTGAGCGCTGACCTCGATCGCTCCGCCCTGCGCCAGTTCATGCTCGGACTGGCGCAGGGCATGAATGCGTCGGCCGAGTCGGTCGATCGCATCCGCGACACCATGACCGAGGTCGCCGAGGCGTACGGCGCAGACGACACCGACTTCGTCGTGCTGCCGACCATCATCCTCGTCGAGACCGGGGAGTCGGATCAGTCACGGGTCGCGCTCAGCTCGGCGACCAACGCGTCGTTCCGGTTCGACCAGATCGCCGCACTGTGCGCGCTGGTCGGAGAGGCGAGGCGCGGAGCGGTTGCGCCGCTCGACGGCATCCGTCGCCTGAACGAGATCGGGGCAATGCGGCCTCGACTCGGGTGGGCGACTCGCACGCTCGGCCACGCCGTGCTGACCGTGGGACTCGCGCTGCTCCTCGCGCCCACATGGCAGGGCGCGATCGTCGCATTCGTCCTCGGGGCGGGTATCGGCCTGCTCAAACTCGTGCGCTCACCGACGCTGCAGCTCGTCCTGCCGATCGCGGCCGCGTTCGTCTGCGCGGCGTCGGTGTTCCTCCTCGCCGAGGTCATCGAGATCGGCGATCCGGTGCGGCTGCTCATCGCCCCGCTGGTCACCTTCCTCCCTGGTGGCGTCCTCACGACGGCGACCGTCGAACTCGCGGCGGGGCAGATGATCTCGGGCGCCTCGCGCCTGGTCTTCGGCCTCGTGCAGCTGTCACTGCTCGCCTTCGGTATCCTCGCGGCCGGCACGGTCGTCGGCGTGGAGGATGCATCGTACGAGCCGTTGACCGCGACTTCCCCACTGCCGTGGTGGGTCGCGCTGCTCGGCATCGTCGTGTTCGCCCTCGGCAACTACCTGCACTTCTCGGCGCCAGCCTCGACCTTCGGATGGGTGCTGCTCGCGCTGATCGTGGCGTACGCCGGGCAATGGCTGGGGACGTTGCTGCTCAGCGCGACCGTCGGCGGCTTCGTCGGTGCGGCCGCCATGACGGTCGTCGTGTTCTGGATCGGGGCGCTACGACACGGCACCCCCGTGCAGATCACGTTCCTCCCCGCCTTCTGGCTGCTCGTTCCCGGTGCGGCCGGACTCGTCGGTCTCACCGAGGCGGTCGCCATCGGCAGCGGACTGGCCGACTTCACGGCCGCCCTCGTCTCGGTCATGTCGATCGCGCTGGGCGTGCTGATCGGCACCGCGCTCTATCGCGTCGTGCACCACGGCGCGGAGGAGATCGTGCAGTTCGCCGTCGCCGCGCCGACCGTCGTCGACAAGACCACGGAGCCCGCGTTCTGGAAACGCCTGCTGCCCTGGCGGCATGGTCGGGGTACGGGCTAGCGGGACTTCCGGTCGAGCAGCGGTCGCGCCAGACGCGGCACCGACGCGGCCGCCGCGAGCGCGAGCGCCACCCCGACGAGTGTCATGCCCACGCGCTCGATGAACCAGTGGGCCGGTGTCGTCGCGTCCTCGAGCAGCAGAAGCGACAGCACGATGAACGTCGAGAAGAACGGGAAGACGTACCAGCGGCTCCCTGCCGTGCCGGTTCCCGCGGCGAGGAGAACGACGAGCAGCACGGCGGAGAGGCCGGATGCCGGAGCGAGGGCGGCGACCCCGCAGGCGAGCAGGGCCCCGCAGAGCACCGAGACCACCCGCCCCCAGCCGCGCGTCACCAGCGTCGCGTAGGCCGGCCTGCTCACCAGAAGCGCCGCCGCGCACGCCCACCCCGGGTGATCGACGCCGAGCGCGAAACCGATCGCCGCTGCCGCGGCTCCCGCGAGGCCGATCTGGACACCGTACATGAGCATGGCCGCGCGGGTGGTCTCGCGACGCGGCGGCCGCGGAGCCGCTCGGCGCGCTGGCCACAACAGCGAGACGAGGTAGGCGTAGACCGCACCGACGACGATCAGGCCGGCGGCGGCGAGACCGCTCGAGACGGTGGAGAACGAGAGTCCGACGCCGATCAGCGGAACACCCAGTACGAGCATCGGGGTCGCGAGTCGGTGCGACGGGTCCGAGGCCGCCACCGCCACGATGACGCAGACGACGAAGACCGCGGACACCGCGAGGATCGGGATGCCGGCGACTGCGGACCCGAGCAGCACGGCCGCCGCAGCGATCCCCCCGACGATGAGGGCACCCGTGCGCCGCCGTCGGTTCGCGGCCAGACCGAGCGCCGCCGCGGGCAGTACTCCGACGGCAAGGGCGAGCCCGAAGCGAGGATCGCTCAGCGTGGCGAAGCCCGCGGGGAGTCCGAGCACGACGCCGTGAAGGACGTTCCGCCAGGACCACGCGATCGCCGCCACGCTTCTCACTGTGCCCGGTCTGTCACGTCATGTACAGATCCTCTCGCTCGTGTTCGAGATGAGGTCGGTATTCGGTGTTGCTAAGTACCGGTACTCAGTGTTACTTTGTACCGGTACCCAGCAACACTGAGTACCGAATGACAGAAGGGAGCGTCATGGGCAAGCAGATGACCGAGATGCTCAAAGGCACTCTGGAGGGCATCGTCCTTGCCCTCCTCGCCGAGCAGCCGGCCTACGGATACGAGATCACCGCGCGACTGCGTGATCACGGATTCACCGACATCGCCGAGGGCACGATCTACGCCCTCCTCGTGCGGATCGAGCAGAAGAAGCTCGTCGACGTCGAGAAGGTGCCGAGCGAGAAGGGGCCGCCCCGCAAGGTGTACTCCCTCAACCCCGCAGGCACGCAGGAACTCGAGGAGTTCTGGACCACCTGGAACTTCCTCGCGCAGCGCATCGACCAGCTGAACAGCACCACCGCGAACAGCACCGCCACGAACACCACGAACAAGGAGAACTGACATGGCCGCCAAGTGGCTCGAATTCATCACCGGATCGCTCGAGCAGAAGAAGCAGTACCGCGATGCGAAAAAGCGCATCGACGCCCTGCCCGAGCCCTACCGCACCGTCGCCAACGCCCAGCACCGCTACACGATTTACTACGGCGGGATCACCGACGGCGACACCCTCGTGCGGATCTTCCTCGACCTCGCCGACCTCTGGGAGCGCGCAGCCGTCGACGGAACCCCCATCGCCGACATCGTCGGAGACGACCCCGTCGAGTACGCCGAGAGCTACGCCGAGGCGTACGGCGGCTCGCAGTGGGTCGACAAGGAGCGCGCGCGCCTCGTCGAGGCCGTCGACGAGGCCAAGAAGAAGGAGAGTCGATCATGACCACGCCCGCCATCGCCGTCCACGGCATCGAGAAGTCCTACCGCGACCTGCACGTGCTGCGCGGCGTCTCCTTCGAGGTCGAGAAGGGATCGATCTTCGCCCTCCTCGGCTCGAACGGCGCCGGCAAGACGACCATGGTCCGCATCCTCTCGACACTGCTCAGAGCGGATGCCGGCACAGCCGCCGTGCGCGGATTCGACGTCTCCGCCGAGCCCCTGCGGGTGCGCGAGTCCATCAGCCTCACCGGGCAGTTCGCCGCGGTCGACGAGATCCTCACCGGACGTGGGAACCTCGTCCTCGTCGCGAAGCTGCGGCACCTGCCGAACCCCGGGAAGGTCGCCGACGACCTGCTGGCCACGTTCCGTCTGACGGATGCCGGGAGCCGCAAGGTCGGCACGTACTCCGGCGGCATGCGACGGCGACTCGACATCGCCATGAGCCTCGTCGGCGACCCCGAGGTCATCTATCTCGACGAGCCCACCACCGGTCTCGACCCGGAGGCGCGCATCGAGGTGTGGGAGGTCGTGAAGCGGCTCGCCGACTCCGGCACGACCGTGCTCCTCACCACGCAGTACCTCGACGAGGCCGAGCACCTCGCCGATCGCATCGGCATCCTGCACGAGGGCCGCATCATCGCGAACGGCACGCTCGCCGAGCTCAAGGCCCTGCTGCCTCCCGCGAAGGTCGAGTACGTCGAGAAGCAGCCCACCCTCGAGGAGATCTTCCTCACGCTCATCGGCCCGTCGGCTCACGACACAGACAAGGAGAACGCAGCATGACCACTCATTTCGCCGCGGACACGGCGACTCTCACCGGCCGCTCGATGCGGCACATCTTCCGCAGTCCCGACACCATCATCACCACGGCGGTCACCCCGATCGCGCTGATGCTCCTGTTCGTGTACGTGTTCGGAGGGGCGCTGCGCACCAGCACCGGCTCGGAGAACTACGTGAACTACCTGCTGCCCGGCATCCTGCTGATCGCGATCGCATCCGGCATCGCCTACACGGCGTTCCGGCTGTTCACCGACATGCAGAGCGGCATCTTCGAGCGCTTCCACTCCATGCCGATCGCGCAGTCGAGCGTCCTCTGGGCGCACGTGCTGACGTCGCTCACCGCGAACGCCATCACCCTGGCGATCATCTTCGGGGTCGGGTTCGCGATGGGATTCCGCACCGGTGCCGGCGTGCTCGCCTGGCTCGGGGCCATCGGCATCCTGCTGTTGTTCACCCTCGCGCTCACGTGGCTGGCGATCATCGCCGGACTCACCGCCAAGACGGTCGACGGAGCGAGCGCGTTCTCGTACCCGCTGATCTTCCTGCCGTTCATCAGCTCGGCGTTCGTGCCGACCGACACGATGCCGGGGCCGGTGCGCTGGTTCGCCGAGAACCAGCCGGTGACGTCGATCGTGAACACGATCCAGGCCCTGTTCGCCGAGCAGCCCGTCGGGAACGACATCTGGGTCGCGCTCGCCTGGTGCATCGGCATCCTGGTCGTGGCGTACGTACTCGCGATCGTGACGTACCGGAAGAAGATCAGTTGACCTCTCCGAGCGGGACGGGACGCTCCGTCCGGAGTTCACACTCCGGCCGGGGCGTTTCGCTGCGCTCGGATGCGGTCGACGGCTGTGCGGTGTCGAGCCGCCGCGCGGTGCGCAGGAGATCGCACGGTGCGCAGGAGATCGCACGCAACGAAGGAGAGACCCGCGTGAAAGCTCCTTCGCAGCGCGAGATCTCCTTCGTTACGGGCGGCACCGAGTCGGACGCACAGCAGAGCGGATGCCGCGGCCTCACCGCAGCCCGACCGGACCGAGCACCACGGCCTGACGAGTCCGCATCCACCGCACGCCGTGCGCGCGCCGCTCGGCGCGGGTCGCGAAGCGGTACCGGTACGACACCGCCCGCACCCACCGCGGCCGCTTCCCCTCGAACGGATCGGAGCGCAGCAGGGCGAGCGTCGGCGCATCCGCCTCGAGGAGTCGCAGCAGGAACACCGTGAACCAGTCGTCGAGCGAGCGTCCGAGCGGCAGGAACCACATCAGCCAGTCGAGCCGCAGGTGGTACGGCGCGAACTGACCGGGTACGCGCCGCACGTCGCCCGGCTTGCCCTTGAACTCATACTCGCGCCACAGCAGCGCGTCGTCGTCGGCCGAGCCCTCGACGACCAGCTCGATGCGCTCCTTCGTGACCGTGCCGAACGCGCCGTACGCGTTCGCGATCTGCCACCGGTTGAAGCTCGCGTTCATGAGCTGTCGCCGGGCGAAGAGATTGCGCAGCGCCGGCCAGCTCAGCGCAACCACGAGCACGCCGACGGCCGACGTGATCACGAACCAGTACAGCGGGATGCCGGGCCAGGCCGCGCCCGTCTCCTCCGACCCCGCAGAACCGATCCCCGGGAGCGCCACCGCCGAGAACGCGATCACGATCGTCACCCAGTTCAGCCACGCGAAGTTGCCGGTGGCGACGAGCCACAGCTGGGTCCCGATCATGATCAGCGCGGCCGTCGTGCCGATGATCTGCGGGACGGGCCCCGGCACCCAGATCGACAGCAGCGGAGCGAACACGAAGAACGGCACGACGAGCTGCGCGATGTGGTTGCCGACGACCTCCGCCCGGTGGAACCACCTCGGCAGCAAATGTGCCTGACGACTCAGCGGTCCGGGCATCGGCTGCGTCTCATGGTGGTACACGAGCGCGGTGAGGTCTCGCCATTCGCGACCACCGCGGATCTTGATCATGCCGGCTCCGAACTCGACCCGGAACAGCAGCCACCAGAACAGCACGATCACGATCGTCGGCGGCGGCTGATCGTGCGACCCGAGGAACGCCGCGAGGAACCCGGCCTCGAGCAGCAGCATCTCCCACCCGAAGGAGTAGAACGTCTGCCCGATGCTCACGATCGACATGTATCCGAGCCACAGGGCGAGGAAAGCGATCATCGGCACCCAGGGCGGCGCGAGCTGAGGGATGCCGAGCACGAGCACGGCCGCGATCGCGATGCCGTACCAGCACAGGACGATGAGACGCCGATCGGAGTAGCGGATGCGGAGGAAGAGCGTGGGATGCAGCATCCTTCGGCGCGACGGCTTGTCGCCGACCCAGTCGATCAGGGCCGGGGCCGGGAGCAGACCGCGCTCGCCGAGCAGGGGGCGGAACTGGTTCAGCGTCGAGATGAAGGCGACGAGGTACAGCGCCGCGATGCCGCGCTGCAGCACCTCGCGAGCGAACCCGAAGTCGACCGCGGCGAACCCGTCCATGCGGTCAGGCTACGGCGTGATCTTCCGACATCGAAGGGGGTTGCGCCCGCACGCTGTGCAGGAGATCGCTCGCAATGAAGGACGGATACGCCCGGCGACTCCTTCGCAACGCGTGATCTCCTTCGGCAGCGCTCCGGAGGAGGGGGTGCGGGATAGCCCCGGCCGCAGCGAAGACCCCTCCTGCGATGTACGCAGTCTCACTCTCCCGGCTGACGACGGCGCCCCCGCCCGCCGGGAGAGTGGAAGCATGAGAAGAAACCTGCTGACCTCGGTCGCGGCCGTCGGCCTGCTCGCGTCCGTGGCACTCACAGCATCCGGCTGCGCCGTCGTCGACGGGCTCGTCCACAAGCAGAAGTCCGCGGAGTACACGGATGCCGCCGCTTTCGCCGCCGACGGCGACCTCGACGCACCCTGGCTCCCCGCCGACGGCACGCAGATCAGGGTGACTCGGTCGACGCAGGCCGACGATGCCGTCCTCGCCGCCGAGAGCGGGGAAGAGCTCGACCCAGCGGTGTGCGCGGAGGTGCCGCGGCAGTCCGCGCCGGCCTACACGCTGGACGACACGGTCGACGTCTACGACCTCGACACGGTCTTCGCGTGCGGTGACTGGACGGTCGCGAAGACGTCGGACGGGTGGCTGGGCTGGACGCCCAACCACCCCGACGAAGCCGCCCAGAGCCCGACCTCCTGAGGGATCCCGACGACGGAACGTCTCAGATCAGTCGACGACCCAGTCGAACTCCGAGCCGTGCTCCTCGAGCCATGCGTCGACGGCTTCGGCCTCGCGACCCTCGCCGTACTCGTTGACGACGAGGTCCTCCAGTGAGCCGTACTGCGCGTCATCGAGCGTGATCTTCTCGATGAGCTCGGCGGCCTCGGGGTACTCGGCGGCGAAGCCCTTCGTGCCGAGGAAGTGCAGACCCTCGGCCTCGCCCATGGCGCCCTTCGGGTCTTCGAGGTCCTTCACGGGGTACGCGTCGTTGGCCCAGAACGGACGCCACAGGGTCACCACGATGTCCTTCTCGTTCTCGGTCGCCGACTTCAACTCGGTGAGCATCGCAGCGGTCGACGAGGTGACGAGCTCGTAGCCGTCGAGGCCGTACTCGGGCATCATCTTCTGCGTCTGGCCGGTGAGTCCGGCACCCGGCTCGATCCCGTAGATCTTGCCGTCGAACCGGTCGCTCGCTGCAGCGAGCTCGTCGATCGAGTCGATGTCTGTGTACTCGGGGACCGCGATCGTCAGCTTCGCGTTGTCGTAGTACGTGCCGAGGTCTTCGATCGAGTCGCCGTACGTCGCCATGTACTCGGCGTGCGTGATCTCGGGCCACGCCGACGGGAAGACGTCGACGTCGCCCTGCGCGAGCCCCGTGTACAGCGGTCCCGCCTCGGTGAGCGCGTTCATCTCGACGGTGTAGCCGAGCTTCTGGAGCTGATCCTGCAGCAGGTACGCGGTGCTGAGACCGTCGGTCCACGAGGGCAGGAACCCGAGGGTGATCGTGCCCTTGTCGCCGCCGCCCGCAGCATCCGACCCGCCGCCGGCCAGTTCGATCGTTCCGCCGGCGCCGTCGCTCGCGCACCCGGCGAGGGCGAGGGATGCCGCGGCGCCGAGCGCCGCGACGGTGATGAGCCTGCGATTACGCATTCTGGAGCTCCTTCTCTTCGACGGACGCGGATGCCGGGGCGGATGCCGGCGCTGCCTCGATCGCGGCAGCGCGCTGCTGCGCGCGGCGATCGCGGATCAGTGCCAGCAGCGAACCGCGGTTGCGTCCGAGCGTGCCGAGAGCAGCCGTGACGCGGTCGAGGAAGACGGCGATGAGCACGACTCCCAGACCTGCCTCGACGCCCTTGGCGATGTTCACGGTGGAGATGGCCTCGACGACCATCTTTCCGAGCCCGTCGGCTCCGGCCATGCCTGCGATGACGGCCATCGACAGGGCGAGCATGATGACCTGGTTCACACCGGCGAGGATGGTCGGCATGGCGAGCGGAAGCTGGATGCCGCGCAGGATCTGTCCCGGCTTCGCGCCGAACGCCTGTCCCGCCTCGACGGTCTCGGAGTCGACTCCGCGGATGCCGAGTTCGGTGAGGCGCACACCCGGCGGGAGCGCGAAGATCACCGTCGCGACCAGACCGGGCACGACACCGATGCTGAAGAACACGATGGCCGGGATCAGGTAGACGAACGCGGGCATCGTCTGCATGAAGTCGAGCACCGGCTTGAGCACCGCCCGCACGGTCGCGTTGCGCGCAGACCAGATGCCGAGCGGGATCGCGATGATCACGGCGACGAGTGCGGCGACCAGCACGAGGGCGAGCGTCTGCATCGCGGGGACCCAGAGGCCCATCGCGACGATGAGTGTGAACGAGATCACGGTCCCGATCGCGAGCTGCCACGACCGCACGAGCCACGCGATGAGCGCGGCGACCACGATCACGACGTAGAAGTACGGCAGGAGCAGCAGGAAGGTCAGGCCCTGCACGAGCGAGGTGACGACGAACGACACCACGTCGAGCAGGCCGTCGAGGTTGGTCTTGATCCAGTCGACGCCGGATGCGACCCAGGAGCCGAGGGGGATGCGGAAGCCATCCATCAGCGCACCTCCTCTGCCATCGGGGTTCCCGAGCCGGTCGACGGAGCCGGTTCAGCGGTCCACCCGTCGTCGAGTACGGCGTCGATCTCGGCCTGCGGCATGGGCAGCAGCGGCAGGGTGAGCTCGCCTGTGGCGCCGGGACCGGGGCCGAGCGCTGCGAGCAGGGTGATGCGGGGGATGACGCCGACGAGGCGTCCGTCGGCGTCGACCACCGCGAGCGGCAGCGGCGACTCGACCGAAGGAATGAAGAGGTTCATGAGCACCTCGTCGACGCTCACGCTCTGCGGCACGGGCTTGAGGATCGACTCGAGAGTCGTCACACCCTTGCGCACCAGCTTCACGGCATCCCGGTCGGTGACGATGCCGAGCAGCGTGCGGTCGCGGCCCGTGACGTACGTCGCCGACATGAAGGCGTCCCGCATCTGGCGGAGCGCCGTGCGCGGACCGGCCGTCTCGGCGACGACGGGGCGTGGGCGCTCCATGACGTTGCCGGCCGTGAGCACGCGGGCCCGGTCGACGTCCTGCACGAACTGCTCGACGTAGTCGTTGGCCGGGTCGGTGAGGATGTCCTCTGGTGTGCCGATCTGCACGATGCGGCCGTCGCGCATCACGGCGATGCGGTCGCCGAGGAACATGGCCTCGTTGAGGTCGTGCGTGATGAACACGATGGTCTTCTGGAACTTCTCCTGCAGCTCGAGCAGCTGCTCCTGCATCTCGCGCCGGATCAGCGGGTCGAGGGCACTGAACGCCTCGTCCATCAGCAGGATGTCGGTGTCTGCGGCGAGCGCGCGGGCGATGCCGACGCGCTGCTGCATTCCGCCGGACAGCTCGGACGGGAGCTTGTCGGCCTGACCCTCGAGGCCGACGAGGGACAGGATCTCCTCGGCCTTCGCGAGGCGCTCGGACTTTCCGACGCCCTTGAGCTCGAGCGGGTAGGCGACGTTCGCGGCGACCGTGCGGTGCGGCAGCAGGGCGAAGTGCTGGAACACCATCGAGATGCGGTCACGGCGGATCTCGCGCAGGCGCGAACCGGGGATGCCGGTGATGGCGTCTCCGCCGACGAGCACGGAGCCGTCGGTGGCCTCGTGGAGACCGTTCAGCATCCGGATGATGGTGGACTTGCCGGAGCCGGAGAGCCCCATGATGACGAAGATCTCGCCGCGCTTCACGGTGAAGCTGGCGTCGATGACGGCTGCTGTCCCGTTCTCGGCGACGTCGGTGCGGGTCTCACCGGCTTTCAGGCGTCGCACCGCCTGGTTCGTGTTCTTGCCGAACACCTTGTACAGATTGCGCGCTTCTAGAGCGATTTCGGACACGTTTCCCCCGCGGCTCGCCTTCGGGTGGCTGAGCCTGCTTCGGTTACGCCCGGGTGACGCTCCCGGCCGTTTCGACATGGTGCTGTGGCGGCACGGACGGCGGATTTCGGATCCCCCGCGATAGAGCATCGACCGTACGCCCACGCCTCTTCGCAGCACAGCACATTCGAAAGAAGGACGCGGTCGCGGACTGGTCTTCGGGCCATCAGGCCCACAGACCAACGTAACGAAATGGCCGGTCAGCGCCAAATCCGGGTTTGCTAGTCTGCCTGACTTTCCGCGTCTGACCGGGGGATTGCGCGGCGTCCGTCGCGCGTGTCGTCGGGCCCGCCCAGCCGCCTCCCGACTGTTCGGCTCACCCTTCTCGGCATCCGAGAGCTCGGAACTACCAATGTTCCAGCATTGTGCGACGGGCTGTCCCACGGGTCGGGATGAGCGGCTACCGTGTGCTGATGCGAGTGGGCGTCTACATCGATGGGTTCAACCTGTACTACGGCGCGCGTCGGATGTGCGGGCGCGGCGTTGCGGGCTGGCGGTGGCTCGATCTCCGCGCCCTGTCGCAGACCATCGTGTCCGGCCCTGGCGCATCGTGGACGCGAGCGCGCATCGAACGGGTGACCTACTGCACTGCGCGCATCAAGGGCGCGGGCAACGAATCGGGGCAGCAGGATCAGGACACCTACCTTCGCGCCTTGAAGGCGCACGGCGCCGTAGACGTCATGGCGATGGGCACTTACGTTTCCCGAGTGGCAACTGCTCCGCTGGCAACGGCGGACAAGAGGCAACGCCCGGTTCTCACACGCCCGAGCTGGCCGGTGATGGTCCGCGACGCTCGTGGCGCGGACGCCCCTGATGCCACATTCATGGCCTCGGTCGCGCGTCGCGAGGAGAAGGGGTCGGATGTCAACGTGGCGTCGCACCTGCTCCTGGATGTCTTGGAGCGACGCGTCGACGCGGCGATCGTGATCAGCAACGACAGCGATCTCGAGTTTCCGATCAAGCAGGCGCGGGCACGCGTTCCGGTGGGAACAGTAAACCCGACCGTCAGTTACCTCGCCGGCGCCCTGGCTGGTTCGAACACCGATGGGGTAGGTGGTCACTGGTGGCATCGATTGACCGTGGCGGAGATCACCGGATCTCAGCTGCCACCGACCGTCGGAAAGGTTACCCGCCCGCCTGGCTGGTGATCCGACTCATGCTCGGGACGCTGATCGCACGTCCCGCGTCCGGCGGACGACGGCGGTTCCCTGCTAGACTCAGCTCATACCACTCGGTCCCTCTGGGGCCGAGTTTTCTTTTGCCGACGAATCGACAGCGGCGCCGGGCGCGCCGTCAGCGACGGATGCTGCGCGTCACCGTGAACTTCGGGGTGCGATGCACCTGCTCCGTCGGCCCCACAAGGCGAGTCAGTTCGGCGCGATACCCCAGCGACGAGTTGTACACCGTGAAGAGCTCGCCACCCGGGCGCAGGATTCGCGCGGCGGCCTCGAACAGCCGGATCGCGGCACCCGTGTGCACGCTCGTACCGAGGTGGAACGGCGGATTGAGCAGGACGACGTCGGCGCTCCGGTCGGAGACCTCCGACGCCGCGTCGTCGTGCATGACGTCGATCCGGCCGGCGATGCCGTTCGCCGCGGCCGTTGCCCGGGCCGAGGCGACCGCTGCGGCCGAGCGGTCGGTCGCGATCACGCGGACGTCGGGGTGCGCGAGCGCGTAGGAGACGGCGAGGGCACCGGTGCCGCAGCCGAGGTCGACGACGGTCGGCGGGCTTGCACCCGGCGCATCGCCGGCTTCAGCCCCCGGGTCCGCGCCACCCCGACCGAGGCCGAGCGCGTCGAGCAGCACCCGCGTGCCGATGTCGAGCTTCGCGCCGGCGAAGGCGCCGCCGTGCGCGACCAGCGTGAGCCCATCGTGCTGCTGCCTCACGGGGAAGGGCGGTTCGCCCGCGGCATCCCGAGGTTCCGAGGCGATGATGAGCCGCGACTTGCGCTCCGCCCGCTGCGCCTGAACGACGGCGAAGCTGCGGGCGAGCACTTCGTTCTGCGCGAGAGTCATGTGCTTGACCCGGCCGCCTGCGACGAGCACGACGTTCGGCGCGGCCCAGCGCGCGACGGCATCCGCGACCTCCTCGAGCTCGGCGAGCGACTTCGGCAGCTGCAGCAGCACGAGTCGCGCGCCCGTGAGCAGTTCGGCGTCCAGCTCGTGCGACGCGAAGCCTGTGAGCCCGAGCTCGGCGGCGTTGAGGTCGAGCGCGCGGCGGCCGGTCGCGAGGTCCTGGTGCACGCGAACGCCGGCGTGGCCGCCCGCCGTGAGCGCCAGGGTGATGGCACCGTACTCGTCGCCGATCACGGTGATCTCTTCGCCCGGCACGTCGAGAGCCAGCGCCCGGTCGACGAGCAGCAGGTCGGTCGCGTCGTACGCCTGCAGGTTCTCGGCCTCGACGTCGGGGCGACGACGCAGGCGGCCGTAGGGGAACTCCACCCGTCCACCCTACGAGCGCCGCCTTACGGAGGGTCTGCGGTCGTAACCGCGTTTCGTCTCGCTTCGCTCGAAACGCGGCACCATCCGCGGAACTCCGACCCCGCACCCCTTGCGGAGGAAACACGATCGTCACACAATGGTCATCTAATAGATCATTCTGATCTATTAGATGGATCACGACGACGTATCCCGAGGAGCCTCCGCATGACCCTGACCATCGCCGGACTGCAGCACGACGGCGTCGCCGGCGACGTCGAGGCGAACCTCGCGGTCATCGCGGAGGCCGCACGGACGGCGGCATCTCACGGCGCCGGCATGCTCGTCACCCCCGAGATGTTCGTCACCGGGTACAACATCGGCGATGCGCTGGCACCGCTCGCCGTGCCCGAGCTCGTCGACCGCGTCGCCGCCATCGCCCGAGAGGCGGGCATCGCGATCATCGCCGGCCTCCCTGAGACGCTCCCCGATGGCGGCATCACGAACTCGCTCGTCGCGATCGACCGGAGCGGGGCCGAGCTGCTTCGCTACCGCAAGACGCACCTCTTCGGCGACCTCGATCGCAGTCTCTTCGTGGCGGGCGACACCCTCCCGCCCACGATCGACATCGACGGCGTGAAGGTCTCGGTGCTTATCTGCTACGACGTCGAGTTCCCCGAGACCGTGCGCGCCGCGGCCCTCAGCGGAGCGGATGCCGTCATCGTCCCGACCGCGCAGATGGAGCCCTACGCGCACATCGCCGAACGGCTCATCCCCGTGCGGGCGTGGGAGAACCAGGTGCACGTCGTCTACGTCAACCGCACCGGCACCGAAGGCGACCTGACGTATGTCGGCCGCAGCAGCATCGTCTCCCCCGACGGGGTCGTGCTCGACTCCCTCGGACCCACCGACACCGGCCTCCTGATCGCCACGATCGATCCCGAGGCCACGCGACGCGCGCGACGGGAGAACCCGTACCTCGCCGACCGCCGCACCGATCTGTACTGACCCCCTCCTCTCCGCATCCCTCTCCGGATGCTCGTCGAAAGAGACCACATGACCGTCTCCCCTCTCGCCGAGCCGCGCCAGCGCCTCGACGGCCAGCTCGGCACCGGCGCGATCGTCTTCATGGTGATCGCCGCCGCCGCTCCCCTCACCGTGATCGGCGGCAATGTGCCGATCGCCATCGGCTCGGGCAACGGCGCCGGCGCTCCGATCGGCTTCGCCCTCGCGGCCGTGATCCTGCTCGTCTTCTCCGTCGGATTCGTCACGATGACGCCGTTCGTGAAGGAGGCCGGCGCGTTCTTCTCGTACGTGACAGCCGGGCTCGGATCGCGGTTCGGACTCGGCTCGGCGTTCACCGCGCTCGTCGCGTACACCGCGATCCAGGTCGGCGTGTACGGGTACATGGGGTGGGCGGTCGACGATCTCGTGACGTTCTTCGGCGGACCGAGCCTGCCCTGGTGGCTCTACTCGTTCGCGACCATGGCGATCGTGGCCGTGCTCGGTTACCGGCACATCGAACTGAGCGCCAAGGTTCTCGGCATCGCGCTCGCGCTCGAGATCCTCGTCGTCGTCGTGCTCGACGTCGTGATCTTCGCCACCGGCGGCGCCGAGGGCATCGCGCTCGAGACCTTCGACCCGGCGAACGTGTTCACCGGCGGCATCGGCGTGGCCGTGCTGTTCGCCCTCACCGGGTTCATCGGGTTCGAGGCGACGGCGGTGTTCCGCGACGAGGCCCGCGCGCCCGAGCGCACCATCCCGCGGGCGACGTACCTCGCGGTGATCATCATCGGCGTCTTCTACGCCATCTCGTGCTGGGCGCTCGTCACCGGTGTGGGCGCGAGCAACGCGGTCGCCGTGGCGCAGCAGACCCTCGCGGGCGAGGGCAACCTGCTGCTCGACACGACGACCCGGTATCTCGGGCCGATCTTCCGCGACGTCGTGCAGGTGCTGCTCATCACCAGCCTCTTCGCCTGCGTGCTCTCGTTCCACAACGTGATCGCCCGCTACCAGTTCACGCTCGCGAACAAGGCCGTGCTCCCCGCGCGACTCGGACGCCGTCACGCGACCCACCACTCCCCGGCGTTCTCCTCGATCGTGCAGACCATCACCGCCGCCATCGTGCTGGCCGCGCTCGCGCTGCTCGGCCTCGACCCCCTCGTCGGCGTCTTCGGCTCGATGGCCGGCGTCGCGACCGTGGGCATGGTGCTGCTGATGCTGACGACCTCGATCGCGGTGCTCGTGTTCTTCGCCCGACGCCCGGGTCTCGCATCCGGTCGCTCGGTGAAGGCGCGGGTCTTCCCCATCCTCGCGGTGATCGGCCTCGCCTCCGCACTGTGGCTCGTCCTGTCGAACTTCACACTCGTGACCGGCGGCAGCGTAGCGGTGAGCATCGTGCTCGCGCTGATCCCCGTCGCCGCGATGGCGATCGGTATCGTGGCGGGCAGGCGGTTCCACCTCGACGCCGAACTCGTCGAGCACCCCGCCGCACCGGATCGCACGGAGGAACGCGCGACGAGCTGAGTCGGGGTCGCCCCGGCCGACCGGTGCCGACCGAGAGACGCACACGATGGACCTGGCCTCCCCGGCACTCGGCGCGATCCGCCGCACGACCGCCGTCGACACGGTGCGTGCGCGGATCTCGCTGGCCGTAGAGCTCGGGATGCTGGCACCGGGGCAGCGTCTGCCCAGCACCGAGGACACGGCTCGCGCGTTCGAGGTCAGCGAGATGACGGTGCGACGCGCATACCGCGCGCTGAGCGACGAGGGCGTCGTCGTCCGGCGCAAGGGCCACGCCGGCGGCACGTTCATCGCCGACGCACCGGCGGTGGGCACGGTCGTCGAGATCGACGCGTACCGGGCGGATGCCGCGCACGTGCACGCTCTGATCGACCAGCGCGCCGCGCTCGAGGCCGGGCTCGCCGCGATCGCCAGCGCCTCCGCCGACGAGGGGGCACTGGCGCAGCTCGACGCCCTCGTCGAGGAGATGCGCTCAGTGCCCGACTGGACCGGCTTCCGCACCGCCGACGCCGCGTTCCACGAGGTGCTGGTCGGGATGGCGGGCGCGGCCGGAGCCGTCGACCTGCACCAGCGCGTCTCGCATGAGCTCTACGCGTACTTCATCCCCTATCGCATCGACTACCTGCGCGAGTCCAACGAGGAGCACGCGCGGCTCGTCGACGCGCTGCGTGCGAAGGATGCCGCGACCGCGAGCCGCCTCGCCTTCGACCACGTCGCCGAGCTGCACGGGTCGATGTACGTCGGGAGTCCGGGCGCCTGAGCCGCGTTCCGTCTCGCTCCGCTCGCTCGACGACCCGGTGGCCCACGTCGGTCGCCCCCGTGTAGGTTCCCACCCAGAATGGCGGAGGATGAGTGGATTCCGCGACAGTTGCGATTGGTCGCGGGCCGGAGATTCCACACAAGAGGGCGGATTCTTACAGAGGGCCCCCGGGACCAGAGTTGACGCCCCCGGCCGGGTTGCTCTGAGGGGCAGATCACATGCGCCTTCCCGAGGGTATCTCCGGATCCATCCGGGTCGCGCGACCGTCTCAAGCGGGGCGTACTGCCTGGGAGGCGGTCAGCCGTCCAACTCCGGGTGGTAGTACCCGAGGAGGGCCCTTGTCAGCTGCTCGCCCCGTACCGCCACCGCAGTCAGGTCCTCAGCTCTCATCGCGGCAAAGTTGGTCGGGTAGCGGTCAACGCGCGCGCGTGGGACCAAGTCGGGCAAAGGCGTGGGCAGGTTCTGATCGCGCATGCCGAGGTAGGCGTGAACAAACCCCTTGATCTGACCTGAGGAGGCGGCGTCGTGGATGCGGCTGCGACTGGCGTCCTGTGTCTTCGCGTAGGTGATGTCGAAACTCTGCGAAAGCCTGCTGACGAAAAAGCGCGCGGCGCGGCGGTGGGAGCGTCCCCGGCCGGCATCGGCGGCGATGAGAAAGTCCAGGTCGTACGCGTGGTTCGTATGGGCAATGGACCGGTTCGGCAGCAGCGGGCTCAGGCCGAGGTTGTCGTAGACCCCGCCGTCGGTCATCACGACTTTCCGTGCAGCTCGAGCGCCGTTGTGGTCCTCGAATTCGTACGTCCTGGCCATCGCAGGCAGCAGGAGTGGGAACGCTGCCGACGCCGCCACAGCCTCGGCGACTGTCACGGGATCGATGATCTTGCCGTGAGCGGAGCAGGAGCTCACTTGGCTGCCGAAGCGCACAGCGTTGCCGGTGACCATGTCCGTCGCGGACAGCACGACGGACATGTCGGGGTGGGTGACGTCCTGCAAGCTGCGACTGCCGAACTCCCGCGACGAGAGCGCGGAGACCAGGGCATCCGTGCGGGAGTAGCCGCGGTGCTTCCCCGGCACGACGGCGCGCAACGCGCTCCCGGTACTTTTCAGCGCGGCGCCGGGCGCAAACGCACGCCGGACCAACTCGGACTGCAGTCCGCTGCGGAGCAAACGGGTCACGGAATCGTCGAACTCGGCGAAATCGGCGGGACCGTATGCCCACATGGCCGTCAGCAGACTTCCACCGCTGATCCCCGACACCACGGAGACCCACCGCAACAGGTCACGGTCGTGAAGAGCACGCAGGCACCCGAGACCGAATGCTGTAGCGCGGAAACCGCCCCCGGACAGGGCCAGCCCGATCCGCGGGGACGTCAACGTTCGGCCCTCGCTGTCGACGGGTAGGTGAACCCGCCCGGGAACCAGTGCGTCTCCCCGATGGTGAGGTAATACGGCGAGTCCGTCGACGGCCTTCGGGCGGTGTCGTCGCGGCGCACGACCCGCGCGTAGACGCGTGGTGGTGTCCCGTTCTGAAGCCATCCGTCCCACTCAGGAGATGGTCCGCCGAGAATGACCATGAGCGCGCGGCGCCCAGCGCCTCGCGGGGTCACGATCTGCGACATGCCCCTGTCATCGATGTCGCTCGGCCGCGCCGGCCCGTAGGGGTGCGTGTGCCACATACCGACGAATCCGACTCGAGCGCCCGTGTTGCGCAGGCTGGCGTCGACGAGTTCCTGGGTGCCGTCGACACCGTGGTCGAGGTAGATCGGGGACAGGTGACTGTCCGGCGGGGGCCCGGCGGCGGCGTCGACGTGGACGGTGCGCGTCGCGTCGTCGATGGCGCCAAGGAGCATCCCCCCGGTTTCGACGCTCGCGCCGCGAATGCGTGCGCCGCGACGCGCTTCAGTGCGGATCTCGGCCAGTGCGCGCGTGCTGAGCAGCACTTCGTATTGTCCCGAATCGTCAGCGACGGCCACGTCGTTCGACCAAGAAAGCGGTCGTGGAGGGTGACCCGACGCGGGTGGCGCGAGATAGACGGCGACTGCGGTCATGGGGGTAGCTGCGGAATCGGTGAGCACCCGGAGCGCCGCCCACAGGAGTCCTGCCGCCAGAGCCACCGTCTGCGTCGAGGAACCGGTGAAGGTCGGTGAGGAGCAGCCCGGCTCGGGGAAGAACATGTCGGTCCGGGGAGCAGCGGGAAAGAAGTCTTCGGCGATGTCGGCCCAGCCGGCGGGAGGGTTGGAAGTGATGTCAATCGCGGTACGGCGCAGGATGTCGTGCGTCGCCCCGGTAGCGCCGGGCAGCGAGACGGTAACCAGTCCCCGCTCCGCGGTGTGCCCGAAGACGGCACCGATGGTCGCGGGCCATTGCGCACGGTCCGGGGCTCGAGCCGCTTCCAATGCGGTGCGCACGCCCACATCCGCGGTCGCATCGATGACGAGGTCGTAGGTCAGGATCTGCTCCGGTTCCTGGAGAATCCCGGTGACGATATTCACGCGCGAAGCGGTGACGGTCAGATCGTCGCGAACCCGGGACAGGCGTGCGGCGAGACGTTCCGCCTTGTTGTATCCGATGTCGTCGTCGTCATAGGGCTGCCGGACGAGGATGCCAGGTCCCACCGTGCCCTTGTCGATCACATGGAGTGCTGCGACGCCCGCGCGGACGCACTGCTCAGCGATTGGAGCGCCGAGCGCCCCGGCCCCGAGAAGGAGGACTCGCTTGCCTGCCAACCAGGCCGACACCGAGCCGGTGTCGCGACGGCGCGTGACCTCCGCCCTCGCCTCGTGGACGATCATCCACTGGACCTTCGCGAAACCCAGCCAGGATTCCGCGAGTTCGCGCACATCCGCCGCGAGTTTCTCGTTCTCCGGGCGGATGCTCTGCAGCAAATCGGTGATCTTGGAGCCGAGGTCGTCCAGGTGCCAGCTCGTGATGTGGGCGAGAGGTTCGCCGGGATCCAACCGGCGCGCTGGGGTGGCCAGCAGCATCATGGCCGGCACTGCTTCGGTGCCGCTCACGGCGTGCCCGAGCGCCTTGTTGATGGTCGATGCGCGAACGAGAGCAGTCAGAAGCGCTTCTCGGGGAACGCCGTATCCGTCGAGGGCTTCGGCAAGCGCCGCAGCCGACGCCGGGTACTCCATGTCGAGGACATCGCTGATGACGATGGTGGGCGCCGCGAACAGCGGGCGGCCTGCAGCATCGCGGCTGGCTTCGTCGCCCGCTTCGATCACCCGCTCGTAGACCTGGAGGGGTGTGAGCCATTCGAGGACGTCGACCCGCGACCCCTTCTGCACGCACCATGCATAGAGGATCTTGACGCGGTCGCCGTCGGGGTTGCGCCATGGGACCAGATCTCCGAGATCGGGACGCAGCACGATCCATCCGTTGGCGTACGAGCCGTACGCGACCGGGGGGTGCAGCGGCTGACCTGCGGGATCCAGTTCGCCGGCGGCGGCGCGCTGCAGCCACAACATCAGCCGCGACACCAGGCCTCTCATACCGTCTGCGGGGTTCCATTCCACCGATGGTGCGGCGTACAAGCACAGCAGGGACCCCCATTGGACGTGCGGAGTGTCGGCCCACCGTCGGTGTCGAACCATCACGGAGGGATAGGAATGGGGGTACGACGGGTCGACGAGGATCTCGAATCGCTCTCGGCTGCGCACCGAGATCCCTGAGCCCGAGGTCACCACCCCCGCGGTATTCAGAGAGATGCTGAAGACCGTCGACTTATCGTCCGCGACGGAGCCGAGAACTTGGATCGCACCGCCGCTGACGTCCGCGAGGTCCGCGAGCTGCTGTGCGGCGAGGTCGCTCACCGACCGAATCCGATGGGATTCTCCGGCGCACTCTGGCCGCCGCGATCAGCTGCGATAGCGTCCTGGACCTGATCGGCCCCGGAGGTCTCCGCCCCCGCTGCAGCAGCAGGAAGCGCGTGCGCAAGGCTCACCGCCGCCGCCGTTACAGCGGCGAAACGACGCCCCACCGCCGACGAGGACAGTTCGAGGGCGGCTTCCTGCGCGGACTTCGCGAGCAGCTCGCCCCGGATCACGCGGGCCCCGAACGCGTCGACGCCGAACACGACCGGGCTGGGCGCGAGCTCGTCCATCCAGGACATCGTGCAGATCAGCTCGTCCGCGATCTCGGCGTACCGATCCGCCGCCATCCGGTGAGGCGGGTTGTGACCGTCCACGTCGACCGTGGGGAAGATGGCACTGCTCGCGACGATCGCGGCTCCCAGCCGCGCATTTCGTTCGAATGCGTCCAGGACGTCCTGTTGCAGGATCTCCGCGCCGTCGGCGTCCTTCTTGTACATCACGCGCTTCGAACAGTGATGCGGTGCCAGGAGCAGATCCCACTGGAGGTACTGCTCGCGGTCGTAGTACTCGCTGTAGTTGAAGATCTTCATGATGGTGTCGTGGGCGAGGTCTCCGAACAGGAGGACCTTCCCGTCAACCCCGGACTCATCGGTGAGCGTGACCTGCATCGACAGCGACGTCTCATTGCGCGCGGCGGCCGCGTCCTCCTTGAAGGGCGCGTGGATGAACGCCTCAAAGGTCCCGGAACGATCGTGACCGTCGAGCATGGACAACGACATACCCGGATATGCCAGGTACTCGTCCGGGAGGTCGTTGTATGCGTGCGAGCTGTGCTCGTTGTCGTATCCGACGACGCGGATCCGATCGCCGCTGCCGGGAGCGCCGCCCGCGCTCACCGCCAGCCGTGTCGCGTTGATGCGGCGCTCTGACTCCTCACGGAATGCCACGGCGTCCGGGCACAGCTCGGGAGCATCGGGATCGTTGTACTCGCGCCACAGCCGCGGAGTGGACCAGAGCTCGCCGATACGCACCCGATTCAGCAGGTCCGCGAAACCCAGACAGTGATCCTTGTCCGCGTGCGTCAAGACGAACGTCGCCAGGTACGGCTCGCCGTCGACAAGCGGCAGAGCGTCAACGAGCCGATCCACCACGGCGACCTCCGGATTGGCATTATCGTCCGCCTTGGCCAGGTCGTGCAGGTCGACCTGAACCACGACCGTGTCGTCAACGACGACCGTGGTGCTGTCGCCGGTACCCACCGGCCAGAAGATCACGCCACGCGCGGGAAGTCCCTCCGAATACATCGCACGCCTCTCTATCTGCTCCGGTCAGCGCCTGGAGCTTGCTCGGGTGCTCGACACGCTACCCGCACCCACCGACACCGGTACCAACTGGCCCAATGTCGCACGAAGATCGTTATCGGACTGCGGGGAACGCCATTCGGGAAGTTCGAGGTGGTCGGCGCAGACCGCTACCTTCGTGGCCCCGGGAGCGTCTTGGACGCCCAGTCGAGCGGGTTCGGCTCGCATTGGACCACACGGTCGTGCATCGGTTCGCGGGATATTCGGGGAGCCGCGCCACCCGAAAGGCGCCTCCTTCTCGTGGACGTGACGGAACCGCCACATGCCGTCACTTCAGTGTGAACGCACAATGATCGCCGAGAACCTACACCCGGGCGAGAACATGGTTGACACAGTTCCGGTTCAGTGGTTACCTAGTCGAGTAACTAACCCACCAACCACCGCGGAGGACTCGTGATCGAAGAAGGCAAGCCGCTCTTCCTCCAGATCGCCGAGCAGATCGAGGACTCGATCATCGACGGTTCGCTCGCGGAGGAGACCAAGGCGCCTTCGACCAACGAGCTCGCCGGCTTCTACCGGATCAACCCCGCCACGGCAGCGAAGGGAGTCGCCATGCTCACCGACAAGGGAGTGCTGTACAAGCGCCGCGGCATCGGCATGTTCGTCGCCGAAGGCGCTCGGGAGATCGTGCTGGGCGAGCGCCGCGCCGCGTTCGCCGACCGCTACCTCGATCCGCTCCTCGCCGAGGCCCGCACCCTGGGCCTGAGCGCCACCGACCTCGCCGCCCTGCTCACCGAGCGGGCGGCCTCCACAGAAGGGAAGAACCCCGCATGACCGCCGTCATCGAGGTGCAGAACCTCACCAAGCGCTATAAGGACAAGCGTGCGCTCGACAACGTGTCGTTGACGCTCGAGGCAGGCTCGATCTACGGACTGCTCGGGCGCAACGGCGCGGGCAAGACGACTCTCATGTCGATCCTCACCGCGCAGAACTTCGCCACTTCCGGAGACGTCAGGGTCTTCGGAGAGCAGCCGTACGAGAACGCCCGCGTGCTCGACCGGGTCTGCTTCGTCCGCGAGAGCCAGAAATACCCGGATGACGCGTACCCGCGTCATGCCTTCAAAGCCGCGAGCCTGTTCTTCCGCAACTGGGACCAGGAACTGGCCGAGGAGTTGATCGAGCAGTTCCAGCTGCCGATGAAGCAGACGATCAAGAAGCTGTCGCGCGGACAGCTCTCGGCCGTCGGAGTCATCATCGGACTCGCCTCCCGCGCCGAGCTGACGTTCTTCGACGAGCCCTACCTGGGTCTCGACGCCGTGGCACGGCAGATCTTCTACGATCGCCTGCTCGAGGATTACGCCGAGCACCCGCGCACGATCATCCTGTCGTCGCATCTCATCGACGAGGTCTCGAACCTCATCGAGAAGGTCATCGTGATCGACAACGGTCGGATCCTCCTCGAGGAGGACACGGATGCCGTGCGCGACCGCGCCGTGACAGTCGTCGGCGATGCGGAGAAGGTCGACGCCTGGGCGTCCGGCCGCGAGGTGCTGCATCGCGAGTCGTTGGGCCATGTGGCTTCGGTCACCGTCCTCGGACACGTCTCGGCGGCCGAGCGCGCCGAGATCTCGGCATCCGGTCTCGATCTCGCGCCGGTCTCGCTGCAGCAGCTGGTCGTCCGACTCACGCAGAAGGCGGAATCCGCGACCAAAGACGCCGCCGTCAAGGAAGGAGTCCGCTGATGCGACGCACACTCAACGTCATCCGCCTGCAGCTGATCAACCGCCAGACCTTCATCTGGGTTCCGCTGATCGTGCTCGGCTCCGCCGTCGTTATCTCGGTGCTCATCTACGCCATGATCCCGGTCGACGGCCCGAAGTACGGCGGTGGCGGGCAGGCCCCGCTCTGGTACTTCTTCGCGATCGGCATGGGCGCGATGACGTACACGTTCCCGTTCTCGCAGGCGATGAGCGTGACGAGGCGGGACTTCTTCCTCGGCACGCTGGCCACCGCCGTGCTGGGCAGCGCGCTGCTGGGACTGGTCTTCCTCCTCGGCGGAGCGATCGAGCTCGCGACGAACGGCTATGGCGTGAACGGTTACGTCTTCCATCTGCCGTGGCTGTGGGAGGCAGGGCCGCTGGGCGCGTTCGTCGTGTTCTTCACACTGGCCCTGCTGCTGTTCCTCTTCGGGTTCACGGGCGCCACGATCTACAAGAGCTGGGGTCCGCTGGTGCTGACGATCGTCGGCGTCGGGCTCGCGCTCGTCCTGCTCGGCCTCGTCTTCCTCGTGACCCGCCTGGAGCTGTGGCTGCAGGTGTGGCGCGCGATCGGCGACCTCGGCGCGCTGGGACTGGCGCTGTGGGGACTCGTGATCGTAGCCGTGCTCGCGACCGTGTCGTTCCTCGCATTCCGACGCGTGACCCCATAGGTCGCTCGGGCTCGGGCCCCGCTCCACTTCGGGGGCCGACACGCCGATCGGCGGACTGCTTCACAGCATCCGTCCGACATCCGGCGGGTCGGCCCCCGACGTGTCTGTGTGGGATGCCGGATGCTGCTCTACCCGGCACGGATCCGGGAGGCAACCCCGTTCGACTGCGCCGCACCAGCGGCTATCGTCGGCCTGCGGGGAGGACGACCGAGAGGATGCCGTGACGAAGATCCGCACGCGAATCCGCGAACGCCGACCGGCCGTCGTGGAGTCGCTGCGCGAGGCCGTGCAGCCCGCGCGACTGCTGCTCGTGGCGAAGACCGCTCTCGCGGTGGGACTGGCGTGGTGGATCGCCCCGCACATGCCGGGCGTCACCGATCAGTACCCCTACTACGCCCCGCTCGGCGCCCTCGTGAGCATGTATCCGACGCTGATGGGATCGGTGCGGTCGAGTCTGCAGACGCTCTCGGGCCTGGTCGCCGGAATCGGCCTCGCCACCCTGGTGATCGTGACGGTCGGCCCGAACTGGTGGACGATCCCCGTCGTCGTCGGCCTGGGCGTTCTGGTCTCGGGCACGGGCTGGTTCGGCGCCGGCAAGGAGTACGTGCCGATCGCCGCCCTCTTCGTCTTGATCATCGGGGGGCAGGACGCCGAGAACTACTCCCTCGGCTACCTCACCCAGATGGCGGTCGGCGTCGTCGTCGGACTCATCGTCAACCTGCTGATCGCCCCTGCCCCCACGACCCTGGCCGCGGCCGCACGGGTCGACGCGTTCCGCCATCAGCTCAGCGACCACCTGCACGACATCGGCTACGCGATCACGGAGTCGTGGCCACCCGAGCACGAGCAATGGGCGGAGGATGCCGCGTCGCTCGCCGACACGACGTCGTCGCTGCGCACGACGCTCGCAGAGGCGGACGACAGCCGCCGCGTGAATCCTCGCGCGCGGGGCGGCCGCGGCGAGACGCTGCATGTGCACGAGGATCTCACCCGACTCGACCGCATCGCGCACCTGATCCGCGACATCGCCGACGCGACGGCCGACACGATCTGGGATCGCCCTGGCGCGATGCCACTCGACCCCGAACTGCCCGAGCCCCTGGCGGCCTCCTGCCACGCCGTCGCCGACGTGATCGCCGTGGAAGACCCGTCGTCGGCCGACGCCCACCGCCTGCGCGGCGAAGCGGCCCGAGCCATCCGGATGCTGCTCGAGAGGGTCGACGACCGCACGATCGACGCCGGCCGCACGATGGGTCCCGGCGTGCTCGCGGCGATGCATCTGCGCCGCATCCTCATCGTGAGCGGCACCGGGAACGAAGCACGCGACTGACGTCGTTGGTCAGGGGAACCCAAACCGGAGAGCTTCGGACGGCGGGTCGCACCACGACATGCGGATGCCGAGGGCTCGGCATCTCCGTTTTCCGCGCGGGCCGTCGGCGGCGCGGCCGCGCGGCCGCTACAGGGACCCGGTCAGCGCCGCGATGCTGGCGAGCACCGACGCCAGGGCCAGCACGAGGGCGATCGAGATCAGCACCACGTGCACGGTGAGGAAGGCCGTCGGCTTGCCCGCGGCATCCCTGGCGCGCGGATCCTTCGCGATTCGGGCGTAGAACCGCGGCCAGACGAGGGCGTTGAAGGCGGCGTTGAGGAACAGGAGCACGGCGAGGACGGTCACCCTCTCCACGGTATCCGCTCCCCGGGATCGGCCCGTCGACGAGCCGGCGCGGGAGATCGACCGAGTCCATGTATCAGCAGCCTCTTGCCGCACTCCTGATAGGTGTGATCACAATGAGTCTCATGATCGACGGCCCACCCGGAGCCGGCCTCGATCCTGCACCGGACGACGGCGTGGCACGCTGGAAGCTCGCCGCCGGATACTTCGACGCATGGCGGGACGGCGACAGCCGCGCGATGGACGACCTCGTGCGGCTGATGACGCCTGTGCTCTGGCACGTCGTGCGCGCCTACGGACTCGAGCGCACGCTCGCCGAGGACGTGATCCAGACGACCTGGATGCAGCTGGTGCGCGGCGGGCGCTCGATCACCGAGTCGCGCGCGATCGCCGCCTGGCTCACCACGACCGCGAGGCGCGAGGCCTGGCGGGCGGGCAAAGCGCACGGACGGGTCGACACCACCGAGACGGATGCTCTCGACGCGCTACTCCCCGAGCAGGAGTCCGCCGAGGAGCACGCCGCGATCGGCGATCAGAACCGCCGCCTCTGGGCGGCCGTCCGCCTCCTCGCCGATCGGTGCCAGCGGCTCCTGCGGGTGATCGCCTTCGAAGATCGGCCGGACTATGCACGGCTGGCCGCCGATCTCGGCATGCCCGTCGGCAGCATCGGCCCGACCCGGCGGCGCTGCCTTGCGAAGCTGCGAGCGTTGCTCGACGCCCCGACCACGCGGACGGAGGGCGCACCATGAGCGAGCACGATCGGGAGGATGCTGCGCTGTTCGCCCAGCTGCGCGCGCTCTGGCGCGACGTCGATCCGATGCCGGCGACGCTCATCGACCGGATGATCGCGGCCGTCGCCGCCGAGGGCCTCAGCGAGGAGTACGCCCTGCTGACGCTGGTCGAGCAGCCGCTCGGCGCGGTGCGCAGCGACACCGACGCCCTGACTCTGCAGTTCAGCGACGGCACGACGAGCATCCTGCTGCACGTCACCCGGACTGCGAGCGGACGCCACCGGGTCGACGGATGGGTCGACACCGCCGCCGCGGTCATCGAGCTCGCGCAGGGCGAGCGGGTGCGCCGCACAGAGCCCAGCGAGACCGGACGCTTCGCGTTCGACGAGGTCCCCGACGGGTTCACCCGCGTGCGCCTCACCACCACCGTCGGCGACGAGGAACGCACGCTGTCGACACCGCAGTTCGAGTTGTGATCCACCGCGGGTCCGCCCGCACACATCGCGGGTCTGCCCGCACAGGATGCGGGTGCGCCCGCGAGGAGGGGACCGACCATGGAGCAGCCGAGGGGATGGAGCTGGCAGGACAGAGCGGAGGGATCGATCCGTCGAGGGACGGCGCTCGATCCGAACGTCGAACCGGTGGCGGGCGTCCGCGCCTTCCCGACCGCGTATCTGCCCGAGCGGCTGCTCATCACATTCGACCGCGACAGCGACCATGAGGCGTACGACGGCGAAGTGAAGGCGCTCCGCGAGGCCGCGGCATCCTTCGGCTGGCAGCTCGACGTCGAGTCGCCCGAGTCGCGCCTGTACGCCGATGATCTGCTGCCCGGGGTGCCGGGATTCCTGCGCGCCCACCTCACGACGCCCGACGAGCCGGTGCGCGGGGAGTCGCCCGTTCCACCGGACGCGTGGCGCGTCCTGCAGCGCGCCCGGCGCAGCACCCGGTCGCCGATGCCGCGGACCAGCCTCGAGCACGTGCTGTCGATCGATCCGGTCGGGCTCAATCCGTTCAGCCGCACGAACCCCTTCAGCCGCACGAACCCGTTCAGCCGGACGAACCCCGTGCGCGGAGCCGGAGCGGGCGGCAGCGACGACTACCTCGAGCCGGGGCGGGGCGCCCGGCAGCCGGTGAGCTGGCTGGGCCCGGCACCGCGCCGCGGACCATCACCGAAGCGCGGACGACGCCCCGTGGTCGCGGTGCTCGACACGGGCTGCGGCGTGCACGACTGGCTGCCCGACGACATCGTCACCCGGCATATCGAGCTCGACGGCCTTCCCGTCGGTCTCACCGACGACGCCGACCCCGAGCGCTACCCCGACCTGTACGGCCAGCTCGACGGCGAGATCGACGCGGTCGCGGGGCACGGAACGTTCATCGCCGGCATCATCCGCCAGACCGCGCCGGATGCCGACATCCTGTCGGTGCGCATGGCCGGTGCCCTGGGAGTGATCGACGAGAGCACGTTCCTCACGACGGTCGCGCAGGTGGTCGAGCTGCTGCGGCGGCACCGGGAGGACCCGTCGACCGGGCATCCGATCGACGTGCTCAACCTGTCGCTCGGGTACTACCACGAGACCCCGCAGGACGGCCTCTTCAGCACCACTCTCACGGCGCTGCTGACCAAGGCCAGGGAGCTCGGCTGCGTCGTGGTGTGCTCGGCCGGCAACGACGCGATCGACCGGCCGTCGTTCCCGGCCTCGCTCTGGCCGTGGCCCGGGTCCGACAACGGCATCCCGCACGACGACGACGCCCCGCATGTGTCGGTCGGGGCGCTGAACCCCTCGGCGCGCTCGGTCGCGCTGTTCTCGAACGTCGGCCCGTGGGTGCAGGTGTACGCGCCGGGCGCGGGGGTCGTCAGCACGTCGCCGGCGTTCGTCGGCGGGGAGCAGGCGTCGTGCCGCGCCGACATCGACGGACTGCGCCGCGAGACGATCGATCCCGACGACTACCGCGGCGGATTCGCCATCTGGAGCGGCACCTCGTTCGCGGCGCCGTATGTCGCAGGGCGCATCGCGGCGCAGCTCGGGGTCGTGCCAGGAGAGGGCGTGTCGACAGCGACTGCGGCGAAGGCCGTCGCGGCCGTGCTGAAGACGCTGCCGGCGCCTCGGGAGTAGCCACTCGTAACGGCGTCCGGCGACGGATGCCGTCACGACCCTTCCGCGCCGCGTTGTCGACCGGCATTCTGGGACGATGCCCCTGTCTGCGCGTGAGCTGCATCAGCGTGGCGTCGACGCGGCCAACTCCCGGCGGTTCGGTCAGGCGCGGCGAGCGCTGGCGACGGCGTCCGCGCGCGTCGGCGACGATGCCGACCTGCGGGCGCGCATCGAGGGCACGATGGCGTACGTCCTCGCTCAGACGGGCGAGCCCGCTGAGGCGGAGCGGCTGTCTCGCGACGCCCTCGAGCGGCCCGGTCTCCGCGCTGAGACGGTGGCGCTCCTGCACGGCCAGCTCGGCACACTGCTCATGCACGGCGGTCGACTCGACGAGGCGGATCAGTCGCTCACGCGGGCGATCGACGCGCTGGACGAGGGCTCGATCGAGCGCGCGAACCTGCTGATGAGCCGTTCGATCGTCGGGATGCAGCGGCACCGGCTCGACGACTGCACCGCCGACCTGCGCAGCGCCATCGCCGTCTACGAGGCGCTCGGCGAGGAGGAGCCCCTCGCCGAGGCGCGCCACAACCTGGGGTACGCCGCGCTGCTCGGCGGTGACCTCATCACCGCCCTGAACCTCATGACCGCCTCACGGCCGACGCTCGCCGCCACGAGCGACCTGGCGGCGGCTATCAGCGACCTCGACCGGGCGGAGGTGTTGCGCGACGCGGGGCTGACCACCGAGGCGGAAGCGCTACTCGACGAGGTCGCGACGCGGTTCGGAGCGCAGCGGATGCGGCAGGCGCGCGGAGAGGCCGAGTTCCATCTCGCCCGCTCCCTGCTGCGGCACGACCCCGCGTCCGCCGAGCGCACCGCCGCCAGGGCCGCCCGTCGCTTCGCGTCGCTCGGCAGCGACGGCTGGTCGGCGCGGGCCGAGGCCGTGCGCCTGGAGGCGGCACTCCGCGCCCGCCCGGGGCGCGACGTCGACCACGGGGCCTTCGCCCGCACCGCCGCCGCGCTCGCCGACGGCGGGTTCCGCACGGAGGCGACCGCCCTGGCCCTCACCTCCCGGCTCGCCGACGAACAGCGGATGCCGCGCATCGCCGCCGACGCGCCCACACCCCTGCGATTGCGTGCGCACGAGGTACGGGCGGTGCGAGCGGCGAAGGCCGGGAAGGATGCCGCAGCCCTGCGCGCCGCGGCGGACGGCCTCGACCTTCTCACGTCGTGGCAGCAGTCGTTCGGCGCCCTCGATCTGCAGGCGTCGGTCGCGATGCACGGCACCGAGTTGATGTTCGCCGGGCTCGCGGCGGCGGCGCGCACGCAGGATCCGGCTGTGCTGTTCGAGTGGTCGGAGCGCGCCAGGCACCTGAGTCAGCAGGTCGCCCCGGTCCGTCCGCCGCACGACACCGACCTCGCCGCCGACCTCGCGGAGCTGCGGATGCTGCGTGCCGACCTCGCCGGCGCGGACTGGACCGCCGACGCCAGGGTGAGGGCGCTGCGCGACCGGGTACGGGAACGGCAGTGGTCGTCGATCGGCGCCGGCGCGAATCGCGGGCGTCTCGATCTGCCGACGACCCTGGCTCGGCTCGACGAGGAGACGGCGATCCTCGCCTACGTGTACACGGGTGAGGACCTGCTCTGCACGGTCGTCACGGCGGCCGGGGCGTCGGTCGTCGAGCTGTCGTGGCCCCGCGTCCGTGCCGCCCTCGACGGACTGCGCGCCGACCTCGACGTCGCGGCCCTCACGCACGGAGGGCCGATGGCGGCGATCGTCGCCCGCTCCCTCGACCAGCGGCTGCACGCGCTCGACGAGTCGCTGTTCGCGCGCGTCCGCGCCGCGGCGCCGCATGCGTCGCGGCTGGCGCTGACGATCCCCGGCATCCTCGGCGGGATCCCCTGGGCCATGCTGCCGGGACTCACCGGCATCCCGTTCACGATCGCGACCTCCGTGTCGCGCCTCCTGGGGGACCGCGCGCTCCCTCGCCGAGAGCCCGGCACGACGGCGCACCGCGCGGGGTTCGCCGCCGGGCCGCGCGTCGCCCGCGGCATCGAGGAGGTGCGCACCGCGGCGAGCGCGTGGGGCGGGGCCGAGGTGCACGTCGGGGAAGACGCGCGAGTCGACGCGGTCACCGACCTGGCCGGACGCGTCGAGGTGTTCCACATCGCCGCCCACGGCCGCCACGCCGTCGACAACCCGCTGTTCTCGGGCTTCGAGCTCGCCGACGGCACCCTGTTCGGCTATGACGTCGACCTCATCCGGCGTACGCCCGACACGGTCGTGCTGTCGGCGTGCGAGCTCGGCCGGTCCTCGGTGCGGTGGGGGGAAGAGGCACTCGGCATGACGCGCGTCTGGCTGCATGCCGGTACGCGATGCGTGATCGCAGCGCCGGTCGTGGTCGCCGACGATGTGGCGTGCGAACTCCTCGGCGCAGTGCACGCGCGGCTGGCGGACGGCGACGCTCCCGCCGTGGCGCTGGCCGCAGCATCCGAGTCCACGGGTCTCCGCGCCCCTTTCCAGTGCCACGGGGACGGGTTCTGAAGATTTTCTCCACTCGATGTATCAGATGGGGATGCACCCTCTCCTGATCTGCAGAGGGTGCCGTGCGAAGGGCTTCGGAAACGAAGCGCGAGGGAGGCGCAGTCGAAAATGGGGAATCTCGTGCACTGGGGAGTGCGAGAGACGACATGGACACCATCTACCTCGGGGATGTCGCGAGAGGGGTCGCGACATCCCCACCAACCGTCGACGAGGGTAGGGTCGGCCGGATGCCGCGACGGGCGGGGACCCCGTCGCGGCACCGGTCAATCCGCGACGATCACGCGGTACCCCGCCGACGTGAACTCGTCCCGCATGGCGGAGGAGAGTCCGTCGTCCGTGATGAGGGTCTGGAAGAGATCCGCCCCGCCGATCGACGCGAACGATCCGGCTCCGACCTTCGACGAATCGGCGACGATCACGGCACGCTGTGCGCGCTGCGCCATCACGCTGTTGACAGCCGCCTCCCGCTCGTCGTCGGTCCTGGCGCCATCGGCGGGGTCGACCGCGTTCACACCGATGAACGCCATGTCGAGCCGCACGCCGCGCAGCAGCTGTTCCACGAACGGCCCGACCAGCTCATAACTGCGCGAATGGATGACGCCGCCCGTCACCACCACCTTGATGTCGGGCCGCGTCGCGAGCTGCGCGGCGATGTTCACGGCGTTCGTGACGATCGTGATTCCCGGCCCTGCGGTGAGGTCGGCGCGCGCCGCGAGTGCCGCGGCGATCGCCGTGGTGGTCGTGCCGCCCGAGAGGCCGACGACCATGCCGGGCGACACGAGCGCCGCCGCAGCGCGGGCGATGCTCTCCTTCTGCCGCGTGCGCAGATGGCTCTTGTAGCGCACCGGAAGCTCATAGGCGACCGAGTGCGCGACCGCTCCGCCGTGGGTGCGGGTGAGCAGTCGCTGCTCGGCGAGGCTGTCGAGGTCGCGGCGGGTCGTGGCGGCGGAGGCGCCGAAGCGCTCGACCAGGTCGTCGACGGTGACCTCTCCGTCGACAGCGAGCAGGTCGAGGATCGCGGCGAGTCGAGCGGCGCGCTTCATGAGCTCAGTCCGCCGCCGGTGCGAGGGCGAACAGCCGCAGCATCCGCTCCGCCTCCTCCGCCAGCGCCTCCCGCGCCGGGGCGAGGTACTTGCGCGAGTCGACCAGCCGCTCATCGGCGGCGAGCATCTCACGGACGGCACGGGTGAAGAACCCGTTCAGGTGCGTGGAGACGTTGATCTTCGTCATCCCCGCTCGAACGGCGGCAGCGATCATGTCGTCGGCGACGCCGGAGGAGCCGTGCAGCACGAGCGGCACTCCGAGGGCGGCTTTCAGACGCGAGATCAGATCGAGATCGAGGGATGCCGTGCGATCCGTCATCGCGTGCGACGACCCGACCGCGACGGCGAGAGCGTCGACGCCGGTCGCCGCGACGAAGGCCCTGGCCTCCTCGGGATCGGTGCGGACGCCCGGGGCATGCGCACCGTCCTTGCCGCCGACCTCGCCCAACTCCCCCTCGACGAACACGCCGGCGCGGTGGGCGCGTTCGACGACGGCCGCGGTGAGCGCGACGTTCTCGTCGTAGGGCAGCGCTCCCCCGTCGAACATGACGGACCCGAAGCCGAGCTCGACGGCCTCGTCGACGAGCTCGGGTCGCTCCGCGTGATCGAGGTGCACGGCGACGGGCACCGCAGCGCGGCGGGCGAGGGCGAGCGTCGCCAGCGAGATCGGCTCGAGACCGCCGTGGTAGTCGGCGCAGTTCTGCGAGATCTGCAGGACCACGGGCAGGTGCGCAGCCTCAGCGGCGCGCACGAGGCCCTCCCCGGTCTCCAGATGGATGACGTTGAACGCGCCGATTCCGGTGCCGCGGGTCGCGGCATCCGTCACGAGTTCACGGGCGGAGACGAGTGTCACGGTGAGTCCTCTCGGAGGGTGGACGTATGCGGAGCGACGACGAGACGGCCTCCGAGCGTGCGCCAGTCGTCGGAGATCTCGCCGGCGAGCGGCATCAGGACCGCCGCGGCCGACCACGCCGTGGCCCGCCGCAGGACGGTCTCGGGGTCGCGCACGCCGTCGGCGTAGAGCACGGCGCACGCGGCGACGCCGGCATCGCCCGCTCCGGTGGGGTTGCCGGCGAGAGGTGCGTCGAGACGGGCGTGGAGGACATCGGATGCCGTCACGGCGAGCATCCCGTCGGCGCCGAGCGACAGGAGGACCAGCTCGGCCCCGCGCGCGATGAGCGACCGGGCGCCGTCGACCGGGTCGGCGATGCCCGTGGCCTCGACGAGTTCGGCGGCGTTCGGCTTGAGGACGGATGCTCCGGCATCCGCCGCGCGCACGAGCGCCGCGCCCGACGTGTCGACGATCGTCGGCACGCCCGCGTCACGAGCGGTGCCGATCAGCAGCGGGACGAAGGACTCGGGGGCGCCGGGCGGCAGACTCCCCGAGATGACGAGCACGCGCGCGCTCGGCAGAGCGTCGACGACCTCTCCGAACAGCGCCGCCCACTCCGGGTCCGTCGGATTCACGCCGCGCTCGTTGATGATCGTGGTGTCGCCGAGCTCCTCGTCGACGATCGCGACGCTCTGCCTCGTGGCCGCCGCGACGGGCACGACGCGGTGCGGCACACCGCTCGCGGCGATCTCGGCTGAGAACGCGATGCCGGTGCGCCCGCCTGCTGTCGTGAGCGCGAGAGTCGAAGCCCCCTGCGCGTGCGCCACCCGCGCGACGTTGAGTCCCTTCCCGCCGGCGCGCGCCGCCCCGGCATCCGCCCTGTGTGTCGCGCCGACCGTCAGACGGTCGACCCGCCAGGTGAGGTCGAGGGCCGGGTTCGGGGTGACGGTGAGGATCATGCGAGCTCCCGTGCGCGGAGGGCGGCGCCGAGGATGCCGGCGTTGCCGGAGAGCTGGGCGGGGACCAGGTCGGGGATGCGGTGGAAGCTGAGTCGTGCCGTGAGGCGGTGGCGGAGTTCGTCGAACAGGACATCGCCCGCGCGCGAGAGCCCGCCGCCGATCACGATCGCCTGAGGAGCGATCACCGCGGTGAGCTGAGCGAGCGAGAGGGCGAGCGCGTCGAGCGCCGACTCCCAGATCTCGGCGGCGACCGAATCGCCGCCGGAGGCGCGGGCGATGACGTCCCTCGCTCCATCGGGGATCACGCCCGTGGCCTCGGCGTACCGCCGGGTGATCGCGCCCGCCGACGCGACGGCCTCGAGGCATCCGCGTGCGCCGCACGGGCAGATCGGGCCGTCGGCGATCGGGGAATGGCCGATCTCTCCCGCATATCCGCCCGCGGTGTACGGGACGCCGCCGATGATCAGCGCGCCGGCGATGCCGGTGCCGATCACGAGGACGACCGAGTCGTCGTAGGCCCGTGCTCCGCCGAGCACGTGCTCGGCCCAGCTCGCCGCCCGCACGTCGTGGTCGAAGGCGACCGGCAGACCGAGTCGGGCGGACGCCAGGTCACGGATCGGGCTTTCACGCCACCCCATGTTGCTCGCGAAGACGCCGATCCCGGCATCCGGATCGACGATCCCGGGCACGACGAGCCCCACCGCCCGCGGCTCGATCGAGGGGAAAGCCGTGCGGTACTCGGCGGCGAGCACGCCCAAGCGCTCCATGACCGCGGCCGTGCGGTCGCCCGAGCCACCCGGCGTCGGTGTTCGCCTCAGGTCGAGTGCCGTGCCGTCGGCATCGAAGAGGGCCGACTTGATGTCGGTCCCGCCGACGTCGAAAGCGAGCACCGGAGCCCCGGCACCGAGCGACCGCGCGGCGCCGGCGCGATCCACGACCCCGGCGTCAGGCACGGCCATCGGACTCTCCGGTATCGCTGAGGTCATGCATCCAGGATGACGGATCGCGTCAGGTTGCGCGGCTCGTCGGGCTCCAGGCCGCGAGCCACGGCCCGGTCGAGCGCCACCCGGTGCAGACGCACGAGGTCTGCCAGCGGGTCGACCGGATGCTGCACGAAACGCGCACCGGTGGCCTCCACCTGCGCGGCGAGACCCTCGGGCGCCTCGCCGAACTGCCAGGTCACGCGCCCCGGAGCGGCGATCGCGATCGGGCCGTGCCGGTACTCCATCGAGGCGTACGACTCAGTCCACGACTGCGACGACTCGCGCATCTTCAGGGCGGCCTCGTGGGCCAGGCCGACGGTCCAGCCGCGACCGAGGAAGGTGTACTGCTCGGCATCCCCCAGCTCGGCGTCGTCGTCTGCGGCGAGCACCGCAGCGGCATCCTCGATCGCGGGCGTGAGGTCTTCTCCGAGCGAGGCGCGCAGCAGCGCGAGCGAGGTGGTGGCGAAGCGCGTCTGCACGACCGACTTCTCGTCGGCGAAGGGCAGCAGCACCGCCTCGTCGACCAGGGAGACGAGCGGAGAGGTCTCGTCGCCGATGACACCGATGACCTGAACCCGACCGCGCACGCGCTCGACGAGCTCGAGCACCTCGGTGGTCGTGCCCGAACGGGTCAGGGCGACGACGGCGTCGTAGCCGCGGTCGACGAAGGCCTCGGATGCCGCGAAGGCGTCGGTCTCGCCCTGGCCGGATCCTTCACGCAGAGCGGCGTACGCCTGCGCCATGAACCACGAGGTTCCGCAGCCCACCACGGCGATGCGGGCACCCGCCTCCGGGAGCAGCGCCTGCTCGTCGCGCATGGCGACCGCGCGGGCCCAGGTCTCGGGCTGCGAGGTGAGCTCGGCGCGCATGTGCGCGCCGGGAAGAGTCTCGGTCATGGGATCTCCGTCGTTGGTTTGATGCACGTTTGTGATTTTTCGAGGCTGTTTCAATCATAGTATGGCGATATCGGGAGCCCCAGCAATATTCTCCTTGATTTGTTTATTCGCCTGACAAATAATCGAACAACTCCACGCCGATCCTCCGGAGAGGCGACCACGCACTGTCGCGTGCTGTACTCGCGGCTGTGCGACCCTCCGCTCCATCCGAGCGGTTCCTGACACAGTGAGGAATGCCACACAGATGAAGAAGTCACTGCGATTCGGCGCCGTCGCACTCGCGGCAACCGCCACACTCACGCTCACCTCCTGCGGTTTCGGTGGTTCTTCGGGAGGGGGCGGCGGCGGAGACGACGCGAACACCCTGAGCCTGCTCGTCCCGAGCTACTCCGACGCGACCAAGGGTCTGTGGGAAGACGTGATCGACGGGTTCGAGAAGGAGAACCCCGACATCACCGTCGACCTCGAGGTGCAGTCCTGGGACAACCTCGAGAAGGTCATCTCGACCAAGATCCAGGCCGGCGAGGCGCCCGACATCTACAACGGCGGTCCGTTCGCCGGGTTCGTCGGCGACGAGCTGCTGTACCCGGTCTCGGACGTCGTGTCGGAGGACACCCTCGCCGACTTCCAGGACGCGTTCATCGCGAACGCCGAGGTCGACGGCACCGCCTACGCGCTGCCGTTGATCGCGTCGGCGCGTGCCCTGTTCGTCAACAACACACTGCTGCAGCAGGCGGGCGTGACCGAGGCTCCCCAGACGTGGGACGAGCTGCTGGATGCCGCGACCAAGGTCTCGGCCCTCGGCGGCGGCGTCGCCGGCTACGGCATGCCGCTCGGCTCCGAGGAGGCCCAGGCCGAGGCGGCCGTGTGGCTGTGGGGCGGCGGCGGCTCGTTCGGCGACGCGTCCGAGATCACGATCGACACCCCGGAGAACCTCGCGGGCGCCGAGCAGATCAAGAAGATGATCGACGCCGGTGCGACGCAGGCCGACCCGGGTTCCACGCAGCGGTCGCCGCTGATGGACATCTTCATCCAGGGCAAGATCGGGATGCAAGTGGGCCTGCCGCCCACGGTCGGTCAGATCGAGGAGGGCAACCCCGAACTGGACTACTCCATCGTCCCGATCCCGACGAAGGACGGCTCGCCCTTCACGCTCGGCGTCATGGACCAGTTGATGGCGTTCCAGAACGACGGCGACAAGCAGGAGGCGATCACCAAGTTCTTCGACTACTACTACTCGGCCGACGTGTACGTGCCGTGGGTGCAGGCCGAGGGCTTCCTGCCGGTCACCAAGTCGGGCGCCGAGCAGCTGTCGGGTGAGGAGGCGCTCGCGCCGTTCCTCGAGGTGCTGCCCGACGCGCAGTTCTACCCGTCGACGAACCCGAAGTGGTCGGCGACCGACGGCGCGTTCAAGTCGCTGTTCGGGCAGCTGCAGACCAAGCCGGCGCAGGACGTGCTGACCGAGATCCAGGCGCAGGTCGACGCGGGCTGAGCCCCGCGGAAGGAGAGGTTCGGGGATTCCCATGAGCCAGACCACAGAGTCCCAGACCCTCGCGGGGGCGGCCACCGGCCGCCCCCGCCCCTCGGGCTCCGCGCCGCGCGCGCGTTCCCGGGGCAAGGACCTCCTCCAGGCGCTGCCCTGGATCGCGCCGGCCCTGCTCCTCATCGTCGGAGTGGTGTTCTTCCCCGCAGGGGTCATGTTCTATAACTCCACCCGCGACATCTCGCTTTCCGGCCTCGACAAGGGCTCGGTCGGGTTCGACAACTTCGCGACCGTGTTCGGGTTCGCGGAGTTCTGGCCGATCCTGTTCCGCACGATCGTGTGGGTCGTCGTGGTCGTCGCGTTCACCGTGATCATCTCGCTCGGCCTCGCGCAGATCCTCAACAAGGCGTTCCCCGGCCGGCAGATCGTCCGCATGGCTGTGATCGTGCCCTGGGCGGCGTCCGTCGTCATGACGACGATGGTCTTCTACTACAGCCTCGAGCCCTACTTCGGGGTGTTCAACAAGTTCCTCTACGACATCGGTCTGTCCGACGACGCCGTGGGCTACGGGTGGACGAAGAACCCCGCCACCGCGTTCGCGTGGTCGATCGTCATCGCGATCTTCGTGTCACTGCCCTTCACGACCTACACGATCCTCGCCGGACTCCAGTCGGTGCCCGCCGATGCCATCGAGGCCGCGAAGATGGACGGCGCCGGACCGGCGCGCACGTACTGGTCGATCGTGCTGCCGCAGCTGCGCAGCGCCCTCGCCGTCGCCGTGCTCATCAACATCATCAACGTCTTCAACTCGCTGCCGATCCTCAAGGTCATGACCGGCTCGATCCCCGGCTACGGCGCCGACACGATCATGACGATGATCTTCAAGTACATCGAACTGCAGAAGAAGGTCGACGTCGCGAGCGCCCTGTCGGTTGTCGCCTTCCTCATCGTGATCGTGATCGTCGCGATCTACGTCAAGGCCGTCAAGCCCATGAAGGAGGTCTGATCGTGACCCTGACCGAGACCGCCCTCGTCACCACCGCCGGGCCCACCCCCGCGCCGCGCATCCCCGGCCGCAAACGCCGGTACACCGCTGACCAGGTCACGCTGCCGCGCGTCATCCTGCGCACGGCCGCCGGCTTCCTCGTGCTCGCGATCTTCGTGCTGCCGTACCTGATCATGTTCTTCGGCAGCGTGAAGACCAAACCGCAGATCCGCTCGGTCGACCCGACCTACCTCCCCGTCGAGTGGCACTGGGAGAACTACATCTCGATGTGGTCGACGCCCGAGACCCCGCTGCCGTACAACCTCATCTCGACGATCATCATCGCGGTCTTCGCGACCCTGCTGGTGCTGCTCGTGTCGCTGCCTGCCGCGTACTACACGGCGCGGTTCCGGTTCCCCGGGCGCATGGTCTTCCTGTTCCTCGTGATCGTCACGCAGATGCTGCAGCCCGCGGTGCTGACGTCGGGTCTGTTCCGTCAGTTCACGACACTCGGCCTCGGCGACACCTGGGCCGCGATGATCTTCATCAACGCGGCGTTCAACCTGTCGTTCGCGGTGTGGATCATGCACTCGTTCTTCGCCGGCATCCCGAAGGAGGTCGACGAGGCCGCGCAGATCGACGGCGCCGGTCGCTTCACCGTGCTCTTCAAGATCAACCTGCCGCTGGTCTGGCCGGGCATCGTGACGGCGATCGTCTTCACATTCGTCGCCTGCTGGAACGAGTTCGCCGCGTCTCTCGTGATCCTGTCGACCGACAAGAACCAGCCCCTGTCCGTCGCGCTCACCAAGTTCGTCGGTCAGTACGAGACGAGTTGGCAGTACGTGTTCGGGGTCTCGATCGTGGCGATCCTGCCCGTCGTCATCCTGTTCATGCTCATCGAGAAGCGCCTCGTCGGCGGACTCACCGCCGGCAGCGTGAAGTAAGCGGCACGACGCCCGTCAGTTCTGCGGCCATCGGCGACTTCTGCGGCCATGCCGGTTCGAGGTGGCCGCAGAAGTGACCGTTCACCGCAGAATCTGCTCCGGTTGCATGCCGTCGAGCATCGGCATCCGTCTCTGCTCGTCGCGGAACATGCTCGGCGACCGGCCCAGACGCCGGCTGAACTGCCTGGTGAAGTAGGAGGGATCGTCGAATCCGACCTGCCGAGCGATCGCGCCGACCTCGAGATCGGTCTCGACCAGCAGCGACTGCGCCCGCGCGAGCCGGGCATCGATGAGGAGCTGCACGGGTGTGAGGCCGGTCGCCGCGAGCGTGGCTGCTCGCAGCTCGCCGAGACTCATGCCGAGCTCTCGCGCCCGGATCGCCATCGGCACCCGGCGGGCGGCGCCGCAGCGGAACGCATCGATCCGGTCGCGTGCCGCGTGTGGCATCGTCAGGGCGGCGAGGCCTGCGATCCAGGCGTAGCCGGTGGCGGATGCCCGGAGGGCGGCGGCGTTCCCGCTGTCGACCAGGTCGGTGTGCAGCCCGGAGAACGTCGGTGCGAGCGCGTCGGGCACACCGTCGAGCGTCACGATCGGCGAACCCCGTCGCCAGACGCCGAGCTCGTCGAGAGCGCGCGTCGCCGCCCCCGAGAAGAGCACCCAGTGCTCGGTCCAGCCTTCACGTCGCGGGCCGTAGCCGTGGACGACACCGGGGAAGAGCCAGATGAGCGCCGGCGCCTCCACCCGCACGTCCCCCGTGAGCGGACTCGAGTACCACCCGCTGCCGTCGCTCACCACGACGGCGGCATGGGAGCGCAGGCGTCGATCACGGAATCCCTCGTTGCGCCCCGAGTACTCGCCCGCTCCGAGGCAGGCGATCGTGACATCGGCGAGCGTGCGCGAGGGATTCGCGTAGATCGCCCAGTTCTGCATGATCATCCAGTGTCACCACCGGAGGCTCCGGAGACAAGAAAGTGACGGTGAATGTCGGATCGGACTACGGATGCCGCGGCATCCGCTCCGGGCTCCAGCGCACGCCGAGCGCGGCAGCCAGGGCGGCCTGCGCGGGCCCCACGGCCGGCGGTATCCGCGGATCCGCGAAGCGCACGGGCACCTGGGCCGTGCCGGTCGCCGCGTAGTCGGTCTCAGAGCGCACGAGATCGAGGAAGCGCTCGCCGAGCACGACCCCCGGTCCGCCGATGACCACCTCGACCGGATCGAGCAGAGCGCTGATGAGCTTGATGACCCCGGCGAGAGCGCGGGCTCCCTCGTCGAGATCGCGCTGATCGGCGCGGTCGACGAGGTCCACGATCTGGGCGCGGCCGAGTGAATCCGAGAACTCCGCGCCGAGCATCGACCCGAGCGACGCCGCGGACTCCAGGCATCCCGTCCGGCCGCACCGGCAGCGCCGCGCGGCGTCACCGAACACCACCTGCACGTGGCCGATCTCGCCGGCACGGTGACGCGGACCCGGGGCGAGCTCGCCGCCGAGTGTCACTGCCGCCCCGATACCGCCGCCGATGTGGATGAAGAGCCGGTGTCCGGTCGTCGGCTCATCCGCCCCCGCCTCGGCGAGGGCTTCGGCGTCGACGTCGTTGACGAGAAGGACGCGCGTGCCCAGTGCGGCCCCGAGCTGCTCGGCGAGCGGGACGCCCTGCCACTCCAGCTGCACGCTCTCGAGCACGGTTCTCCCATCGGTCGTTCCGGGCAGCTGCACCGCCGCGATGAGCACACGGGATCCGTACTCGGCGGCGATGGTGGCGAGGGCGGACTCCAGTATCCCGATCCGCGTCGCCGCAGTGAATGCGACCCGCTGCGAGTCCACCTCCCGACCATCGAGCGAGAAGAGGGAGATGAGCGCGTCGGCCGGGCGCAGGAGGACGACGACGATCCGGTGATGCGCGGTGTCGATGCCGAGAGTGGTCGCCCGCTTGCCGCCCGTGCTGGCGGCCGGCGCCCCCTCGACGATAAGGCGGGCGTCGAGGAGCTCGGCGACCAGCGAGGACGCAGTCGCCGCCGTCAGGCCCGTGGCGCGGGCGATGCCGGCGCGCGTCTGCGCTTCGGGCTCGTCGAACACCAGCTGCAGGGCCCGTCGCAGATTGGCGCGCCGCACGGACGCCTGGGTCTCGAGAGTGTCGTCGTGGCTCAGCATGATGCGGTCTCCTGGAAGGGAGAGTGTTGACAGCGCGGAGTCGTCTGGGTAGCCTCGCACATAGTTTAGTCGTTGAACTAAGTCGGGTTCCGGGCGGGCGAGTGCTGCACACACCGTCGCTCGCCCGGAAGACCCGTCATCGACCTTCGGCCGCCTCGGTGTGGTGGCGGATCACTTCTGCGACCACGAAGTTGAACCATTTCTCGGCGAACTCCGGGTCGAGATGAGCTTCTTCCGCCAGTGCTCGGAGGCGCGCGACCTGCTGCTCTTCGCGGCCCGGATCGGATGCCGGCATCTCGTGCTCCGCCTTGAGTCGGCCGACCTGCTGCGTGGCCCGAAACCGCTCGGCGAGCATGAAGATGAGAGCGGCGTCGATGTTGTCGATGCTGGAGCGCAGTCGGAGGAGTTCAGCCCGGGGATCTTCGGCGGCGGTCATGCCCCTACTCTACGGAAACACGGGTCTGAGCGACCCTGCGGGTGACGTCGGATGCGGGGGTCGCGATGACGCCGGCCGCTATCGTGAGCACATGAGCGACGACGAGCGGGCCCGGCCCGAGAGCGCAGAGGGCGCGGCATCCGATCGCACGGAGCACGGTTCCGCGACGACGGAAATGGACTCTAGCTCGGCAGAGACAGAGGGCGCAGTGGATGCCGCGGCATTCGCCGCGGCGGGGCACGCGCCCTCGTCCGCGCGCGCCAAGGTCGTCGAGCCCATGACTCCCAGCCGCTCCTTCTGGACGCGCATCGACCGGCCGTTCGTGTTCGGGTTCCTCGTGACGCTCGGCGGACTCGCGGCCGTGCTCCTCGGCCTCGCCCTGTCGAACCTCTCGACGGTGCTGATCTACATCGCCCTCGCGCTCTTCGCTGCTCTGGGTCTCGATCCGTCGGTGCGGTTCCTCGAACGCCGCGGCCTCTCGCGAGCTCTGTCGGTGGTCGCGGTGATCCTCGCGCTCGTCGTCGTCGCCGGTATGCTGCTGTGGATGGTGGTGCCGATCGTGGTCGATCAGATCGCCAGCTTCATCCGCTCCGTGCCCGGCATGATCGCAGAGTTCACCCGCTCCGACATCTACGCGACGCTGGAGGGGCAGTTCGGCGACCAGTTCGAAGACCTCGTCGCCGAAGTGCAGAAGTTCCTCACCGATCCGGGCAACATCGCCGTGATCGGCGGTGGGGCGCTGCAGGTCGGTGCGAGCATCGCCTCTGCCGTCTCGGGCATCATCGTCGTGCTCGTGCTCACGCTGTACTTCGTCGCGACGCTGCCGACCATCAAGTCGGGTCTGCTGCGCCTCGCCCCGGCCCGCGACCGCGCCCGCGCCAGCGACATCACCGACCAGATCACCGACTCCGTCGGCGGCTACGTCATGGGGATGGTGATCCTCGCGTTCTGCAACGCGATCCTCGCGTTCCTGCTCTATCTCTTCCTCGGCCTGCCGTTCCCCCCGCTCATGGCGACGGTCGCGTTCTGCATCACCCTCATCCCCCTCGTCGGATCCGTGCTGTTCTGGATCATCGGCACCACCCTCGCCCTGTTCACGAACCCGATCGCAGCTCTCGTGTTCGCGCTCGTCTACCTCGTCTACATGCAGATCGAGGCGTACGTCATCACACCCCGTGTCATGAACCGCGCGATCTCCATCCCGGGGTCGCTCGTCGTGATCGGCGCGCTTGCGGGCGGAACGCTGCTCGGGCTGCTCGGTGCTCTCGTGGCGGTGCCTGTCGCGGCATCCATCCTCATCATCATCAAGCAGGTGTGGGTGCCGAGGCAGGACGCCCGGGTCTAGCCCGCCCTCCCCGTTCCGCGTCGAAGCCCACCGCGCTCGTCGAGACCCACCGTCCGCGGCGTTCCGCATGGTGGGCCTCGGCGGGGATGGTAGGTCTCGGCGGGCATGGTGGGTCTCGGCGGGGATGGTGGGTCTCGGCCGGCATCGCCCGCCGCAGGTGCACGGACGCAGAAGTGCCCGGGTCCTCGGACCCGGGCACTTCGTCAGGCTCTTCGACTCAGATGAGGTCGTTGTCGGTGAGCCACTGCTTGGCGATGTCGGCCGACGACTTCTGATCGACCGTGCTCTGCACGTTGAGGGCGACGAGCTCCTCGCCGGTGAGCTTCGCGCTGATCTCGTTCAGCACATCGGAGACGTCGTCGGCGATGTCGCTCGAGACGATCGGCACGACGTTCGACGAGATGATGAGGTTCTCGGGGTCCTCCAGGGCCACGATGTCCTCGGTCTCGAACGCCGGGTCGGCGGTGTAGATGTCGGCCACCTGGATCGAGCCGGCGAGCAGCGACTCGAGGGTGGTCTGGCCGGTGGCCGAGAACGTCAGGTCGACGCCGTAGACCTCCTTGGCGCGAGCCGGGCTGTACGGACGCTGCTCGAACTCCGGCGCCGCACCGATCGTCACCTGGGACGAGACGTTCTTCAGGTCGCCGATCGTCTTCAGGTTGTTCTCCTCTGCGAAGCTCTTCAGGACCGTGTAGGAGTCCTGATCGGTGGCCTCGGCGAAATCGAGGGCGGTCAGGCTGTCGGGCAGCGCGTCGCCCAGAGCCGTGTAGACGTCCTCCGGGCTCGTGACGGTGACCTCGTCGTCGGAAAGATACTCGAGCAGGCTGCCCGTGTACTCCGGGAAGACGTTGATCGCACCGGACTCGACGTCGGGCATGTACGCGTCGCGCTGTCCGATGTTGAGCTTCTTCTCGACGTCGAAGCCGGCGGCCTCAAGCGCCTGAGCGTAGATCTCGGCGATGATCTCGTTGGAGTAGTACGCCTGCGAGCCGACGACGATGGTGTCGCCGCCGGAGCTGTCGCCGGAGTCGGTGGGCTCGTCGAGCGGGTTGCTCGACGAGCAGGCCGACAGGGCGAGTGCCGCCGTGGCGACCAGGCCGACGGCGAAAACGGAGCGCTTGCCTCGTGCTGTGAACATGGGATTCCTCTTCTCTGGAACTGCTGCTGTGTGACGAAGGGTCTGTGGGTTCGAACCGCCGGGTCAGGCGGTGGCTGGTGCGGATGCCGCCACGGCGGAGTCCGCACGTGCGCGGCGCCGAGGCGGACGCCCGGCGCGAAGCCCCGCAGGGACCGCGGCATGCTGCACCGCGGCGAGGATCAGGTCGACGATAAGAGCGAGCACCGCGACGAGCAGGGCACCCGCGAGCACCTGGTCGAACCGGCGCAGGGGGATGCCCTGGATGATCGGGTAGCCGAGTCCGCCGAGGTTGACGTAGGCGGCGATCGTGACCGTGGCGATCACCTGGAGCAGGGCCGATCGGATGCCGCCGACGAGCAGCGGCAGCCCCAGAGGCACCTCGACCTTCCAGAAGACCTGCCATCCCGTCATGCCCATCGACTTCGCGGCGTCGATCACCCGACGGTCGATGGCCTCGAGGCCGGTGTAGGCGCCGGCGAGCAGCGACGGGATCGCGAGCAGGACGAACGTGATGACGGCGGCTTCGGGGATGCGCAGGACTCCGAGGAGGAGGACGAGCAGGATCAAGAGCCCGAACGCCGGGATCGCGCGCGCGGCACCCGAGACGGCGACGGCGATCTCACGCCCCCTGCCGGTGTGGCCGATGAGCCACCCGATCGGAAGCGCGATCGCGGCGGCGATGAGAACGGAGATCGCGGTGAGCGCGAGGTGCTGGCCGAGCAGCTTCGGCAGCGCGTAGTTGCCCGTCCACTGCTCGGGGGCGAACATCCAGGCGAAGGCGTCGAGGAAGAGGTTCATGCGGGAGCCCCCACGGCGATGGCGCGAGCGGCGGGCGTCTTCTTCGCGACGCGGGTCCACGGCATCAGGGCGCGTCCGAGCAGCAGCAGGATCAGGTCGATCACGAGGGCGATGACCACGACCGCGATGACCCCGGCGAACACTTCGGCGATGATGCGGCGCTCGAGACCGTTCGTGAAGAGGTAGCCGAGGTTCGTCACACCGATGAGCGTGCCGACCGTGGCGAGCGAGATCGTGCTCACGGCAGTGACCCGGAGACCGGCGAGGATCACGGGTCCGGCGAGCGGGAACTCCACAGCCCAGAAGCGGCGGAATGAGGCGAATCCGGTTGCGGTCGCCGCCTGGCGCACGTCGTCGTCGACAGAGTCGAGGCCGTCGGAGACGGCGCGGACGAGGATCGCGATGGCGTAGATCGTCAGCGCCACGACGAGATTCGGCTCCTCCGTCGCCGAGTACCCGAGCGTCGCCGGCAGCAGGATGAGCAGCGCCAGCGAGGGGATCGTGTAGAGCAGGCCGGTGAGGACGATGATGGGCCCGCGCACGAGGCGGAACCGCCAGGCGACCCACCCGAGCGGCAGCGACAGCACGAAACCGAGCACGATCGGGATGATGCTCTGACGCAGGTGCACCAGCGTGAGATCGAGGATCAGCCCGACGTTGTCTCCGACCCAGTTCACGGGTGACCGCCCTGCACCGCGTCGAGGGCTGCGGTGTCGGGCCCGGAGAGCGGACCGTCGGACGTCTCGGCATCCGCCACGATCGCACCCTGCGTGCGGCCCTCCGAGTCCACGACGACGGTGCCGTGCGGAGTCTGCTTGAGGTGCAGCGCGCGGCGGCCCCGGTCGGCGCCGATGAACGAGGCGACGAAGTCGTCGGCCGGGTTCTCGATGATCTCGCTCGGGCTGCCCACCTGCACGATGCGCGCACCCTTGTCGAGGATCACCACCTGGTCGCCGAGGAGGAAGGCCTCGTCGATGTCGTGGGTCACGAACACGACGGTCTTGTCGAGCTCGTGCTGCAGACGCAGTGTCTCCTGCTGCAGGTCGGCGCGGACGATCGGATCGACGGCGCCGAACGGCTCGTCCATGAGCAGGATGTTCGGGTCGGCCGCGAGCCCGCGGGCCACGCCGACACGCTGCTGCTGTCCGCCCGACAGCTGGCTCGGGTAGCGCTCGGCCAGCGCCTGGTCGAGGCCCACCGTGTCGAGCAGTTCGCGCGAGCGCTTGTGCGCCTCGGCCTTCTTCACGCCGTTGAGGCGGAGGACCGTGGCGACGTTGTCGATCACCGTGAAGTGCGGCATGAGGCCGGAGTTCTGCATCACGTAGCCGATGCTGCGGCGCAGAGCGACGGGATCGCCCGCCAGAACGCTCTCTCCGTCGATCTCGACCTCTCCCGAGGTCGGCTCCACCATGCGGTTGATCATGCGGAGCAGGGTGGTCTTGCCGCATCCGGACGACCCGACGAAGACGGTCGTCTTACGCGATGGCAGAACCAGGCTGAAGTCGTTCACGGCGACGGCGCCGCCGGCGAACTTCTTCGTGACGTTGCGGAATTCGATCATGGCTGTACTCCAGTCGGTCGATCGACGAGTCGGGCATCGGCGCCCCGGCGCCGGCACACGGCGGTCATGCTTCGATCTGCACGCGGGGATCGAAGGCCACGAAGCCGGAGAAGTCCTTGCCCACCCGGTCGAACGCCGACGGATACGGGGTCGGGTACGACCACGCGTAGTCCTCGTGCAGCTCGCCGCCGGCCTGCACGGAGAAGTACTGCGCTGCGCCCTTCCACGGGCATGTGTACGGCGTCGGGCTCTCGACGAGCGCGCCCTCTGTGATCGATGCGGGCGGAAAGTACCAGTTGCCTTCGATGCGCGCGAGGTCACTCTCGTCTGCTTCAGCGATGACGGTTCCTGCGAGTACAGCCTTCATGGTCCTGCCTCCTGGGATGTGGGTATGAGCGTAACCGAGGTGTACGACATCCGCTCGGGGTTGTGCGAGCGGTCGTCAATGTGGGAAACAAAGTCCCCCGCCTGTTCGGCACGGGAGTCGGAACGGATTGCTCCGCGCGGTCAGCGCGATCAGGCCGACTGCCTGCCGTACTCCTCGAGCAGGCGCAGCCAGATCTCGCTGATCGTGGGATACGCCGGAACCGCGTGCCACAGGCGGGAGATCGGCACCTCGCCGACGACCGCGACCGTCGCCGCCTGCAGAAGTTCGGCGACCTCGGGGCCGACGAACGTCGCGCCGAGCACGACGTCGCGCTCGGCGTCGATGACGAGGCGAGCCTGGCCGGAGAACCCGTCCTCGTAGACGCTCGCACCCGCGACCGCTCCGAGGTCGTAGTCGACCACGGCGACCTCATGCCCGGCCTTGCGGGCCTCGGCCTCGGTGAGCCCGACCGATGCGACCTCGGGATAGGAGAACGTGACCTGAGGCGCAGCCGCGTGGTCGGCCGTCGCGACGTGGCGGCCCCAGGGTGCGTCGTCGACGGCATCCCCCTTCGCGCGTGCCGCGATCACGTCGCCCGCCGCGCGGGCCTGGTACTTGCCCTGGTGGGTCAGCAGCACGCGGCCGTTGACGTCGCCCACGGCGTACAGCCAGTCGGAGCCGGGCACGCGCTGGGTGTCGTCCACCTCGATGTAGCGCCCCGGCTCGAGTCCGACGACGTCGAGTCCGATGTCGCCGCTGCGTGGCGTGCGTCCGGTGGCGACGAGCACCTCGGCCGCTGTCACGCTCGTGCCGTCGGAGAGATCGATCACGACTCCGTCGTCGGTGCGCGTGACGTTCGCGGTGCCCGTGTCGGTGCGCACGTCGACGCCGAGCTCCGCGAGCCCCGCGGTCACCCGCTCCCCCGCGAAGGGCTCGAACGCGCCGAGCAGGCCGCTGCGGGCGATGACCGTGACCTTCGTGCCCAGCGACGCGTAGACGGTCGCCATCTCGACGGCCACCACGCCGCCGCCGATCACGGCCAGCGACTCGGGCAGCTCCTCGGCGCTGGTCGCCTCCCGACTCGTCCAGGGCTGGGCCTCGCGCAGACCGGGGATGGGCGGCACCGCGGCATCCGTGCCCGTGCTGATCGCGACCGCGTGGCGGGCGCGGAGCACGCGGGTGCCGCCCTCGGCATCCGTCACCGTCACCTCGCGCTCGCCCGTGAGCCGTCCATGGCCCCGGGCCAGATCGATGCCCGCCGAGTCGAGCCACTTCACCTGACCGTCGTCCGACCAGTTGCTCGTGAACGAGTCGCGACGGTCGAAGACCGCGCGTACGTCGAGGTCGCCTGTGACGGCCTCGGCCGCGCCGCCGACCTTCTTCGCCGCCCGGACCGCCTGCGCCGGACGCAGCAGCGCCTTCGAGGGCATGCACGCCCAGTAGGAGCATTCGCCCCCGACGAGCTCGCTCTCCACGATGATCGCGGTCAGACCGCCCTGCACGGCACGGTCGGCGACGTTCTCGCCCACCGGACCTCCGCCCAGCACGATCAGGTCGTATTCGTCGGTGTTCTCGGCAGTCATGCGATGCCCCTCTCCGTGGCCCAGTCTCGCTCAGAACCAACGCCGAGTCACGGGGTTTGTTCCGCGGCCGCCGATCCGGGCGGGTCGGCACGCGAAGTGGAGGGCGCGAGCGTCAGCGCACGGGCAGGAAGTGCGTCGGCGTCGGGACCTGCGCCTCATGACGGATGCCGAGGGGCGCACCCGTGCGCTCGTCGAGGTCGAGCAGCGAGATCGTGTCGGAGCGCTGCCCCGCGACGAGGAGCTTGCCCTCGTGCACGAGGTGATGCCGCGGCCAGTCGACCCCCGCGTCGGCGAGAGCGACCGGTTCGAGGCTCTCGCCCGCTCCGCGCACCCGCAGCGCGGCGATCGTGTTGCTGCCGCGCAGCGCCGTGTACAGGAACCGTCCGTCACGCGTGCGGGCGAGCTCGGCGGGGAAGTCGACGCCCACCTGCGCGATCGGGCTCGACGGCACCGACGACACGACGCGCCAGATGCCGTCGGGACCCGGGGCGAGCGTGAAGACCTCGCACGAGTACTCGGTCACGACGTGCAGGTGCCCGCTCGGGTGCACGACCATGTGCCGCGGACCGGTGCCCTGCGGCAGGGCGATCTCGTGGTCGAGCACGAGACCGCCGGACGTGGCCCGCCAGATGCGCACGAGGTCGAAGCCCAGGTCGGTGGTGGCGATGCGTCCATCGGCGAGGAATGCCGCGGCGTGAGCATGCGACACCCGGGGATCGCCGGTCGCCGTGAGCGCACCCGCATAGGGGTCGGATGCCGCGGCCGCGACGCCCGCGGGGGCCGAGGTCTCGGCGGGTTCGCCGAGCAGGGCGGCACGGAGTTCGGCGGCCTTGTTCGCGGCATCCGGCACCAGGCTCCCGTCAGGAGCGATCCCGATGCCCACGACGCGACCGTCGCCGTAGCAGCTCGCCACGAGGTAGCCGCCCGAGGGCGACACCGCGACGTGGCAGACCGAGTCGCCCGCTTCGACGGGCTCGCCGAGCGGCTGCAGCGTCGATTCACCGGTGCGGCGGAACGCCTGCACCGCGGCATCCCCCTCCAGCGCCGCGTAGACGACGTCGAGGGTGGGATGCTGCGCGAGCCATGACGGCGACGGGGTCTCGGTGACCGCGCCGCGGTACGAGAGCTTCGTCGGCGTCTGCTCGTCGCCGGCGAGGAGGCCGATGCCGTCGGCGGAGCCGCCGCCCATCGCGGCACCGTAGCCGCCGAGCCAGAACCGGGTCATGCGATCAGTCGAGCAGGTCGTGGCGGACGACGACCTGGTCGCGCTCCGGACCCACGCCGATCACCGAGATGCGGGTGTTGCTCATGCCCTCCAGGGCGAGCACGTAGTCCTGGGCGTTCTTCGGCAGGTCGTCGAAGGTGCGCGCGGTGGAGATGTCCTCCGACCAACCGGGGAAGTACTCTAGGATCGGCGTCGCGTGGTGGAAGTCGGTCTGGTTGACCGGCACCTCGTCGAAGCGCTGGCCGTCGACGTCGTAGGCCACGCACACCGGGATCTGCTCGAGTCCGGTGAGGATGTCGAGCTTGGTGAGCACGAGGTCGGTGATGCCGTTGACGCGCGTCGCGTAGCGGGTGATCGGGGCGTCGTACCATCCGACGCGACGCGGGCGCCCGGTCGTCGTGCCGAACTCGAACCCGCGCGAACGCAGCCACTCGCCCTGCTCGTCGAACAGCTCGGTGGGGAACGGACCCGACCCGACCCGGGTCGTGTAGGCCTTCACGATGCCGACGATGCGGTCGAGCGCGCCGGGGCCGACACCCGAACCGGATGCCGCGCCGGCCGCCGTCGCGGTCGACGAGGTGACGAACGGGTACGTGCCGTGGTCGATGTCGAGCATGGTGGCCTGGCCGCCCTCGAACACGACGACCTCGCCGCGGTCGAGCGCCTCGGCGATCAGGTAGCCGGTGTCGGCGACCATCGGGCGCAGGCGCTCGGCGTACGACAGCAGCTCCTCGACGATCTCGTCGACCGTGACCGCACGGCGGTTGAAGACCTTCACGAGCAGGTGGTTCTTCTGGTCGAGCGCGCCCTCGACCTTCTGGCGCAGGATGTTCTCGTCGAACAGATCCTGCACGCGGATGCCCACGCGGTTGATCTTGTCGGCGTACGCCGGGCCGATGCCGCGGCCGGTCGTGCCGATGTTGCGCTTGCCGAGGAAGCGCTCGGTCACCTTGTCGAGCGTGCGGTGGTAGGCGGTGATGATGTGCGCGTTCGCGCTCACCTTCAGCCGTGAGACGTCGATGCCGCGGGCGCCGAGCGCCTCGAGCTCGCTGAACAGCACCTCGAGGTCGATCACGACGCCGTTGCCGATCACGGGCGTGACGCCCGGGGACAGGATCCCGGAGGGCAGCAGGTGCAGCGCGTACTTCTCGTTGCCGACGACGACGGTGTGCCCGGCGTTGTTGCCGCCGTTGAACTTCACCACCCAGTCGGTGCGCTCACCGAGCAGGTCGGTGGCCTTCCCCTTGCCCTCGTCGCCCCACTGGACGCCGACGATCACGATTCCTGGCATGGGTGTCCCCCTTGCTGACGCCGGGTTCGCACCGGCTGATGAGCTGGCCCTCTTCGGGCGACCCCATCCTATCGAAGGCCGGTTTCGGGGCTGTTTCGGGTGTGCCTGAACGCGCTCCGGTCGCAGTTCGTGCCGCCTGATGGAGCGTCCGGCGGCACGAAGTGCGACCGGAAGCGACAGCTGAACAGGCGCAGCGAACGGCCGAAAAACGACGGATGCTGACGCTCTTCCGCATCGACCGATGTCGGTGGCCGGTGGCACGATCAAAGGATGCCGCAGACCGATCTTTCGAGCGACGCCACCGTCGCGACACCGCGCCGTCAGGGACCGCTCGTCCTCGCGGCCGCGCTCGTCACGGTCGTGCTCTGGGCGTCGGCGTTCATCGGCATCCGCGGCGCGGGTCCGCATTTCGACCCCGGCGCGCTCGCGCTGCTGCGCATGGCCGTCGGCAGCGCCGTGTTGGCGATCATCGCCGTGCGGCACGGCATCCGTCTTCCCGCGCGCAGAAACTGGTGGCTGATCGCCGTGTGGGGCGTGGGCTGGTTCTGCGTCTACAACCTCGCCCTCAACGCGGCCGAGCGCACGCTCGACGCCGGCACCGCGGCGATGGTGGTGAACCTCGCCCCGCTCATGGTCGTCGTCTTCAGCGGACTGTTCCTGCGCGAGGGCTTCCCGAAGCCGCTGCTGATAGGAGCGCCGATCGCTTTCCTCGGCGTCGTGCTGATCGGCATGAACTCCTCGACGTCCGCCGGGCCCGACATCACCGGGCTGCTGCTCGCCCTGCTGGCCGCTGTCATGTACGCGGGGTGCACACTGCTGCAGAAGCGGCTGCTGAACGCGGGATCGGATGCCACGACGCTGACGTTCCTCGGCGCTGTCGCCGGCACGATCGCACTCCTCCCCTGGACCGGCAGTCTCATCGGGGCCGTCCAGACGGCTCCCCTCGACTCGACGCTCTGGGTCGTGTACCTCGGGATCTTCCCGACGGCGATCGCCTTCACCACCTGGGCATACGTCTTGCAGCGCAGCACCGCAGGGCAGACCTCGGCGACGACCTACGTCGTGCCCGCGATCGCGATCCTGCTGTCGTGGGCCATCCTCGGCGAGGTCCCCACGCCGCTCATGTTCCTGGGTGGAGCGCTCTGCCTGCTCGGTGTGCTCGTCACCCGCATGCGCTGGCGGCGGCGCGGCTGAGTCGTCGCCTCGCTCGGCCGATCGCCCTTCGCTCGGCCTGATGCGCCGCAGATGGCCGAGGGAAGCGTATTCGGCCGCGGCGACGGCACCCGAAACCGACAGCAACGGCATCGGAAGAGGGTGTCGATAGTGTGTGCGCGGGAGGAAGTATGAAGACCTGGTGGTCGTACGTCCGGTTGGCATCCGCAGCGCTCGGCCTGGCGGCCGTCATCGCCCAGCTGTCACTCACCGTCGCCCTCGCGGCCGACAACCCGACCCCGTGGGGCGGACACCTGCCGACGGTCTGGGGGAACTTCTTCAGCTTCTTCACGATCGACTCCAACGTCATCGCCGCGGTGGTCTTCATCGTCGCCGCGATCTGGGGCATCCGGCACCGCCGCGACGACGAGCGTGAGCCCGCCTGGCTCGCGATCCTGCTCGTGTGCGCGAGCACGTACATGATCGTCACGGGCATCGTCTACAACACCCTGCTGCGCGGCATCGAATTGCCCCAGGGCGTCACGGTGCCGTGGTCGAATGAGGTGCTGCACGTCGTCTTCCCGCTTGTGCTCCTGCTGGATGTGCTCTTCGCCCCGCGGCGTCGTGCGCTGCCGTGGAGCAGCGTCTTCATCACCGCGATCTTCCCGCTCGTATGGGCCGTCTACACGATGGTCAGGGCGAACCTCGTGATCGCTCCGGCCACCGGCGAGAAGTGGTGGTACCCCTACCCCTTCCTCAACCCGCATGTCGTCCCGGGCGGGTATCTCGGCGTCTCCGGCTACATCCTGGGCATCGCGATCGCCATCATCGGCGTCGCCTGCTTCGTCGTCTGGGTGGGGCGCCGCCGCGCGGCATCCGTCACCTCCGCCTGATCCGACGGGCATGGGGAGAAGTCCCCATTCGAGGGCCGGAGGCGCACGAACGGATGCCGTTACGCTGGTCGCGGGGGAACATCGTCGCGTCCCCGAGGGAACGAGGAGACCTGTGAACGAGCCCTACGCACCTGGCACCCCGGCGGGTTCCACTCCGCCGCCTCCGCCCGCTCCGTCGGCATCACCCGCGCCGCCTGCGCCTCCCGCTCCGCCCGCGGCGCCGGCCACGCGCGCCGAGCCCAGCGCTGCTCAGCCCGTGCCTCCGGCCTCGCCCTCGGCGTCGAAGCGATCAGAAGCGCCGACCGAGGCCGAGCTGCGCCGCGCGGGCGCCGTGCTGAAGACCGTGTCGGACGCGTACTCGGCGAAGATGGTCGGCCAGGAGCGCCTGCGGACGAGCCTGCTCATCTCGCTCATCGCCGGTGGGCACATCCTGCTCGAGAGCGTGCCGGGTCTCGCGAAGACCACTGCCGCGAGCACCCTGGCCGACACCGTGAAGGCACAGTTCAAGCGCATCCAGTGCACGCCCGACCTGCTGCCCAGCGACATCACCGGCAATCAGATCTACGACGCCGCGACCGGCTCGTTCCGCACCGTGCTCGGGCCGGTGCACGCGAACTTCGTGCTGCTCGACGAGATCAACCGCTCGAGCGCGAAGACGCAGAGCGCGATGCTCGAGGCGATGCAGGAGCACCAGACCACGATCGGCGGCGAGGTGCACCACCTCCCGCAGCCGTTCCTCGTGATCGCGACACAGAACCCCATCGAGCAGGAGGGAACGTACGAGCTGCCCGAGGCGCAGATGGACCGCTTCCTGCTGAAGGAGATCGTCGAGTACCCGAGTCCGGCCGACGAGTTCGAGATCCTCGGACGCATCGACTCCGGCGTGCTCGACCCCGACCGTCACGTCGAGAGCGCGATCACGCTCGACGACGTGCGAATGCTGCAGGACGTCGCGAGCCGCATCTACGTCGACCCCGCGATCCGCAACTACATCGTCTCGATCGCCTATGTCACCCGGAACCCCGCGCCGTACATCGGCGAAGAGCGCGCCCGCTACATCAAGTACGGCGCCAGCCCCCGCGCGAGCATCGCGTTCCTGCAGGCCGCGCGCGCCCTCGCGCTGCTCAACGGTCGCGGTCACGTGCTGCCGGAGGACATCCGCTCGCTGCGTCACCTCGTGCTGCGCCACCGTGTGCTGCTGACGTTCGAGGCCGACGCCGAGGGCATGCGCAGCGAGGAGATCATCGACCAGATCTTCGGCGCCGTCCCCACGCCCTGACGCCCCCATGCCCAGCCTGATCACGCAGGTGAAGAGCAAGCTCTTCATCCACTCGTCGCGCAAGTCGCTGCACGCGCTCGACGGCGCGTACGCATCGCTGCTGCACGGGCGCAGCCTCGACTTCGAAGACCTGCGCAAGTACGAGTACGGCGATCAGGTGCGCGACATCGACTGGCGGGCGACCGCCCGTATGGGGACCCCGCTCGTTAAGCGGCACCGCGCGCAGCGCATGCACACGGTCATGTTCGTCGTCGACACCGGGCGGTCGATGGGCGCGCTCGCTCGCGACGAGCGATCGAAGAAAGAGCTCGCGATCCTCGCGACGGGTGTGCTCGGGGTCCTCGCACTGCGCCACGGCGACGACTTCACTGTCGTCTACGGTGACGCCGACGGCGTGCGTCGTCGCGCGCCCGGCCGCAGCGAGGGCGCTCTGGAGCACGCACTGCGCACGATCGACCGCGCGATCGACGACAGCACCGCCCCGAGCGACCGCGACGCCCTGCTGTCATACGTGACGCGGACCATCTCGCGGCGGATGATCGTCGTCGTCATCACCGACGAAGCGCCCATCACCCCCGAGACGGAGCGGATGCTGCGCCGACTGCGCGTACAGCATGACGTGCTGTGGCTGACCCTGCGCGACGCCGAGCCGGTGCTCGACCACACCACGGGGACCATCCGCAGCGACGTCGACAGCATGTGGGAGGTGCCCGACTTCGTGCAGGGCGACCTCGACATCGTGCGAGAGCTCACCGCGCAGACCGAAGCGGATGCCGTGCGGCTCGCCGAGATCCTCACGCGCATGGAGATCAGCCACGGAGTGCTCGCCGATCAGGACGACGCCGTCTCGCAGCTGCTGCAGCTGCTGAATCGGAGGTCGCATGCCCGGCTCTGACGAGTTCTACCCGCCGGCGCAGTACGGCTGGGGCTGGATCCTGCTCGCGATCGGCATCCTGCTGCTGCTCATCGCCGGCGCGTGGCTGGTCATCGCCCTGACGAAGCCGCGGCGCGACCTCATGCTGATCCGCGAGGGTCAGGGAGCGATGGTGCAGACCGTCGACGTGCTGTCGCAGCTTCGGATCGAGTATCTGCAGGCGATCCAGCGCATCGAGGACGACTATCGCGCGCGCACGCTCTCGGCACGCAACGCGAACTTCGAGCTGAGCCGCGTCGTCCGCACCTTCGTGAACGAGTACAGCGGCATCGAAGCGCCCGTCCTCGCGCTCGACGATCTCGTCGCCCGCGGCGTGCACCCCGCCCTCATCGACGCGATGGGTCGCCACTACTACCCCAGCATCTTCCGCCCTGGCCCTGCGATCGATCCGCTGGCCGGAGCCGAGGCCGCCAGAACGGTGGTGCGCACATGGCACTAGCGAACTGGTGGGTGCTCCTCGTCGTCGTCGGCGCGGCTGTCGTCGCGATCGCGATCGGCGTACTGCTCGGGTTGCGCGGCGGCGCGAAGACCGACGCGCACGAGCGCGCGAGGGTCGCGCGCGCCGAACGCCTGCGCGCCCTGCCGACATTCCGTCAGGCGCTGAACCGCCGCGTGCTGGCGCTCTCCGGCATCCTGCTGTTGGGGGTCATCGCCGTCGTCTCGGCGGGTGTCGTCGCCGCGCGGCCGATGTCGTCGCAGACCATCCAACCCGTGAACACGAGCCGCGACATCATGCTGTGCCTCGACGTGTCGGGGTCGATGAGCGAGGTCGATGTCGAGGTGCTCAGCGTCTTCGAGGAGCTGCTCGAGGACTTCGAGGGCGAGCGCATCGGGCTCACGATCTTCAACAGCTCGCCGGTACAGATCTTCCCCCTCACCGACGACTACCCGTTCATCCGCGAGCACCTGCAGAGCATCCGAGAAAGCTTCGACTACCTCGACGAGGTGCCGGAGCACTGGGTGGGCACGCTCAACGGCAACGGCGCCTCGCTCATCGGCGACGGCCTCGCCGCCTGCGCGATGGCGTTCGACCACCCCGACGACGAGCGCTCACGGTCGATCATCTTCGCCACCGACAACGAGATCAACGGCGCCTCGATCGTCACCCTCGACGAGGCCGCCGCGTACTCGGCGTCGGTCGGCGTGCGCGTGTTCGCGCTCAATCCGGTGGAGGGGAAGGATGCCGACGTCAGCGCCGAGCTCACCCGCGCCGCCGAGGCGAGCGGCGGACAGGCCTACGGCCTGCGCGACACCACCACGGTGTCGGACATCGTGGCACAGGTGCAGGAGCAGGAGGCGAACGAGCTGAAGGGGCAGGCTCAGGTCGTCTGGACCGACACCCCGAACCTGTGGATCGTGGTGCTGCTCGTCTCGCTGCTGTCGTTCGTCGTCGTTCTCTGGAGGGTGAAGCTGTGATCCTCCAGCCCGTCCTCAACGTCTTCCTCCTCCTGCTGCTGTTCGCTCCGGTCGCGGCGATCGGGGTGCTCGCACTCGTCAAGGCTCCCGGCCGCGACCGCGGGCTGTGGGTCATGCGGCTCGTCATGCTCGTGGCCCTGTTCACGATCCTGCTTCGCCCCGGCATTCCGGGAGGGGCGACGCAGACCCTCGCGACCGACACCGACATCGTGCTCGTCGTCGACACGACCGCGAGCATCGTCGCCGAGGACTGGGGCGACGGCCAGCCCCGACTCGACGGCGTGCGCGCCGATGTGCAGTCGATCGTCGACGAGTACCCCGGAGCCCGGTTCGCGCTCATCACGTTCGACGCCTCGGCCGACCTGCGCCTGCCGCTGACCACGGACACCACCGCGCTGATCTCATCGCTCGACGTGCTGCGCCCCGAGGTGACGAGCCAGTCGCGCGGCAGCTCGATCGGCATCGCGAACCAGCTGCTCGCCGACACGCTCGCGAACGCCGCCGAATCGCAGCCCGACCGCTCGCGCATGGTCTTCTACTTCGGCGACGGCGAGCAGACCGCGAGCTCGACGCCCGAGCCCTTCGACGGCAGCGAGCGGTACACGGATGCCGGGGCCGTGCTCGGCTATGGCACGACCGAGGGCGGGCCGATGCGGCTCACCACCGGCGGCGTCGACGGGGCGAGCGGCGAGTACATCCAGTACGAGGGCGCCGACGCGCTGTCGACGATCGACGAGCGGAACCTCGAGACGATTGCGGGTCAACTGGGCGTCGATTACCAGCACCGCACGGCGGATGCCGAGATCGCCCTGCCCGAGGCGCCGTCGACCACGAGGAACTACGCCGAATCCGGTCAGGTGGGCAACGTGATCGAGCTGTACTGGATCGCCGCGCTCGTGATCGCCGCGCTCCTCGCCGTCGAGCTCGCGAGGGCGGGCATGCTCGTCGCGCGGTTGCGCCACCTCCGCGCTCCGAGGCCCGGGTCGTCGAGCAAGCGCAGCGACCTCGGGTCGTTGAGCGAGCGCAGCGAGACGACACGCGCCGACGGAGGTGACGCATGACCACGCTCACCGCACCCGACGATGTCCGGGCGGAGGCGGCATCCGCTCTCCTCGCGTCGAACCGGAGGCGCCGCCGCATCCGTCGCTGGCTCGCGATCGGCACGCTGCCGCTCACGCTTGTCGCGCTTCTCTTCGTCGGCAAGCTGCTGAGCATGTACGCGTTCGCGCACCAGTCGATCAGCGCATACGTGGCCGACGACTACGCCGGTTCGGAGGCGTCGGCGCGCGGTCAGGAGTTCCTCAACTGGTTCGAGCCGTACAAGGCGCCGTTCAACGTGGGCACGGCGCTCGCCGGCGCCGAGCAGCTGCCCGAGGCGCGCGCGAAGCTCGAGGAGGCACTCGACCTCGCGACCGGACTCGAGGTCTGCGGCGTCCGCATCAATCTCGCGATCGTGATCGAGCGGATGGGCGATGCCGCGCGCGCCGACGGCGACGGCCCGGGCGCCGCCCAGCTGTACGCCGAGGCGCTCACGGTCACCACCGAGATGCCCGCGGAGTGCAACAGCGAGGAGGCGCAGCAGCAGTCGTCCGATCCGAGCCGCGACATGCAGCAGAGCAAGGACGACCTCGAGGACCGCCTCAAGCAGAAGCAGCAGCAGGAGCAGGAGCCTGAGCAGCAGGAGCAGCCCCAGGAGCAGCAGCAGGAGCAGCCGTCCGACGACAAGCTCGAGGAGCTCAAGGACAAGCTCGAGCAGGGCACGCAGGAGCGCGATCAGCAGCAGGGCGACGACGGCGGCGGCTCAGGAACGGACAAGCCATGGTGATGGATCACGAGAAGCAGCGCGCTCGGTACATCGCCGGTACGGAGGGCGCACCACCGCTACCCCCGCCGGGCGGATACCGCAACGCACGGCGGCCCTCTTCGCCGGTCGTGCAGCAGCCGGCGGTCCCCGGTGCCTTCGCCACCGCGACCGCCGTACCCGAGGCCAAGAAGCCCGCGAACGCCCTCGGCTGGATCGCGCTGACCATCGGCATCCTGTTCGCCGCGATCCTGCTCGTCACGCTCGCCGCGGGCGGAACCGACGTGCTCTACGGCGTCACGATGCTCGCGCTGCAGCTCGTCGTCGTCGCGGTCATCGTCGGCGCCCTGTTCACCCAGCGGGGTCGCACTCTCGGCGCGATCGCCCTCGCCGTGACGCTCGTGGTCAACGTCGCGACCGTCGGCGGAATCGGCGCACTGCAGACCTCGGCGGCCGGAACGTACGACGGCATGAAATCCGACGAGCAGAAGCATGAGGAGGCGTACCCGGGCATCAAGGGCACCGACTCGCAGGACGTGCTGGCGCAGCAGTCGCTCGAACAGGTGCAGGCCGAGGCGGAGAGCCTGTTCGCCGACATCCGGTCCCGGCTCACAGCCGAGTACGGCTTCGAGTGGGTACAGGTCGGCGACGAGGACTTCCGCCCCGAGCGCAACGGCTACGGCGGCGAATCGATGCTCGTCGAGTACACGTCGGCGAGCTGGGCGACGACCCAGCCCGTGCAGGACTACGCGCTCAAGCTCGATGTGATGTCGACGATCGACGACGTCATCGCCGAGCACGGCATGTCGTACCTGTACTCGTTCAACGATGCTTCGTCCGGTCTCGACCCCACCATGATCGCGAAACTCTACGGCAGCGACGACCCGCGGGAGCAGCACACGTGGGAGTACTACGCCGAGAACTATCCCGACCCGATGCGGTTCTACGCGAACATCTACGACCTCTCCAATGACCCGAGCGGCGACTTCCGCACGGCACGGGAGGCGCAGAGCGCGCGCACGGGCGAACCGCTCGAGGGTCTGCAGCTGACCGTGCTCGCGAGCGCAGTGCTCAGTGACGCCGACCGCGCCGAGTTCGAGAAGAAGCTGCAGGAATACCCCGGCTTCGAGTGAGCCCGCGACGGCGATGAGTCGGCCTCAGAGCAGGAGAAGTCCTTCCCAGATCGGGCAGTCGTCGATCAGCGAACGCACCCGGCTGTTCTCGTTCAGCCACCCGCGGAGGTCCTTGCTCACGTATCCAGCGAGCTCCAGAACAGTGCCGTGCGCTTCCATCAGCGAGAGTCGCAGGGGCGCACCGTCGGAGTTTCGCTCGCCGACGATGGGCACTCCCCACACGATGTGCTCATGGTGGGCGATGCGATTACGAAGGAACCTCACGTGCCGCGCCGCCGTCTCGACTCGAGCCCGCTCGAGGTCGCCGACTTCGGGGAACGCTTTCCGCAGAGCCGGCTTCCAGAGCTGGGTGTCGTAGATCCGCCGTGCGCGCGAGCTGCCTTCACCCTGGTACCCGCCCCTGCCCAGAATTCTCACCCAGAATCCGAACATCAGGGTGGCGACGAGTTTCCCGTGCACCACATCGGGTGCTGCGTCAAGCGTGGCGAGGTGTCCGTTCGCCCACGCTTCGGCGATGAGCTCGAGGGTGTCCTCGTCCAGCAAGTCTGTGCGCTTGTACCACTCGATCCCGTAGGTGACCGCGAGCTCCCGGGCCATCGCGGACCGCATCGCGACCTCGAGGTTGCCGAGATCGTCGAAGACCGCCAGGGCGACCGAGTTCGCCCACCGATAAAGCTCCACGCCGTCTACATCGGAATGCTGGCATGCCGCGTCGTATCGAGCGATTCGCGCTGCAGGGATCGATGCGCGCAAACGGTACATGGCTGGTTTCTCTTGCCTGGCGACGGGTCGCAGGATTACTCTAGAGCACAGCCCCCGACGCAGCGCACGCGAGTGTGACGGTCGGGGTTTTCTTCGTCTTATCACCGACCTTTCGAACCCGCGACGGCGACGGTCAGTCGGCGAGGGTGTGCAGCATCCGTGCCAGCGCATACCGCGTATGGCCGCGCGGGGTGCGGGGGTCGTATTCGAGGACGTCGATCAGCGACGCGAGTCGCTCCTGGATGCTGGAGTGGTGCCGCCCGAGCCGGGCGGCGGCACCTCGGACGCTGCGCTCCTCGGCGAGCGCGTCGAGGAGTTCGAGGGTGCGCGGGTCGAGGCTCCGCAGCGCCGCCGCATCCGGGTGAAGGGCAGCCGCGTCGGCGGCCTGAGCAACGATCAGCGCCGCACCCAGGTCTGCCGCATGCACCGCGGGCTCCGCGTCGGAGGAAAGGCGCGCCGCAATGAGCGCCGCCGCCCATGATTCGGGAAGACCGACGCCCGACACCGCCGTCCCCACACCGAGGCGCGGGGCGGAACCCGCCGGCCATGCCGCCAGCGGGTCCGATGCGGCGTCGAGAAGCGTCGCACGCGTGAGACCGTGCCGGGTCGCGACCACGGATGACGGATGCCGAGCGAGCGGCGCGGGATCGGGCGGCGAGGCCACGGCCCGCAGCGCGGCATCCGTCATGCGGAGGCGCAGCAGCGCGGCCGCCCGTTCATCGGCGCTCGCGTAGGAGCTGATCGCGAGTTCGACCGCGCTCTCGGCGCCGACCGATCGACGGGCGCGGACGATGCCGAGCGCGAGGGCGAGCCGTTCGAGGATCATCGCGTCGTTGGTGTGGGGGTCGCCGTCACGTTCGATCCAGGCGACAGCATCCTGTCCGCTCTCCCGCCGCATCCACGACTCGTCGGGATCCCGCGGATCGATACGCTCCCCGCCCGCGGCGACGCGCACGATCTGCGCGCCGTCCCGCACCCCGACTGTCGCGCCGCTCAGCACAGCGGCGCCGCGGAGCATGCTCTCGACGCCGACCGACCGCGCGACCAGCGCATCGAAGTACGCGACGACCTTGAGGCTCTCGCTCGCGTCGGGGTCGAGGGCGGTCAACCGCCCCAGCAGATCTTGCATGTCGGCTCCATCGCCCGGGGTTCCAGATTAGGACCTCGGCCACACGCGGGCCGAAAGGAGCGCCCTCTGACCCGCACCGAGCGGCGCCGCCGACCTCAGGCCAGAAGCCGCGTGACCCAGTCGTCGCGGGCGGCGAGCATCGCCTGCGCGACGGCGGAGTGCGGCGCGAACATGTCGAATCCGTGGAAGCCGCCGGCCCACACGTGCAGCTCGGCCTGCACTCCCGACGCCCAGAGCGTCGTCGCGTACGCCACATCCTCATCGCGGAACACCTCGGCGCTGCCGCAGTCGATGAACGCGGGCGGCAGACCCGAGAGATCCGTGGCCCGCGCCGGGGCGGCGTAGATCGACACGTCGTCGGTGCCCTTGCGGTCTCCGAGCAGCGCCGTCCATCCGGTGATGTTCGACCCGCGGTCCCACACGCCGATGCCGTCGATCTGGTGGGTGGAGGCTGTCTGGTCGCGGTCGTCGAGCATCGGGTAGATGAGCAGCTGGCCGACGAGCGCCGGTCCTCGCCGATCGCGGGCGAGCAGAGCCGTGCCCGCGGCGAGCCCTCCTCCCCCGCTCCCGCCGCCGATGAGCAGGCGGCTCGTGTCGATGCCGAGCTCGTCGGCGTGCTGTGCGGTCCACTGCAGCGCCGCGTAGCAGTCTTCGACCGGGTACGGATCGGGGAACTCCGGCGCCAGCCGATACTCGACCGTCACGATCACGCCGTTGAAGCGCTCGGCCCAATCGAGGAAGCCGACCACGCCCAGCCAGCGGTTGCCCATGATCATGCCACCGCCGTGCGTGTGGAAGAAGCCCGGTCCGGTGCCCGTGCGTCCGTCCTTCTCGATCACGGTGACGACGATGTCTTCGCCGGCGTGGCCCGGGATGGTCTCGTCGCGCCACACGAAGCCGCGCTCCGCGAGCACCTGCCTGATCTCGTCGTCGTTCCCCACGGGGGACTGCCGCATCAGCGGGATCATCTCCGCCGTCAGCGTCGGCGGCAGCTGGTCGCCGACGAGCGCGAGCGCGGCCTCCAGCTCGGGGTCGAAGGGCGGGCGGGCGAGTGTGTCGGTCATCGGAACTCCTTTGTCCTCTGTGTCCATGGTCACGTCGTGGTGACCTTCGGCTCAGCATCCCTCCGCCCCTGCCGCCCCGGAACCCGCCGGGCGCGGCCGATCGAGGACCCTCGGACCGCCGGATGGCGGGGTCACGACGAGAGCGAGAGTCCAGCGGCGAGCGCGAAGCCGAGCACGGTCGCAAGACCCGTGGACTCCTTGGCCTTCGACTGCGCCTCGGGGACCATCGAATCGACGAGCATGACCAGGAGCGCTCCCGCGGCGAAACCGCCGGCCGCGGAGCGGAAGGTGTCGTCGGTGACGCTCGCGAGCGCGAACCCCGCCACCGTGGCCGCAGCGCAGACGACGGCGACGCCGCCCCACAGCACGAGCACGCGCGAGCGCTTCATGCCGCCCTGGAGCAGGTCGGCGGCCGAGCCGATGGACTCGGGCAGATTCGACACGAGGATGGCGACGACGAGCGCGACGCTCACCGGCTCGCCCGACGCCAGACCGATACCCAGCACGAGCTGCTCGGGGATGCCGTCGAGCAGCGCCCCCACGGCGAGCTGCCCGCCGCCAGCGCCGCCCTTCGTCTTCGCTGCCCTCGCGTCGAGGACGCGATCGGCGATGTAGTAGCTGAGCGCCCCGAGGGCGACGCCGATGACCAGCGGGATGGGTCCGGTGCGCTCGAGCCCCTCCTCCCACAGCTCGAAGGCGATCGAGGCCATGAGCGCGCCGGCGCCGAATCCCAGCACGATGCCCAGCCAGCGGGGCGGCCACGCGCGCAGCAGCGCGAGCACCGCACCGATGAACAACGGGGATGCCGCGACCACACCCCACAGCACTGCCTGACCCATGCCGACCACTCTCCCACCGCCGGGGTCGGAAAACCCAGGGGGTTGCCGGCGCAATCCGAGATCAGGAACATCACCCGAGATCAGGAGGATGCCGTCCGCGCACTCCTGATCTCGGGATATGGTCCTGAGCTCGGGGACACGAAGGCTCAGCGGATGCGGTGGATGTCGAGGTCGGTGCGTCCGGGCAGGAGGTCGGCGCGCAGCGCGCGTGTGCCCCGGTAGTCGCCATCCTTCAGCCGTCGGAACGGGCGGCTCGGCGCCTCGTCGGCGATACCGTCCAGTCGCGCGAGCAGCCGCGCGGCCTCGCGGTCGACGTCGTCCGCATCGAGTCCGTCGGCGTCGTGCACGACGTGCAGGTCGAGCGGCTCGATTCCCGTGTACCAGAGCGTCCCGTGCGTGAGCGGGAACAGCAGCTGGTCGATGTCGCCGCTGATGCCGCGGCTGCCGATAGAACGGTCGTCCTCGCCCGCGGTGACGATCACGAGCGCCCGCCGTCCCGTCAGCAGCCCGTCGCCGTAGCGGAGCGGCAGACCCGTCTCCGGGTCGTTCGGACCGTACGCGAAGCCGTTCGTGAGCACCCGGTCGAACCACCCCTTGAGGCTCGCCGGCGGCCCGTACCACCAGAGCGGGAACTGCAGCACGACGAGGTCCGCCGCTCCGAGCTTGCGCTGCTCCTCGACCACGTCGTCGGGCAGGCGGCCCTCGGCGAACGCCTCGCCCATGAGGTCGACGACGTTGCCCGGCCGCCCGAGCGGGTCACCGAAGTCGCGGGCGGCGAGCACGGGATCGAACCCCTGCCGGTACAGGTCGCTGGTGACGATGTCGTAGTCGCGGGAGAGCGCGTCGACTCCCTCACGGAAGAGGCGCGCGTTGAAGGAGTCCGGCTGCGGGTGGGCGTGGATCCAGTGGGCGACAGGGCGCGACGACATGGTGGCCTTTCGTGGGGTCGGTGTCAGTGGGCGTCGGCGGCAGTACTCGCGGGTGTTCCCCGCCACAGCGGCAGCACGGCGGCAGCGACGACGGCGACGGCCGCGACGACGAGCGCGACCGCGAATCCGCCGGCGCCGACGACCGTCGCGATCGTGCCGAGCACGGCGATGCCGAGTCCGCCGCCGAGGGAGAAGCTCACCTCCTGGATCGCCCCGACCTGGCCGGCGTCGTCCTCGGTCGTCACGTCGAACAGGGTCGTGGCGGCCAGGGTCGCGGCGACGCCGAACCCGGCGCCGACGAGCACGAGCGGGATCGCCACGACATCGGGGTCGAACGCCAGCCACGCGAGCCCGACGCCCTGCACGACGAGCGCGAGCACGGTCAGCGTCGGCGAGGTCAGCCAGCGCAGGAACAGCGGGGCGACGACACCGCCCACGGCGATCGCGACCGCCTGCGGGAGGATCGCGATCCCCGCCTCGGCAGCCGTATGAGCGCGCAGATCCTGCAGGTGCAGGCTGACGAGCAGCACGGATGCCGCAGCCACACCGCTGCTCGCCACGATGCGTGCGATCGCGGGGCTGAACCCCGGCACCGAGAACAGCCGCATGTCGATGAGCGGTTCGTGCAGGGCGCGCTGGCGGCGGATGAAGTACACGAGGGTCGCGACGGCGACGAGCGCGGCGACGGCAGCGGCGATCGGCTCCGCGAGCGCCTCGTGCAGGGCGAATACGAGGGCGCCAAGGGCGACGATCGAGGAGAGGATGCTGAGCGCGTCCCACGACGCGGGCCGGGAACTGCGCGAATCGGGGACCAGCCAGATCGCGAGGATGCCGGCGACCACCGCGAGGGGCACGCTGCCGAGCAGCAGCCACCGCCATCCCGGCCCCTCGGTGACGATACCGCCGAGCACGGGCCCGAGCGCGCTGCCGGTGCCGAACGTCGCCGTCCAGAGCCCGTACGCCAGCACGCGCTGACGCGCCTGGTAGTGCGCGCCGATCGTCGCGACGACGCCAGCGACGACGAACGCCTCCGCGACGCCGAGCAGCGCGCGCACCACGATCAGCAGCAGTCCGTCCTGGGCCAGCCCTCCCACGAGGTTGAGCGCCGCGAAGCCGGCGAGACCGAGCAGCACGATGCGCTTACGGCCGAACGTGTCGCCGATGCGCGAGGCGAGGATGAGCGTCGCCGCGAGCGAGAGCGCATAGACGTCGACCAGCCACAGCGCACCGCTGTCGGACAGCGCCAGGTCGCCGCGGATCGCGGGAAGCGCGGTCGACACGCTGCTGATCGCGAGGGCGCCGATGAGGATGCCGAGGAGCAGCGGCGCCATGGCGAGCCACGGGTGCCGAGCGGTGCGCGCGGGAGCGGAGACGACGGGGACGGGGAAGGTCACCACCTGAGTCTGGCGGAGGGGTACGATTCCGACAAGTACGGTCATCCAGGTCACATACTGACGTTTCGGATACCATGGCGGCGACGGAAGGCGGACCGATGAGGGAGAAGACAGAACGCATCGTGCGCGAGTGGGGCGATGCCTGCGACGCCGAGATCTCGATCGCCGTGCTCGGCGGGGCGTGGAAGCCCAGCATCCTCAGCCTGCTCGGCGAGCACGAGGTGCTCCGATTCGGCGAGCTGAGCCGCCTGCTCGACGAGCCGACGGCGCGCGTGCTCACGCGCCAGCTGCGCGAACTCGAAGATGACGGGTTGATCACCCGCGAGGTGTACCGGCAGGTGCCTCCGAAGGTCGAGTACCGCCTCAGCGACCTCGGTCGCGGATCCATGCCCCTCGTCGACGCGCTCACAGCCTGGGGCGGGCAGTACGCAGCGACGCAGCGGGCCGCGCTGGCCACGGCATCCTCCTGACCGCGGCATCCTCCTCCCGAGATCAGGAACATGCACTCAGATCAGGAGGATGCTGTCGGCAGCGTCCTGATCTCGGGCGATGCTCCTGTTACGGGCGCCCGCGAAAGGAGGCGACACGCCGCCGATAGACTGGAAGGCATGTCCAAGGTCCTCCAGTCACTGCCCGTCGGCGAGCGCGTCGGCATCGCCTTCTCCGGAGGACTCGACACCTCCGTCGCCGTCGCCTGGATGCGCGACAAGGGCGCCGTGCCGTACACCTACACCGGCGACCTCGGTCAGTACGACGAGGACGACATCGAATCGATCCCAGGCCGCGCGCTCGAGTACGGCGCCGAGGCCTCGCGTCTGATCGACTGCAAGACCGCCCTGGTCGAGGAGGGCTTCGTCGCCCTCTCATGCGGCGCGTTCCACATCCGCTCCGGCGGCAAGACGTACTTCAACACCACGCCCCTCGGTCGCGCGGTCACCGGCACGCTGCTGGTGCGCGCCATGAAGGAGGACGGCGTCGACATCTGGGGCGACGGCTCCACCTACAAGGGCAACGACATCGAGCGGTTCTACCGCTACGGCCTGCTCGCCAACCCTCGCCTGCGCATCTACAAGCCGTGGCTCGACGCCGACTTCGTCACCGAGCTCGGCGGCCGCAAGGAGATGAGCGACTGGCTCGTCGCCCACGACTTCCCCTACCGCGACTCCGCCGAGAAGGCGTACTCGACCGACGCGAACATCTGGGGGGCGACGCACGAGGCGAAGACCCTCGAGCACCTCGACGTGTCGCTCGAGACCGTCGACCCGATCATGGGCGTGAAGTTCTGGGACCCCTCGGTCGCGATCGACGCCGAAGACGTCACGGTCACGTTCGAGGGCGGCCGCCCCGTCGCGATCAACGGCGTCGAGTTCTCCGACCCGGTGGCCCTGGTGCAGGAGGCGAACGCGATCGGCGGACGCCACGGCCTCGGCATGAGCGACCAGATCGAGAACCGCATCATCGAGGCGAAGTCGCGCGGCATCTACGAGGCGCCCGCGATGGCGCTGCTCTTCATCGCGTACGAGCGCCTCGTCAACGGCATCCTCAACGAGGACACGCTCGCCACCTACCACGAGCAGGGTCGCCGCCTCGGCCGACTCATGTACGAGGGCCGCTGGCTGGAGCCCCAGTCGCTCATGCTGCGCGAGTCGATCCAGCGCTGGGTCGGATCGACGATCTCGGGGTCGGTGACGATCCGTCTGCGCCGCGGCGACGACTGGACGATCCTCGACACCGTCTCGCCGAACCTGTCGTACGGGCCCGAGAAGCTGTCGATGGAGCGCGTCGGCGACGCCGCCTTCGGCCCGGTCGACCGCATCGGACAGCTCACGATGCGCAACCTCGACATCGCCGACTCGCGCGCCCGCCTCGAGCAGTACGCGGGCCTCGGCCTCGTCGGCGGCGCGACGGGCGAGCTCGTCGGACGCGTGACCGCCGGCGAATCCGCCGAGATCACCGGATCGGTCGAAGACATCGACGAGACGTTCGCGGATGCCGTCGACACGGCCTCCGAGGGTGCCGCGTTCGACTCCGGCACCGACTGACGGTTCCTGTCGGAGAGGGGCGGATGCTGCGGCATCCGCCCCCCCGTCTGCGTCTGCAGCCGGACACTGTGAGTTCTCCGAGTTATGTTGCACAACAGTGTGCAACATAACTAGCATGGAGGCATGACCACCCGTGCACCCCGCCGCGACTCGGTCGAGAACCGCGCCGGCATCCTCGACGCCGCCCGCGCGACGCTGGCGAACGACCCCCGTGCGTCGATCGACGTCATCGCCCGCAGCGCCGGTCTCTCGCGCCGCACCCTCTACGGCCACTTCGACGACCGCGACGCCCTGATCCGCGAGCTCATCTCGACCGGCGCGCAGCGCTTCAACGCGATCGCCGAGTCGGTGACCGACACCGACCCGCGCATCGCGCTCGCCCGGCTCGCCGCGCGCCTCTGGCGCGAAGCCTCGCACGTGCAGTTCGCCGCCGCGCTCGCGCTCGACGAGGCCCACGTCGAGCACACCGCCGCCGCACTCGCGCCACTGCGCCGCACGGTCGCCGCACTCGTGCAGCGCGGGCAGGACGAGGGCAGCTTCCGCACCGACATCGCCGCCCCGACGCTCGCGCGCCTCATCGAAGAGGTCGCCCGCACCGTCGTCTCACGCACCGACGCGAACAGCAGCGGGGCCGCGAACCTCGCCGTGCGTGCGCTGCTGAGCATCGCGGGACTCTCCTGGCGCGAAGCCGACGATCTTCTCGGCACGCACCCCGACATCATCGAGGCCGAGGAGGCCGACGCATGAGGATCACCCTGCACGAGGTCAGCAAGGGCCGCGGCGGCCAGGCGCTGCCGACGACCAGCCTCGAGTTCCACACCGGCGCCGTGCGGTTCGCCCTCGCCGAGACCGAGCAGCGCCCGACTGTGCTCGGCCTCATCGCCAGCGGTCGCATGCGGCCCGAGACAGGACGCGTGACCATCGACGGAGCGACGGACAACCGGATGCTGCGCCGCACCGTCGCGCTCGTCGACGCCCCCGACGTCAGCGACCCCCACCCCGACATCGCCCTCGCCGGCGTCGTCGGCGAGGAGCTCATGTTCGCGGGACTCGGCGCCACTCCGCTGCACGCCCGCCGCTGGCTGAACCAGCTCGGCTACGGCGAGCTCGCGTCCGTGCCGATCGGCAACGTCGACCCGGCGGCGCGCGTCCGCATCCTGTGCGAACTGGCGATACTGCGCGAGGGCACGCAGGCGATCGTGCTCGTGGCCCCCGACCGCCACGGCGGGAGCCCCGACGGCTGGTGGCGCATCGCCATGGAGTTCGCCGACCGCGGCTACGCCATGCTCGTGATCGTCGGCGGGTCGGCGGCCGTCGCCCTGGAGCGGATGCAGGAGTTCGACGCGGTCAACGCCTCCGGCCCCATCGAGCCGCTGACGCTCGACACGGATGCCGAGGAACCCGACGGGTCGTCGAGCGAGGACGGCGAAGCCGACCGAGACGAAAAGCGCCCCGACCCGACGACCGAGGCTCCCGACGGGCCATCGAGCGAGGACGGCGACGCCGACCGAGACGAAACGCGCCACGACACGCACGACGCCGAGCTCACGGCATCCGACACCGAGACCGAAGACGAGGAGGGCGCGCGATGAAGGTCCCCGCCATGATCGCCGCCGAACTGCGGCGGCTGACCGCCAGCAAGATGGGCATCATCGCGCTCGTCGCGCTCGTGTGCGTGCCGATCCTCTACGGCGGCCTGTACCTGTGGGCGAACCAGGATCCCTACGCGAAGTTCCCCGAGGTCCCGGTGGCACTCGTGGTCGACGACGAGGGCGCGCCGGCACCGACCACGGATGCCACGGAGCACACCGACGACACCGTCAACTACGGCGAGGATGTCGCCGACAATCTCATCGACGGCAATGCCTTCGACTGGCAGCGGATGTCGGAGGACGAGGCCGCGGAGGCGCTGCGCACCGGGTCCGTCGACTTCACCGTGACGATCCCCGCCGACTTCTCTGCTGCACTCACGTCGGCCGCCGGAGACGACCCGCACCAGGCGCGCATCGACCTCGAGACGAACGACGCGAACAACTACCTCGCGTCGTCGATGGGCACCCAGGCTGTGGAGAAGATTCGCAGCTCGGTGGCCGAGATGGTGGGCAGCGAAGCCGCGGAGCGCCTGCTCACCGGTCTCAGCGAGGTGCGAGACAACCTCGTCACCGCCGTCGACGGCGCGACTCAGCTCGCCGACGGGGCGACGACCGCGGCATCCGGCAGCGCCACGCTGGCTGACGGCACCTCGCAGCTCGCCTCGGGCACGGCGCAGCTCGCCTCCGGAGCGAGCACCCTCGCCGCCGGAGCTCAGCAGGTGAGCGACGGCAACCGTCAACTCGCGGACGTGGCCGACCGCGCCGGATCGATCGTGCAGCAGGCGACGAACGCCCTGCCGCAGGTGCGCTCCGACATCCAGACGCTGCTGGCCGACCAGGGCCTCACGCAGGACGAGATCGATCAGGTGCTGGGTGCCCTCGACCCGGTCGCGACCAGGTTGCAGGAGGGCAACACCACCGTGCAGACCGCCGTCGGCAAGGTCGATCAGCTCGCCGACGGCGCCGCAGCAGTGGCGTCGGGCGCGTCCCAGCTCGCGAGCGGCGCCAGCACGGCCGCGTCGGGTGCCGCGGCCGTGAACGACGGCGCCGTGCAGTTGCGCGACGGTCTCGCGACCCTCTCCGACGGCGCCGCCCAGCTGCGCGACGGGCTGGCCGACGGGGTCGCGCGCATTCCGGCATCCACCCCCGAGCTCCGCGAGAAGCAGGCCGACACGATCGCCGACCCGGTGAAGGTGTCCAGCGACAAGGTCGCGTCGGCCGAAGACTACGGCGCAGGTCTCGCGCCGTTCTTCGCCGCGCTGTCGGCCTGGATCGGCATCTACGCGCTGTTCCTCATCGTCAAGCCGATCTCGCGCCGAGCGGTCACCGCCCTGCACTCGCCGATCCGGGTGACGCTGGCCGGCTGGCTCACTCCGGCGATGCTGGGCGCCGTCCAGATGCTCGGCCTCATGGGCATCCTCGCGATCACCCTCGGGTTCACGTTCGACAATCCGATCGGCACCCTCGGGGTGCTGATGGCGGCGTCGGCGACGTTCGCCGCGATCATCCTCGCGCTGAACGTGTGGCTCGGATCCGTCGGCCAGTTCATGGGCCTCGTGCTCATGGTGCTGCAGCTCGTGACGGCCGGCGGCACGTTCCCGTGGCAGACGCTGCCCGCACCGCTCGCCGCTCTGCATCACGTTCTCCCTCTGGGGTACGTCGTCGACGCGATGCGTCAGCTCATGTACGGCGGCGATCTCTCCCGCGCCGGGTGGGATCTCGCGGTGCTCGGCATGTGGCTGGTCGGTGCGCTCGCTCTCGCGGCGCTCGGCGTGACGAGGATGACGCATCGACGGACGCTGCGAGACCTCCAGCCGAGCCTGATCGGCTGACACGGGAGGCGGGATTGCTTTTCGAATCGCTTGACTTGCAACCGCGACCGCCGTGGAGTTGCCAGTCAGGCGATTCGAGAGCGTCCGGTGCGGCTAGGATTCGAGGATGCGTCCGTGGGACGCGCTCTGGGACTCTCTGGGACTGAGTCCCGTCGAGCCACCCGAGAGAGTTTTCGATGATGACAACTGATCAGGCTGCTGTCGTGGAGCCTGCGCGCCGCTCGTGGGGAGTGCGGCTGGGCAGGATCGCGTTCCTCGTGGTCGCGGCGATCGTGGTGATCGCCGTCGCCGCCGCGTTCTTCGTGACCTGGACCATCCAGCGGTCCTTCCCGCAGACCGAGGGCGAACTGCGCCTCGACGGACTGCAGGCCGAGGTGACGGTGCAGCGCGATGCGAGCGGCGTGCCGACGATCGCGGCCGATTCCTCGCACGACCTCTTCTTCGCGCAGGGCTTCGTGCACGCGCAGGACCGCTTCTTCGAGATGGACTTCCGCCGCCACGTCACGGCCGGACGGGTCGCCGAGATGTTCGGCGAGTCGCAGGCGGGCATCGACGCGTTCCTACGCACCCTCGGGTGGCGCAAGGTCGCGGAGGAGGAGGTCGCCCAGATGGACGACGTCACTCGGGGCTACTACGAGTCGTACGCCGACGGCGTCAACGCGTACCTCTCCTCCCGCTCGGGCTCCGAACTGTCGCTGGAGTATGCAGTCCTCGGCATACAGAACCCCGACTACACCCCCGAGCCGTGGGAGCCCGCCGACTCCGTCGCGTGGTTGAAGGCGATGGCCTGGGATCTGCGCGGCAACATCGAGGACGAGACCGAGCGGGCGCTGCTCGCCTCCCGGCTGGCCGAGGGAGGAGCGGGTGCTGCGGAGCTCGACGCCACGCTCGACCAGTTGTACCCGCGGTACCCCTTCGACGAGAACCCCGTGATCGTGCCGACCATCTCCACGGTGCCTGCCCTCGACACGGGTGCCGAGCCTGCGGCGTTCTCGACCTCACCCGCCGACCCCGAGCTGCGGCAGGCCGTCACGACCGTCGACTGGACCGAGGCATCCGACGTCATCGAAGCGGCGAGCCTGCTCGTGGGCGACGTGGGAGAGGGCATCGGCTCGAACTCGTGGGTCGTCTCCGGCGACCTCACCGAGAGCGGGATGCCGCTGCTCGCCAACGATCCCCACCTCGGCGCCTCGCTGCCCTCGGTCTGGTACCAGGTGCAGTTGCGTTGCTCCGACGTCACCGACGAGTGCCCGTTCGACGTCGGCGGCTTCTCGTTCTCCGGACTCCCCGGCATCGTGATCGGCCACAACCAGCACGTGGCCTGGGGCTTCACCAACCTGACGACCGACGTCACCGACCTGTACGTCGAGCGCATCGAGGGCGACCAGTACTGGCGCGACGGTGCTCTCGTGCCCCTCGAGGAACGCACCGAGACGATCCGTGTCGCGGGCGGCGACGACATCGAGCTCACGATCCGATCGACCGGGCACGGGCCGATCATCTCCGGACTCGTCGACGACTTCACGGTTCTCGCCGACGACCCGGGTCCCGGGCTCTCGGCCGGCGGCGCGACGGCATCCGCTCCTCCGGGCGACGACGCCGAGTACGCCGTGAGCCTCCGCTGGACGGCGCTCGACCCCGGAACCACCGGTACGGCGATCTTCGCCCTGTCGACGGCGCAGGACTTCGACGACTTCCGCGTCGCGGCATCGCTGTTCGACGTCCCCGCGCAGAACCTCATCTACGCCGACACCGAGGGGAACATCGGCTACCAGACGCCCGGCCGCCTCCCGGTCCGCGGCGCCGGCGACGGATGGATGCCGCAGCCCGGGTGGGATAGCGCGTACGACTGGACGGGCTTCATCCCGTTCGAGGAGCTCCCTGTCTCGTACAACCCGGCATCCGGGTACATCGTCACGGCCAACAACGCGATCGTCGCCGACGACTACCGCTACTTCCTCTCGCGCGACTGGGACTACGGCTACCGCGCCGCGCGCATCGCGTACCTCATCGAACGTCGCGCGGCGGCCGGTCCGCTCACCGCTCAGGACATGCGCGACATCCAGATGGACAGCGAGATGTGGATCGGCAAGCGCCTCACCAGGGCGATGGACGACATCGAGGTGGACGGTGCGGGTACGAAGGATGCCGTCGATCTCCTCCGCGACTGGGACGCGCAGAACGAGGCGGACTCGGCAGCCGCCGCCTACGCGAACGTGCTCTGGTCGAACCTCGTGCAGAACCTCTTCGTGGAGCGCGACGAACCGCTTCCCGCCGACGGCCAGGGCCGCCTCTTCACGGTCGTGGGCGCACTGCTCGACGATCCGTCCGACCCGCTGTGGACCAACCCCGCGATCGACGTCGATGGGCGGGACGAGATGCTCGCGCTGTCGGCCGAGGAGGCCTACGACGAGCTGTCGGCCCTGCAGGGCGCCGATGTCGACGCCTGGAACTGGGGAGACCTGCACGCGATCACGCTCACCAGCGACACTCTCGGGTCATCGGGCATCGCTCCTATCGAGGCGCTCTTCAACCGGGGCCCGTACGCCGTGAGCGGTGGCGCGTCGGTCGTGAACGCCACCGGCTGGCAACTGGGCGAGTCGTACGCCACGACGACGGTGCCGTCGATGCGCATGGTCGTCGACCTGTCGGACTTCGACGCCTCGACGTGGATCCACCTCACGGGCGCGTCCGGCCACGCGTTCGACGAGCACTACACCGACCAGACCGCCGACTGGGCCGCGGGAGTGCAGCGCCCCTGGGCCTTCTCGCCCGAGGCGGTGGATGCCGCGGCGCAGCGCACGCTCGTCCTGACGCCCGCGGGGTAAGGCGGGCCCGGTCAGACGGATGCCGCGGCGCGGCGCGCGATGGCCCAGATGCCGACCGCGGCGGCGAGGAAGATCGCGGCGAGCATCGCCCACCCGGTCGGGCCGTAGGTGATGGCGGTCGCGTTGACGACGATCGGCGAGGCGAGCGCTCCCAGCGAGAACCCCATGCCGAACACCCCCTGATAGGCCCCGGCGCGCTGCGGGTCCGCGAGTTCGAAGCTCAGCCCCCACGCCCCCGCCTGCGACAGGATCTCGCCGAACGTGTGCGCCACCATCCCGAACACGAGCAGCGCGATCGCGACCCAGGCGGGCAGTCCCGCAGCGAGCGCGTAGATCATGCAGGCGGCGACCATGAGCCATCCCGCGATCATCGTCACGCGGCCGGCGACGCGGAGATCGTGGGTGCCGCGCGACGCCCGCACCTGGAACAGCACCACGAGGGCGGTGTTGACGATCAGCAGCGCCGACACCGTGACCTCCGGCGCCGCGGTGTATTCGGTGATCCAGAGCGGGATGCCGAACTCCGCCACTCCGAACTGCATGCCGAACACGGCCGACAGCACGGTCAGCAGCAGGTAGCGCGAGTCGCGCCACGGCGAGCGGCGGTTCCAGTCGCGGCGCGCCGCGGCCGCGGCATCCGTGTCGATCGATCCGGTCTCGGTGCGCACCTCGTGCGTCTCGCGGCGCGGTGCATCGACGGCGGCGGTGAGGCGGAGGAGGGGCAGGGAGCCGAGCGCGCAGAGCAGGCCGCCGCTGGCGATGACGACGCGATAGGCCTCAGGCGTGCCGAGTGCGAGGGCGACGGCGCCGAGGCCCGAACCCGCCGCGATCGAGACGTTGGTCACGGTGCGCAGCACGGCCCTGGCATGCACCCGGCGGTCGGGCGCGAAGCCGCGGGCGATGATGGCCGACCTCGAGGAGTGGCCCATGGAGTCGAAGAAGCCACTGAGGCTCGCGAGCACGAGCGCCGACACGAAGTCCCCCGTGAACGCGTAGGCGGCGAGCATCAGCCCGCTCACCACCTCGAAGGTGAAGGACAGCCGCCGTGCGCTCCATCGATCGGAGAGCCACCCGCCGAGGAGCGAGCCGAGCACTCCGCACCCGCTCGAGACCGCGAGCACCACCGCCGCCTGCGCGGCCGAGAGTCCGATGATCTGGGTGAAGAACAGCACCGTGACCGCGAAGAACACTCCGCGTCCGACCCGTGACACCGCGGTGGCCGCGACGAGAGCGCGCAGCACGGGATCGCTCATGCTCGAGGCGAGGCGCGCGAAGAAGCGCGTGGGCGTCACCGCCGGTCCCGCCTCCGGCACGGTCGTCGTCTCGGGGTCGGGGCCTGGCGAAGTCACCCTCCATCCTCACACGAGGCTCGGACACCGCCGTGCACACGCTAGTTTCGCCGGGCGGCTACGGCTCGATTACCGTTGTCGGGTGGCATCCAGTTACCTCGCACCGAAGGGCACGCCGGTCACGCTGCTCGAGTTCGAGCACGGCGGGGCGACGCTCCTCGCCGAGTCGTTCGGCGAGGGCGGCCCGACCTTCCTGCTGCTGCACGGCATCGGCATGGGCCGCAGCGTGTACCTCGACGTCGTGCAGCGGCTGCGCGGACGCGTGGTGGCGCTCGACCTCCCCGGATTCGGCGAGGCGCCCGAACCCGACCGCACGCTCACCATGGAGCGGCACGCCGACCTCATCGCCGCCTATCTGCGCCACGTCGGCGAGGAGCCGGTGGTCGTGATCGGCCATTCGATGGGCAGCCAGATCGCGGCCGAGCTCGCCGCCCGACATCCGTCTCTCGTGGCGGGCGTCGTGCTCGCCGGACCGACCGTGAACAAGGCCGCGCGCAACGTCGCCGCCCAGGCGCGCTATCTGCTCACCGATCTCGTGGGCGAACGACCGCTCGTCATCTGGCGCGGAGCCCGTGAATACCTGCGCGGCGGCCCGCACCTGATCCGCAAGATCCGTGCCACGGTCGTGCACGAGCCCGAAGACGCCTACGCGCGGATCGACCGTCCGGTGCTCGTGCTGCGCGGCGAGGACGACCCGCTCGCCCCCATGAGCTGGTGCCGCGAGATCATCGACGCGATCCCGGGGGCGGACCTGCAGGTCATCCCCGACCACGGGCACGGCACGCTCATCAGCGACTCCGAGCCGGCCGCCGAGCTCATCCAGAGCTTCGCCGACCGTCTCTGATCAGGGGTATCCCTTGAATCGCGTGTGCTCTGCGGCGAGCTCGTCGACGGCGCGCGTGAGCGCGGGATCGACAGCGAAGCCGTCATCCGCCGGTGCCTTCCGGGGCGCGTCACGATACAGCACGACGAACCACACGGCCGCGGCCACGGTGCCGATGAGCAGGAACATTTCCATGGGGCGAGCGTAGCGCCGGTCCGGCGGACCTGTCGAGATCCGAGGGGACGTCCGAAATTCGGGCGGCGTCAGCCCGCGGCGGGCGGCGTCTGCTTCGACTCGGCCAACTCGTCGACGACGAGGCTGCGCTCGTCGGTGGTGCCGTTGCGGTACGCCTGGCGCCCGACCATGTGGGCAGACAGCGGAGCGGTCGCGAACTGCATGAGCACGATCGGCGCGACGAGCAGGAGCCCGACGAGGATGCTGCCGACGGAGCCCATCGACACCGCGATCGAGAGGCAGATCAGCGCGAGCCCGAGCACCTGCGGCTTGGTCGCCGCGTGCAGACGCGACGGCACGTCGCGGAACCGCAGCAGCCCGACCGCGGCCGACAGGCACAGCACCGCGCCGAGCAGGATCAGCACCAGCACCGTCACGTCGACGACGCCCTTCGGGAGCGCGAGTTCGAAGACGTTCATGGCGTCGTGTTGTCCCTTCTCGCGACGAACCGGGCGACCGAGATCGATCCGAAGACGCCGACCGCGGCGATGATCAGCATCACGGGGATCGTGCGGGTGTGCCCGTTGATCGCCATCTCGGCGCCGAGCACGCACATCACCTCGGTGAGGAGCACGTCCGACGCGACGGCGCGGTCGAGGATCGACGGACCGCGCACGATCCGGACGATCGTGAGGATCGCCGCGACGCCGAACACGACCATGACGACCAGGAGCAGGATGTTCATCGGGCACCGCCCTTCGCCGCGCGCTCGTCGGCCTTGAGGGCACGGTACTGCGAGGGCGCGCCGAGCGCACGCACGATGCGGCGCTCCCATCGGAGCACGCCCTCGCGCTGCTTCTCGACATCGTCGGCCGACCGCACGCCGATCACGTGCAGGTACAGGATGCGCCGGTCGCGGTCCGCCTCGACGATCAGCGATCCGGGGATCAGCGACGACACCACGGAGACGTGCGTCATCATCAGATCGTCGGCGTATCGCAGCGGCACCGCGATGATCGCGGCCCCCGGCTGACGGCGGAAGTCGAACACCTGCGCCGTCACCGCGAGCGCTCCCCGGATCATCGCCGCCAGGAACTGCACGACGAACAGCGCGCCGTACCAGAGATTGATGCGGCCGGACAGCTCGACGGTCGGCAGTCGGAAGACGCGCGTGACGAACACGGCGACGATCAGACCGGAGAGAAACGCCAGCACCGTGAACTGGCTCCACAGCAGCATCCAGAGCACGACCAGCCACGCGAGGAACGGCAGCTGCACGCCGATGTCGCGCCAGATGTGGCGCCCGGTCTCCTTGCTCATCCCTCCACCTCGCCTTCCAGCTGCACGAGGTTGACGGGCTCGAGCAGCACGGCGCCGATTCGATCGCACAGCGCGTAGAGGGGTCCGGCGAAGACGGTCAGCGCGACGGTGACGCCGACCATGCCGGCGGTGGCGACGGTCATGATCTTCGGGATGCGGCGACGCTCCTGCTGCTCGTCGGCGGCGGGTGCGTTCCCGAGGTACGAGATGCGGCCCTCGGTCTCGGCGGAGTCCTCCTCCTCACGCCAGAACGCGAGGTTCCAGGCGCGCATGAGGGCGTACAGCGTGAGGAGCGAGGTGACGATGCCGCCGACGATCAGCACGATCATCAGGGGCGTGCCCACCGAGGCGGCCGCCTCGAACAGCGCGAACTTGCCGATGAATCCCGAGAAGGGCGGGAGCCCGCCGAGGTTGATCGCGGGGATGAAGTAGAGCACGGCGATCACCGGCGCGACCTTGAGCAGGCCCTTCACCCGCAGGATCGACGTGCTCCCCGCGCGGCGCTCGATGAGGCCGACCGCGAGGAACAGGGTCGTCTGCACGACGATGTGGTGGACGATGTAGTACACCGTCGCCCCGATCGCCGCGGGCGTCGCGATCGCGAGACCGAAGATCATGTAGCCGACGTGGCTGACGAGCGTGAACGACAGGATGCGTTTCAGCTCGGCCTGCGCGACCGCGCCGAGCACGCCCACGATCATCGTCGCCAGAGCGATGATGAGCAGCAGCGTGTCGATGCTGTTCTCGGCGAAGAGCTGCGTCTCGGTGCGGATGAGCGCGTACACGCCGACCTTCGTGAGCAACCCGGCGAAGACGGCGGTGACGGGCGCCGGTGCGGTCGGGTAGGAGTCGGGCAGCCAGAACGACACCGGGAAGATGGCCGCCTTGATGCCGAACGCCACGACGAGCATGAGGTGCAGCACGAGCTGCGTCTCCTGCGGCAGCTCGGTCATCCGCTCGGCGATCTGCGCCATGTTCACGGTTCCGAGCGCGCCGTAGATCATCGCGATCGACGCGAGGAAGAGGATCGACGACACGAGCGAGACGACGATGTACACGGCGCCGGTGCGGATGCGCGACTCGGTGCTGCCGAGCGTGATGAGCACGTACGACGCGACGAGCAGGATCTCGAAGCCGACGTAGAGGTTGAACAGGTCGCCCGCGATGAAGGCGTTGAAGATGCCGGCCGCGAGGATCAGATACGAGGGGTTGAAGATCGAGATCGGGGTCTCGTCCGTGCCGTCGGCCGCCCCCTGACCGATCGAGAAGAGGAGGACCGCGAGCAGCACGATGCTCGAGACGAGCACGAGCAGCGCCGCGAGCCGGTCGACGTAGAGCACGATGCCGAACGGCACCGGCCACCCGCCCACCGAGACGGCGAGCGGCGACCCGGCATCCACCACCACGAGCAGCACGGCGGCGATCACCGAGACGATCGCGAGCGTCGCCACCGTGACGAACACCTGCAGGCGCGCGTTGCGGCCGAACACGAGCGTGACCGCGGCGCCCAGCAGCGGCAGGGCGACGAGGAGGGGGACGAGTGCGCTCATCGGCGGTCCTCCCCGTCTTCTCGGTGCTCGGGTGCGTTGTCGTCGGATGCGGTGTCGGATGCCGTGTCGCGCGCCGCATCCGCGGCATCCGTCTCGTGGGCGTCGGACGCGTGCGTGTCGGCGTCGGTGCGGAAGTCGGACGGGCCGTCCGCGTCGTCGGGGGGAGCCGATTCGTCGGTCATGACGGATGCTGCAGCACCGGCGTCGTGCGCTGCGTCTGCGTCGGCGTCCTGAGCGTCGGCGCGGCCGTCTGCGTCGCGGTCCTCCGGCGACCAGGAGCTCGGCCGGTCGACCGGGGCGTCGTCGTGGATCGCCGCGTTGTCGCGCATGTGCAGCACGGTGATCGGCGAGGTCTGCACGCCGACGAAGTCGGTGGTCGCGTCGTCGTCGTCGATCTCGGACTCGTCGTCCATGAGGTCTTCGTCGGCGTCGGTGCGCTCGCGGAGCGCGATGTCGGCCTCGTCGTCCTCGACCGTGTCGGCCTGGCCGAGCTGCCAGGAGCGGTAGATGAGGGCGAGCAGGAAGGCCGAGACGGCGAAGGTGATGACGATCGCGGTGAGGGTGAGCGCCTGCGGGAGAGGGTCGCTCACGTCGCCGTCGGCGTCGTAGAACGGCGCGCGTCCGGGGACTCCCATGACGATCAGCAGCAGCAGGTTCGTGGCGTTGCCCAGGAGCAGGAAGCCGATGAGCACGCGGGTGAGGCTGCGCTCGAGCATCGCGTACACGCCGCATGCGAACAGCACGGCCATGATGGCGATGAGGGTGACGGAGACGTCCATCAGATCGTCACCCCCCGATCGCGCAGCTCCTGGGTCTGCCGGTCGACCTCGGCGCCGAGGCTGCGCAGCACGTCGAGCACGAGCCCGATCACGACGAGGTACACGCCCACGTCGAAGATCGTCGATGTGACGAACTCCATGTGGCCGATGCCGGGGATCTCCCACTCCCAGAACGTGCTGGTGAGCGGGGCCTGGCCGAAGAACAGGGGCACGACGGCCGCACCGACCGCGAGGATGAGTCCGGCGCCGAGCAGACGGCCCGCATCCGTCGGGGCAGCCGCACCGAGCTCCCAGCGCCCACCCGCGATGTAGCGCATGACGAGCGCCATGCCGGCGACGAGACCGCCGGCGAAGCCGCCGCCAGGGAGGTTGTGGCCGGCGAACAGCAGGAAGATCGACACGACGATGATCGTGTGGAACAGGATGCGGACGACCACCTCGAGCAGGATCGACCTGTTCTCGGGCTTCATCTTCGGGCCGCCGACGAGCCAGGCCCGCGGGCTGCTCTCGTTCTCGGCGGTCTGGAACCGGATGCCTTCGGTGGTCTCGACCAGCGGCCGGCTGAGCGTGCGGCGGCGCTTCGCCTTCGGCAGCGTCTTGGTGGAGGCGAGCATGTCGGCCCGGTGCGTGACGAACACCAGCGACGCGACGCCGGTCGCGGCGAGCACGAGCACCGAGAGCTCGCCCATCGTGTCCCAGCCGCGGAGGTCGACCAGTGCGACGTTGACGACGTTCTTGCCATGGCCGATCTCATAGGCCAGCTTCGGGAACGCTTCGGAGATCGGTTCAGCGACCCGTGACTGCGTCGCGACGATCGCGACCCAGGCCATGGTCAGGCCCGTTCCGATCGCGAGCAGCGCGCGCGGGACGCGGCCGACCGAGGCGTTGTGCTCGCCGAGACGTGCGGGCAGCCGGCGCAGCACGAGCGCGAACGTCACGAGCGTGACGGTCTCGACGAGGATCTGCGTGAGCGCGAGATCGGGGGCGCCGCTCGTCGCGAAGAGCACGACCATGCCGAGACCGGTGACCGAGACGAGCACGACGCCCGTGTAGCGCTTGCGCGCCCTTACGGCGATCACGCCGGCGACGGCCATGAGCGGGGCGACGACGATCTGCACGGGCGTGTGCCAGGCGGAGAGCTGGAACCGGTCGACGTCGCTCGCGAGCAGCGCGGTGATCTCGGCGGCGACGAACACCACGAAGATCGTGCCGACGTACACCGGCAGCGAACCGCGCTGCGTGAGGGTCGTGCTGAGCACGGACAGGCGGTCGACGCCGCGCACCACGAGGTAGTACGCGTCGGCCGCGGTGAACGGCAGCAGACGGGACCTGCGGTCCCAGCCGGAGCGCACCGTGAGCAGGAAGAGCGCCGCGCCGAGCAGCACCGTGAGGATCGAGATGCCGAGCGCGGGCTCCAGCCCGTGCCATAGCGCGAGGTGCCCCGGCCCCTCGACCGCTTCGCCCGCATGGTCGAGACCCGGGGTCGCGGTGAGCGCGTACCCCTGCAGGGCCTTGTCGATCGCGGGTGCGCCGATGCCGGCGGCCAGCGTGACGCCGGCGAGGATGATCGGTGCCGACAGGAAGCCCACGGGCGGGTCGGGCCAGACGGTGTCCGGGATGCGGTCGCCCATCGCGTCGCGCTTGCTCCAGAACGCACCCCAGAGGAAGCGGATGCCGTATGCCGCTGTCAGCATGGAACCGAGGCTCACGCCGATGATGGCGACGAGACCCCAGGGAGAGCCGCCGATCGCGTCGTCGAGCAAGGCCGTGAGCGTCGACTCCTTCGCCACGAATCCGATCGTGGGCGCGATGCCCGCCATCGAGGCGACCGAGATGAATGCCGCAGTCGCCATGACCGGCGCCTGGCGGCCGACGCCGCTGAGTTCGGTGATGTCACGGGTCGACAGCTGCCGGTCGATCACGCCGACGATGAGGAACAGCGCCGACTTGAACAGCGCGTGACCGATGACCAGGGCGAGGCCCGCGAGCGCGCTGGCCTGCGTGCCGTAGCCCACCACGACGGCGAAGAAACCGAGCTGGCTCACGGTGCCGAACGCGAGGATGCGCTTGAGGTCGGTCTCGCGCAGCGCCTGGAAGCCGCCGAGCAGCATGGTCACGATGCCGAGCGAGATGATGATCGGCCGCCACGGCCCGCTGAACGCGAAGATGGGCGCGAACCGGGCGATGAGGTAGATGCCGGCCTTCACCATCGCGGCCGCGTGCAGGTAGGCGCTCACGGGAGTAGGCGCGGCCATGGCGCCGGGCAGCCAGAAGTGGAACGGGAAGATCGCCGACTTGCTGACGGCGCCGACGAGCAGCATGACGATCGCGGCATCCACCATCGGACCCGTCGGCGCGAGCTCGAGGATCTCGCGGATGCTGCCCGTTCCCGCGTCGACGACGAGGACCACGACGCCGATGAACATCACGAGTCCGCCGAGCGTCGTCACGAGCAGCGCCTGCAGGGCCGCGCGACGGCTGGCGGCGCGACGGCGGTAATGGCCGATGAGGAGGTACGACAGGATGCTCGTGACCTCCCAGAACATGACGAGCATGACGAGGTCGTCGGTGAGCACCAGGCCGTACATCGCTCCGGCGAACGCGAGCAGCACCGCCGAGAACTGTCCGATGCCCGCCGAGTCGTCGTGGAAATACCACCGGCAGTACAGCAGCACGAGGGCGCCGACACCGGTGACGATGAGGGTGAGCACCCACCCCAGCACGTCCATGTGCATCGACATGTTCAGCCCGAGTTGGGGGATCCACGGCACGGACACGAACGGCGCCGGACCGTCGAGCACCTGCGGCGTGAGCACGAGCGCGTGGACGAATGCCGCTGCGGGAATGAGTGCGGCGACCGCGAAGGCCTGAGCCCCCAGCCAGCGCACCAGAACGGGCATCAGAAGCGACCCGAGGAGGAACACAGCGAGGAGCGTCAGCATAAGCGGCTCCTCAAAGCTCGTCGGCCGAGATCGGCACAGGCGGGCGGGTGTCGCTGACCAGTTTACCCGGCGTTAGGAAGTCGTAAGGCCGCGGGTCTCGGATTGCTCCGCTTCGGAGTTCCGAGCGAGAGCGGGACCGAGCCTCTCGTAGGACTGCGCGATGTGCGCGCGCATCGCCTCGGCCGCGGCATCCGCGTCGCGCCGGCGGAGCGCCTCGAGGATGCGCTCGTGCTCTCTGACCGTGTCGTCTTCGAAGTCGTGACGGAAGTTCAGCCGATAGAGGTGCATGTGCGAGCGCAGCCGCACGATGGCCTCGGCCAGCAGCGGGCTGTCGGCGTGCTCGGCGATGAGGTGGTGGAAATGCAGATCCTCGTCGATGAATCGGCGGTAGCTGCGGAACCGCTCGTCCTCGTCGGGGTCGGATGCCGCGCGCATCTGCTCGACCGACTCGGAGAGCTCCGCCTCGGTGTCGTCGTCGATACGCCCGGACGCGCGCCTCGCGGCCTCGGGTTCGAGGAGCTCGCGCATGTCGTAGAGGTCCCTGAGCCCTCGAGCGTCGAGCAGCGGAGCGGCGACGTATCCCTTGAGCGCGCGCTTCGCGACGAGCCCCTCCGCCTCGAGCCGCGTGAGAGCCTCCCGCACGGGGGTGGGCGATACGTCGAGATCGCGGGCGACGGCATCGATGTTGACGCGGGCGCCCGGATCGATCACGCGGTCCATGAGCAGTCCGAGCACGGCGTCGTAGACGTCGTCGACGAGGGCACGCCGCGCAGGGAGCGGTCGCGGTCCGCGGGCCTCGTCGTCGCTGAACATGAGTCTCATCGTACGGGCTGCCCTTCGCGCTCAGACCGGGGGCGCGCGGATGGCGGTACGGCACCCGTGGGCGGAGAGTGGCTGATCAGGCCGAGTTCCCTGAGTTCGCCCCAGAGCTCAGGGGCGACCGGTCGGCTCCGCAGCCCGCTGTTGCGCGCGATCTGCTCGGCGCTCGCCCCGCCGAGCACGACGGCTGGCACCGCCGGATGGGTGAGCGGGTACTGCACCGCGAGCTCGGGGAGCGTATGCCCGTGGCGGGCGGCCACGCGCGCGATCGCGCGGGCACGCTCGACGATCTGCTCCCCCGCCGGTCCGTAGTCGAACATCGCGCCGGCCGCCGGGTCGTCCGTCGCGAGGATGCCCGAGTTGAACACCGCGGCGGCGAGCACACTCACACCGCGCTCCGCGGCGGCGGGCAGAAGGTCGTCGGCGGCGGACTCGTCGAGCAGCGTCCACCGTCCGGCGATCATCATCACGTCGGCATCCGTCTCGCGCACGAAGCGGGCCGGCATCGCACTCTGGTTCATGCCCGCCCCGAACGAGGTGATCACCCCCTGGTCGCGCAGCTCGGCGAGCGCCGGGAACGCCCCGTCCAGGGCCTCGCGCTCGAACTCGTCGGGGTCGTGCACGAGCACGATGTCGATGCGGTCGAGGCCGAGCCGCGTCAGCGAGTCCTCGATCGAGCGCAGCACGCCGTCCCGCGAATAGTCCCGGACCCGACGGTGGTCGGACGGCACGTCGAAGAGGTTCTCCAGATCGGTGCGGCCATCGGCATCCTGTGGCACGAGCAGCCGACCGACCTTCGTCGAGACGAGGAACTCGTCTCGCGGCAGGGCGCGCAGCCCTTCGCCCAGCCGTCGCTCCGCAAGCCCGAGGCCGTAGTGCGGGGCGACGTCGAAGTACCGCACGCCGCTGTCCCATGCCGCGGGGATGATCTGCTGCCACTCGTCGTCGCCGAGCGCGCGGTAGAGGTTGCCGAGCGCGGCGGCGCCGTAGGCGATCGGCGGGGCCGTGAGTCCCCCGCGACCGATGGCGACGGGTCGGGCATCGACGAGGCTCATGCGACGATCAGCCGGTCCAGCGCACGATCGTCCCACGGGATGCCGAGGCCGGGCGCCGTGGGCGCCCACCCCCTGCCGTTCTCGATGCGCAGCTCGCCCGTCGTCACGGCGCGCAGCTGCGGGATGTGCTCGAGGTACAGCGCGTTGGGGATCGCACAGGCGAGCGAGACGTGCAGCTCCATGAGGAAGTGCGGCGCCACCTTCGCGGTGAACGACTCCGCGAGGTGCGCGATCTTGAGCCAGGGGGTGATGCCGCCGACGCGCGCGACGTCGGCCTGCACGATCGACGCCCCGCCGCGCTGCAGGTGCTCACGGAAGTGCCCGAGCGAGTACATGCTCTCGCCGACCGCGATCGGCACCGACGTCGACCGGGCGAGCAGTCGGTGTCCCTCGATGTCTTCGGCGGGAAGGGGCTCCTCGAACCAGAACACGTCGACCTGCTCGAACAGGCGCGCACGGCGCACCGCCTCCGAGACGGAGAACGACTGGTTCGCGTCGACCATGATGTCGAGGTCGGGGCCGACGGCGTCACGCACGGCGCGCAGTCGGTCGAGGTCCTGGTGACCTCTCGGCATGCCGACCTTGATCTTGACTCCGCCCATGCCGCGCTCCTTCGCGGCGACCGCGTGCTCGACGAGCTCGTCGGTGCGGTAGTGCAGCCAGCCGCCCTCCGTGTCGTACATCGGCACCGAGGGGGAGGCCCCGCCGGCCGCGACCCAGAGGGGAAGGCCTGCACGCTTCGTCTTCGCATCCCAGACCGCGGTGTCGATCGCGGCGAGCGCGAGCGCCGTGATCGGGCCGACCGTCGTCGCCCGCGTGATGCCGAAGAGCGCCAGCCACACGGACTCCGGCCGCTCGGCCTCGAGTCCGATCAGCGCGGGCAGCAGCGTCTCGCGCAGCAGGCTCAGCACCGCGCCGCCGCCCGTGCCGATCGTGTAGCTGTAGCCGACGCCGTCGATGCCGTCCGCCGTGCGGATCCGCACGAGGATGGTCTCCTGCTTCACGAAGGTCTGCAGCGCGTCGGTGCGCTCGGTCTCGACAGGGATGTCGCAGAGCCGGGCCTCGGCGCGCACGATGCGGCTGCCCGCCGTGGCATCCGTCCGCACCTCGAGGCGTGTGTCGTCAGTGGTGGTCATCAGCGTCCTCCGAGTCCGCCCAGGGTGACCCCCTTGATCAGCTGACGCTGCAGTAGCAGCACCAGGATCAGCGAGGGGATGACGGCCAGGGTCGACGCCGCCATGAGCAGAGCCCACTGCGTGCCGAACTGGCCGGTGAACATGCCGAGTCCCAGGGGGACCGTCGCCATGTCCTGCGTGTTGATGATGATGAGCGGCCACAGGTACGAGTTCCAGTAGCCGATGAACGAGAAGACCGCCAGCACGCTCAGGGGAGCCGTGAGCTGCGGCAGCAGCACCGACCACAGGGTGCGCAGCCGGGAGGCGCCGTCGATCAGCGCCGCCTCCTCGTACTCGAGCGGGATGGTGAGGAAGAACTGCCGCATGAGGAACGTGCCGAACGCCGTGAACGCGAACGGGATGATCAGGGCCGCGTAGGTGTCGTTGAGCCCCCAGCCGTTGATCATGATGAACAGCGGGACGACCAGCACCTCCTGCGGCAGCACCAGCGTGAGCACGAACAGGAGGAACAGCTTGTCGCGGAAGCGGAAGCGGAGTCGCGAGAACGCGTAGGCCGAGAGCACGGCGACGACGACCGACAGCGCGGCGCCGAGGATCGCGACGAACAGTCCGTTGAGGATGAAGCGTCCGAACGGCACGACAGTCCACGCCTCGACGAAGTTCGCCCACCGGATCTCGGATCCGAAGATCTGCGGCGTCTCGGTGAAGACCTCGTTCTCGGGTTTCAGCGCCGTGAGGAACATCCAGATGAACGGGAACGCGAAGATCACCGCCACCACGGCGATCGCGGCGGTGTTCAGCCACTCCTTCACGGTGGTCCGCCGCTGCTTCGCTCGCCGCGGGAGCACCAGCAGGGCGGTGGCGGAGAGGTCGCGGTCACTCATAGTTCACCCACTTGCGCTGGCCGACGAACTGCAGCGCCGTGATGAGCATGACCACGACGAAGAGGATCCACGCGAGGGCGGATGCGTAGCCGAGCCGATCGAAGACGAAACCGTTCCGGTACAGATACAGCACGAACGTGTTGGTGCTCTCGCCCGGGCCGCCCTGCGTCAGGAACAGCGGCTGCACGAACACCTGGAAGGCGCCGATCATGGTCATGGTCGAGCAGAAGAAGAGCGAGGGCGACAGCAGCGGGAGGATGATGAAGCGCAGCCGCTGCCACGCGGTCGTACCGTCGATGCGGGACGCCTCGAGGAGCTCCTTCGGGATGGCGCTGAGGCCGGCCGAGAGCACGATGACGTTGTAGCCGAACGACTGCCACACCGACATGGCGATCACCGACGGGAGCGCCCAGGCCGAATCCGAGAGCCAGTTGGGTCCGTCGATCCCGACCGTCGCGAGCATCGAGTTGACGAGCCCGTCCTGCGAGAGCAGCAGCCGCCACACCAGCGCGTTCGCGACCATCGGCGTGATCACCGGTAGGAAGAAGACCACCCGCCACGCACCCGCCGCCTTCATGCGGGTGTTGAGCCAGAGCGAGATCGTGAGCGCGACGAACAGGTTCAGGGCCGTGTAGACCACCGCGAAGATCACGGTGTTGCCCAGCACGGTGTAGAACGTCGGGTCGCGGAACAGCTTCACGTAGTTGTCGACGCCGATGAAGTCGGGGCTGCCGAACAGCTTCCAGTCGAAGAGGCTGATGAACGCCGAGCCGAACAGCGGCGTGAGGATGAACAGGACGAACCCGATCATCCCCGGCGCGAGGAACGCGACGGCGACCCACGCCTGGCCGCGCCGACGCGGCATCCGCGGAGCCTTCGGGGTGGGGACGCCGAGCGCCCCCATCCCTCCGGGCAGCGCAGAGGAGGCGGCAGCCTCTCTCCGGTCGCTCATGACGGCCATGCGCTCAGCCCGCCACCGAGTTCTGGATGGTGTCCATGATCTCCGCGGCCGTCAGCTCGCCGCGGTAGCCCTGCACGCCGTACTGCGTCATGAGGGTCTCGACCTGGTTCCAGGTGGGAGTCGTGCGCTGCGGCGTCGCGTCGGACAGCAGCGCCTCGACGACATCGGCCGCGCCCTCGGTCTTGCCCTCGGCCCAGGCCGGCAGCGCCTCGATGCGAGCGGGGACGATGCCGCGCGCCTCAGCCTGCTTCTCCTGCACCGACAGCGAGGTGAGCGCCTCGATCGCCGCGAACGCCTCCTCGGGGCGCTCGCAGTTGGCGGCGATCCCGAAGCCCGAGCCGGCGGTCATGGCCGCGGCGCTGCCGCTGGTCGACGGCACGATCGTGACGCCGAGCGTGAAGTCGGCGGCCTCGGCGAAGCTGCCGTACATCCACGGCCCCTCGATGAGCATCGGCACCGCACCGGACGTGAACGCCTGCTGCGACACCTCCGAGCCGTCGGCCGCCTCGGGCGCCTTCGCGACCTGGTCGACCGCGACGAGATCGAAGAAGCTCTGGATCTGCTCGACGAAGTCCGGGTTGGTCAGGTCGAGCTCGCCGTCCTCGGTCACGGCCGGAACGCCGTCGGCCAGCGACCAGGCGTTCGGGATGAAGATGCCGGGTGCCAGAGCGAGCCCCTTCTTGTCGCCGTCGGTCAGGGCCTTCGCGTCGGAGATGAACTGGTCGCGCGTGTACTCGGTGCCGGGGAGCTCCAGGCCGGCGGCCTGGAACGCCTCCACGTTGTAGAACAGCACGATGGGCTCGGCGTCGTACGGGATCGCCCGGATCGTGCCGTCGACCGTCATGCCGGCGAGCATCGACGCGTCGATCTCGTCGGTGTCGAACCCGGCCTCCTCGATGAGGTCGTCGAGCGGCATCAGCAGGTCGCCGAGCTCCTGGGCCCTGGCGGCCTGCGTGGTCAGCAGGCACGGCGGGTTGCTGCCGCTGAGGCGCGTCTTGACCTTGGTCCAGTAGTCGGAGAAGCTCGGACCCTCGACGGAGATGTCGAGGTCGGGATCCTCGGCCTTCGCACCGGCGATGAAGTCGGCCCACTGCTCCTGGTCGCCCTCGCTGGCGGCCCAGGTGTAGAGCACGAGCGGACCGCCGGCGTCGCCGCCGCCTCCGCCCGAGCTGCTCGCGCACCCGGCGAGGGTGACCGCGGCGAGTCCGGCGACGCCGGAGACGATCAGGCGCCTGGCGCGGCGCGTGGGGACTGCATTCATACTGTCTGCCTCCTTCATTGGATGCATCATCGATGCGTGGGTGAGGGGTACCGCTCGGATGCCGTCCGGCCTCGATCGGGGTGGAGGTGGTCCGGACGCTGTCACGTCTGTGTTCAGGTGGTGGAGAAGTCGATGGCGACGACGTCGACCAGCGCTCCGCTCGGGTCGGGGGCGACGATGCGCAGTTCGCCCAGGTCGTCGCCGGCGGTCGAGGCCTCGTGCACCTCGAAGGTCGCGTCGTGCTGCAGGTCGAGGCCGTCGGCCAGCCGGTGCACGCGGGTGATGCGCCGCACCGGGAGCCCGCGAACGATGATCTCCTCGACCGGCAGGGCCGTGAGGTGCAGGTAGAGTCGCCCCTTTCGAGCCGTCGTCGGTCCGTGGAAGTCGATTCCCTCGGTGGGGTCGACGCCGATCACGGACTCGGCGTGCGACGGCATCCAGTCGGCGAACTCCTGCAGCCGTTCCCGTTCGACCTCGGGAAGCGTGCCGTCGGGGCCTGGGCCGACGTTGAGCAGCAGGTTGCCGCCGCGCGCCACGACGTCGATGAGCGTGACGAGCAGCGAGCGCGCCGACTTCTCGTTGTCGGGACCACGGCGGTAGGCCCAGTGGTCGCCGATCGTGAGGCACAGCTCCCACGGACCGGTCGGTGCGGTGAGCGGGAAGCCCTGCTCAGGGGTGCGGTAGTCGCCCTGTCCGGGCAGCCGGTCGTTGATCACGACATCCGGCTGCAGCTCCTTGATGAGACGCCGCAGCGCGGGGGCCGTCCATTCGACCGCTGAGCGCTCCCAGTCGCCGTCGAACCACAGCAGGTCGATCGTGCCGTAGTTGCTCAGCAGCTCGCGCAGCTGTGCGCGGACGTACTCCAGGTAGCGTTCCCATTCCTCGGGACTCGACCGGCGGTGGCGGTCGGTCGCGTCGGGCGTGTCCGCGAACTCCGGGAGCCCGGCGGCCGGCCAGTGCTCGAGCTTGTAGGGGAGGTCCTCATCACGGAACGCCGGGTAGTCGGGGTGGTTCCAGTCCGGGAGGCTGTAGTAGATCCCGACTCGGAGCCCCTCCGCGCGCACGGCATCGACGAACTCGCGGGTGATGTCGCGCTGGAAGGGCCCGTGCTCGACGCCGAAGTCCGACTGCGCGGTGAAGAACATGTTGTAGCCCGCGTGGTGCCGGGCGGTGAAGACGACGTAGGTGGCACCCGCCTCGCGCGCCCGCCGGGCGAGGTCTGCGGCATCCCATTCTGTCGGGTCGAACGTCGGCGCGGTCGCCTGGTACTCGGCGACCGTGACGCGGTCCTCGACGGCATCCTGGCCGGGGATGATCGAGCGTCCGACGAGCGGCCAGGAGATCTCGATGCCCTGCTGGGACGCCTGGTCCCAGTGCACGAAGATGCCGAAACCCGCGTCGCTGAACCATTCGCCGCCCGGGATGCGGTCGGTCGGCCGTCGGAAGGCTGCTGCGTCTGTCATGACTCTCCTCGTCGAGATCACAATTTCCTATAGGATACCTGATACGCAATATATCCCACAACGGAGTGAAGGGGAAGCGCCGATGGCCATGTTCGAGAAGGATGCCGTCCGACCCGCCGAGTACCGCCGTTTCGAGCGGCCGCTGCCCGAGTGGTACCGCGGCGCCGCCCTCGGAATCTTCGTGCACTGGGGGCCGTATTCGGTTCCTGCCTGGGCCGAGCCGACGGGCGAGCTCGGTGCCGTGTCCCGCGAGGAGTGGTACGCCCATAACCCTTACGCGGAGTGGTACGCCAACACGATCCGCATCGAGGGATCCCCGGCGCGCGAGCATCACGAGACCGTGCACGGCGGCGCCCCGTACGACGACTTCCTCGATCAGTGGCGTGCCGAGGAGTTCGACCCGGACGAGGTGCTCGCCGTGGTCGCCGCGACCGGGGCGCGCTACTTCATCCCCACGACCAAGCACCACGACGGCGTCACGCTGTGGGACGCTCCGGGAACCAACGGCCGGAACACGGTCGCGCGCGGACCTCGCCGCGACCTGATCGGCGCCTTCGCCGACGCCACCAGGCGGGCCGGCCTGCGCTTCGGCGTCTACTACTCGGGCGGCCTCGACTGGCACTTCTCCGACCTGCCGCCCATCGATCACGACGGTGCCCCCGCCCCGGACGACCTCCCCTACGCCGCGTACGCGCACGACCATCTCGTCGACCTGGTCGAGCGGTACCGCCCCGACATCCTGTGGGGCGACATCCGCTGGCCGGAGGCGGGCATCGCACCCGGCCCGAAGAGTCTCGCGCACGCGTTCGACGTCTTCTACGACGCGGTGCCGGACGGGGTGGTCAACGATCGGTGGGGCGAGTCGCACTGGGACTTCCGCACGAGCGAGTACGTGCACGGCACGGCGGTGGAAGTCGGAGAGGGGTGGGAGAACACCCGTGGCATCGGCCTCTCCTTCGGCCACAACCGCAACGAGACGTCCGAGCACCTGCTCTCGGCGGAGGATGCCGTTCGGCTGCTCGTCGACGTCGTCTCCCGCGGCGGCAACCTGCTGCTGAACATCGGCCTCGATGCGGCGGGCCGCATCCCCGAGCTCCAGCGGCAGACGCTCGACGGCATCGCGGCGTGGACCGCCCGGCATGGCCACGCCGTCTTCGACGCCCGACCGGTGGACGGTCTGACCCCTGCCGACGACCCGTGGGTGCGCTGGACCCGCTCCGGCGACACCGTGCACGCCGTGGTCGATGCGCGCGGAGCCGTCCGTCTTCCCGACCCCGCCGGACTGCTCGACGAGAAGACCGCTCGCATCGCCGGCACGCCGGTCTCCGCGACCAGCGCCGGGGATGCCATCCTGGTCGAGACGACGGACGGCGACGGCCCCGTCGCGATCTCCTTCCGGACCCGCACCTGACGAAAGGCCGCTCATCATGCGCATCGCCCTGCACTCCGAGATCCGCGAGGGCGCGATCGACGACTACCGCACGAACCACGCGCGGATCCCCGACGACCTCGCCGCGACCTTCGCACGCATCGGCATCCACGACTGGACGATCTGGCGCTCGGGGCATCGCCTGTTCCACCTCGTCGAGTGCGACGACTGGGATGCCGCGGTCGCGGCTCTCGCCGACGACCCCGCCGACCACGCCTGGCAGGCCGACATCGGCCGCTTCGTCGAGCTGTTCCGCGATGCCGACGGCGCCGAGGGCACCGCGCCCCTCGAGCAGGTGTGGGACCTCTCGGCGCAGCGCGACGCCTGAAGCACGGTGCGGATCGCTCGTCGGTCGCGTGGCAGAGTAGGCCCGTGACGCGGACGTGGGTGCGGGAGCTGACGGGATGGATGCTGGCCGCCGCCGTCGCGCTGATCACCGCGGCGAGCGTGGCGTCGTCGCCCCGCGCCGAGCTGATCTTCCGCGACGGCGACTCGCTCATCGTCGCCCTCCTGTCTCGCTCGATCCTCAGCGGGGAGACGCTGGACTGGGCGATGTCGAGTGTGCTGTTCCTCCCCGAGACGGCCCTGTTCGCCGGCCTCCGCGCCCTTCTTCCGCTCGGGGTCGACGGCTTGTTCGCGGTGAGTGCAGTCGTCGGCGTGCTCGCCCTGTACGGAGCGATCCGTCTCGTCGCGGGCCGCGCGACAGCGGGGCGCGCTCCCGTCGGCTGGTCCGTCGTCGCCGTCGCCGTCTTCGGCCTCCTGGCGATGACCGAGACGTCGGCGTCGCGGGACGCCCTCGAACTCGCCTCGCTGCAGCTCACGACGACCTACTACTCCGCGACGGTCGTCGCCGTGGTGGTGTCGACCGGCCTGACGCGACGGGCGCTCGACGGCAGCGCTCACACCGTCGCGCTCGGCGTCACGCTCGGCGCGGTCGCCGCGCTCTCGGCTCTCACCAACCCCCTCTATGCGGCCTGGTTCACCGCGCCGTACCTCGTGGTGTCCGCCGCGTTCGTGTTCCGCCGTGGCCCTCGCGCGTCTGCGATCGGCCTCATGGTGGCGGCGGTCGCGGGCACCGGCCTCGGCCTCCTCTTCCGCATTCCGTTCGCGGCATGGATCGCAAACACGGGTGCGGGATACGTCCAACCGTCGTTGTGGCGGGAGTCGATCGGGTATTACGCCGATCTTGCGGTGCAGCGTCTGCAGTCGCCGCTCGGGGTCGTCGCCCTCTTCGTCGGGCTCGCACTCCTCGCTCTCGGCGTGATCCGCAGCATCCGCGCCGATGACCCGGCGTCGCGAATGGTCGCCCTCGCGTCGTGGGCCTTCCCCGTCGCGGTCGCCCTCGGCGCGATCGCTCTCGGTACCCATGCCTCGCGCTACCTCGAGCCGATCGCGTTCCTGCCCGTGCTCTCACTCGTGGCCTCTCCGCGAGCACTCCGCTTCCCGACGCGGGCACGCCGCGCCGTCGTCGCGGTCGCCGCCGTGGTCGTCCTCGCCCTCGGGGCGGTGAGCGCACCCCGTCTCGCGATCGCCGCGACCGAGGCATCCGATGACGCCGATCTCGCCTGCGTCACCGACTGGATCGACGCGTCGGGGCGCAGCGGCGCCGGCCAGTTCTGGACCGCCCGGCTGCCCAAGCTGCACCTCGGGGATCCTTCTCAGCTCGTGCAGGTCGACCATCGGCTGAACGGCTATGCCTGGCTCGTGAACCGCGAGGACTTCGGGGTGCGCGAAGTGACGTTCCTCGTGGAGGACTCGCAGTCGGTGCCGTGGGAGCTGCCCGCCTCCGCGGTACCGGATGACATCGTCGGCTGCGGCCGTTGGACGATACTCGACTTCGCGTCGACACCGCTGCCGCTCGGGCCGGCGCACTCCTGATCCGACGTCGTCGGGCCCGGGATCAGCGGCGCGGCGCGGCCGTCGTGGTCCCCGCCCGGAAGCGGCACGTCAGGTGCAGCGACACCCCCGGCTCGCCCCGCAGCATCCGCGCGACCTGTTCGCCCGCGGCGCGGCCCTTCTCGACCGCGGGCTGCACGCTCGTCGTGAGCACGAGGTCCCCCAGTCCGTCGGCGTCGATGCCGTCGAAACCGGCGACGGAGAGGTCGTCCGGCACCCGGAGTCCGAGCTCCTCGGCCGCGCGGATGACGCCGACCGCGAGCAGGTCGCTCTGCGCGAAGATCGCCGTCGGGCGCGATGCGGGATCCTCGAGCAGCATCCGGCCGACCAGCAGACCCTCGTCGATCAGGCTGCCAGACGCCGAGATCGCCGGGGCGTCGGGGAAGATCTCGCGCATGCCTGCCAGACGATCCACGGTGACGTCGACCGTGGCCGCGGCGATGCGCTCCGTCGTGACCGGACCGCGCACGCGGTCCTGGTCGAGCGGCAGCGTGACGAGGGCGACGTCGCAGTGTCCGAGCTCGCGGAGGTGCCGCGCGACGTCCGCCGCGGCCGCCTGATTGTCGAGTGTGATTCGGGGGATGCCGTCGCCCGCGTCGCCCTCGATCACGACGACGGGGAGCCCTCGACCGCGCACGACATCGAGAGAAGCCCGGGTGCGACCGGAGCATCCGATCAGCACGACGGCGTCGACCGGCGCGCTCGCGAGAGGCGATCCATCGTCGCCCGGCTCGTCGCGCATGAGCAGGACGCCGGCGCTCAGTTCTGCGAGCCCGTCGGTGAGGCCGTCCATCATCGCCGTCGTCACGGGGTCGAGGAACGCCGCCCGCAGATGCCCTTCGAGCACGACAGCGACGATGCCGCTGCGGCCCCGCCGCAGGGAGGCCGCTCGCGGGTCGGGTCCCGCGTAGCCGAGCTCCGCCGCCGCGGCGAGGACCTTCTCCCGGGTGGCGGGGGCGACGTTGGCCTTGCCGCTGAAGACGACGGATGCCGTGGAGGTCGCGACCCCCGCCTCGCGCGCGACATCGGCGATGGTCGCGCGACGCGGAGTTTCGGGACTGCTCATACTCCGAGGATAACCCGCCGCGGGTATGCGGGATCGAATCGATTCGATAGGCTTTCCCCATGCAGCACGTCCTCACCCGCCCGCAGTACGTCCGCTGGCGCACCGCGATCTTCGCGATCTTCTTCATCAGCGGCCTGTCTGTCGCGACCTGGGCGTCGCGGGTGCCCAGCATCAAGACCGCGCTCGAGATCGACAAGGCGCAGGTCGGGCTGCTGCTGCTCGGGGGCGGCATCGCGTCGATCATCGGCATCTCCTCGAGCCCAGCGATCATGGCGCGCACCGGTGCGCGTCTCGGCATGACGCTGTCGATCGCCACGTTCGCCTCGGGCGTCGCGCTGATCGGCATCGGCGCGAACCTCTTCGGCTCGTTCCCGGTGGTGCTGATCGGGCTGGCCCTGTTCGGCCTCGGCAACGGCTGCATCGACGTGATGATGAACGTGGAGGCGACCGCGATCGAACAGCACGCGAGCAAGACGATCCTGCCGCTGTTCCACGCCTTCTTCAGCTTCGGCACCGTCGCAGGAGCCGGCCTCGGCGCCCTCGCCGCGCAGCTGCACATCGACGTCTTCCTGCACACCCTCGCCACGGCGATCCTCATCGCGGTGATCGGCGCGGTCAGCATCATCAACGTCCCCGCGCGCAGTGAGGCGCTCGACACCGAGGCCGGGTCGGGTGAGAAGCCGCACTGGCGCGAGCGCATGCACCTGGCGCTGGAGGCCTGGCGCGAGCCGCGCACCTACGCGCTCGGCGTCGTCATGCTCGGCATGTCCTTCGCAGAGGGCGGTGCGAACGACTGGCTCGCGCTCGGCGTGGCCGAGGACCACGGCGGCGGCACGGCTCTCGGCGCCGCGGCGCTCGCGACCTTCTCCGTGGCGATGACCGCCGTGCGGATCTTCGGCGGTCCGCTCGTCGACCGCTTCGGGCGCGTCATCGTGCTGCGCATCCTCGCCCTGACGGCGGCCGCCGGCATCCTGCTGTTCATCCTCGCGCCGACGCTGCCGCTCGTGTTTGTCGGCGCTGCACTGTGGGGCGTGGGCGCCTCCCTCGGATTCCCGCTGGGCATGTCGGCCGCTGCCGACGATCCGGCCAAGGCGGCGGCGCGCGTGAGCGCGGCGGCGACCATCGGGTACATCTCGTTCCTGGGCGGCCCGCCCGTGCTCGGATTCATCAGCGAGCACATCGGACTGCTCAACACGCTGTTCATCCTCGTCGCGCTCGCTGCCCTCTCCGGTCTGTTCTCGGGCGCCGCCCGCCCCCTCCGCGAGGACGAGAAGACGCCGGTCCCGACGCGCTGACGTCGACCGCGCTCGATGCGGTTAGGCTCGTCGGGTGCGTCTCGTCATCGCCCGCTGCTCCGTCGACTACACCGGGCGGCTGAATGCCCACCTGCCCCTCGCCACGCGCCTGCTGGTGCACAAGGGCGACGGCAGCCTTCTCGTGCACTCCGACGGCGGCAGCTACAAGCCGCTCAACTGGATGAGCCCTCCCTGCTCGCTCTCGACCGAGGCGCCAGGTGAGGAGGAGGCGAGCGCGGGGGTGACCGAGGTGTGGCGCGTCACGCACAAGAAGACCGGTGACGCGCTGCGCGTGCAGATCTACGAGGTCATCCACGACTCGAACCACGACCTGGGCATCGACCCCGGTCTGCAGAAGGACGGCGTCGAGGCTGACCTGCAGCGCCTTCTCGCGGAGCAGGTGGATCGGATCGCCGACGGTGCCACGCTCGTGCGCCGCGAGTACCCCACCGCGATCGGCCCGGTCGACCTGCTGGTGCGGGATGCCGACGGCGTGGCCATCGCGGTGGAGGTCAAGCGCCGTGGCGACATCGACGGCGTCGAGCAGCTCACGCGCTACCTCGACCTGCTCCGCCGCGACCCCCACCTGTCACCCGTGCAGGGAGTGTTCGCCGCTCAGGAGATCAAACCGCAGGCACGCGTCCTGGCCGAGGACCGCGGCATCCGCTGCCTCGTTCTCGACTACGACGACATGAAGGGCATCGAGTCCGGCATCCCCCGGCTCTTCTGAGGTCAGCGCGATGTGACGAGTCGCGGGAGGGGTCCTTCGAGCCGCGCGATCGCGACCTTCACCTCGGAGAGCTCGTGCTCGACCCCGCTCATGCGGTTCTCGAGCCGATCGATCCGGGCGTCCGCCTTCTCGTCTGCACTCGCGAACCGGGCATCCGCCTTCTCGTCTGCACTCGCGAAGCGCGCGTCCCACTTGGCGTCCTGTGCCGCGACCCGTGCATCTTGAGCCGCAGCCCGCGCGTCCCACCGCGCTTCCTGAGCCGCAGCCCGCGCGTCCCACCGTGCCTCGGACGCCGCGAACCGCTCGTCCATCCTGGCGTCCGCCGCCGCGAACCGCGCATCCATCCGTGCGTCCGCCGCCGCGAACCGCGCATCCATCCTGGTGAGGAACCAGCCGCAGGCGCTGACGAACGCGACGATCACCGACACCGCGCATGCGATGATCGCGATGACTTCCATCGACACGTACATTCCCCCAGTCTTCTCCGCGTCCGCGGCGATGTCCCGACGGTAGCCGCATGAGATCCGGCATCCCGGTATCCGTGGATAAGCCCGCCGGGGCGGATTCTGTGCAGGACGGGTGCCCATACGCTGGAAGGTATGCCTCTCTCCCCCTACTCCTGCGTGCTGTGGGACGTCGACGGCACCATCGTCGACGCCTCCGTCGGCATCCTCCGTCGACTGAACGTGGCACTCACGCACTTCGGCCGGCCCGCGCCGACGCGCGACGAACTGATCCACTGGATCGGCCCGCCCATGTTCGACTCGTTCCAGGCCCAGGCGGGGATGACGCCCGAACAGGCGACGGAAGCCGTGTCGTTCTATCGCACGCTCGGCAAGGCCGACGGCTACACGACCGATATCGCCACCTACGCGGGGGTCCCGGAGATCCTCCGTGACGTGCATGCCGCCGGCATCCCGCAGGCGACCGCCAGTTCCAAGCCCGAGATCCAGGTCGACGCCATCGTCGACTTCCTGGAACTGCGCCCCTACTTCGTGACGACGGTCGGCGCCACGCCCGACGAGGCGACCCTCGCGACCAAGACCGATATCGTGGCCGAAGCCCTGCGCCGATTGGCCGCACGCGGCGTCGACATCTCACGGCCGGTGCTCATCGGCGACCGCCACCACGACGTCGAAGGAGGCGCCGCGAACGGGGTTCCGGTGATCTTCGTCGACTGGGGCTTCAGCGACGCGCACGAGGGCGACGACGCGGCGTTCCGCGTCTCCACGGCCGACGAGCTCCGCGACCTGCTGCTCGGCTGAGGCCGTTCAGGACCGGTGAAAGCACAGAACTCCCCGCCGGATGCCGCGCTCGTTGCGGCACCCGGTCAGGGAGTTCTGTAGGTCGCCCGCCTCAGAGAGGACGGATGTTCTCGGCCTGCAGGCCCTTGGGGCCCTGCGCGACGTCGAACTCGACTCGCTGGTTTTCCTCCAGCGAGCGGTAGCCGGAAGACTGGATGGCGGAGTAGTGCGCGAAAACGTCAGCGCCGCCGTCGTCGGGGGAGATGAAGCCGAAGCCCTTCTCCGAGTTGAACCACTTGACCGTGCCCTGGGTGCTCATTTACTGCCTGTTCTGCTGGGAAAAGAAGCCGACGCAGGATGCACCGACGTGGTCCACGCTAGTGGAGCACCGCCAGAGCGGAAGTCCCGGTGTCAGCCCGTAACCCAAATGTTGCATGAGCGACCTCTCGCCGTCACAACACCGTGGCGGCCGTCGAGCGTCATCGGCCTGGAAAATGGTGTGGCCCTCACCGCGGGGGGAGCGATGAGGGCCGAAGACGACCGGAGGGTGCGTCAGAGACCACCCTACCCCCTTCGCGGAGGATTTGTCCCCCATTTGGGGGACAAAGATGAAAATTGCGGAAACCCACAACGATAGCGGCCCCCTCGAGCGGCCCATTGGGGACTGAGCGACTCGAGGGGGCCCAATCGCATGCACGGATCGCCTTTGCCTCTGGGGAAGGCAGCCCGTCATCTGGGGTAGACGGAGCGATCAATCCCCTGTGCATGCACCTTCACCATAAACGAGGAAACACGATCGCGCCATGGGGTCGTCGCCGTGTCGCGGGAGCGTTCCCGCGAGAGCCCCGCCCGGCCCTTGGGTAGCCTGATCCGGTGACCATGCTGAACAAGGACATGACCCTCTGCATCTCGCTGTCGGCGCGACCGAGCAACAACGGCACCCGCTTCCACAACTTCCTCTACGAGGAGCTCGGGCTCAACTGGATCTACAAGGCGTTCGCGCCGACCGACCTCGGCCAGGCGATCGCGGGCGTGCGCGGTCTCGGCATCCGCGGCTGCGCCGTGTCGATGCCGTACAAGGAGGACGTGATCGCGCTCGTGGATCGCATGGACGCCTCCGCCTCCGCCATCGACTCCGTCAACACCATCGTGAACGACGACGGCGTGCTCACCGCGTACAACACCGACTACAGCGCGATCGCGCAACTCATCGAGCGCGGCGGTCTCGACCGTGCATCGTCGGTGCTGCTGCGCGGATCCGGCGGGATGGCGAAGGCCACCGCCGCCGCGTTCCGCGATGCCGGCTTCACCGAGGTGACCATCGCGGCCCGCAACGAGGAGCGGGGCCGCGGCCTCGCCGACCTCTACGGCTTCGCATGGACCCCGGATGCCGCCGGAGTCACCGCCGACGTCATCGTGAACATCACCCCGATCGGCATGGCCGGCGGCGCCGAGGCGCAGTCCCTGGCCTTCGACGCGGAGCAGATCGCCGCGGCATCCGTGGTGTTCGACGTCGTGGCCCTCCCCGCCGAGACGCCGCTGATCCAGGCGGCTCGTGCGGCCGGGAAGACCGTCATCACGGGCGCCGAGGTCGCGACGCTGCAGGCGCTCGAGCAGTTCGTGCTCTACACCGGCATCCGTCCGACCACCGAGCAGGTACGCGCGGCCGAGGAGTTCATGCGCGCGCAGTGACCCGGCTCAGGCGACGACGGTTCGCAGCGTGCCCGTGGCCGCCGATGTGGGGCGCCGCCGGGCGAGAACGCTCGCCACGACCATCACCACGAGAGCGGATGCCGTGATCGCGGCGCCGATCCAGATGGGCGAGGTGTAGCCGAGACCCGCGGAGATGCCGAGTCCGCCCGCCCACGCTCCGAGCGCGTTGCCGATGTTGAACGCGCCGATGTTCGCACCCGAGGCGAGCGTCGGAGCACCGCCCGCGTACTGCATGACGCGGCTCTGGAGTCCGGGCACCGTGCCGAAGCCGAACGCCCCCATCACCACGAGCAGGCCGATCGTCGCGGGCTGCGACCACGCCAGCATCCCGAAGAGGACGAGGATCGCGGCGAGAGCAGAGATGAACCAGAGCAGCGTGCGGTCGATCGCCCGGTCCGCGAGGCGGCCGCCCACCCAGTTGCCGACCACGAGCCCGGCCCCGAAAAGCACGAGCAGCCACGGCACGGCCGACGCCGCGAACCCCGTGACGCCGGTGAGCGTGTACGCGATGTAGGTGAAGGCGCCGAACATGCCGCCGAAGGCGAGGGCCGTCACGACGAGCGAGAACCAGACCTGGCCCGAGGCGAACGCGCGGAGCTCGTGCCGCAGGCTCACGGGGGCGTCGGAGGAGCGCGGCGCCGAGACGAGGAGTGCGATGCCGAGGAACGCGACGACGCCGATCGCGGAGATCACCCAGAACGTCGCGCGCCACCCGAACTGCTGGCCGATGAACGTGCCGAACGGAACCCCGAGCACGTTGGCCGCGGTGAGACCCGTGAACATGATCGCGATCGCACCGGCCTTCTTCGCCGGGGCGACGAGGCTCGACGCGACGACCGAGCCGATGCCGAAGAACGCACCGTGGCAGAGAGCCGCGACGATGCGGCCGATCATGGCCGTGGAGTAGTCGGGCGCGATCGCGGTCAGGGCGTTGCCCGCGATGAAGAGCACGACGAGTCCGAGCAGCACGGCCTTGCGCGGCAGGCGCGTCGTCGCGGCGGTGAGGCCGAGCGCCCCGACCACGACGCTCAGCGCGTAGCCGGAGATGAGCCAGCCCGCCGTGGCCTCGGTGACCCCGAAGTCGGCGGCCACCTCGGGCAGCAGGCCCATGATGACGAACTCGGTGAGTCCGATTCCGAAGGCGCCGATGGCGAGGGCGATGAGTCCGAGTGGCATGGGTGTGCTCCGTGGTGCTCTGCTAAAGTAGTTGCAGACGCGGGATATTGCGTCCGACGAGCAATCATTGCACGCGCAACTAGTCGGCGCAAGCAACTATCCGCGTCGGCAATGACTCAGGAGGTCACCATGGGCATCTCGGACGACGCCGTCGAGATCCGCGCGCGCGGCTGGCGCACGCTCGCCGCGCTCCACGGGCTGATCGACGCCGAGCTCGAACGGGCGCTCGGCGAGGCCGTCGGGCTCTCGGTCGTGGAGTACACCGTGCTCGATGCGCTCAGTCGTCAGGACGGCTGGCACATGCGGATGCAGCAGCTCGCCCGTGCCGCAGCTCTCAGCCCGAGCGCCACGACGCGTCTGGTGACCCGCCTGGAGGATCGCGGCCTGCTCACCCGCATCCTCTGCGCCGACGACCGACGCGGGATCTACACCGAGCTCACCGCAGCCGGACAGGCGCTCTACGAGAAGGCTCATCCGATCCACGACGACGCCCTCGAACGCACCCTGGGCGACGCGGTGACGCAGCCCGAACTCGCCCCGGTCGTGCATGCTCTGCAGAGCACCGCGGTCGGCGTCTGAGGGGCGGCGGATGCAGACGATCGGCGTTCTCGGCGGCATGAGCTGGGAGTCCTCGCTGGAGTGGTACCGGCTCGCGAACGAGAGGGTGCGCGACCGCCTCGGCGGCCATCACTCGGCGAGGATCGTGCTCGACTCGGTCGACTTCGCCGAGGTCGAGGCGATGCAGGCGCGAGGCGACTGGGATGCCGCGGGCGACCTCCTCGCCGACCGGGCTCGCGCCCTCGAGCGCGCCGGCGCGGAGCTGCTCGTGCTCTGCACCAACACGATGCACCTCGTCGCGGATCGGATCCAGGATGCCGTCGGCATCCCCTTCCTGCACATCGCCGATGTCGCGGCCGAGGCAGTGAACCGCGCGGGCCTGACGACCGTGGGGCTGCTCGGCACGGCCTTCACGATGGAGCAGCCGTTCTACCGGGAGAGGCTCGCAGCGCACGGCATCCGCACGCTCGTGCCCGACGCCGACGACCGTCGCGCGGTGCACGCGATCATCTACGACGAGCTCGTGCACGGCGAGATCCGCGAGGAGTCGCGACAGCGCTACCGCGAGGTCATCGACCGTCTCGTCGCGCGGGGCGCCCAGGGCATCATCCTCGGCTGCACCGAGATCGAACTGCTCGTCTCGGCCGGCGACTCCCCCGTGTCGGTGTTCCCTACCACCGCCCTGCACGTCGCGGCGGCCGTCGATCGAGCGCTGGGCGTCGACTGACGCGCGTGAACTTCTGCGGTTCAGGGTGACTTCTGCGGCCATCGCGCCGCGCGGAGACCGCAGAACGTGACGGAGGCCGCAGAGACGAACACTGCCGAACCGCGATCAGGCGGACGGAGCTGCCGTCGATGCCCTCACGATGAGCTGCGAGGCGAGCGGCGCCACGTCTCCCACCGTCCCACCGGCGAGGATCTGCAGAAGCAGGTCGACCGCGACCGACCCGCTGCGGTCGATCGGCATCCGCACCGTCGTGAGGGCGGGCGTCACGGCGCCGGCCAGATCGATGTCGTCGATGCCCACGATGCTGACGTCGGCGGGGCATCGGCGACCGAGCTCCAGCAGACCGGCCTCGAGGCCGAGTGCCACGAGGTCGTTGTAGGCGACGACGGCCGTCGCCCCGCTCGCCGCGGCGGGAGCGGCGGCCGCCCGACCGCCCTGGATCGACGCCGCCTGATGACTGAGCAGGGTGAGGCGGATGCCGTGGCGCTCGCACGCGCGGGCGACGGTGTCTGCGCGACGGATGTCGGCCCAGGATCCGCGCGGACCGGAGGCGTAGGCGATGTGCGTGTGCCCGAGGGCGGCCAGATGCTCGATCGCCTGGGCCGGCCCGTGCTCGGCATCCATGACGACGCAGGGGGCGCCGTCGATCTGGCGGTTGACCACGACGAACGGGGTGTCGCCGACGAGCGCGAGCACCTCGTCGTCGGGCAGACGCGGCGAGCACAGCAGCATCCCGTCGAGCTTGCGCGCCTGCTCTATCTGCTCGCGTTCGCGGCGCAGGTCCTCGTCGGCGTCGAAGACGACGATCCGGTGCCGTCCGTGCCAGGCCTGACCCTGGATCGCCTTGAGCAGGGTGCCGTAGACCGGGTTCGCGACGTCGGGCAGGATCACGCCGAACGTGCGGGTGGCCGTGGCCGCGGACTGCGGAGTCGCATAGCCGAGTTCGGACGCGGCTTCGAGCACGCGGCCGAGCGTTCCCGGGGCGAGGCGGTCGGGTTCGCCGAACGCCCGCGACGCCGTCGCGATGGACACGCCTGCGTGGCGTGCCACGTCCGTCAATGTCGCTGCCACGAGCACCCTCCGTCTTTCGTGCAATCCTACGATCCCCCTCGCTCATGTAAACGTGCTTGACAAGTTTGTACAACTCATACACACTCGTTTACATGACGATCATCGCCGATCACCCGCAGTGGTGCCCGGCCCACAGCGAAGGAGCCACCGCGTGAGCACTCCCGCCTCGGCCCTGAGCCGCACCGCTCGCATCTCGACCACCGCGCCGGCAGCCCCCGCCCGCGCCGGGATCCTGCACCTCGGACTCGGAAGCTTCCACCGCGCGCACCAGGCCGTGTACACCGCCGCCGCCCTGCAGGCCGAGGGCGGCGACTGGGGGATCGTGGGCGTCGCGTCGCGCTCCCGCACCATCGTCGACGCGCTGCACGCGCAGGACATGCTGTACTCCGTCGCGACCATCTCCCCCGACACGACGTCGCTCTCGATCCCCGGTGCGCACACCGACGCGTTCGTCGGTGCGGAGCAGCCCGACCGCGTCGTCGCGCAGATCGCCGACCCCGGCATCCGCATCGTCACCCTCACGGTCACCGAGAACGGCTACAGCTACTCGGCCGCCACCCAGCGCCTCGACCTCGACGACGAGACCGTGCGGGCCGACCTCCGCGGCGGCGCCCCGCGGTCGACCATCGGACAGCTGGCGCGCGGACTCCAGGCGAGGGCCGCCGCCGGCACGCCGATCTCGATCCTCAGCTGCGACAACCTCGCCGCCAACGGCAAGCACACCGAGAAGCTCGTCCGCGAGTTCCTGCAGGAGCTCCCCGGCTCCCAGGGCGCGGAGGCGCTGACCTTCCTCGACCACGCCGTCACCTTCCCGTCGAGCATGGTCGACCGCATCGTGCCGGCGACCACCGGCGAGCTGCGCACGCGAGTGAGCACGCTGCTCGGCGCGCGGGACGACATCCCGGTGCCGGCCGAGCCGTTCACGATGTGGGCGATCGAAGACGCCTTCGCCGCGGGTCGGCCCGCATGGCAGGCCGGCGGCGCCGTCTTCACCGACGAGGTCGCCCGCTACGAGCAGATGAAGGTGCGCCTGCTCAACGGCACGCACTCGCTCATCGCCTACCTCGGCGCACTGAGCCGCGTCGCCACGATCCCCGCCGCGATCGGCCTCGACGGCATCGAGCACGCGGCGCGCGCGGTGCTGCGCGACGAGTACGAGCCGTCGATCGAGGTACCTTCGGGAGTCGACATCCGCGCCTACGAGACCGAGCTCTTCGAGCGCTGGGCGAACACCGCCCTCGGCCACCGCACCAGCCAGGTCGGAACCGACGGATCGGTCAAGCTGCGCCAGCGCATCCCCGAGCCGGCGCTGCTGTCGCTGTCGCGCGGCGAGATGCCGCATCTCATCGCACTCACCGTCGCCGGCTACCTGTCGTGCATCGCCCCGCTGCCCGGATTCGACCCGGGTCTGCACGCCGCCGCGATGACGGATGCCGCGCGCGACCGCCTCGCAGCCCTCGCCTCCACCGCGCGGGACGGCCGCGAGCTCGCCCGCCGCGTGATCGCCGAACTGCACCTGTTCGGTGCCGAGCTCGGGGAGCAGGATGCTTTCATCGAGCGCGTCGGCGAGCTCACCGACACCATCCGTCGTCAGGGCGTCGACGCCGCGATCGCCGACGCCCTCGACGCCTCTCGGACCCCCACGAAGGAGCTGCAGCCATGAAGGCTCTCGCGATCCACGCCAAGGAAGACATCCGCTGGGAGGACCGCGAGGTCCCGAACCCCGGCGACGGAGAGGTCCGCCTACGTGTGAAGTACGTCGGCATCTGCGGATCCGACCTGCACTACTACTTCCACGGCGCGAACGGCGAGTACACGATCCGCGAGCCGCTGACGCCCGGACACGAGCTGTCGGCCGTCGTCGACCTCGATCCGTCCGGCCGTCTCGCCCCCGGCACGCCCGTCACCGTGCACCCCGCCCGATACGGCGCCTCCGTGCCGGGTCTCGAGGATCGTCCGCACCTGCGCGCGGGAGGCGACTACCTCGGCAGCGCGGCGGCGAACCCGCACCGTCAGGGCGGAGCATCCGAGCTGCTGATCGTCGAGGATCACATGATCCGCGTCCTCCCCGAGGCCCTGCCCTTGGAGCGCGCAGCCCTCGCCGAGCCGCTCGCCGTCGCGATCCACGCCGTGAGCCTCGCGGGCGACATCGGCGGGAAGCGCGTGCTCGTGATCGGTTCCGGCCCCATCGGACTGCTCGTGGTCGCCGCCGCCGTGCACGCCGGCGCCTCGATCGTCGGCGCGAGCGACGTGCGCGAGGAGCCCCTCGCGCGAGCGCAGGCCCTCGGCGCCACCGAGGTCGCCCTCGTCGGCCGCGACACGATCGACGACGAGTCGTACGACGTCGTGTTCGAGTGCTCGGGCGTCGGTGTCGCCCTGACCCAGGCCGTGCGTGCAGCGCGTCGTGCCGGCACCGTCGTGCAGGTCGGCATGCTCGCGAACGCCGAGATCGGGGTGAACCTCGCGCCCATGCTCGCGAAGGAGCTGACCATCCGCGGAGCGTTCCGGTTCTCCACCGAGATCGACGACGCGGTCGCGATGCTCGCCGAATCCGACGCGCTCGACCCCGTCATCTCCCACGTCCTCCCGGCATCCGACGCCGTCCAGGCCCTCGAGCTCGCTCGCGACTCGTCGGCCTCGGCCAAGGTCCTGCTGGCCCTCTAGCGGTACCCGCTGCCCCGCGCGCCCGAGCGCACATCACTACAAAGGAGTATTCCGATGAGCAGTTCCTCCCTCCCCGGTGCGGACGTGTCCGCCCCGCCGCCTGTCGCCAAGAGATCGATGGGCGACCTCGTCCGCGCCGCCGTCTCCGGTTGGCTCGGCACCGCGCTGGAGTTCATGGACTTCCAGCTCTACTCACTCGCGGCCGCTCTGGTGTTCAGCCAGCTGTTTTTCGCCGGCGACTCCCCCGGCATCGCCGTCGTGCTCGCGATGGCCACCTACGGCGTCGGCTACATCGCCCGCCCGGTCGGCGCGTTCGTGTTCGCCCGCATCGGCGACCGCATCGGCCGCAAGAAGGTGCTGTTCTACACGATCCTCCTCATGGGCGCCGCCACCACGCTTATCGGCTTCCTGCCGACGTACCAGCAGGTCGGCATCCTCGCCCCGATCCTCCTCGTGATCCTGCGCCTGGCCCAGGGCTTCGGCGCCGGCGCGGAGATCTCGGGCGCCGGCGTCATGCTCTCCGAGTACGCGCCGGACAACCGCCGCGGCATCGTGGCGTCGCTCGTCGCGCTCGGAACCAACTGCGGCACGCTGTTCGCGTCGGCGATCTGGGCGGTCCTGCTCGCCGTCATGCTCGAGTCCGACGTGATCGAGTGGGGCTGGCGCATCCCGTTCATCGGCAGCGCGGTCATCATGCTGTTCGCCCTCTGGGTGAGGTTCAACCTCAAGGAGAGCCCCGTCTTCGAGGAGCGCACCGACGTCGTCGACGGCAAGGCGCTCTCGCGCGACGAGGTCGTCAAGCTCGCCACCGAGACCAACGACATCCGCACCCTCGAGTCGCTCCAGCGCAAGCCGATCAAGGCCATCATCGTGTCGTTCCTGCTGCGCTTCGGCCAGGCGGGCAACTCCGGTCTCGTGCAGACCTACCTCATCTCGTTCATCACGATCACGCTCGCGATGTCGAAGGAGGTCGGCCCCGAGGTCGTCATCGTCTCGTCGCTGATCGGCTTCCTGACGATCCCGCTGATGGGCTACCTCGGCGACAGGTTCGGTCGCCGCCGCATGTACATCATCATGTCGTCGCTGTCGCTGCTGCTGATCGTCCCGACGCTGCTGCTGATCAACACGGCAGAGGTCGGCGCCGTCTTCGTCGGCTACGCGATCATCCACAACGTGTCGGTGCTCGGCCTCGCCTCCATGGAGAACATCTCTATCCCCGAGATCTTCGGCGCCCGCAACCGCTACACGCTCACCGCCGTGGTGCGCGAGATCGCCGCCATCGTCGCGACGGGCCTCGGTCCGATCATCGTCGCGGCGTGGGTCTCGGCGACGACCGGCAGCATCGTTCCGGTGATGATCCTCATGGGCGTGTTCACGGCATCCGCACTCGTGGCCGCCATCTGGGCTCCCGAGTGGACGGGGCGCGATCTCACCGATCCGCGCGCCGCCATGTGACGCCGGACGACCACCACTGACGGGGTGCGGCCACCGACCCGACGGCGGCCGCACCCGACCACACTTTCGACACGCAGGAGAAGACCATGGCCATCGAGCACGTCGACGTCATCATCACCAGCCCGGGGCGCAACTTCGTCACGCTCAAGATCACGACCTCCGACGGCATCGTCGGCTGGGGCGACGCGACCCTCAACGGCCGTGAGCTCGCCGTGGCCTCGTACCTCTCCGACCACGTCGCGTCGACGCTCGTCGGCCGCGACGAGGACCGCATCGAGGACACCTGGCAGTACCTCTACCGCGGACCGTACTGGCGCCGCGGCCCCGTCACCATGGCGGCGATCGCCGCGGTCGACATGGCGCTGTGGGACATCAAGGCCAAGAAGGCCGGGATGCCGTTGTACCAGCTGCTCGGCGGTGCGAGCCGCGAGGGCGTCCGCGTCTACGCGCACGCATCCGGAACCGACTACGAGGCGCTCAAGAACGCCATCGCGGGGTACGAGGAGCTCGGCTACACCGCCGTCCGCGTGCAGACCGGAGTGCCCGGGCTCGGCCAGATCTACGGCGTCTCGAACGCCGGCCCCGGCGTGCGCTACGACTACGAGCCGGCCAAGCGCTCGGGCGACCGCCCCAGCGAGGAGACCTGGGACACCCGCAACTACCTGAACCACATGCCGGGGATCTTCGCGCGCATCCGCGAGGACTTCGGCTCCGATCTGCGCATCCTCCACGACGGCCACCACCGCATGTCGCCGATCGAGGCCGCGCGTTTCGCGAAGGACATCGAGCCGTACGACCTGTTCTGGCTCGAGGACTGCACACCCGGCGAGGACCAGACAGCGCTGCGCCTGGTGCGTCAGCACTCCGCCACCCCGCTCGCGATCGGCGAGGTCTTCAACTCGGTGTACGACTACCAGACCCTCATCACCGAGCGGCTCATCGACTACGTCCGCTCCGCGGTCACGCACACCGGCGGCATCACGGCGATGAAGAAGCTGCTCGACTTCGCGGCGATCTACGGCATCAAGTCCGGCATCCACGGCCCGACCGACATCTCGCCGGTCGGCATGGCGGCGGCGCTGCACCTCGATCTCGCGATCCACAACTTCGGCATCCAGGAGTACATGCCGCACAACGAGCAGACGCTCGAGGTGTTCCAGACGTCGTTCACCTTCGACAAGGGGTTCCTGCACCCGGGCGAGACGCCCGGTCTGGGCGTCGAGCTCGATGAGGACGCCGCGGCCGGTCACGAGTACACCAAGGCGTATCTGCCCGTGAACCGCCTGCTCGACGGGACCGTGCACGACTGGTGAGCGTCCGGCCGTGGCACGTTCTGCGGCCGTGAGCATCTTCTGCGGCCACGGCATCCGCTCGTGGCCGCAGAAAGCGAGAATGGCCGCAGAAGTGACGCTCCGGAGTTCGCGGACCGGACGGCTCTGCGAGGCGCGTAGCCTCGAAGCATGTCGAAAGCCGTCGTGACTCCGCCCGCGGCATCCGATCTCCCGGCCGTCCGACCGAACACGCGCCTGCTCCCCCGGGCAGCCGTCGACTCACGGCCTCTTGCGCTCGCATACCGCCTGCTGGCGCTGGCGATCATCGCGACGGGAATCGCGCGGAACTCGCGCATCGTGGACGGAGCCATCGACCCCACGACGTTCCTCTACTACACGATGGTCAGCAACCTCATCTGCGGGGGATGGATGCTGTTGCTCGCCGTCCGCACGGTCGGCGACCTCCGGCGCCTCGGCGCCCGCGGCACGTCGACGCCGAGCGCCCGCTGGAGCGGCGCGGTGATGATGGCGATCACCGTCACGATGCTCATCTACCTGGTGGTGCTGGTGCCGACGCGATTCGACGCCGGGGATGCCGACGTCTTCTCCCTCACCGACAACCTCATCCACATCGTCACACCGGTGCTGCTGATCGTCGACTGGCTGCTGTTCGTTCCGAAGGGCGCGTTCCGGTGGAGCGATCCGGTGCTGTGGACGCTGATCCCGTACGCCTATCTCGTGTGGGCATTCGTCTACGGCGCGCTGGGCGGCGAGTTCGTGCCGGGCCAGCGCTACCCCTACCCCTTCATGGACGTCGATGCGCTCGGGATCCCCGGAGTCACGCAGTGGGTCATCGCGCTGTCGATCGCCCTGATCGTGGTGGGATTCGTGTTCGTCGTCCTCGATCGCGCGCTCGCGGCCCTCGCTCGCCGCGCCGCAGGTCGTTGAGCGAGTGAAGCGAGACGAGACGCCCCGCCTTCGCCCCCGCACCACGCCTAGTTGATGATCTCGGCCCGAGGGTCGGAGTGCAGGGCGGCGAGCTTCTCGCGCCAGTCGGCGAGCGCCTCGGGTGAGAGCCGCGTCCAGTCGTGCACCTCGCGCACGATGCGCAACGGCTCAGCGCTGCGATACGACCTCGTCGGATTGCCGGGGAACTTCTTGTCGGTGACGTTCGGGTCGTTCTCGAACTCCCCCATCGGCTCGACCTCGTACACGCGCGGTTCTCGATCGCCCGGAGCGAGCTCGGCCGCGAGGCCTGCGCCGTCGCGCAGCGCGGTGAAGTAGATGTGGTTCATCACGATCTCGGGCCGGTAGTTCGATCGGAACCCCGCAGTGAGGAGGTCGCCCGGCTGCAGATCGGCCTTCGTGCCGTGGAAGAACGGACCGTCATCGAGTGCGTCTGTCACCCGCACAGCCTACGACTGCGCGGGCGACCGACAGAAGGCGATCTCAGTCGCCGGAGCGACGCGTGCCGATCCCCGGCTCGTCATTGTGGATCGACTCGTCCTTGACCTCGCCCTTCGAGGCGGGGTCGACGCGGACCGCGCCGGCACCGCCGGAGTCGGCACCAGCGCCGCCCGCCGGCACGTCGTCCACGGCATCCGGGTCGTCTCCTCCGCGATCGTCGAGCATCTCGGCGATGCGGTCCTTCGGATCCGGCTCGGCCGCGGCATCCCGTGCGTCGCCGACGCTGTCCGCGTGACTCACTCTTCGACCCGCAGATCGTCGGGGGCGTCGCCGCTGTGCTGCGACCCCTCGTCCTCGGGAGCCAGGTCGCCCTGTCCGTCCTCGCCGATCTCGGCCTCGAGCGGCTCGTCGCCCTGCGTCTCGGGCTGCTCGGTGTCGGTCGGGAAGGTGCCGTCGGTCGGGTCCTCCGTGCGCGGCACGCCGGGCATCTCCGGCTCGAAGCTGTTGGCGAATGCGTCGATGTTCGTCATGGAGTCCTCCTATGTGGGTGGCGGACGTCCATGGTGACGCGGATCGGCGGCGAGCGCAGGGCGGTTGACAGCCGCGTCGCCCGGCTGTATCCCCGCCGACACCTCGGTGCGGCGCATAGTCTTGCCGATACACGACGAGGATGAGGAGAGACGGATGCTCGAAGCGAAAGACAGCGTGAGACTCGGCGATTCAGGGCTGAAGATCTCCCCCGTGGTGCTCGGATGCATGAGCTTCGGCGTTCCGGACCGCGGGGCGCACCCGTGGTCGCTCGACGAGGAGGCGAGTCGTCCGCTGATCCGGCACGCGGTCGAGGCCGGGATCACGACGTTCGACACGGCCGACGTGTACTCCGACGGCACCAGCGAGGAGATCGTCGGACGGGCTCTCGCCGACTTCGCACGGCGCGACCAGATCGAGATCGCCACGAAGGTGCACGGCCGCATGGGCCCGGGCGCCAACCAGGCGGGGCTCAGTCGGGGACACATCCTCAGCGGGATCGATGCGAGCCTGCGGCGCCTCGGCACCGACTACGTCGACCTGTACCAGATCCACCGCTGGGACCCCGAGACGCCCATCGAAGAGACCATGGAGGCGCTGAACGACGTCGTGCGCTCGGGCAAGGCACGCTACATCGGCGCCTCGTCGATGTGGACCTGGCAGTTCGCGACCGCCCAGCACGTCGCACTCCAGAACGGATGGACGCCGTTCGTCTCGATGCAGGACCAGTACAACCTGCTGCAGCGCGAGGAGGAGCGGGAGATGCACCCGTACTGCCTCGACTCCGGCGTCGGCGTGCTGCCGTGGTCGCCCCTCGCCCGCGGACGCCTGACCCGCGACTGGGACGACACGACGGCGAGGACCGAGTCGGATGCGTTCGGCTCGACGCTCTACCGGAGCGAGGAGCAGTCGAACCGCGCGATCGTCGAGGCCGTCGCGCGCGTCGCCCAGGCCCGCGGCGTCTCGCGGGCGCAGATCGCGCTCGCCTGGGTGGCGCAGCAGGATGCCGTGACCGCGCCGATCGTCGGAGCCACGCGCGTGGGGCACATCGACGACGCAGTGGATGCCGTCGGCATCCATCTCGAGGAGTCCGAGGTCGAGGCGCTGGAAGCCGCCTACACGCCTCGCGCACCCGAGGGGTTCTGAGCGCGACTCCGCCCCGCCGTCAGGCGCGCTGCCCGTCCCGCAGCTCTCGCAGCGCGTCCGTGACGAGGGCGTGGTCGTCGGCCGACGGCAGACCCGACACGGTCACCACGGCCACGACTCCCACGCCGCGCACGCGCACGGGGACGGCGCCGCCGGCGACGGCGTAGGCCGCCGCATCCAGCCATCCGGGCTCCATCGGGTCGCGTCCCCCCGCTGCCACTCGCGCTTCGAGCAGCGCCGTGCTGGTCTCGAAGCGCAGCGCGGTCGCCGCCTTCTTCGCCACCCACGAGTCGTTGTCGGCCGTCGCACCGGGGAGCGAGGCGTGGAAGAGCACAGCGGATGCGGTGCGGATGTCGACCGCGATCGGTGCCGACTCCGCCAGTCCGCGCTCGGCGATCGCGCGGCCGAGGCGCCACGCGTCGGCCCTGTCGAATCGATCGAGCTCGAGCTCGATGTGCTCGTGCTCGAGGCGGCTGAGCCATTCGTCGTCGGTCATCGTCGTCGATCCTTCCGTACCGAGGGTGCTCCCCCAGTCTGCCGCGTCGCGGCGGGCGTAGAGTCCGAGTGTGCCCGATCCTCGCCCCGCTCTCGTCATGCCGCCGCTCATCGACGAGCGGACGCGGCTGCTGTTCGTCGGCATCAACCCCGGGCTGCGTTCGGCCGAGGTCGCGGCGCCTTTCGCGCACCGCAGCAACCGGTTCTGGAAGGCGCTGCATGCCGCCGGCATCCTCGACCGGGTCATCGATGCGTATGACGGGGTGACGCCGGCCGATCGCGAGCGCATCCTGGCGCGCGGCGTCGGGGTCAGCACCCTCGTGCAGCGAGCGACCCGTGCGGCCGACGAGCTCGCGCCGGAGGAACTGGTCGCCGGAGTCGAGGATCTGCGGCGACTCGTCGCCGAGCACGACCTTGCGGTGGTCGCGATGCTCGGCATCGGCGCCTACCGCACGGGCTTCGGGCGACGGAAGGCCCGCCAGGGCGTGCAGGAGGAGACTCTGGGCGACGCCCAGCTTCGGGTGCTGCCGAATCCGAGCGGGCTGAATGCCGGGTCGACACTGGCCGACTTGGCGGCCGCGTTTCGCGAGGCGGCCGTCGCCGCCGGGATCGCCGTCCGACAGGAGGACACGCGATGACCGACACGGATGCCGAGCTTCGCGCCCTGCAGTCGCGGGCGTACGGGCGCGATGCCGACATCACCCGCGACCCCGAGGCGATGCGGCGCCTGGCAGATCTCGAAGCGCCTCAACCCGTCGAGGCGTCGGTCGCCGTCGCGCCTCACTCGACGACCGCCGTGTCGGCGCCGGAGTCGCAGTCCGCGGCTGCAGAGTCCGTCGATTCCGAGCCCGTGCCGCGCCCCGGGTTCTTCGATCCACGCCCGCGCACGGCGTGGATCGCCCTCGCGTGCGCGGCCGTCGCGGTCGTGGCAGCCGTCTCGGCATCCGTCGCCACGGCGTTCACCGCGGCCGCTCGTCCAGTCGAACCGGGACTCGTCGACACGATCGCCGTCGATCCCGGCGCGGACTGGTGGGACGCCCTCGGCGAGCGCACCGACGGATCGGTGCTGTTCGAGGACTGGTACGGCCTGACGTTCGTGCGCAACGAGGGCTGGAGCGAGATCGACGACCAGCGCTGTCTTCTGGGAGTGCCTACCGACACGGTCCGGTCGGCGTCGAACGGTTTCTCCGCGATCGGGATGGAGTGCTCCGCCGGCGCGTTCCCGGCATCCCTCCAGATCATCGTCGACGCCGGACAACCCGACGAACTCCGCGACCGCTTCCCCGAAGGGACGGCCCTGAAGTTCACGCTGCGCGGCGACACGGTCGAGGTGCGCGCCGACAGCGAGGACGGATGATGACGCCCTGCGACAGCAGTTGTCAACGTCTGGCCTCTCGGCACGGGGCGGCTTCTAGGCTGGAGTCATGACTGTTCCCACCATCGCCCTGAACTCCGGCCACTCCATCCCCCAGCTGGGTTTCGGCGTCTTCCTCGTGCCCGCGGATGAGGCCGAGAAGGCCGTCTCCGAGGCCCTCGAGGTCGGATACCGCCACATCGACACCGCCGCGATCTACAAGAACGAAGAGGGTGTCGGCGCCGCCATCGCGAAGAGCGGCATCCCCCGCGACGAGCTGTTCATCACCACGAAGCTCTGGAACGACCGTCAGTCCGGCGAGCAGCCGCACGACGCGATCCGCGAGAGCCTCGACAAGCTCGGCCTCGACTACGTCGACCTGTACCTGACGCACTGGCCCACGCCCGAGAAGAACACCTACGTGAACGCGTGGACCAAGCTCATCGAGATCCGCGACGCGGGCCTCTCGCGCTCCATCGGCGTCTCTAACCACCTGCCCGAGCACCTCGACCGACTGGTCGCCGAGACCGGCGTCGTGCCCGCCATCGACCAGATCGAACTGCACCCGGCCTACCAGCAGCGCGACGTGCTCGCCTGGGCCGAGAAGAACGGCACGAAGATCGAGTCGTGGGGTCCGCTCGGCCAGGGCAAGTACCCGCTGTTCGAGAACCCCGCGGTCGCCGAGGCCGCCGAGGCGCACGGCGTCACCCCGGCCCAGGCCGTGATCCGCTGGCACCTGCAGAAGGGCTTCATCGTCTTCCCGAAGTCCAGCCGCAAGGAGCGCATGCAGCAGAACTTCGACGTGTTCGGCTTCGAGCTGACGGATGCCGAGATCGCCGCGATCGACGGACTCGACCCGCTCGACGGCTCCGGCCGCGTCGGCTCGCACCCGCTCGAGTTCAACTGATCGAGCGCGCAGGTCGCTGACGGAGAGGGGCGGATGCCGGGTGAGCGCCCGGCATCCGCCCCTCTCTCGTGGTTGCCGGTCCGAGCTCAGCCGCTGAGCGACCGCAGGCTGCCGAACACGAGACGCGGCCGCTCGTCCGTGTGCAACAGCGTGAAGAGGGTGCGCGTGCACGTGCGGCAGCGCACGATCGCTGCACTGTCGTCGAGCTCGACGACGGCTTCGGCCAGGCACGCGTCACTGCCGCATCCGTCGCACGTCCCGCGCAGCGCGGTGACGTCGATGCCGAGGATGTCGAGCACCTGACCGGCGATGGCGTTGCCGTCCACGCGGGCGGCGGGGTGTTCGTGACTCATCAGCTGCCTCCGAATCTCTCGGTGCGCACGCGGTCGGGTTCGTGCCCGAGCTGCACGAGGATGCTCGACACGTGCTCGACGAATCCGGTCGGCCCGCAGACGAAGACGAGCGGACGCCGATCCGCCGGCCAGACGGCGTCGGCGACGGCATCCGCGTCGAGCCTGCCCGCCCTGCCGTTCCAGCCGGCCGGAGCCGATCGGGTGTACGCCCAGCGCACATCGACCCCCGCGTCGTCGGCGGCCAGTTCCGCGCCGAACATCGCATCGTCCGCGCTGCGCACCGAGTAAAGCAGGCGCATCGACGACCCGACGCCCGCAGCATGCGCCGCGCGCACCATCGCGACGAGCGGGACGATGCCCGACCCGCCGGCGATCAGCTGCACCGGCCCCGCCTGCCCGGGCCGCCAGACGAAGAACTGCCCGAGCGGACCCTTCACCTCGAGCTCGTCGCCGACCATCACGTCGCGCACGAGGTAGGGCGAGACCTCTCCGGTCGGGATCTCGTCGACCCCGAGCTCGATGACGGTCGAGTCACCTGACGACGCGAGCGAGTACGAGCGCACGGCCTGATAGCCGTCCTCGGCGGTCAGCCGCACGTCGACGTGCTGGCCCGGATCGTTCCCCGGCCAGTCGGACACATCGAGCAGGATGCTGCGCGACGACGCCGTCTGCTCGGTGACACCGACCACGCGTGCGGGGCGCCATCCGGCGACGATCACCAATAGCGTTCCTCGGTCCAGGGGTCGCCGTGCATGTTGTAGCCGTTCTGCTCCCAGAATCCGGGGGCGTCCTCGTCCATGAGGGTGAGGCCCCTGACCCACTTGGCGCTCTTCCAGAAGTAGAGGTGCGGCACGATGAGCCTCGCCGGTCCTCCGTGCTCGGGGTCGAGTGGTTCGCCCTCGAACTCCGAGACGATCCACGCCTGTCCGCCGAGCAGGTCGTCGAGCGGGATGTTCGTGGTGTACCCGCCGTAGGAATGGGCCATCGCATACGACGCACTCGTGTCGACGTCGGCCAGCAGGGTGTCGAGCGACACACCGCGCCAGTTCGTGCCGAGCTTCGACCAGCGGGTGACGCAGTGGATGTCGGTGTGCACGTCTTCGAGGGGCAACGCGTGCAGCTCATCCCAGGTCCACGAGGTCAGAGCGCCGCCCTCGTCGCGGATCCCGAAGCTCCACTCCGACGTGCCGATCCGCGGCGTGGGGCCGGCGGACAGCACCGGGAAATCCTGTGTGAGGTACTGCCCGGGTGGCAGGTTCGGCTCGCTCTCACGCCGTCGCCCGCCGAAACCCCGCGAGATCACAGCCATCTGTCATCCTCTCCCGTACGCATGGCGCCAGCTTGGCGCGATATACGGGTCTGCGCAAGGCGACGGGAACTCGGGAGCGGATGCCGGACATACCGTTGTATGAAGACCACCGATCTCGTCGTGCTCCGTGTCCGCTGCGCCGCCCTGATCGAGCAGCACTACCGCGATCCCCGCGTCGGCCCCACGTGGCTGGCTCGCGAGCTGTTCGTCTCGCGTCGCCACTTGGATCGCGCGTTCATCGGCCGGCCCAGTGTGGCGGAGCAGCTCGCGCGGCGTCGGCTCGAGCGGGTGATCACGGTCTCGACGGCGCACCCCGCCGTTCCCCTGGCGCAGATCACCCCTCGCTGCGGTTACGGCACTTACGAGACGTTCCGCGCCCACTGCCATCGCTATCTGGGGTGTTCGCCACGGGAAGCCCGCGAGGCGGGTCTCCGTGCGGTCGTGCACCCCGAGGCAGCGTGAGCATCCGAAGGCGTACGTCCCGGACGGACCGTAGACTCGAAGCGATCGGTCGTGCTGAACAGCCGACTCCGAAGATCGAGGTGAGGTCGTGCCGGGAAACGCAGCGTCAGGACTCCCCGGTGATGGGGAACTCCTCTTCCGCTTGTCGCGCGGTGACGAGCCGGCGTACCGCCTCCTCCACGACCGCCATCAGGGCGCCGTCTTCCGCGTCGCCCTCGTCCTCATGCGCACGACCTGGGACGCCGAGGAGGTCGCCGCGACCGCGTTCTTCGAACTCTGGCGCAAGCGGGCCAAGGTCCGTGTGGTCGACGACTCGGTCCTTCCCTGGCTGCTGGCGACGACCTCGTTCGCCGCGAAGAACAGCATGCGCTCGCGCCGCCGATACCACCGGCTGCTCAGTCGGATCCCGCGCGACAGCGACGTGCCGGATCATGCCGACGAGGTGGCGCACGCGATGGACACCCTGAAGATCTCCCATCAGATCAGAGAGGCGCTTCTCGAGCTGAATCACAAGGATGCCGGTGTCGTCGTGCTCTGCATCGTCCACGAGCTCCCCACGGCCGAGGCCGCTGTGGTCCTGGGCATCCCGGAGGGCACCGTGAAGTCGCGTCTGTCGCGGGTGAAGGCCCGGCTGCGTGGTTCCCTGCAGCGATACGCTCCCACCGCAGAGGAGGCGAACGCGTGAACGACCGTCTTGGCGGCATGCCGCATCACCGTGAGGTGCAGGATCTTCTGGTCGAGCAGATGCGGCGTGACCTCTCTCGTCCCGTCTGGTGGAAGACGCTGTGGGGTCGACTGTCCATCGCCGGCGGAGTGCTCGTGCTTGCGGGCGCGGGTGTCGCCGGGGTCGTGCTCCTCGACGAGAAGCCGGTGAGCGAGACCGGCATCGTGCACTGCCTGGAGGGCCCGTACCGCAACCCTGACGGCACGCTGTCGGGGGCGGCGGCCAGCGTCGCCACCCCCGACGGAGTACTCGCGATCGAGGACGCCGAGGCTATGTGCGTGCAGATGTGGGAGGCGGGCGCCTTCGAGGACAACGATCCGCTGTCGGCCACGCCCACTCCGGGCACGGCACCGGCGGAGTTCACGACCTGCGTCACCGATGAGGGCGAGGCGGCCGTGGTTCCCGGCGTCATCGAGTGCTCGGTGCTGCGACTGCACCCGTATCAGCCGAACGAGCCCACAGGACGGTAGACGATCGACGACGTCTTCCCGGCGAGCGCGCCGAGCGTCGCGCAGTACGGGGTGCACGTGATCTTCGATCCGGTGTAGCTCGTGCCGTCGTACTGCGACGACCAGCAGTTGCTGAGACCCTCCGCCGAGTAGACGTTGTTGTTCCAGGTCGCTGCGAGTGTCGGGAACCCGAAGGTCACGCCGTAGCATCCGCTTCCCGATCCCCAGTGGATCAGCGCGGTGCCGCCGCGCGACGTTCCCGTGTACGCCTTGCCGACGATGACTGTCGATGCGGTGGCGAACGACGAGCGAGCCGCGGCCGCCGGAGCCGGGAGCTGCTCGAGATCGCCAGGCGCTCCGTCGGCGATGAACTGCTCCGCCTCCGCCACCGTGTCGAAACAGGAGATCACGGTGGGTATCTCCTCGGGCAGTGGCACACCGTCTGGGACGGCGACTCCGCCGACCGTGCACACGGCGGGTGGATCGGATGCCGCGAGAGCGGGTGCGGGGGCGGAGACGGCGACGCCGATGATGAGCGCTGCCGCCACGGATGCGATTCGTCGATACATGGAAGCTCCTCCGATGGGGGTGGGATTCGCTTCGGTATGTCCGAGCCGCGAGGCGCGGTTCCGCCCGGGGACGGAGGATGCTGCGGTGATCCGCGTGATCACGCGGCTGGCGCGAGGAAAGTTGGCGCGATCTCTGTAGCCGGCGCGCGCGGTGAACTGGATCGTGGCGACCGCCGACTGCAGGATTTCGGACAGCGCGGTCACCGCCCGTGGCCGCGACCGTGCGCGGCTTTCTAGGCTCGACGGATGGCGCCTCAGTCAGACGACCAGGGAGACATCCTCCGCGTAGCGACGGAGAATGTCGCCGCGGCCGACGAGAGATTCCGGTCCGTGCACGTCGGTGCGTCGATCGACGACATCATCGACGACTTCCGCGTGATCGGCCCGCTCGTCGACCTCGACGACGCCGGAATGCGCGCGTACGCGGAAGCGGTCACCGCCGGGCGGCCGTTCACGCTCCCCGTGGTCACGCGCGATCTCCCGCAGGAGTAGCGAGCTCGCTGGGCGGCTCCGGCCAGAACCCCCAGGCGGGCGGCGCCTCGGGGCGAGCGGATCAGGGCACGAAAAAAGGCCCGGTACGAAACCGGGCCTTCATCGCTGTGACGTGATTGCGATACTCGATCTGGCCGCGTGATTCCGCGGGTTTTCGCGACCCCTGATTTCGGCGTTATCGCGGCTCTATCGCAAGATTTTCGGGAGCCTTTCGCGGCGTTTTCGTGGCGCGGTCGGACAGCCCCGATATCCGCGTGATTCCGGGGGCTTCCGAGGCATCGAAGCCGACCTTCGATCTCCGGCCCGCTGTGGCGACGCTCATGTGGTCACGTGGCGCACGTAGACCGCGCATGTCCTCTTCATGGACATTCAGCAGGGGCACCGCGAGGTGCCCGACCCCAACACCACCTCCCCCAACCCTCCCGCAGGCGTCCCTCGGCCACTCCCAGACGAGTCTGACCCCCAGGTTCGTCGTCAGATCATCGAGCGGGCTTGCGCCAGCTCGAAGCTCGAGGGCTTCGTTCCGGACGAGTCCGACGTCGCTGCGGCGATGGACTACATCAGGGGTCGCGCGACCCTTGAAGGCCTGCTGGCGCGTCTGGACGCCGAGCACGGTGTCCGCTGAGTTCGTCGACCCGTACGTCTATACGGGCACCAGCGTTCTCCGCAACAAGCTCGGTCTCCTGGACCCCGCGCTGCTCAGTGCCAGCGAACACCGGTACGTGACCTTGCGGCAGGTGCAGCTCGAACGGCGCCCTGTCGTCAGCACCTTCGACCTGCAACACCTTCGAGCCATCCACCGAACTCTGTTCCAGGACCTGTACGAGTGGGCCGGCGAGCTTCGCACCGTCAACATCTCGAAGAACGGCGACAGCTTCCATCACGCAGCGCAGATGCACAGCGCATCGGAGTACACGTTCGGCTGGTTGCGTGAGAGTGGCCTTGCGACGACCGAAGTACTCACCAACCCCGAGTTCGTGTCTCGCTCCGCCGAGTTCCTCGCTCGACTGAACTACATGCACCCGTTCCGCGAAGGCAACGGTCGAACTCAGCGAGCGTTCCTCAACGACGTCGCGTCGCTCAAAGGCCGCGCCTTCGACTGGCGGAGTGTGACACCGGAGGAGAACACCGCCGCGTCGAAAGCATCGCACGAGAGTGGTACCGGGGAACCATTCATCAGCCTTTTCACGCGCATCGTTCGCCCGGCTGCGGGCGATAACACCGGTCCTGCGCGTGCGCGCCGACGCTCGACCGCCGTCATGACGGCACCTCTCGGTGCGCCGAAGCGGACCGCGGAACGTTGCGGCGCTCCCACGACCAACGGAACGTGGTGCCGACGCCGCGGAGCGTGCCCCTTTCACCAGTAGAGACGAAGAGGACGACCAGGTTGTCCTGGTCGTCCTCTTCGTGATTCACGCGCTGGTGATCTCGACGTCTGGATCGTCGTCGATGTCGAAAGCGATGGCGCCTCGGGGAGCAATCGGCAAGAGGACGCCTTCACCCAGAACCTTTGCTGTGGCTGTGCTGACGCCTTCGCGGAGGTACGGGTAGATCGTCATCGCCGCTACCTCGTTGGCGAACATCATGACGTCGCGTCGGGTCGGCTGGTATCCGCCGGTGAGGTTGTACTCTCCGGAGACCACCACCGCGGCGGTGCCAACTGTGTTCTGGATATCCGCCCTCAGGCGAACTCCGAAATCGTCGTCCGCGAGCCTGAACTGAATGCCGATCTCCGCGTTGGAGAAGTCAGCCGGCATACCCTCCGGTGTCTCTTCGTGCCGGCGTACGCTCTGCTCGTGAAAAAAGACTCCACCGAGCTCGCAGTTGGCAATCAGCGCATGAACACGAGCCTTATCGGTCTCGCTCAGCTCACCGGCCACTAGACGACCAGCGCGAACTCGGACCGCTTCGGCTCCGACCACTCTGCGGTGCTCGACGGCGCGTGCGCCGCGACGCCCGAGGTAGCGAAGCGCCAGGTAGCGCCCTGAACGCCTGGCACGTCGTTTGACTCCCAGCGGGAAGAGCTGGCCATATAGATGGACTGACCGGCGTCGACGGTCACGCGGTGCTCGACAATGGCGCCGACGGCGTTGGCGTACCGTCGAAGAGTCGAAAGCTTGGGGTCAGCGTCGTAGCGTTCAATCTTGGCCACTGCCTGTGCAGTGATGCCGAGCTGCTCCGCGACCTTCTTCTGGGTCAGGTTCGCCCTGCGGCGAATGCGGACAAGCTCGGCGCGCATGTCTCGGTCTTCGCGTGCAAGAACCTTCGCACGGGCACGCACGAGCTTCATAGGCGGGATGGACTTGGCGAGCATGGGGAAAATGTTGCTCATGTCGACATCATACGCACACAACCTGAAGGTTGAGTAGGGGCGTTACGCCCAGTTTATCGATTCGCCTAGCAGGTGGATGGAGATCGCCTGCGCGAGTCCGTCAGTCTGGGCATCGTCGCTCGACTTGATGTGTCGGTGGAGCGCGATGAGGTTCTTCGGCCTGACTACAGGCTCCGAGTGATAGAAGCGAAGGTAGGTGTGCGGACGCTTCAGCCCGGACTTGAGGCGAAGTTCGAAGATCTCAGGCTTGTGCGTGACGGGCTTGATCTTGGTGTGGTTGTCGCCGGTGTCTTCGAGCTTGCCCTCGGATGCCGCCTCGAAGAGTTCATCGATCTCGCCCTCTTCGTGCGCTCGGGAGAAGTCGTTGAGACCAGCGAGCCATTCCTCGAACTCGACCATCTGGACGTGCGTCGGATCCTCAGCATGGATCCATGTGTACGGCGCGCCGCTCTCGATACAACACCGCGAATCGCTACCGGTGCGATTCGCGAGCGTCATACCGAGATGCTACTGGGCGGGACCGACATGTCGGCGCGCGATAGCAGAGGAGGGCCACCCCGACGGGGCTGCCCTCCTCTGCTTCTAACGTCAGTCCTCGTCGGGAACCCAGTCAGCCGGGTCGTTGCTGATGAACCGGCACCGTCGCGCGATGGCGAGGCGGGTCTCGTGTTCGGACGTGAACGGTCCGTCGAGGACGCGGACGATGGCTGCGAGCAGGAGGTCACCGTGGACGGCGATGCGGAAGTCCGGGATGTCCGTCGGCGCGATGCCGGTGCGAAGATATGCCTCCTGCTGGTTGCGCAGGCGGTGACCATCGTGGCGCTCGCGCACCGCGGGGTAGAGGGACTGCCCGAGGATGCACGCGAAGACCTCGTTCGGGTCGAGGCCCTGGAACTCGAAACCGACCACCGCCGCCCACTCGTGGACGAGGGTCCAGTGCCGGAACCCGTTCGGGTCGAAGAGGTCCTTCAGCTCGAGCACGAGGTGGCCCTCGTCGGTCACGTGGGAGGGGTCATCGCGCTCGTACTCGCCCCAGCGGAGTTCGAAGTCGGTGCCGAGCGCCTTGTTGATGGCTGCGACGGGGGTCAGGGTGTTGCTGGTCTTCATGGCCAGTTCCTATCTGTCGAGCGATGTGAGGCGAGGAGGGTTAGGCGGCAGACGAATGAGCGTGGCCAGCGTGGCTAACCCGCTCCTCAGCGAGCCGGCGGATGGTCGGGGTCAGCCGCGGCACAACCGCGCAGTCCAAGACGAAGCTGGAGCGGTGCTTCCGCGTCGAGCGCAGGCGCTGCTTGTACGCGGCGGGGCAGGCGAGCACGTTCGGCCGAGCGTTGGCGATGGGGGCGGGCGTGGTCTTCATGTGGTTCTCCTTCGTTGATGGGGTTGGTGGTCAGCTGGCGATGAGGTCTTCGCGGTCCGGTGTCCGCACCTCGCCGGTCGGGGTGAGCATGAGTCGCTTGGGCTTGTAGTCCGCGAGCGAGGCTGGGGTGAAGGACTTTGACCGACGAGTGACGTCAGATTTCTTCTTGCGCCGCGCTTCCTTCCGGGCCCACGCCAGGGTGTACCTGCGGTTGGCCGAGACCAGTGCCATGGCGGCGAACACGGACGCCGCGGCGAACCCGCGCGTCTGGCGGAGCTTGGGGTTCGAGAGCGCTTCCTTGGCGCCGTCCTTCACGACTCCGTTGAAGCGCTCGATGTCCGAACGGTCGGCACCGTGGGTGGCTCGCCACAGTCGGGACTTGTAGGGGATGTCCTGGAGGTAGCGGATGCTCTCGTCGAAGGGAATCTTGATGCTGCTCTTCGTGCACACAGCATCCCGCTCGTGCGCGGCAGGGGGACGCACAACCTCATCCCGTTCCTTATCGGTCGCCTCCCGATGAAGTTCCCGCAGCGGGCATTCCAGCGTCGCGCTCTTCCCGATGGCGGGGCACCGCATCTCCCATGCTCCGGTCTCGTCGGGCTTGCGCGCACGGTGCAGCATCCAGTTCCTCCGCTCGTCCACACGCGCACGGTAGGTCTCCTTGTCGATTTCTCCCCGGCGGAAGAGCGGCGTTGCCCGCAGGAGGCCGTCTCTGGTCATCGGGCAGAACAGTCCTCCATCTGCGATGGGCGCTCCGCCAATCTGCCCCTGAAGGCCGCTGGCGTCACTCGCTGTGTTCGACTCCTTCCGGTAGTCGGTGACAGGGGTGTAGCCGAGTGCGCGGATGGGCAGGGCGAATCGCTTCGGCTTCTGCTTGGCCCAGTAGTCCTTGTCGCCCGTGCATCGACCGGCCGGGTGCCCGCGCTCGACGATGGACGCGAGCATGTCCACCGTGTCGGGTGCGACGGCGTCCCGGATGGGCGTCGAGAGCTTCATTCCGATAGCGAAGACGGGGTGAGGAACCGGTCCGGTCTTTCGCCCGATGGCGTCGTGGGGGACGCCGACGGCAAGGTTCAGGGCGTACGCCCATTCGAAGTCGCGCGAACGCGCGTCGTCCTTGTGGCGGAACTCGGGTGCCGAGTTGTACCAGTCGGCCATCCGTTCCATGATGACGGCGTCGGGCTCGATTTCGATTCCCTGTCCATTCTTCCGCTTCCAGCTGGGTCGACCCCGCTTGCTGACGGCGGCGACCTTCGTCTGGTCGATGGAGACGTCACCCTTCCAGGCATCGCGTGCCTTCTCCGGAAGTTCAAGAAAGCTCATCTCGAGGAGAGCGTTGCAGAACCAGTCGAGCCGAGCGCGCTTGAGCTCCTGCACCTTCGGGTCCCACTGCGAGACGACGTAGGCCCATTCGTCCCGGTTCATGGTCTCGCGCGGTGCCGGATACGGGTCCATGAGCTCGAGGAGGCTGTGGAAGCAGCGCCAGGTCCGGTCGTACCACTGCGTCGGCTCCTTGTCGGGGTCCTTCGCCGGCCGAATGCTGGCGAGGCCGAGCATCTCGAGTCCTTGCGCGCTCAGTCGTCGGTAGAAGACATTGGACATCTCGGTGACGAGCTGAGGAGCGTGCTCGGTGCGAAGCAGCAGCATCACCGCGAGGAGGGCGCGGTAGTTCAGGACCGGTGGTCGACCGCCGACTCCGAAATCGTCCTTCCGCCAGCCTTCGACCGCCTCGACGATGGGGACGAGCGACAGAGAGTTCAGCGCCATCTCGACCTCTTCGTCCGGGAAGACGGACGTGCGCTGGCTGCGGGCGAAGAGGGCGCTCCGGGTGAGTCGTCCGAGCGTGTTCACGCGTCACTCCTTTCGTAGAGGCGATTGATGATGTCCTCGGGGCTGGATGCTGGCTGCAGGTGCTCGACGTATCGGTCGAGGGTGCGTGCGGTCTTCTGCGCGGTGAGGGCGAGGAAGTCCTGAACGCCGATGCCGCGATGGAGGAGGTCGATGGTCCACGTCGAGCGCAGGCGTCGCGGGCTGACCGACGAGCCGGGGAGGGCATGGAGGAAGTTGAGGATGGTCGTCCCGGGCTTCTGGTGGCGAGCGACATCGGGGAGCAGCAGATAGTCGTCCGGGTTGACGCCGACCGTCAGGTACTCTCGCCACGTCGGGAGGAGGTAGCCGGTTCGCGCGTATTCGCCTCCGACATGGACCTCCGGAAGCATGACGTCGCGGTTGCGCAGGCCGGCCATCTCAGTGGTTCCAAGTCCGGCACCGACGCCGAGCGCGATGATGCTCTTGCTGGTTGTCCTCATCCGTTCTGTCGAGTACGTATTGGCGACGGACAGCCACGACGCCAGCTCCGCTGCCGTGTACGGAACTGAGTTGGTGTTCTCGTGCGACGGGTTCCCGGGCTTCACTCCCGTGTAACCCTCGACGGCACGAGCGAGGTGCGTTTCGTGTCGGATGCGCGCCGAGGAGGTGAGGTCCTTCTGCGCGGCGATGTAACGACGCACTGCGTTCTTGGTCAACAGGTCGTCGAGGTTGAGGTCGCGTGCCCCGACCTTCCAGGCCCAGATGATGAAGTGGGTGAGCACCAACATCATTTCTCGGGTGCGGTCCCAGCTCTTCGGCCGAGTGGCGTTGGTCGCTTCGAGCACGAGCGGCCTCACCTCTTTCCAGTGCTTGGTGTCACGCGGGACGTAGAGCTCCATGAGTTCCTCGATGGAGTGGTTAGAAATATAACCACCATCCTCCGACATAGCATTGACGTCATGCCCCGTCCCCGCCGCGAGAGCCCCGCCGACCTCGTCGACGGTTGGCCCGCCGGCGAGGCCAGTACCCCCGAGGCCGAGGTTGCCCGCCTCATCGTTCTCGACCTCCGTGCTGGCATCGCCGAGCACGGCGTTCGAGGCTTCGCCGAGCTGGTCGGCATGAACCACGCGACGCTGCTTGCCGTCAGCGCGGGCCGCACCTGGCCGAGCCTGCAGCTCATCGTCGGGATGGAGCGCGCTCTCGGTCGAGCGGTCTGGCCGCGGCCAGTGTGACGGGGTTTTCTGTCCCTTGGGCATTCGTTCTCCTGATTGGTTGAATCAGGGGACCTATGCGGGACGCCGTCGCAGATCGGCATCTTTTCAGGAGTTCTGACGAGCGGTTGCCGAAGCGAGCCGCTGTCGCAGGTCTTATGGCGATACAGCTGTATTAGATTGGGCGGATGCCAGCTCTCATCGACGCCGCGGGTCGCCGACGAGAACTCATCGACGCGGCCTGGCGGGTGGCAGGCGATGAAGGCCTCGGCGCAACGACTGTTCGACGGGTCGCCCTAGCTGCAAAGCTGTCACCGAGCGCGGTCCAACGTTCGTTCCCGACCCACGCCGCCCTGCACCGCCTCTTGGCGGGAGAGGTCGTCCGCCGTAACCGAGCGGACATGCAGGCAACGCACGGATCAACCCCGGCAGACGCACTGATGGCCCTGTTGCCGACGACCCCTCCACGCCGCGAGGTCCTCACGCTGGCTACCCAGATGCGGCACTCGGCCCACATCCTCTCGGAGTACCCAGTGGCAGCGGCTCAGGTTCGCGCCCATCTCCTGTCCTTCTGTGAGCACCAGTTTCGCCAGAGCGCCGGTCTTGGTCCGACTGCGAACTTGAACGGGATCAGCGGAATGGCGGCTGTGCGGCTTCAGGTCGTCTTCGATGGCCTCACCACGACATTGCTCGAGGACACGACAGTCACCGGAGCGCCGGACTTTACCCTGATCCGGGGGCTACTTCTACGGGCACTGCCTCCGGGCCGCTCGTAGTCGCATGTCGGCGGTCCCGTGTAGATCCGTCGACCATGACTTCTCACCCCATGGTGGAGCCTCTCGCCTCCGAATGCGCGCGACTTGGCCTGGCCACTCCATACAGCGAGGCGGACATTCGCTTCGCTGTGATCCCATTTCTCCGCTGGGCGCTCGGTCCCGCCGGCTTCGACCCGGACCTCGAGCTGATCTTCACGACTCGGAACATCGAGCGATTCATCACAGTGGCGATGGGGCAATACTCCAAGGGTTCACTCGGCAACCTTCGTGGCCGGCTGTTCAGGATCTCGGAGCGGATCGCCGACCCCCGAGATCGTCGACGACCGGTTAAGGCGCTGCCATCCGCTGACCCAGCGATGCCGTACACGACCGCGGAGGTGGCCGCCCTACGGTCTTGGGCCTGGACGCAGACAGGCGAGCGGGCGGTCAGCGCGATGAACCTCCTCGCGCTCGGTCTCGGCGCGGGACTGTCCACGAGCGAGATCACGAACCTCCGAATCGAAGATGTCGTTCAGTCCGAGCACACCGAGATCGCCATCCGCGGCGTTCGTCCACGAACGGTGACGATGCTCGACCTCTGGGCGAGCGACCTCACGCTGGCGGAAGAGGAACCCCACCGCTTCGTCTTCCGCCCAGGTCGGCAGTCCACCAGCAAGAACGTTGTCTCACATTTCGTCAGCCGTGCGCCGGGACTGCTCAGACCCCAACCGCAGCGGCTACGAGCGACCTGGATCGTGCGTCACCTCGAATCGGACACCAACGTCGTCACGCTGATGACGGCCGCTGGTGTGGACTCCCTGGAGGCATTCACGCGGTACGTCGGGTTCGTCACGGCGCCCGACGAGAGGGCGTCCAGACGCCAGCTCGCGCGGCCCGCGCGCCTCCTCGCCGAAGAGAGCGTCGGCGGCAAGTGAAGACGACACGCTGGACCGTAACGTCTGCGTCCGCAGGTAGGGTGCCATCCATGACCCTGGGGAACGACCGTAACGATGTCGAGGGCGAGCAGGAAGCCGCCGAGTACATGGATCGCATCACGCTGCCGGATCAGCGCGTGGCGGTCTTCGGCGACTGGCACGGTAACGCTGGCTGGGCGCGGATGATGGGTCGCGCGCTGCCACGCCTCGCCCCCGATGTGACGACGATCCTGCACCTCGGGGACTACTGGATGAACGGTGATGACGTCGATGACGCCTTCGCCGACACCGGCATCCAGCGGATCCTCGTCACGCTGGGAAACCACGAACCGTATGGGAAGCTCACGCCGCTGCTAGACAAGCATCCCGGCGCAGCCGTGCGTGTGTCGCGCCTGACCTGGATCCTGCCGCGCCCTGCTCGTCTGTCCATCGGTGGCCGGAGTGTTCTCTCGCTCGGAGGGGCATCGTCGGTCGACCGGGAGTCTAGGCAGGAAGGGTTGACCTGGTGGCCGCAGGAGGCCCTGACCGACGAGGACGTAGAAGCGGCTGTCGCCGGAGGACCCGCGGACCTGATGCTCACGCACGAGTCCCCGGCCGGCACCCCAGTACGCCCCGTCCGCGAAGTCCTGCGCACGAACCCGCACTGGTTCTCGAAAGCCGCACTGGAGGCGTCCGCGGAGTCGCGTGCGCGCATTTCGAAGGTATGGGACGCCGTGCGCCCTGAGCTGCTCGCTCATGGACACATGCACGTCGCGGGGGGTGGCAGGACGGAGGACGGTCGGCGCGTGGCGAGCCTTGGGCGAGAGGGCCACGAGTGGAACCTCGGGATCCTCGATATGAACAACCTCCGGATGGCGACGCCGAGCCTGGCGATACTCCGCGGACTCGCCGAGGACGGTGGTTCTCGTCGCACCCGGGAGCAGCGGATGAACAGCGTCGCCGAGTCCCTGCACTCGGGAGTCCTGGACGGATTGAGGCCTTCCGCTCAGGCGCTCCGGGACGCTCGGGACTACATCGACGGGGTTCGCAACCTCGACGAGATCATCGAAGACGTCCGCCGTCGCCACACGCGCATGACCGAGGAAGAGTCATGAGCGAGGACGGTCCGACCCCCTGGGGCGAGATCGTTGGCCCGTGCTACACGGTGACGAGCATGGCCCGCACCCTCGGCTGGACTGAGACAGAGGTTATGGAGGCCGGAAACGATCTTCGCCTCCTCATGCTGCACACGACAGACGACGTCTACCTCTTTCCAGAGTTTCAGCTACTGGACGGCAAGGTGGTCGAAGGGCTGACGGAGGTTCTCAACGTTCTCCGTACCGGGGTGGATGACTCGTGGACCTGGACGCAATGGTTGAACGTCGCGCTGCCCGATAAGTACCCTCGCCGCAACATCACGCTGCTCCGCCAAGGGCGTCTCGAGGAAGCATTGCGGGATGCCCGCCATGTCGCTTGGGCTTGGAGCTCCTGACTTCGGTGCCTGTAGAGGACGAATGGGAGACCAGCTCGACGTCCCACTGCGATGGAGGTGATGCAGTCACGCTTCGGTGGCGACGAGGATTCATCCCGTCAAGACAGCAAGCAACGAATTCGTCAGGATGACGATGGAGATGGATCCCGTCGTTCCGCGATACCCCGTCCTTCGGCTCTGGGAGATCAGTCTCCGCGACAACAGCAGGACAACGAGGCCCACCCCGACCAGAGCCCACCCGACGCTCATACGCCCATTCGGCTGGTCAGCCAGGTAAGTCCCCGGCGGACGCCACGTGAAGGAGATCGCACCAACATAGCGTCGCCGGGCCCCGCGGGTGCTCCTAGCGTCAGCGGGCTCGATACCCGCGCCATCAAGTCGAATGCGTCTCGGACAGCGTCGGGTGTGGTCTCCAACTCCTCGTAGTAGTGCGTGAAGCCCCGCAAATCCTTCACCACCATGGTGACGCGCACCGGACCGTGAGAAGTGCCTTCGAGGCTTGTCATGGTGTTGTCCTTGAGTCCGTATATCTGTGAAGCGAATCGTCATATGTGAGACGCACTGTCGCGTCCCCCGTTACGCGAAAGCGGTGACTCTTCCGCCAGATCGCCCGGAGAGATTCGCTGGGTGGAGCGGGGTGGGGATGCTCCACCCAGCGGCCCGTGATGGGCTTCTCGACACTGGGGAGGGTCGAGCGGGGCAAGAGAGCCCCACAACTTAGGAGACGAGGCGTCCTCGAAAATCTGTCGGCGTTCCGGAGAAATTCTTTTGCGGCGACGGCTGCGCCTCGAGAGTGGGAGACCGGGTCATGTCCCGGCCGAGTTCACCCGTCCTGATGCATCTCCGCTCACCCGCGCGCCGTTGGCTGTCTCTGCATCGATACTGACGTCGTACACAACGCCTTCGGAAGCTGAATGCGTAACGATGAACAGCCCGCCCTGAGGTGAGGGGGCCGACGTCACGCATATGGCTAGGTCACCAGCCAGGGTGCAATCCCACGTGTCGGGGGCGTGGATGCCCACGATCTCGTTGTCGATGTCGATGCGCAGCTCTCTCACCGTCCAGGCTCCACCATCGAGATTGAACGACACATCGAGCTGTGTCACGGTCGATTCCCCTTCGGCGCCGACCGTGAGATAACCGCCCTCGAGTGGTGCGAACCAAAGAGTTCGCGTCGTGAAGGTGGTCAGCACGATAACCAGGACGACCGCGCCGACTGCCAAGAGAGCGGATCCGCCGATGAGCAAGCGCTTGAAGAGAACGCGACGCGTCGCGCGCGGTGCATCGAGTTCGGGCGTTGAGCGGTCGGCGCCATCGTCCGGACCAGAGTCAGCGACGGCTGCCGGAGCGGGCCCCGCCACCTCCCAGGCGACGATGACCAGGGGAACAAGGCCGAGGGCGGATAACGCCCCGAAGCGCCCCCACGCACGGCGACAGCGTCTGCAGGTGGCGAAGTGATCTGCGGAGCGGCCGGTGCTCGTACTGTCGGGGGTGTCGCCTACTCGTTCGGGCAGACGCTGCGCGGCGGCTGAGCAGTCCGGGCGCGCGTTCACCTCTAGAACGAGGCGCAAAGTTGTGCGCCGCAGATTCGCCCGCGCTCGCGCGGAGAGAGAGTAGATCGCAGATGCGGGCCGATGGAGAGTGGCTTCCAGCTCGGCGGGCTTTCTCCCCTCGAGCACAGTGGCCCTCAGTACGACCCTCTGATCCTCGGGCAGCTCGTCGAGCGCACGACGGACGAGTGCGAGTTCTGCCCCGACGTCGATCTGCTCGATTCGCGGATCCTCAGGGGCGGCGACGTCGTCGTCGTCGGAGAGAAGGACGACTTTGGAACGAGGTGATTTCACTGCGTCGTTGACGCGATTGCGCATGATCTGGGCCATGTAGGCGACGACGTTCTCGGTAGGTCCTTTCCCTGCAGCCCATTGGGAGAGCACAGAGACGATTGCGTCTCCAAGGAGATCTTCGGCCTCGTATGCGGGACCGGAGAAGCGGCGGGCAAGCGCAGATAGCGCCGGAAGGTGGTTCGCGAGTAGTTGCCCGGCGGCGACTCGATCCCCAGCCGCCGCGGCCACTGGTAATTCCTCAGGAGCCAGTGCAGCAGCGGGTTGATCCGCACTCCCAAGGCTGTCTGAGTCGCGGGTCCTTCGAAGTTCGCCGGGCGTCGTGGTCATGGTGTCTCTCCGCGTGTCGTCGGTGCATGGTTCCGTCCGCGCACGACTGTGCCCCACCTCTTCGACGCATCGGTGAGGCGGGGCACAGTTGTGCACGCAGTGGCGAGTGCCCTACCCGGCGGCAGGGCACTCACCTCGCTACTTACTCAGCGGCATCCGTCGCCAGTTCGACGCGGCGACGTCGAACGTAGAGGAGGACGGCACCGGCGAGCAACAGAAGCAGGCCGGTGGTGACCACTCCGATGGCGATGGTTCCGCCGGTGATGGCGAGGGGCGGGGGAACGTCCTCTGGCCACTCGGGGACTGCGCACGCCTCAGCATCGGCCGTGAGGTCGTTGTGAGAGAGTCCTGCCGTGTTCGCGAAGCCGCCGTTACCGTCCGAACCCGGTGCAGGGCAGACGATGGCGGTGCTGTCTGCCGTTGCCGTGTTCAGGAACGCGACGACGGTGACTCGGTAGACGTGCTGCATGCCGGCAGCGAGGGAGACGTTCGCAGCGACAACGTTCGCAGCTTCACCCTCTGCCCCACGGCCGGTCCAGCTGGCTGCGGGCGTGACTCCCTCCGGAGCGGCGGTGACCGCTGCGGAGCGAACCTCGATGCCGGTGCCGTAGCGCAGGCGGTCGGTGGCTGTGTAGTCGCCGGCAGCTGCACCATCGTTGACGACGGTGATGGTGTAGTTCACCGTCCACAGTCCGTCGGCGCCCTGGATGGGTGCGCCTGCCATGGCCTTGGTGATGCTGACCGACGGCAGGGCCGCGCAGTCGGTATCGCTGACGGTGTTGTCGTTCTCGTCGGTCAGGGTGGCTGCGTTGTTCAGGCCCTGTTCGACGAAGTTGTCGCCAGCCGGTGCGGTGCACGCAGGCGATGCAGTGCCGTCCGAGCCCACCGCGGTGGGATCGAAGGCCAGCGGGACGTTGACGGTCACGGTGACCCGGTAGACGTGCGGGGCGTACCCGTCGTCGTCCAGACCGATAATCGGCACGTCCGTTGCGATGCGCTGGTCGGCATCACCGTCGAATCCGTCGTTGATGTCGACACCGGCGGGGCCGGTGACCGTTACCGTGTCGACGGTGACCTGCGGGGCGAAGAGGAACTCGTCGTCCAGATCGTAGGTGGTCGCCTCGGTGCCGGTGTTGCCGACGGTGAGGTCGTAGACAACCTCCCACTGGCCGTCGCCGACTGGGTTAGCGGAGACGAGCGCCTTGTCGAGGGTCGGCTGACCCGGGATGACACAAGCGTTGTCCGTGTCCTCAATGCCGTTCCAGTCCACCGTGGCGGTGTTGTTCAGTGTGCCCGGAAGCGCCTCGCCGCCCGGCGCGGTGCACACGTCACCGTCGGGAAGGTCGATGCCTGCGAGGTCGGCGGAGTACCGCACGACGACCGTGTAGGTATGCACCACCGGGGCACCAGCAGCGCCCGCGATGGGCTGGTCGGTCACGATGCGCGTGTCCGTCAGGCCATTGAAGCCAGCGTTGATGGCCACAGACTCGGCTACGTCGGACGTCACGCTCTGAACGCCGACGATCTCGACACCCGCTCCGGGGTTGAGCTCGTCATCGAGGTCATAGAGACCTACGCCGGGACCGCTGTTCGTGACAGTGATCTCGTACGTGGCGTCGTACTGACCCGGCTGTCCGTCAACCGGAGTCACAGCACCGGAAAGCGACTTGGTGATCTCGATGAGCGGGGGCGTGGCGCACGCATCGTCTGCCTGGTCCTCACCGTTGTGGGTGAGACCTGCAGTGTTCGCGAATCCACCAGCTTCGCCCGAACCGGGTGCCGGGCACTCAAGGCTTCCCGGCGTGACAGCCGCGGTGTCCATCGACGCGATGACCACGACTCGGTAGGTATGCGTTGCTCCCGCGTCGAGAGTGACATCGCTCGCGATGACGTTCTCGGCCGCATCAGCCGCCGCACCCTGGCCGGTCCATCCTGCGTTCACCGTGACGCCAGCGGGGCTGGCGTTGATGTTCGCGGACTGGACCTCGATGCCCTCGCCGTACTGGAGCTGGTCGGTGACGGTGTAGTCACCGGCTGCTTGTCCCGTGTTCGTGGCGGTGACGTCGTAGGCAATGGTCCAGGTGCCGTCGCCGTTTTCAGTGGGGCTTCCTGCTACGAGCTCCTTATCGAGCTCAATGAGGGGAAGTGTCGGGCAGACCTCGTCCTCGGTCACGATGCCGTTGCTCGTCAACGTGGTCGAGTTCGCGAGTCCACCGGCGTCACCAGTGCCCGGCGCCGGGCACTCTAGCGAACCCGGGTCGATGGTGGCTTGGTCCATCTGAACGGTCACCTCGACCTGGTAGGTGTGCGAGGCGCCAGCGGCAAGTGTGATGCCTTCCGCGATGACGTTCTCGGCTGCATCTGCGGCAGCACCGAGTCCGGTCCAGCCTGCGTTCACCGTGATGCCGTCCAGCGAGCGAACTTCCTTCTCGACGATTTCGATGTCCTCACCGAAGTGGAGTCGGTCGGTCACGTCGTAGTCGGCGTCGGCCGCTCCAACGTTCGTGGCGACGATGTCGTAGACCACCGTCCATGTCCCATCGCCGTTCGGCGTCGGGCCCGCCGAGACCGACTTGTCAACGGTCACGACACCCACCGTGATGCAGGCGGAGGCGTCGTCGGTGAGATCGTTGTGCTCGATCTCCGCCGTGTTAGACAGGCCGCTACCTCCGGCACCCGGCTCTGCCGAGCACGGTGTGATGACGGGGCTGCCCTCGGTTCCTTCCGCAAGGCCGATGATGACCTCGATGCGGTAGGTGTGCGTGCCGCCTGCGGGAAGGGTGACGTCCGTTGCGATGACGTTCTCTGCAGCGCCCTCGGCGCCGAGTCCGGTCCACGTCGGGGACGTGGCGACCGGAGCTTCGACAACCTCGCCGGAGATGACCGACAGGTCGCCGTCAGCGGTCATGCGGTCGGTGACGTCGTAGACGCCTGCGGCACCACCGTCGTTGGTAGCAACGACGTCATAGGTGACGGTCCACGTTCCGTCGCCGTTGGCCGTCGGACCAGCGGAGACGGACTTGGTGATGTCAATCGACGGCACCGGCGCGCAAGCCTGATCGGGCTCGATCTCACCAGAGGGCAGCGTCAGCGCAGAGGTGTTGTTGAAGGCGGTGTCAGTGTCCGCACCCTCAGCATCACACTGCGCGGCTGGCGGAGCACCACCGGGCGTCAGCTGCAAGGGGACGTCGGCGACCACGGTCAGTTCGTAGACGTGCGCGGCGTACCCGGCATCGTCCGAACCGAGCAGCGGTACGTCGGCAGAAACGGCGACGTTACCCTGACCGTCCCACGCCGGAGTGGCGAGGGTGACACCTGCAGGCGAGCTGGTCACCGCGGCCGAGGCGATGGTGACCTCGTCGGCGAAGTGGAGCTCATCGGCCAGGGAGTACGACGTGGAAGCAGTCGACGTGTTGGTCACGGTGAGCGCGTACACGATCTCCCACTGACCACCACCGATGGGGGTCGCCGAGACGATCTCCTTCGTGTGGGTCGGAGAGCCCTCGACCTCGATCCCCGCAGGGTCACAGTTGATCGTGGGGGGAACTTCCGAGTCACCGGGGATCGCGGCGGTGGCGCAGGCGGTGTTCACGACCGTGTCCAGGCCGCCAGCCTCAAGCACGATAGAGAACTCGTGCGCTTCCTCCGCCCCCGGCGCGAGCTCGTCTACGGTGAACGACCCCTCGGGGAACAGATCATCTGTGATGACGAGGTCAGTCAGGGTTCCCTGACCTGTATTCGTGATGACGATGCGGTACGGGACCGTGTCGCCCACCTGGTAGGTGGGGTACTCGGCTGCGGTGTTCGCGTCGACCCACTCGCCCGCGGCGTTCTGCACGTACTTCTTCAGGGATGCCGAGTAGAAGTTCGCGACGGTGATGGGCGCGGAGGTCCGCATCACGAGCCCGGTGTGCTCGGCGATGGCTTGGGCGCGGTTGACGAGGATGTCTCCGCCCTCGACGCCATCTGTCTCGATCCCGACGACGAACGATTGCGTCGCCCCGGGGAGCAGCTCCGGGCCGAGGACACGGATGGCCGTGACGTTGGCAGGACGCGTGGTGGTCCAACCCACCGTGTTGCCCGTCGGGTCACCGGCGGAACCGTTCGACGCATCTGACGGGTCGTCGCTCAGCGTTGTCGGGTCGACGTCGGTGTAGTAAACCGTCGATCCCGCGACCGTGGTGACATCGGTGAGCGCGTAGGAGCCGGAGAACGAGGTTCCTCGGCCATCACCGTTGTACGGGAGGATGTCGATGGTGTCCGTGAACGCCTGGGTGACGGGGTCCTGCGACCCGAGGGTAACCGTCCACGATCCCGTGCCGACACCGTCGCCAGCGAGGTTGGGGATATACGCCTCGTCGGCGGTCTTCGCGATGGTGGTGAACCCGTCGTTCGGAACCTGGACGTCAACGAAAGAGCGGTCGGAGAGGACGCCGGCGATGGCCGCCTGGGCGATGTTCCTCAGCGCGCTACCTGGCTCCACATCCGCTCCCACACGAGCCTGATAAGTCAAGGCTTGCTGGGTCTCAACGGGCACGCCGTTGAGGTTCCAGGTGAGAGTCTGACCGCCGTCGGCACGGGTCGTGATGACGGGGGCGGGAGTGGCAGATCCGGGGATATAGGTCAGACCAACGGGAAGCTGGTCAGTGAGAGTGACGCCATCGGCAACCCCATCAGCATCTGCACCGGAGAGCTGGTAGTCGAGCGTGTACACGACCGTCTCACCCGGCTGGGCGACAACGCGGTCAGACGACTTCTCGATGAACGGCTGCAGGGCCGCAACGCGGAGGATGTCGCGACGCACGCCGGTCGTGAATGGGTAACGTGCGTCGGGCGTGTTGGTGATTCCGTTCGCCGGAGCGGTTTGGGCGATCCACTGGCCGCCGTTCTGCCGCCATCCACCGAACTCCCAGATGTCCTGCCCGGGCGCGACGCCGTCCTTGATGATCTGACGAACGTGCATGCCGCTGTTGTTCGACGGGTTCAAGGCCGAGTACGGGAACTGAGCACGCACTGCCTTGACGAGAGACTTATCCGCGGGCTCGACAGTCGTCCATCCGGTCGCGCCGATGTCCGCGCCGCCCTCGTTACAGGTGAATGCGTTGGGGTCATAACCCGCCGAGTTCGGATCCACGGAAGCAGCCGTACCGACGTAGTACTCGTAGACGATGTTCGTCGTGTCCATCCCCGTAGTCACTACGGAGTCGTAGGTCACGTAGCGAGAGTCGAGAGGCATGCACAAACCGAATTGCGCGTCCGCGGGAACAAGACCGGCAAAGATCGGGCCCATACCAGTGATCGCGCTTGCCTGCACACGCTCGCCGGTGGGGACGCGGTAGGTGTCGTCCCAGTTCGTGCCGCCCGAGTTGGTATAGATGCGGTCCCAGACGGTGGCGAAGGCGCCGAAGTCAACGATGACCTTCTGGGCCTGGTTGTTAGCCGCGTTGTCGGTGTATGTGGCACCGGAGACGGAGGTGTACGTCGGGGTGTTCGCCTGGATGTTGATGGTTTGTGCCGCCGCCGAGTTCACGCGAAGGACGATCTCTCCTGTCGCGATGACGTCGACCGATGGGGAGATGCCCGCGCCGGTCGAGTCCTTCTGAGCGGCGGTGACAGCGGAGTAGTCGATGCCCGTAAGCGTCAGGTTGAATGTGTTCGCGCCGGTCTGGGTGATGTTGCAGGAAGACACGAAGCGGCTGAGTTGGTCAGCCGGGTGGTTGCCGCTGGTCCAGGGGTGCCCGCCTGCCACGCCCGCCGTGAAGGGCCGGCACGCTCCGGGTCCAACGGCCATGGTGGCTCCGACGTTGTTGTTCGTCGTGATGGTGTAGGTGATGCTGTTCGGCCCAGCTTCACTGTTGGCGCCGAGCTGCAGCGACCACTGGAAGCGGTAGTCGGTCGTGTTCGCTGCGTTGTTACGGTCATAGTCGTTGGTCGGCGTGCCGAAGGTGAAGTCCAGCGAGAACGGGTTCTGCGTCGGGATCGGGGGGACCGCTGCCGTGTCACCGGGCACGCTGCCGCTGATGCTGAGGGCATCGCCAGTCTGGCCGTTCGCTTCCACCGTCGCGAGGAAGACGGCGCTCGTGCCCTGGTTACGGGTGCCGAGATTACAGGTGAGGACAGTGCCGTCAGCGGAGATCGACGACGCGGGTGTCACTCCATCCGTCAGACACAACGCGGGGATGTCCACGAAGATCCCAGCCGTAGCTATCAGCGTGGCCGTGACGTTGTCCACGGGTGCATTCGATGGTGCAGCTGCGTCGTCGTTGACATTCACGCGCCATTCGGACACCACGGTGTCACCTGCGGCGACGCTCGTCGGCGCGTCGACCCACTGCCCTTCGATCTGGTACACCGGGGCTGCCATTGCCGGAGTGGCCACGAACAAGCTCGCGATGATGGCCAGGATGGTGGCCAGCACGGCCGCCATCTGCCGGCGGCGTGCACCGTACTTCGGGCGCGTGAGCGCACCACGATTAGACATGTCTCCCCCTCGGAGCCGTAACTCGTTCCTCACGCCATATGCACCACGCGTTCCCAGCTCTCAATCAGGAAACTCGCATACTGCCCGCACACAGCTAGTCGTTCGAATGCTAGACCTCAGGCTGATGACGAATTCGCGATCTCACCCCTTTACGAGGAAAAATCACCCCTCAGGCGGCCTGCGCACGCGACTAGAACCTGCTGTACCAGCGGGCACCGCCTGGAAGAATGGCGGGGTGGGTGATGTGCCCACGGAAGGGTGCGAATGATGGGCGGGGAGGACGAGAGCTCTGCGTTAGGTCGGATCACGCAGGCCCGAAAGGATGAGGAATGGGATCAGGTTCTCGCATTGCTGCGGGACCACTGGAGCGAGCTCGTACAGGACGATCCCCATGCGCTGCTGGACATCATCGGGTCTCTTTCAGCGCCGGTGCTGGAGCAGAACCCTCGATTGCGCCTTGCCGACCAGCATCTGAGGCGAACGCTCCGGCGAGACCCCGAACCCCGAGCGTATAGAGATATCCTTACTGATGACCCTGACGCTGCCCCGCTCGACCGTCTCGCCGCGCTCACGGGACGGATCGCCGCGGCGCGCGCGGCCGGCCGTCACCGAGATGCCGTAGACGCCACCGACCGTGCCGTTGCGGCGTTGCGCGAGCTGCCCGTCGAGGTGATCCCCTCCTTCGGGAACGCGTTGCCCGAGTTTCACTATCACTGGGGCGTCACCTACTTGTTGGTGTCGAGGTTCGCTGACGCCATGGAGCAATTCACTCGCAGTCATGATTGGGCCGTAACCGTCGACAACCGGATGGTTTCGACGCGTGCGGGCGGTGCGATAGCGCTCGTTCACGCGCTTCACGGACGCGGTCGAGACGCAAAGACATGGTTGTCGAAGTTGCCGTCCGTGCCTGATGAGGCATGGTGGGCTGCCGATGCGCGCACTGCTGCCACGATTGCCGAGGCAATTGTCCTCATCGAACAACTTCAACTGGATGCAGCGCGCAGCCTCCTCGCCGGGATTCAGATCGCGTCGTCGCCGGATCTTCTAGGCCCATACTTCGCAGTTCGTGCTTTCATCATCGATGACGACCGGGCTGAGGCACAGTCCCTTCTCTCTGAGTTCGACTCCTTCGTTGAAGGCCTGGCTCCCGAGTACGCGGAGGTTCCGTTGAACGCCGAATATTCGGCTCTGGTGCGCTACCTCCTTCTTCAGGTGCTTCATCAGCCCGAGCGTGCGGTCCGCGCGCTCGGACCCACGAAGGTTGGCGTCGAGGCGAGTGTCGTTCAGCAGGTAGGCGTGACGCTTCACGCTCTCCGCATGGTCAAGCTCGGACAAGTGACGGCCGCTCGGAAGATCGTCGCCCCGCTCTTGCACGTTTCCAGCGCGAGGCCCCGCGTTCTCCTTCCAGCGTTGGTCATCGCCGCCGCGAGCGACGCCGTGGACCAGCAACAGGAACTACTCCGGCGCGCTGTTGGGCTGGCTAGCTGGAACGGCTGTTACGCCGCCCTCGCCTTCGCACCCGTCGAGCAACGCGTGGCTCTGGCCGAGCTCCTTCGCGAGTGTGAGGGTGACGAGATAGCTGACCGTCTCCTTGCTATCGAGGAAAGTACGGCTATCGCAGGCAGCGACACTCTGACACGACGCGAGGCAGCGGTCGTGGAAGCGGCTCTTTCTGGCCTCAGTAACGTTGAGATCTCCGAGCTGCAGCACGTCAGCGTGAACACCGTGAAGACCCACATTCGGATCGCGTACCGGAAGCTCGGCGTCTCGAATAGGACACAACTACTCCAGCTCTACCAGCTGGGACGATAGCGGCCTCGCGCGGCCCTCGACTCCTCTCGCGGCTTCACCCTGGGCCCATTGCGGACCTGCGCCATCCAAGAAGGTGGCGAAATCCTCTCAAGGCTCACTTGCCTTGACGCTGGTCTAATTCGCGCACCCTTGCGCGGCGCCCGCCCGTGCACGCCGCCGTCAGAGCACCGGGCGGGTTGCTAGAAATCCGAGGCGGCACACACTTCCGGAAGGTCGAGGACCTCGCCCACGAGCATGATGCCGCCGCTGGAGTTGGCGGTGTGCATGAGTTCCTCGATTCGTGCCCCCGATAAGGGAGACGCAGTTCGTGCCGCTCGCTTTGATTTGGCGGGTGGGCTGAGCCAGCCTGTCTACGTCGACGACCTGTCTCAGAGATGACCGTCTACGAGACGATTCCAGTGAGCCTCTCGCCCACGGCGTGCCGCTGTCTTATGACCCGTGTCCGTGAACTATGACTCAACAGGCACGTTCAAGAGACCTCGAGTCCAGTCGCCCCCCGATACCTCGCGGAACCACCCGCAGAGAAGCCCCAACCTGCGAGCACTGGGGCTATACGCTCCCAGTTCGCGGTCCAGGCTTGTACTCCCTGAACTGCAAGACGTTGTCCCGCGGCACGTCACGGTCAAGAACCGCCTCGCCATTCGACGAGGTGCGCAACCGCCGCAGCATGTCCCCGAGCTCCCGCCCCTCACTGCCGCAGTCCAAGATCAGCGCCTGGAGAAGTTCAGCACGAGTGGTGCGTTCCCCGGAAGCGACCGCTCGGTCCATCAGGGCATCGAGGCGCTGGTCAAGCGCCAAGGGGAATCGGAAGCTCACCTGCCTGTCCCGACTCAACCGCAAAAGCTCGGCTGCGTCGACCGAGTGTCGCTTCTCTGCCATGTCCCACCCCCCAGCTACCGTAAACATATGTCTAAGAGAGGTATGTCTGACCTCCTGACAACCATGATGGCTGCTGGGGGTGTCACCCGTCTAGATGCCCGGGACCACCGTCTCGCGCACGATGCACTGCGCCGCCTCGGTGAGACCGCCGACGGAGTATCTGCCCTCAACACATTCGGCGTCTCTCGTTCTTGGCAACCGGACGCCGAAGTGGGCTCACGGGTTCCCGGCGTGACTGCCTCGCTGTGGGACGCAGTCCGAGACGGGCGCCTTCAGGTCCACGAAAGCGACGCCGGCGCCGACTTCGTGCTCGCAGATAACGAGACCGCTTCTGCTCGACGTCGGCTCAGCCGTCTCCCTGCCGGCCAGGCTACTGCGATCTACCTCACCGGCACGGACTGGGCTTCGCGCTCCACAGCGCGGAAGAACTCGGCGAGGGCGGCAACGTCGTCCTCGTCGACTCGACAGGTAAGCCGCGCGTAACCTCGCCAGGTGATTCCGTCGCGGCTCCACGACGCCTTGAGCTCGAGTTGCCCCTGACCCCTTCCGGTCAATGGCGTAGCCGTGACCTTCAGCTGACGTTGCCGCGACGCACGCTCACGCGGGGGCCATACGCCGATCCATTCCGACGGACCCACCTGACTCCAACTGACATACCTGAGTCCACGCAACGCGCGGAGGGCCTCATCGGCCGTCTGGAACCGTCTCGACGGATCGGGGTTCATCAGTTTGCGCACGAAACTCACGACTGCGGGCGAGACCCACGGCTTAGGTGACAGGTGCGACGGTCCGAGAGTCGGCCTCCCCTCTGCCGCCCGTCTGTCGAGCGTCTCCTGATTCAATGCCGCGTAGTCGAAAGGGCCATTCAGCATCTCGAAAGTGGTCATGCCCGTGGAGTAGAGGTCGCCACGTTCGTCGACCTCACCAGAGGCGAACTCGGGCGGACGGTATAGGAGTGTGCCTCCTGACGCGCTGACGGAGCGCGAGTCCAGATTCATTCGCGCAGCGCTGCCGAAGTCTCCGACGAACCCCTGTGTACGAGTGCCATCCAACATGATGTTGCCGGGCTTGATGTCACGGTGCACGTACCCCGCTGTCGCGTGCAGGTATGCCAGCCCCTCCAGGATGCATGCGGTAATGTCCAGCGCATCCTTCGTACTGAATCGATGACCGGATGTGAGGGCGGCGTGGATGCTCTCGCCCTCATAGTAGTCCGTGATGAAGGTAATCATCTTCATCGACGCCGGGTAGTCCGCGTCCCATTGAGCCTCTCGGACTTTGATGAGGCGAGGGTGGTTGAACGATTCCAACAGACGCGGTTCGCTCTGCGCGACGCCGTCCGCGATTCCCAACACCGTGATGGTTTTCTGAACGCAGTGCTTCTGGAGGAGATCGTGCCAGTACAGGCCCGTGATTCCGGTGTTGCCTTCAGCAATCGTCCTCAAGAACGAATAGGTCGCTGGGGCGAGATCCTGGATCCGAGCGCTGTCCCCGAGTATCGCCATCAGCGTCTCAGCTCCGCCAGAGCGGCGAGGGCGGCGAGGTCCCTCTTGTTGGCCCAGTACGGCGAATGTGGCTCAAGGTGGTCTGCGACGAACGAGGTCAGCGGCCCTCGTTTCGGGAGGCCGAGCGTGGACCTTACCCGAGCCCTGGGTATGCGTACCGCGGCGATGCCGTGTGTATGAGCGGCGTACATGACTGCTGCTTCAAGAGAGATTCGTGGCACGAGGGTCGTGAAGTTGGGCTTGTTCTGCCCACCCGTCTCGGCATCCAGGATTACGACGTTCGTGATGGAGAATCGCTCGAACAGCCGAGTAGCTTCATCGACCGCGTTCGCGATCTGCGTGTCGAGCGGCGTGTCACCGGAGAGTGCGATGTTGGGCGGAGCGTCCTGCACCACCCCATCGTCACTCAGCACCGCCAGCCAGAGGCCACTCGTAGTCCCATTGATACCGAGAAACGCCATTATCTCCCCCGTGCATATTGAGCCGACCCGCAAGGCGAGGCCCTGTTGTGCATTTCATACTTCCGCATGAGTGTGAGGGGTTCAACAGCGGCGCCATCGCGTCGGCAGTCGAACTGTCCGAGCTGAGCTCTACAGTCGACGCCATGGTGAACGTGGGGTATGCGAGGGTCTCGACAACTGACCAGCGCGAAGACAGCCAGACTGACGCTCTCGACGCTGCCGGCTGCGAGAGGATCTTCATCGACCGCGCATCCGGGACGTTATCTACTCGCCCCGCCCTCACTGACGCGCTTGAGTACCTTCGAGCCGGCGACACCCTCGTTATCACCAAGCTCGACCGCCTCGGACGGAGCGTGAAGAATCTGACCGAGCTCAGCGACGAGCTCGACCGCCGCGGAGTCGGGCTTCGAGTCCTGACTCAGGGCATCGACACCACCACTCCCGGCGGGAAGCTGTTCTTCCACATGCTCGCTGCCATCGCGGAGTTCGAACACGGCCTCATCGTTGAGAGGACGACCGCCGGACTCGCGGCGGCGAAGGCGCGTGGCCGGCGCGGAGGTGCGAAGCCGAAGATGACCCCGGCGAAGATCCGCCAGGCGCGTGCCATGTACGACAGTCGAGAGCACACAGTCCAAGAGATCGCTGATGTCCTGGGCGTGGGCCGAGCAACCATTTATCGGCATCTATACCTCCATCGCGGATAGCACCGCCCAGCCCTCGTCGGATCCTATTCCTCAGTGCTAGGCAACAAACTTCGCGAGTGCTGCGCGCTTCGCTTGGAGGCGCGTGTCTAGGATCATCGACTCTCTGGGGCCCGTGAACGTACGAATCGCCTTATCGAGCGCGACGGCCGGCTCACCAATCAGTTTCGGTTGCAGAATATCCAGCATCTGCTCAAGCTGCTCCTGGGGTCCACGGAATGCCAGCGTGCCTGCGAGGTTCTGACCGGTGATTTCGACCAGCGCAAGCGCAGCCTCGTCGGGCGTGAACCGCTCGAGAAGCTCGGCGTAGATTGGGTCCGCCTTTACGGATACTCCGCTTCGGCGACCGAGGTAGACGTCAGCCAGTGCGGCCACATAGCGTTCCCGAACTCCTAGCGGAACCTGCTGTTCTCCTACGTAGTCCCTTAGCTTCCGAGCAACTGGAGGCTCATTGTAGAAGTTGTTCATCCCCTCATGGGCCGAAAGCAAATCGGCCACAAGTGCGTCGATCTCCACCGCCCGCTGGTCATCCGGGAGGTAAGAAGCCGCTCCTCCGACCGTCTCGAGCAGCTCGCGCGCGAGGTCTGCTTGCTCGTAATCCATGTTCGCCTTGAACCGCCCGAACTTGACACCGAACGCCGCGCGCGTGCGCTCGGCGATATACGGCCAGAGATACGGGAGAAGCAGACGGATGTTGTCGCGAGCACGCGTCGAAGAATCGGTGCGAACGTAGATCCCGAACAACCCGTTGGCGAGTGCAGTCACCTGCTCGTCTCGAAGATTCTGAAACAGCGTGGCGTATGCCGCAGCATCCGACTTCCCGACCTTCGCGTCGCGGACGTTCCGAAGTAGACGCGACGTGTCGACCATCGTCTGCGATTCCGGAAGCATGATTACTTCGGAGATGCAGGTCTCCACGTAACCGAGAAGTTGAAATGGCTTCAGTTCGTGCTGATTGGGGTGCGCGGCACTCGCATGATTCCGCATGAACCTGACGACATCAAGCTGGCGGTGCCCGATGCTTGAGATGAACCCCACGGTCGCCGCGGCCCGGATCAGTTCATCGTCCGTGAGTTTCGTGAGGTCATCGGGATCTGTGAGGTCCTTGCGCTTCTCTGGATCCGAGACGGCGAGGTCGAAGAAGTAGCTGAGGTCGTAGTCGACAATCCGGCGCCGAAGCTCTCCGATGGTCTCATCCCATAGGTAATTGAGTGCAGCATCGAAGAGGCCGGCGCTGACCGCGAGCGCGAACTTGGACAAATACATAGAGGTCGAGCGATAGCCGACCGGTAGCCGACTTATCGCTCCCTCCAGGTTTCCGAGCACTGAGACTCGGTCCTCAATTGGGATCAGCACTGACTCGCTCGGCAGTCCGAGCGAAGAGACATGGTCCAACATCCTGTCTTCGAACGAGGTGATTGACGTGCTGAGATCCGAAGACCCTCCGAGTACAACGACATCCTTGCCTGACTTCTTCGCCATTGCGCTTATCCCCCACTCATTCGCTGGCAAGAGTATTGCAGAGGATGTGCTGCGAGGACGTGTTCAAGGGGTCCTACACTCGTGCTGGGAGGGACTCGATGCTTAGCGAACGTGCGCGCGTACTGATTACCGTGAAGGCTTCTCCGGAGCCGTCGAAGACATACGGCGACACCGTATGCGTGGCCGGGGTCCGCTTGAACGACGACGGGACCGGGTCCTGGGTGCGCATCTATCCCGTGGCCTTCCGACACCTGGACTCTGCTCAGCAGTTCAAGAAGTTCGAAGTCATCGACGTCGACCTGACCCGCGCGACCAAGGACTCGCGGCTGGAGAGTCACCGGCCCAACTGGGAGACTCTGTCTCGGCAGGTGAAGAACGGGAAGTACACGACGTACCCGAACGATGCACGTGGCCCCATCCTCGAGCAGCTTCTCGGCCCAACCATGTGCGAGCTTCGTGCCGGAGTCGACGCCGACCTCAATGCCCAGTCGCTCGGGCTCGTCGAGGTCCGAGAACTCAAGCCGCTCCAGTTCGTCGAACATGGGCCGTGGACCGCCAAGCAGATTGAAGACATGAAGTCTGCCATGCAGCCGGATATCTTCGGCGACGTCGATGAGACACCGATGCTGATCCCGCCCCGATTCAAGGTCCACTACGACTACTACTGCATGACGCCGTCGTGTAAGGGACACAAGCCTCGCATCCTCGACATGGAGCTGAGCGCACTCCAGTATCACAGCCGGTTCAAGTCGAACGAGGAGCTGAAGGCTCTCATCACGCAGAAGTTCCACACCGAAATGTGGAACGACCGAGTGCGCACATACTTCTTCGTCGGGAACTTCGCCGACATCGTCAAGCGGAAGAACTTCTCCGTGCTCGGCGTCTACAAGCCCCCGCGGGCCTCGGCATACGCAGACGTCCTGTTCTAGACGGTGACGACTCGGTGTCGCAACGCCGACAGCACCAGCTCGCGGTGGCAGCGCGTCTCGTCGGCCTCGAAACAGAGCAGTGCGACCGTTCCCGCCTCGCTGAGAGCGATGACTCGATCCAGTGCGGCATGAGCGGCATCTGACTCGAGGAGCTCGCTGAAGCGATTGCGCGCTTCCGCAGCTGCATCACCCGCCACCTCACCGAATCCGTCCCGGTTGTCGCGGGGGTTCCCCAGCGCCGGAAGGTGCTCGTAGGCGATCCCGTCCGCCTCGAGCCGGTCGCGAAGTCCCGTCTTCGATAGGCCACGCTTCCGGGAAATGGGGTTGAGACGAACGTCGACGAGCGTTTTCACGCCGCGTACGCGTAGCTTCGAGACGAGGCCGTCTTGGTCGAGTCCCTCGTAGCCGACACCGATGACGTTCGCTTGCATGATGGGTCAAGTCTCGCATTCTCGGTGGTGCTTCCGGACCGGATGAGGCGTCGTGGGCTCGCCCAGTGTGCGGGTGCGGAGGCCCGCGATCCCAGTCAGGACAAGCGAAAGGCCCGGTTTCACAAGTGAATCCGGGCCAGTTTCGCAAACGATGTCAGGTGAGTTTCACAAACACACCCGCTGTGCGCGAGGGGGGACTTGAACCCCCACGTCCATGCGGACACTGGCACCTGAAGCCAGCGCGTCTACCATTCCGCCACTCGCGCGAGTCGTCTCGTTCCGAGGAACTCAACTTCGCAAGGCTATCACGCGCTCCCACCCCGCACGAAACCGGCGACAGCGCAGCCTCCTCCCCGCGTGCACCCCCGACATCCGGGGCGAATTCGGCCCGGACAACCCCGCGGAACGGCGTACTTCCAGGACACCTGGCTACGATGTCCCTACCGGTCGGCATGCCAGAGGAGCCCAGTGGGACTACTTGACAGCTTTGAGAAGGGTCTCGAGCGCGCTGTGAACAGCGCCTTCGCGAAGACCTTCCGCAGCGGCATCCAGCCCGTGGAGATCGCTTCGGCGCTTCGGCGCGAGGCGGATACCAAGGCGGCTGTGGTCAGTCGCGACCGCATCCTCACGCCCAACAGCTACGTGGTGCGGCTGAGCGCCGACGACGCCGAGCGGATGCGGGGACTCGGCGGTGCGCTGACCGACGAGCTGCACGCACTTCTGACGAAGCACGCGAAGTCGCAGGGCTACAGCTTCGCCGGCCCCCTCTCGATCGCCCTCGAGTCCGACGACATCCCCACCGGCACGGTGCGCGTCAGCTCGGGCACGGTCGAGGGCCGCGTCAACTGGCAGGCCGTGATCGACGTCGACGGACGTCGCCACTCGCTCACTCGGGCCCGCACGGTGATCGGCCGTGGATCCGACGCCGACATCACGATCGCGGATTCCGGATCGAGCCGCAAGCACGTCGAGGTGCTGTGGGACGGCGAGCGCGCCATGATGCGCGACCTCGGCTCCACGAACGGCACGAAGGTCAACGGATCGAAGGTCAGGGAGGCCGCCCTGCCCTCCGACACCACCCTGACCATCGGCCGCACCGACCTGGTCTTCCGCATCGTGCCGGTCGCGGCGCCCTCACGCCCTGCGCGCCCGCGCGACGACGACGCGACCCGCGCGTTCGGAGCGATCTGATGACCACGCCCAGTGAGCTCGTCCTCCTCCTCATGCGCATCGGCTTCCTGGTGCTGCTGTGGTTCTTCGTGTTCGGCGTCGTCTACTCACTGCGCGCCGATCTGTTCGGCATGAAGGTGCGTAAGCTGCCCGCAGACGGCGATGCGGCTGCGGCAACCCCCTCCACTCCCCCGGCTCCGGCCAAGCGCCCGTCGTCGGCGAAGGCGAACACCGGGCCGGCGACCGTCGCGACAGCCAAGCGCCTTGTGATCACGTCCGGACCGAAGGCGGGTCTCGAGCTGCCGTTGGGCACAGACACCCTCACGATCGGTCGGTCGAGCGAGTGCGCGCTCGTGATCCGCGACGACTACACGTCCAGCCACCACGCACGACTGCTGCTGCGCGGCGACGCCTGGGCGATCCAGGACCTCGAATCCACGAACGGCACCTTCGTCGCCGGCAACCGCGTGACGGGCGGACCCGTCGCCCTCGGCCTCGGCGTTCCCATCAAGGTGGGCGCCACGACCTTCGAGCTGCGAGCCTGACGCGGGCATGGTCTTCGAGGGCTCGAGCGCCGCGATCTCCCATACGGGCAAGGTCCGCTCCAACAACCAGGACTCCGGGTACTCCGGCGCGAACCTGTTCGTCGTCGCCGACGGCATGGGCGGGCACGCCGGCGGTGACGTCGCGTCGAGCATCGCGATCTCGCGCATGCAGCCCCTCGACCAGCCGTACGCATCGACCGACGACGCCCAGGCGTCGCTGCAGGCTGCCGCGACGACCGCCGCCGTCGACCTGATCCGCGCCGCGAAGGACCGCCCCGAGCTCGCAGGCCTCGGCACCACCCTCAGCGCGATCATCATGGTCGACGACTACGCCGTCATCGGGCACATCGGCGACTCGCGCATCTACCTCTACCGCGACGACGCGCTCACGCAGATCACGGCCGACCACACCTTCGTGCAGCGCCTCGTCGATTCCGGCCGCATCACTCCCGAAGAAGCCCGATATCACCCGCGGCGGTCGGTGCTGATGCGGGTGCTCAGCGACATGGACTCCGACCCCGAGCTCGACATGTTCGTCATGCACACGCAGCCCGGCGACCGCTGGCTCCTGTGCTCCGACGGACTCTCGGGCGTCGTCGACGAGGCGCACATACTCAAGGCGATGCGCCTCGGACTCCCCCCGGGCCGCACGGCCGACAACCTGCTCAAGCAGGCGCTCGACGGCGGAGCCCCCGACAACGTCACGATCGTGCTCGTCGAGGTCGGCGGAGCGCACGCGATGCACTCCGGCACGGCGACCATCGTCGGCTCGGCATCGAACCCCGCGAACGTCACCGTGCCGCCCGTGCGCGCTCCGCGCAGCAGCTGGCTGCACCCGGTTCGCCAGGCCGCGAACGACCCCAGTCACTTCGAGCCGTCGTCCGAGTACCTCGAGGAGCTCATCGAAGAGGACCGCCGCCGCGCCAAGCGCCGTCGGCTCGGCTGGATCGCCGGGATGCTGGTGGTCCTCGCCGCGCTCGCCTTCGCCGCCTTCGCGGCCTACAGCTGGACACAGACCCGCTACTTCGTCGGCGCCGACGAGGACAGCGTCGTGATCTACCAGGGCGTGCAGCAGAACATCGGTCCGATCACGCTGTCGACGCCGATCCAGGACACCGACATCCTTCTGGCGAACCTGCCCCCGTATCAGCGCGACTCCGTCGAACGCACGATCACGGCACGATCGCTGTCGGATGCCGAGGCCATCGTCGCGCGTCTGCAGGCCGGAGCCGACCGCGTCACCGGCGAGACGCCGCTGCCCACTCCCGTACCCACGCCGACGACGACGGAGGGCGGGGGATGAGCACCGACGTCCAGGCGGACACCACCGTCATCAAGGCGCTCCGCCGACTCCGGATGCCGCAGACGCAGCGCAACCGAGAGTTCTGGCTGCTGCTGTTCGCCGTCGTCCTCAGCGGCGCATCGCTCACGCTCGTGCAGCTCGGTGCGCTCGGACTGATCGACCCGATGATCCTCGCGATCGGCGGCGGCCTCGCCGTGCTGGCGTTCGCGGTGCACTTCGTGCTGCGCGCCGTGGCGTCCGATGCGGACCCGTTCGTGCTGCCGATCGCGACGCTGCTCACGGGGCTGGGCATCGCGATGATCTACCGCATCGACATCGCGAAGGCGCTGACCGGCTGGAACGCGTACTCCACCAAGCAGCTCGCGTGGACGGCCATCTCGCTCGCCGGAGCGATCACGGTCGTGATCATGCTGCGGAACTACCGGGTGCTGTTCCGGTACACGTACATCTTCGGCCTCACCGGCATCCTGCTGCTCCTGCTGCCCTTCGTTCCCGGCCTGCGCATCCCCGACGCGAACGCCCAGGTGTGGGTGTCGCTGGGCGGCATGTTCGCCTTCCAGCCGGGCGAGCTCGCCAAGATCTGCCTCGCGATCTTCTTCGCCGGCTATCTGGTGCGCACGCGCGAGAGCCTCACATCGGTCGGCACCAAGGTGCTCGGCATCACCTGGCCGCGCATGCGCGAGCTCGGGCCCGTGCTCGTGGTGTGGGCGATCTCGCTGGGGATCATCGTGATCCAGCGCGACCTCGGCACCGGAACCCTCATCTTCGGCATGTTCGTCGCGATGCTCTACGTCGCCACGGGCAAGACCAGCTGGGTGGTCATCGGACTCACCCTCGTCGCCGCGGGCGTCGCCGTCGCGACGCAGATCCTCAGCTACGTGCAGGGGCGCTTCACGAACTGGCTGTTCCTGTTCGACCCCGACAAGGTCGATCCCGACGGCGCCGGCTATCAGCCGATGCAGGGCCTGTTCGGCCTGGCGCACGGCGGCCTCCTGGGCACCGGCTGGGGCCAGGGCCGCCCCGAGGAGACACCTCTCGCCCACAGCGACTACATCATCACGAGCCTCGGTGAGGAGATCGGCCTGATCGGCCTCTTCGCGATCCTCTGCCTGTACATGGTGTTCATCAGCCGCGGCATCCGCATCGGCCTCGCGGGGCAGGACGACTTCGGCAAGCTGCTCGCCACCGGTCTCGCATTCACGATCGCGCTGCAGGTGTTCATCATGGTCGGCGGTGTGACCCGCGTCATCCCGCTGACCGGTCTGACGACGCCGTTCCTCGCGGCCGGCGGCTCGTCGCTCGTGGCGAACTGGCTCATCGTGGCGATCCTGCTGCGCATCTCCGACGGAGTGCGCAGCCAACCGAGGACGGTGATCGGCTGACATGACCAAGGAGCTCCGCCGCCTGAGCATCGTGATGCTCTTCATGTTCCTGTCGCTGTTCGCCGCGACCAGCTGGATCCAGGTCGTCCAGGCCGACTCCCTCGGCCAGAACAGCAACAACCGACGAACGCTGCTCGACAGCTACGAGATCCAGCGCGGATCGATCATCGTCGACGGCGTCGCGATCGCGACCTCGGTGCCGTCCGACGACAAGTACCAGTTCCAGCGCGTCTACACCGACGGCGCGATGTGGGAGCCCGTGACCGGCTACTTCAACCCCGCGCTGCAGTCTGCGACGGGGATCGAGCGAGCGCTCAACGCCGACCTCTCCGGCACCGGATCGAGCGCGTTCTTCTCCGAGATCGAGCGCATCCTCTCCGGGCAGCCGCAGGCCGGCTTCAGCGCCCAGCTCACACTCGACGCGGCCGCGCAGAAGGCCGCCTACGACGCCCTGCAGGGACTCGAGGGCGCCGTGATCGCGATCGAGCCGAGCACCGGTCGCGTCCTCGCCATGGTGTCGACGCCCGGCTTCGACACGAACGCTCTCGCCACGCACGACGCGGATGCCGCGAACGCGGCCTACGACCAGCTCGACGCCGACCCGTCGAAGCCCCTGTCGAACCGCGCCATCGCCGGCGACCTGAACCCGCCGGGGTCGACCTTCAAGCTCGTGGTCGCGGCCGCGGCCTACGCCTCCGGCGAGTACATGCCGGACTCCGCGCTGCCGAATCCCGCGCGCTATCAGCTGCCCGGCTCGACGAACACCGTCGCCAATGCCTGGGGCGGCACCTGCGGCGGCGGCGAGACCGTGACGATCTCCGAGGCGATCCGCCTGAGCTGCAACATCCCGATGGCGGAGCTCGCGGTGCAGCTCGGCGACGACCGGATCCGCGAGATGGCCGAGAAGTTCGGATTCAACCAGAGCTTCTCGACCCCGCTCGAGTCGACCGCCTCCAGCTACCCACGGTCGCTCGACGACGCGCAGACCGCGCTCACCGGCTTCGGGCAGGGCAAGGTCATCGCGACGCCGCTGCAGATGGCCATGGTCGCCGCCGGGATCGCGAACGACGGCGTCGTCATGAACCCTCGCCTGATCGACTCGGTGATCGGCAACGACCTCTCGGTTGTGCGGTCGTACGACGACACCGAATTCGGTCGTGCACTGGAGGCGGACGTGGCCGATCAGGTGACGGCATCCATGGTCGCCAGCGTCTCAAACGGCGCAGCGCAGGGTGCAAGAATAGACGGGGTCGACGTGGCCGGTAAGACCGGCACGACCGAGAACGGGAACGACAGGCCTTACACGCTGTGGTTCACCGGTTTCGCGCCGGCGGACGACCCGACGGTCGCAGTAACGGTCCTCGTCGAAGACGGCGGCGGACAGGGGCAGTCAGGATCCGGCGACACCATCGCCGCCCCGATTGCAAAGAAGGTCATAGAGGCGGTGCTGGGCAGATGAGACCGACGCAGGGTGTGTCGTTCGGTGGTCGCTACGAGCTGCAGTCGCGAATCGCGATCGGCGGCATGGGCGAGGTGTGGGAGGCGACGGATCACGTCATCGGACGCACCGTCGCGATCAAGATCCTCAAGGACGAGTACATGGGGGACCCCGGGTTCCTCGAGCGGTTCCGCGCCGAGGCGCGCCACGCCGCACTCGTCAACCACGAGGGCATCGCCAGCGTGTTCGACTACGGCGAGGAGAACGGCAGCGCCTACCTCGTCATGGAGCTCGTTCCCGGCGAGGCCCTGTCGACGATCCTCGAGCGCGACGGCTCGCTGAGCGCCGACAAGACGCTCGACATCGTCGCTCAGACGGCGTCCGCCCTCCAGGCCGCGCACGCCGCCGGCCTCGTGCACCGAGACATCAAGCCCGGCAACCTGCTGATCACGCCGGACGGCCGCGTCAAGATCACCGACTTCGGCATCGCCCGCATCGCAGATCAGGTGCCGCTCACCGCGACCGGCCAGGTCATGGGCACCGTGCAGTACCTGTCGCCGGAGCAGGCCTCTGGTCACCCGGCCTCCCCCGCGACCGACATCTACTCGCTCGGCATCGTCGCCTACGAATCCCTCGCCGGCAAGCGTCCGTTCACCGGCGAGTCGCAGGTCGCGATCGCGATGGCGCAGATCAACGAGCAGCCGCCGCCGCTGCCGCCGACCGTGCCGATCCCCGTGCAGAACCTCGTCATGGCGATGATCGCGAAGAAGCCGGCCGACCGGCCGTCGTCCGCGGCGACCGTCGCCCGCGCCGCCCAGGCCCTGCGCCGCGGCGACCTGAACTCCGCCGCGATCGCCGTCCCGGCCATCGCCACCGGCGGCGTCGCGGCAGACGACGCGACCCGACTGCTCACGGCATCCGGCGACGACGGCGCCACGCGCGTGCTCCCCACCACCGCTCAGGTCCCCACCGAGGCGGCCGCCGAGGAGGAAGCCGAGAAGAAGAAGCGCAGCCGGTGGACGTGGCCTCTCGTCGCGCTCATCGCTCTGCTCGTCATCGTTCTCGGAGGCACGATCTGGGCGCTGATGAACCAGGGCGACGGGAAGGATGCCGACCCCACGCCCTCTCCGTCGATCTCGTCGGCTCCCCCGCAGACGCCGACCCCCACGCCGACCCCCACCGACACGTCGGTCAACGTCGACTCGCTCGGTCTCGTCGGCCTGTCGTGCCAGGAGGCTCTGAACACGGCGACGCAGGCGGGACTCGTCCCCCAGTGCCGCGTCGGCAACACGCCGGCCCCGTCCGATGACCTCGTCGACGTCGTCGAGACCGTCGACCCGCGCGGAACGCTCGAGAAGGGCGACGCGATCACGCTCATCACCTACGCGCCCCGAGTGGAGATCGGCGCACCGGGTTCGGCACCGAGCCTGTCCGGCACCCCGCAGGCCGGAGAGCCGATCGCCCTCAACTGGACCGCGTTCTCCTGCCCCTCGGGCGCAGGCACGGTCAGCTCGTACGAGGTCTCGATCACCAACGCCACGTTCAGCGACGGCAAGACCACCCGCGCGTTCGGCCCGGGTGAGCTGACGACGCAGATCACCCCGGCCACCGATCCCGCTCTGCAGGTCACGGCGACGTACCGCGCGTTCTGCGGCGACCGCCCCTCGGGCAACTCGCCTCAGCTCACCGCTCAGATCACTCCGGCCGATGATGCCGGCGGCGAGGACACAGGGGATTAGGGGTTCCACGCCGTAGGCTGAGCACTTCATCAGGTCGTTTCAGGGGGTCAGTACGTGTCGACAGAGCCACGCGTTCTCGCGGGTCGCTACCGCGTCGACGAGCTCATCGGGCATGGCGGAATGGCCAAGGTCTACCGCGGTTACGATCTCACGCTCGGCCGCGCGATCGCGATCAAGATCCTCGATGCCGACCTGGCCCGAGACACCGCGTTCCGCACGCGCTTCCGCCTGGAGGCGCAGTCCGCCTCTCGTATGTCGCACCCGTCGATCGTGCGCGTGTACGACGCCGGCGACCCGTCGAGCAGCACCGGCGACGGATCGGGCGAGCCGCCGTACATCGTCATGGAGCTCATCAGCGGCACCCTGCTGAAAGACATCATCGCCCGCGGACCGGTCCCCGTCGAAGACGCCGTGCGGTACGTCGACGGCATCCTCGAGGCGCTCGACTATTCGCATCGGGCCGGCGTCGTGCACCGCGACATCAAGCCGGGCAACGTCATGGTCACCGACAGGGGCCAGGTCAAGGTCATGGACTTCGGCATCGCCCGCGCGGTCTCGGACTCCTCCTCGACCGTCGCCGAGACCACGCAGATCATCGGCACGGCCGCCTACTTCTCCCCCGAGCAGGCGAAGGGCGAGCCCGTCGACGCACGCGCCGACCTCTACTCGACCGGTGTCGTGCTGTACGAACTGCTCACCGGACGTCAGCCGTTCCGCGGGGAGTCTCCGGTCGCCGTCGCCTATCAGCACGTCAGCGAGACCCCGGTCCCGCCGACCGAGGTCAACGAGGACGCCCCGGCCTCCCTCGACCCGATCGTGCTGCGTGCGCTCGCGAAGGATCCGTACCAGCGCTACCCGGATGCCGCGCACTTCCGCGCCGCGCTCGACGCGGCCGTCTCGGGACAGGCACCCAGCCGCAAGGAGATCGGCGCGCTCACGAGTGAGCTGTACGGACCGAGTCCGCGCCAGGCGCAGGAGACCGCGCGGTCGCTGCGGCAGCTCAGCACCGACACCACCATGGCACGCACGCAGTCCGGTCCCCCGGTCGCGTGGATCTGGGCCGGTGTCGCGCTGCTCGCTGTCCTGCTCGCATCGGTGCTGTTCTGGGTGTGGACCATCAGCATGCGGCCCGACGACATCCCGTCGAGCTCCCGCACGGTGCCCGACCTCGTGAACGTGTCATCCGAGCGCGCGCAGGAAGACCTGAACGAGCTCGACCTCACCGCGAAGCTCGTGCTCGAACCGAGCAACGACATCGCCGAGGGCAACGTCACCCGTACGGATCCCGAGGGCGGGACGACGGTGAGCGAGGGCGACTCGATCACCGTGTACGTCTCATCCGGCAAGGAGACGGTCGTCGTGCCGACGCTCGAGGGTCTGTCTCTCGCCGCGGCGACAGACGCGCTGACCCAGGCCGGCCTCGAGCTCGGCACCGTGATCCAGCGGAACGACAAGGGCCTCGCGGCCGATACCGTCATGGAGGCGAGCGAGGCCGCCGACACCGAGGTACCGCCCAAGACCGTCGTGAACCTCGTGGTGGCCAGCGGACGGGTGACCCTGACCGACGTCTCCGGCTGGACGATGGATGCCGCGACCGCCGAGCTCGAACGGATCGGCCTCACAGCGAGCCCCGTCGAGCTCACCGATTGCCCGCCCACGAACCCTCCCACGGTCGCGTCGATGTCGGTCGCCCCCGGCGACGTACCCGTCGGATCAACCGTCGAGCTGCGCTACTGCGCAGCGGCTGCAGGCGACTGACCGCCGCCCACCACGGCCTGCCCTCGGGGTCGTTGAGCGAGGGAGAGCAGCGACCGAGACGAAACGCGCTACGCCCGCACGAGCGGATGCAGTCGTTCGGCGCGGGCCACGGCATCCGCGTCGCCGCACTGGGCGAGCCAGTTCGCGAGCAGACGGTATCCGCCCTCGGTGAGGACGCTCTCGGGGTGGAACTGCACCCCCACCACGGGCAGGGTCGTGTGGGCGACGGCCATGACGGTGCCCGAGTCGGTGCGGGCGGTGACGACGAGCGGCCCGGGCAGCGATGCCTCGTCGAGCGCGAGCGAGTGATAGCGCCCGACGGCGAACGGAGAAGGGATGCCGTCGAACAGCGCCGACCCGTCGTGCCCGACCTGCGACACCATGCCGTGCATGAGCTCGGGCGCTTCGGTCACCGGGGCGCCGAGTGCCTCTCCGATCGCCTGATGGCCGAGGCAGACGCCGAGCAGCGGCAGGCGCAGCGCCATGGCGATCCGAGCGGCGTCGAGGCTTGCTCCGGCATCCGAAGGCGTCCCCGGTCCGGGTGACAGCATGAGGCCGTCGAAGCGGGGCAGCAGCTGTTCGAGGTCGGCGGCGTCGACGGCATCCGCCTCGACCATCTCGACCTCGGCGCCGAGCTCACGCAGGTACCCGACGAGGGTGTGCACGAAACTGTCGTGGTTGTCCACGACCAGCACCCGGGTCATTCGAGGTCGACCTCACCGGGCGCGATGATGGGGCTGACCCACGGGAACACGAACCAGAACAGCGCGTAGAGCACGGCCGTGACGAGCACGAGCAGGATGAACAGCTTGACCCACCACGGGCCGGGCAGCAGGCGCCAGAGTGCGGCGTACATGATTCCTCTCGGTCCCTTCGGTCAGATCGACGGCGCGGCCGGGGGTGGGGGCGGGTCGGTCAGCGCCTTCGGGGGTCCTTCTGCGCGGGGCTGGAAGCTCTCGAAGACGCCGTAGGCGACGATGCGCTCGGCGAGCGAGTAGAGCGGGGAGCAGGCGGTGAGGGTGATGTACTGCTCGCCGGTCTGCGCTCCGGGCACCTGCGGAACGTCGAGCAGCACGTCGGTCTGGGTCGGCTTCACGTACTCGAGTGTGCGGAAGCGATACGTGAACCAGCCGTCGACCGTCTCCACGACGATCGCGTCGCCGATCTGCAGCTTGTCGAGCTGGTTGAACGGCTTGCCCCAGGTCGTGCGGTGGCCCGCCATCGCGAAGTTGCCGGGCTCACCGGGCATCTTCGAGTTCGTGTAGACGCCGATCCCGAGCTTGTCGAGCGTGCGGGCGCGGCTGGTGCCGCCGAAGATGCCGACGTTGTACTCGGATCCGAAGCGCGGGATGTGCATCTGCCCCAGCTGCTCGGTGTCGGCGGGGCGCGCGGGGATCACCGGCTGGTAGGCGGTGGTGCCGTCGGGCCGCTCGAAGGTCTCGGGCAGTGCAGGGGGCGGGGCCTCGGCCCACTCGCGCGACACTGCCGCGCCCTCGTCGTTCTTCTGCGCGCTGATGATGATGTCGCCGATCCACATCTGCCACGCGACGAACAGCAGCACGAGCACGCCGGCGGTGAGCAGCAGTTCCCCCAGCACGCTCGTGAAGGTGGCGCGCGATCGAGGGCGACGGCTGCGGCCACGTCGCTCCCCCGATACGACGGATGCGGTCATGGCGAGATCCTATCCCTCCGGCCTATGCGCGGAGCCGGAACCCGGCGTTCTCGCGAGAGCAAAGGCGACCCGGGTACAATGTCGGCATGGCCCGAGACCCGAAGACCGAAGAGCCCGACGCACCGCGCACCGAGGGCGAGTCCGCCCCCAACGCCGTGTGGTTCAAGCCGGTGATGATCGGCTTCATGCTGCTCGGTCTCGCGTGGATCCTCGTGTTCTACATCTCCGGGATGCAGTTCCCGATCCCCGGACTCGACAACTGGAACCTCGCGATCGGTCTCGGCATCGCCCTGATCGGGTTCCTGATGACCACCCGCTGGCGCTAGATCGCGCCGCTCACGCACGAAGGCCCCTCGCACCGCGAGGGGCCTTCTTCGTATCTCCGCGGGGTGGCCGTCCCCAGGTCTCCACAGCGTGTCCACAACGTCACCACAGAGTTATCCACAGGGTTGTTCACACCTGGGGATGAATTACACGCGTGTTATTCACACCTGTTAACGAACCTGTTAACAACCTCTGATCAGGAGTAGATCGAGGTGATGAGCAGGGGAGGGATGAACGCGACGATCACAAGCAGGGCGAGTGCGACGGCCGTGATGAGCACGATCTGCCACGCGCGCTGATCGCGGCGGCGAGTGCGGGTGAGGATGAACGCCAGCAGTGCACCGACGACCGCGCCTCCGAGGTGCGCCTGCCACGCGATCCCGCCGATGAAGAACCCGACGACGAAGTTGATTCCGAGGATCACGAGGATGCCGGTGACGTTGGCGCCGATGTGGCGGCCGACGATCAGCAGGGCGGCCATGAGCCCGAAGATCGCGCCGGAGGCGCCCACGGTCGCGGTGCCCGGGGCGAGCAGCGCGACGGCGACGGAGCCGCCGAGTCCGCTGATGAGATAGAGCGCGAGGAACCGCACGCGACCGAGCAGCGGCTCGAGGCTCTGCCCGAGCATCCACAGCGCCAGCATGTTCAGAGCGAGGTGGATGAATCCTCCATGGGCGAAGACCGCCGTGAGCAGACGCCAGGGTTCGAAGGGCGCGCCGAAGAGATCCGGATAGAGGTAGGGCCCGGCGAACAGCAGCTGCTGAGTGATGGCGGGGCCCATACCGGGGACCAGCTGCAGCAGGCCGATGATCGACGTGATCAGCATCAGGGCGTAGGTCACCACGGGGTTGCCGCTGCGCACGGCGGCCAAGGTCGACGAGGGTCCGCCCCAGCGTCGCTCGGCGCGCTTCTGGGCCGGGGTGCGGTTCTTGCGCTCCTCCTTCATGCACTCCGGGCAGATGACGCCGACCGCGGCCGGAGTCTGGCATTCGCCGCAGATGGTGCGGAGGCACCGCTGGCAGAGCACGAAGCTCTGCCGATCCGGATGCCGGTAGCAGAAGTTGTCGCGGTTGTCCGCGAACTCAGGCGTGGTCATCCGGATCGGCCAGCCTCGGTGTCAGGCCGCGACGATGTCGATCGACTGCAGCACGACCGGCTCGATCGGACGATCGCCCGCAGCGGTCGGCACGGCGCCGATCGCGGCGACGACCGCCTTCGAGGCGTCGTCGGCGACCTCGCCGAAGATGGTGTGCTTGCCCTGGAGCCACGGGGTGGGGTCGGTGGTGATGAAGAACTGCGACCCGTTCGTGCCCTCGGCCTTGCCCGTGATCGCGTTGCGGCGCAGACCGGCGTTCGCCATGGCCAGGACGTACGGCTCGTTGAAGTTCAGCTCGGGGTGGATCTCGTCGTCGAAGTTGTATCCGGGTCCGCCGACGCCCTGACCGAGCGGGTCACCGCCCTGGATCATGAAGTTCGGGATGATGCGGTGGAAGATGACGTCCTTGTAGAGAGGACCCTCGCCGGGCTTGCCGGTGGCGGGGTCGGTCCACGACTGGGTGCCGTCGGCGAGGCCGACGAAGTTCTTGACCGTCTTCGGGGCGTGGTCGCCGAAGAGGTTGATGACGATGTCACCGTGGTTGGTGTGCAGGGTTGCGACGTGAGAAGCGTGAGGCATGGTGTCATTCTCGCAGAGCTTCCCGTGTGCGAGCCCTGATCTAGCGCTGATCGTCGCCTGATGCAAGGCCTCGGTGATTCCCTCGCCCCTTCCAGGGTGGCGTGGCAAGATGGGGAACCCGTACTCCAAGCGACAGGAGAGCATCGTGAGCATCAGCCGCAAGCGGAAGAAGGAACTGCGCCGTCTCCAGAAGGAGGCCAACCAGCTCTGGGAGAACCAGCAGGTCCTCGTCGGCCACGCTGCCGATGTGGCGCGTGAGGCGGGGCGCCAGCTCGGCAACTTCGGGCGCGAGCAGGTCGGTCCGGCCGTGCAGCACACCTATGATCGCCGCGTGGCGCCGGTCGTCGACCAGGGCGTGCGCTTCGGCAAGCACGTCGTCGACGACAAGGTCGTTCCGATCGTCGGCGGTGTCGTCGGCAGTGCGCTGACCGCCTGGGATGTCGCGAACGCCAAGCGTCACGGCATCGAGAAGAAGATCGAGAAGAAGGTGCGCAAGGCCACCAAGCCGCAGAAGAAGGGCCCGGGCATCGGCTCGGTCGTCGCCCTGGTTCTCGGCGCTGCCGCCGCCGTCGGCGTCCTGTACGCCGCATGGCAGGCCCTTCGTGCCGACGACGAGCTCTGGGTCGCCGACGACCCGCTGTCCGCCCCCGAGGCGTGACCGAGTTCGAGTCCCCGGCCGCCGAGCCGGCGGACGTGCACGCCCGCGTGCGTGAGGCCGCCGCTGCTCGCGATCTCGACATCGAGATCCGCGAGCGGCCGGCGGCCCGCAGTCTTTTCGAGGCGGCCGAGCTCCTCGGCATCCCTCCGGAGGGCATCGTGAAGACCCTCGTGGTCAAGCGCTCCGACGACACGTACCTGTTCGCGCTGGTGCCGGGCGGGCGCTCGATCTCCTGGGCCAAGCTGCGGGCCGTCGTCGGCGTGAACAAGCTTCGGCTCCCAGAAGCCGAACTCGCGCTCGCCGCCACCGGCTACGAGCGCGGCACGATCGTGCCGATCGGCAGCACCACCGACTGGCCGGTGTACGCCGACGAGACGATCGTCGGTCAGCGCATCGCGATGGGCGCCGGCACCCACGGCTACAGCCTCTTCGTCGACGCCGACGACCTCATCGCCGCGTACGGTGCGACGGTCGCCGACATCTCCGTCCCCGAGGAGCCCCGCGGCTGAGCCTGCGCGTCAGAGGAGGCCGGCCATCCGCAGCGAGATGTCGACGAGCTTGACCCGCTGCAGGTCGGCGATCGCCTTCACCGGGAACCACTCCGCCATGTCGGTCGACCCGTCGGTCTCGTACTGGAGGCGCCCGCCCGAGATGGTCGCGCGGTAGACGATGCGCAGAGTGTGCAGCGGCTGACCCGAGTTCTGGACGCGCTGCGACGCGGGGATGACGCGCGAGTGGATGCCGAGCAGCTCTCCCACCTTCACGGTGTAGCCGGTCTCCTCACGCAGTTCGCGCCGCACGGCCGCCTCCGGAGCCTCGCCCGGCTCGAGACCGCCGCCGGGCATGGTCCATGCGACGCGGCGGCCCTCGATCCAGCGCGCCAGCAGCACCCGCCCGTCGTCATCGGTGACGACTGCGTATGCCGCGACACGCATGTCCATGCGTCCCACCCTAACCGTCGGGGAATGGACCGCGGCCGGTTGTGTCGTCGATGATCGATCACGAATCGAGAAGCGGCGTGCGCGCGGGCCTTCGTAGGGTGAGGTCATCACGAACCACCCCCGCATCACCAGTCAGAGAGGAGCCGATGATGGTCGAGAAGGACACGGGTTTCAGCGCGGAGGAGCGCGAGGCCATGAAGGCGGCTGCGGCCGACAAACGCAAGGCACGCTCGCGGGCGAAGAAGTCCCCGGAGGAGGTCAGGGCCGAGGGCGAGGCCGATCTGAAGGCGGCGATCGAGAAGCTCAGCGAGGAGGATCGGGCGATCGCCGAGGGGCTGCACGCACTCGTGTCGGAGGCGGCACCAGAGCTGATCCCTCGCACGTACTACGGCATGCCGGCGTGGGCGAAGGACGGCAAGGTGCTGTGCTTCTTCCAGCCGGCGAGCAAGTTCAAGACGCGGTACGGCACCTTCGGGTTCGAGCAGCCCGCCAATCTCGACGAAGGAACCCTGTGGCCGACCGCGTACGCCGTGCTCGAGCTGGATGACGCGAATCGGCAGTTCCTCGCGGAGCGCGTGCGCACAGCGGTGAGCTGAGCCGGGGCCGGAACGGCGACACGGTGCTATATACCGCCTGATTCTTGGACGAGGTCCGCGAGTTCGGTATCTCTGAGGGGGTGAAAGCCCCCACCAGAATCGGAATCGCATCTCTCGCCGTCGCCGTGGTCACCGCCTCCGGCCTGCTCACCGCTCCCGCTCCGTCCGCCTCTGCCCACGGATACGTCGGAGGCGGGGCCTCTTCGGTGATCTCCCGCGCCGCCTGGTCGGCGAACACCGACCGCGGCAGCGTCGCGTTCGAACCGCAGAGCCTCGAGGCGCCGAAGGGCTTCCCGACGGGCGGCCCGGCCGACGGGCAGCTCGCGTCGGCCGGGGGCCTCTTCGACGGCGCGCTCGACGAGCAGTCGGCCACCCGGTGGGCGAAGAACGTCGTGCAGGCCGGACCGGTACAGGTCTCGTGGACGCTCCCGGCGGCCCACCGCACCGCGCAGTGGCGCTACTTCATCACGAAGCAGGGCTGGAATCCCGACGCACCCCTCGATCGCGGCGACTTCGAACCGCTCGCGACGTTCGACGGGCGCGCGGAGATCCCCGGCGTGCCGACGACCCACACCCTCACCATCCCGTCCGACCACATCGGCTACCACGTGATCTACGCGGTGTGGGACATCGCCGACACCACCAACGCCTTCTACAACACCATCGACATCGACGTTCGGGCGGGTGGCGCGGTCATCACGCCGCCCACGACGCCCGTCACGCCGCCCGTCACGCCCACGACACCGCCGACGCGGCCCACCCCGCCGACGCCGACCAGTCCGCCGACCCCGGCGACGCCGGCACCGTCCGACGACATCGCCGCGTGGAGTCCGACCGGTTCCTATACCCGGGGTGATCTGCGCCGGCACGAGGGCGTCACCTACCGAGCCGTGCAGACGCACCGCGCGTGGGGAGATCCCTCATGGATCACGGCCCTGTCGCTGTGGGAGCCGCTGACGCACAGTCATTGACCTGCATCCGCCTGCTTCGACGTCGCCCTTCCGGCTCCGGGAGGGCGACGTCCGTTCCCCGACGAGCCGCGGGACACTAGCGTGGATGCCGTGAGCACAACGCCCTTCCCCGCATCCGTGTACGCCGCCCGCCTCGACCGCGCGTCCGCTCTCGCCGCCGGCGCCGGCCTGGACGCGATCATCGTCGGTCCTGGTCCCGACCTGCAGTACCTCGTGGGCGTGGAGGGCGACACGATCGAGCGTCTGACCGCCCTCGTGCTCGGACCGGGCATCGCGCCGACGGTCGTCGTCCCGCGCATGGAGCTCGCGAAGGTGCGCAGCACCGCCGTCGGCGAGCTCGGCCTCGCCGTCTCCGACTGGGTCGACGGAGACGATGCGCACGCGCTCGTCGCCGGCGTGATCACCGCCGCCACCCGCGTCGGGGTATCGGACGCGCTGCCCGCTCTGCACGTCATTCCGCTCGCCGACCGCCTCGGTCTGCGCCTCGAGCTCGCGACACCCGTGCTTCGTGAAGGACGCATGATCAAGGATGCCGACGAGATCGCCGAGTTGCGCCGCGCCGGTAACGCGATCGACGCCGTGCACCGCCGGGTTCCGGAGTGGCTGCGCGCCGGTCGCACCGAGCGGGAGGTCGCCGCCGACATCGCCGAAGCCATCGTCGCGGAGGGCCACCGGACGGTCGAGTTCGTGATCGTCGGATCGGGCCCGAACGGCGCCGACCCGCACCACGAGGTGTCCGACCGGGTGATCGAGGACGGCGACGTCGTCGTGGTCGACATCGGGGGAGCGGTACCCAGCGGCTACAACTCCGACAGCACCCGCACCTATGTGGTCGGCACACCCGACCCCGCGGCGGCCGAGCGCATCGCGGTGCTCGAGCGGGCGCAGCAGGCCGCCGTCGACGCCGTGCGGCCCGGCGTCACGGCTGAGCAGGTGGATGCCGCGGCGAGGACCGTGCTGACCGAAGCCGGTCTCGGCGACGCGTTCCTGCACCGCACCGGTCATGGCATCGGCGTCTCGGTGCACGAGGAACCGTACATCGCGCCGGGCAACGACCTGGTGCTGCGCGAGGGCATGGCGTTCAGCATCGAGCCGGGCATCTACTTCGCAGGGGAGTGGGGCTCGCGCATCGAGGACATCGTGGTGGTGACCGCAGACGGATGCGAGCGGCTGAACGTGGCACCGCACGGTCTCACCGCCGTCTGACGCGGCGCGCAGCCGCGGCATCCCGTCTCGTCACCGCATCCGTTCGGAAGGAGATCTGCGCTTCGGAAGGAGGAATCCGTGCGATTCCTCCTTCCGAAGCGGATCTCTCCTCCCGAACGGTCGCGGTGGGTCAGACCTCCGAGCGGCGGCGCCGGACGAACAGCACGCCGCCCGTGGCGAGCAACCCGAGCATCAGCACGATCAGCGCGATGGGCACCGCGCCTCCCGTACCGGCCAGGCCGTCGCCCGTCGACGCCGCGGCAGTGACCGTGAGCGCACCCTGCGCGCTGAGCCCGGATGCCGTGGCCTCGGCGACCAGCGTGTGCTGCCCGACCGGGGTGTTCGCCGGGATTGTCACCGTCGTGCGGAACGCACCCGACCCGTCGGCCGTGACCTCGGCGAGGCGCACCGGCTCCGAGAAGAGCGTGATCGTGATGAGCTCGCCGGCGGCGAAGCCGCGTCCCGCGAGCTCGACCGTGCCGCCCTGCACCACCCGGAGCTGGCCGATCACGAGCTCCGCCTGCAGCACCGGGGCGCTGCGGACCTCGATCGTCAGCGGGGCCGAGGTCGACGGGCGGAACGCGGTGTCATCCGACGGGACGAACCGGGCCGTGTAGGTGTGCTGACCGGAGGTCGCGATCGTGACGTCCGCCGTCGCGACTCCCGCCGAGACGCCTGCCGCGCCGACCACGACGTCGCCCTCGAGGAACTCGACCTGACCCGCCGCACCGGCGGGCTTCACCGTGGCGATCAACGGCACGGATTCTCCGGCGACGGGGTCGTCGGATCCGGCCTTCAGCGACACCGAGGTGTTCTTCGGAGCCGTCGGGTCGCCGACGACGAGGAGCGATGCCCGCGCCTCGACCTTCGAGACGTCGCCGAGCGCGACCACCGGGTGGTCTCCGTCGACGGCTCCGCTCGGCACCGTGATCGATCCGCTGATCGATCCGTCCTGCTCGGCCTGCACGATGACCGGCTGCTCGTCGTCGATGCGCAGCGCGACGTTCTCGCCCGGCGCGAAGCCGGTTCCGGTGATCGTGACCGTGTCGCCAGGTGCCGCCTGCTGCGGAGCCTGGATCTCGGGCTCGTACACGGGCATGGGGTCCGCGACGACGATGGTCAGCTGCGTCGCCGCCGACTTCACGCCGTCGTCGACCGTGACCGTCACGGTGTAGCTGCCGGCCTTCGCGTAGGTGTGCGTGCCCTGCACCGCACCATCGGCCACGTCGACCGCGGAGACGGCGGCGCCGTCACCCCAGTTGACCACCGCTGACGTCTCGCCGAGACCGCCGGTGACGGTCGCCAGCGTGGCGTCGAACTCCTCGCCCGTGACCTGCTCGTCGACCGTACCGGCCGTGACCGACAGTTCGGCGGCGGCGGCGCGGTCGCCGTCCGACGCGATCGCGAACACGTGCACGCGTCCGTCGTTCAGTGAACCGGACTCCTTCGGCATCGTGAGCGACTCGACCACCTTCGGCGCACCGTTCCCGTCGACCGCGAGGGCGATCGGGGCGGTGGCGTAGATCGCCGTGTTCTTCACACTCGACTCTGCTCCGGTTCCCGAGAGGCGACCCTCGGAGATCGTGAGCACGGTGTTGCCCTTGTAGGGGTTGCCGGATGCACCGACCCAGTCGCCGAAGCTGATGGTGACGGTCTGGGTGCTGCCGTCGGTGAAGTGCAGCACGGCGTCCGAGTCGCGGTTGCTCTCGGTGGCGGTGCCGATGAACGCGATCTGCGTGGCACCGGTGCCCAGCGACAGCTTCACCGTCTGACCCTCGCCCGTGATGTTGTCCGGCGCACCGGCCGGGACGGCGGGCAGGTCGTACGTCAGCGTCGTGCCCGGCACGGTCAGGGTCTCGCCCTGTACGAAGCCGTCGGCGTTGAGCTTGTCGCGGAAGTAGCCGTGGCCCTGCGAGTCGCAGTTGGCGGCGGTGACCCCGAGGTCGCCGATGCAGACGTTGTTGAAGCCGCCGATGAGGGTCTCGTCGCGGAACACCTCGATCGACGCGGTGGCCTGGGCCGCCGCGCCCGAGGAGTCGCGCACGGTGATGACGGGCGAGTACGTGCCCGGCGCCGTGAACGTGTGCGGCGCGCTGACCTTCCAGCCGCCGAGCTCGTCGCGGGTGAGGGTCACGTCGCCGACTTCCTCGCCGTCGCCGTAGTCCACGGTGACGTCGTAGCCCGACGCCTCGGTCTCAGTGCCGACGATCGTCGCGAGCGACCCCGAGAACTCGGTGCCCACGGCGACGCGCTGCGGAGCGCCCGCGGCGATCGACAGACCGTCGGCGGCGGATGCCGAGGCGAACAGCTCGACCTCCGACAGTGCCAGCGGGGAACCGCCGCTCTTCACAGTGAGCTTGACGCTCGTGTATCCCCCTGCGGTCTGCGTCGTGAACGGTCGGGTCTGCGAGTCCCACGTGAAGGTCTGGCCCTCACGGCTGTCGAGTTCGGTCCACGTCGTGCCGTCGAGCGAACCGGAGAGCGTCCAGCTCGCGGGAGCGGCCGCCTTCGACGCGCTGGTCAGCGTGTACTGGCCGATAGAGACAGGGCCCGACTGCGACGTCCACACCAGCTCGGCCGAGTCGCCCGGGAAGGTGACGGTCGAGTTCATGTTGTCGTCGACGAGCGAGCCGACGGGCGTGCCGTCCGCCGCGGCGAGCGCACCGCGTCCCGTCTTGGTGGCGTCGACGAGCGTGGTCGGCACCTCGAGCTTCTCGGTGAGGTCCTTGGCACCCCACGCCTGCGGCGTCGTGCTCATCGTGAAGTCGAGGGTCCCTCCGGCGCGCAGCAGGTCGCCGTCGAACGTCGTCTCGGTGATCGGCTGCCCGTTGAGGCTGACACCACCCACGTAATCGGCGCCCGCCGATGCCCCCGGTGCATTCACGACGAGGTCGCTGCCACCGATCGACAGCGTCGCGCTGTCGAAGAGGGGGGTGCCGATCGTGTAGTCGCCGGAGCCCACCTCGAGCGGGTAGAAGCCGAGCGCCGAGAAGACGTACCAGGCCGAGAACTCGCCGTTGTCCTCATCGCCCGGGTAGCCCTGGCCGATGTCGGAGCCGACGAAGAGGCGGTCCTGGATGTCGCGGATCAGCTCCTGCGCCCCCGACGGGTCGCCGGCCTCGGCGAGCACGTACGGGATGTGGTGGGCGATCTGGTTCGACATGCCCAGCATCCCGAGCCGGACGTCGCGTGCTTCGCGCGCCTCGTGGATGCCGGAGTAGTCGGCCTTCTCACGGGTGGTGAGGAAGTCGTGCATGACGTCGAGCAGACCCTGGCGGCCGCCGTAGAGGGCGGCGAGTCCGTCCACATCGTGCGGGGCGTGGAAGCCGAACGTCCAGGCACTGGCCTCGGTGAACGCACCGCCCCACGCCTTCTTGTCGAACTCGGCACCCGAGGTCCACGAGCCGTCGGCGTTCCGCGAGGTGAAGGTGCCCGCCTCGGGGTTGAACATCTCGACGTAGTGCTCGGCGCGGGCCTCGAAGTAGGTGGCCTCCTCCTTCAGCTGCTCGACGCGGCCGGCCGGGGTCGCCGGGTCCTCCGACAGCTTCTTCGCCATCTCGGCGATGCCGAAGTCGTTGATGTAGCCCTCGAGACCCCACGATGCGCTCTCGTGCGTCGTCGCCTCGGTGTAGCCGAGGAAGATCGACTGAGCGAGGCCCTTCCGTCCGACGGCGTTGGACGCCGGCAGCACGGTGGCGTTCTTCACGGCGGCGTCGTAAGCCTCGAGTGCGGTGTCGGTGTCGAGCGCACCCGCGAGGTAGGCATCGGCGAACGCGACGTCGGAGCTCGTGCCGGTCATGAGGTCGGCGTAGCCGGGGGACGACCACCGGGCGACCCATCCGCCGTCGCGGTACTGCTGCACGAAGCCGTCGACGAGCTCCTCGGTCACGTCGGGGTAGAGCAGCGAGTAGAGCGGCCAGGCGGTGCGGTACGTGTCCCAGAAGCCGTTGTTGACGTAGATCTTGCCGTCGACGATCTTCGCGTTCGTGCGGGTGTCGCTGGCGCTGCCGCTCGTCGCGGACACCGGGCTGGCGTACTGGTAGACGGGGTCGGCCTTCGACCCGGTGTTCTCGAACTGCGAGTTCGGGTACAGGTTCAGGCGGTACAGGCTCGAGTACAGCGTCACGAGCTGGGTGTCGGTGGCGCCCTTCACGTCGTGGATCACGCCGAGCCGGTCGTTCCAGGCGTCGCGCACGGCGGCGTGCGCGTCTTCGAACGAGACGCCCTGCAGCTCGAACTCGTGGTTCTTCTTCGCCTGGTCCTGCGAGATGAACGACGACGACAGGCGCAGCTCGACCGTCTTGTCGCCGCTCGTGTCGAAGGCGGCGTAGCGGGCCGTGCCGTTGCGGTCGCCCTGAGTGGTCGCACCGGCGGTGAGCGGCGCCTTGTCGAAGGTGCCGTACACGAACATGCGCGTGCGTCCCGGCCAGCCGGATCCGCCGTCGACCCAGCCGGAGACGGTGTCGCCGTCGATCTGGAGCTTCGAGGAGTCCACGAGCTGGTCGATGAGCACGGAGCTCGTGTCGCCGGTGAACTCGAAGCGGTAGATCGCACCGTGGTCGGTGGCGGTCACGGACGTCTGGATGCCGTTGTCGAACTCGACGCTGTAGATGTCGGGCCGCGCGGTCTCGTTCTCGTGGTGGAACGCGAGCTTGCGGTCGTTGAGCGACGAGGTGGGGTTGCCGTTCGCGGTGGGGAGCACGGCGATCTGGTTGCGGTCGCCCATCCAGATGCTCGGCTGGTGCGAGAAGCCGATGCCGTTGAGGGCCGGGAGGTTCTGCGCGTTGTTGGCCCGCTGGTACTGGTAGATCGTGCCGACGTTGTCGGCGTTGGTCATCGGGGTGATGAAGTTGAAGCCGTTCGGCCATGCGGTCGCCGGCAGGTTGTTGCCGCGCGAGAAGCCGCCGGTCGAGTTGGTGCCCCGGCGCGTGTCGACGTACGACACGAGACCGTCCGAGGTGTCGAGCTGTGCGGCAGCTCCGATGCTCACGTCGTCGAGCCAGCCGCTGAAGGCGGTCGCGCCGGTGGGCACCTCCACGCCCTTCACGTCGGTGCCGGGGTGGTCGTAGCGGAAGAGGATGTCGTCGATCGTCCGGCCCGCGAACTGTCCGAGATCGATCGTGACCTTGTTCCACTGGTTCGGCCAGAGCACGTTGGCCTGACCCTGGGCGCGCGCGTTCGCAGCGTATCCGTAGGAGTCGGTGGCGTCGCCGGCGGACAGCGTCGATCCGTCGTCGAACGTCAGGTCGACCGCCACGAACGTCGCGGCGTAGGTCTGCTCGCCGTCGAGCACGGGGAAGACGAGGTACGAGAGCTCACTGTCATCGGCCACGTCGATCGCGACGTCGTCGTAGAGCACGCTCGTTGAGGAGGCGGGCCCCGCGTCGAGGTGGCGGCCGACGTACTGCAGTGCCTTGGTTCCGGTGAAGCCGACGCCGGTCTTGGCGGTGTCGGAACTGGTCGGGCCGCTGCCGACCTGCAGCAGGAGGTCGCCCGGTGCGGGGGTCGCGCCGTCGACGGCGATCGGCTCCCACCCGGCGAGCTGCACGATGCCGGTGGTCGGCGTGCGTGTGGCGAGCACGTCGAGGCGGTAGTAGAGGTACGGCTCGCTGGGCGTCGCGAGGTCGAACGTGCGTGTCTCGCCGCGAGCGGAGAACTGCTCGCCGGTGCGCTCGTCGACCGTCACCCAGTCGGTGCCGTTCTGCGAGCCGAGCACGCGGAAGTCGCGAGGGTCGCGCTCGGGGGCGTCGTTGCCCGACGTCAGGGTGTAGCGCACCATCGGCTGCGGGGTGGTCAGCTCGTACTGCGCCCAGGCCGCGCGCTGGAAGGCCAACCACTTCGACGAGGCGTTGCCGTCGGCGAGGAACGACGCGACCTCGTTCGGCGCGTTCTCGGCGGATGCCGTCACCGCGGCCACGTCACCGAGGACGCTGCCCGGGGCGAAGCGGCTGCCTGTCACGTTGACGGGCTGACCCGTGCCGCTCAGCACGGGGGCCGCGTCGCCGGACTCGAACGACGAGGCGAAGGTCGTCTCTCCGGCCGCCGAGGCCGCCGTCGGCGTCAGCATGCCGAGCCCGACGGCGACGGCGACTCCGGCCGCCGCCCAGGATCGTCTGGCGGATCGGTGGTTCCTCGGGCTGGGGACCCTCATGGTTGCTCCTCTAACTCCACTACGGTGTGTCGCTGATGGGGTCCTCACCGACTTCGACGCCGGGATGACCGGTATATGACATCGCTGTCATACGCTGGACGCTATCACAGCGATCGCGACCGGCGGAAGAGCTCGGTTCCGATCGGCAGCCGCCATAATGAGCTATCCGCGTTCGCGGCCGACAAGGGGATGCATGACTCGCACAGAGACCGGCGCGACACCGCGCCCGACGCTGGCCCAGGTCGCCGAACGCGCGGGGGTCAGTCTCAAGACGGCGTCCCGGGCGCTCGGGGGAGAGTCGTACGTGAGCGAGAAGACGCTCGCGAGCGTCCTGTCGGCTGCGGCGGAGCTCGACTACCAGCGCAACGCGGCGGCGAGCCTCCTCGCGAGCGGACGCCTGGCGGCATCCATCGGTCTCATCACCGGCGACTTCACGAACCCGTTCTATTCCGCGCTCGCGCAGGCCGTCGAAGACGAGATCCGCCCCCGCGGCATGCACCTCTCGGTCGCGAACTCGCGCGAGTCGGCCGAGCAGGAGCAGCGCGTCGCCCGCGACCTCGCCGACCGCCAGACGACGGCCGTGATCACCGTCTCGGCGATGACCGATCACAGCGAGTATGCGCAGCTGCAGGCTCGCGGCATCCCCGTCGTGTTCGTCGACCGCCCGGCCGAGAACCTCGCCGCCGACTCGGTCGTCTTCGACAACCGAGAGGGAGGGCGGCTGGCCGCACAGCACCTGCTGGATGCCGGGCACCGCCGCATCGCCTTCATCGGCGACTACGCGTGGCTCCCCACGTACCGCGAACGCCTCGCGGGCATGGGCGACGTGCTCGACCCCGCCGACGCCGATTGGCGCCGGCTCCTCCGCACCGACGCGCACGACGCGGCATCCTCCCGCGCGTGTATGCGCGAGCTGCTCGCGCTCGACGAGCCGCCGACCGCCGTCGTGGCCGGCAACAACCGCATCCTGCTCGGTGTCATGGAAGCCGTCGCCGGGCTCCCCGACCGGCCGGCCGTCATCGGCTTCGACGAGCCGGAGTGGGCGCGCGTGCTGGGCGTGAGCGTCGTCTCGGGCGACATCGAGGCGCTGGGACGACAGGCCGCCCGACTCGCCGTCGCCCGTCTGAGCGACCGGACGCGTCCCTACGAGAGCGTCACGGTTCCGATGCGGCTCGTCGCTCGAGCCTCGACCGGTTCCTGACCGCGGCGCCGGGCAGGATGCCCCCGGCGTCAAGACCATTTCGCCGACCTCTTCTTCGCGCGAGACTGACGTCATGGCCAAGGGAAGAGACACCGCCGACGGCCCGGAGCGCACGGCCGACGGCCACCACGTCGTGATCGACGGACGCCGCTGGCGGGCCACCGACCCGAGCATTCCCGACACCTTCCGGCAGGAGCTCGTCGACGAGCTGATGTCCGCTCGCCGAGCGGTGAAGGCATCCGAGCCGGACGCACGCCGACGGGTGAACGACGCGAAGACCGCCCTCGGCGAGCGCGGCACCCCGTGGTGGGAGGAGCGCTCCGGCGAGGGCTTCGACGAGCGGATCGCCGCCGCCATCCGGACTCTCGTCCGCAAGCGAGCCGAATCCTCGATCTGCCCGAGCGATGTCGCGCGCACGGTCGGCGGAGAGGCGTGGCGGGGGCTCATGCCCGCCGTGCGACGGGTCGCCGCGGAACTCGTCGACGACGACCAGGTCGTCGTGACGCAGAAGGGGTCGGCCGTCAGCATCCGCGACGCACGGGGACCCGTGCGGATCGTGAGAGGTCCGTCGCTCTGACGTCACGCGGCCATATCGCGCGGCCGCAGGGAGCGGGCGAGCATATTCCCCACGAGACGGCAGCGTCAATGCCCTGCGGCACGGCTTCAGCTGATCGATAGCCTCAGGTACCCCATCGCACCGTTACGGAGGACATCATGAGTGACACCGCGCGCGTCGAGCGCTATGCAGGAACCCCCATCCAGAAGACCGCCCTCATCGTGGGCATCGTCTTCCTCCTCGTCGGCATCGCCGGCTTCATCCCCGGGCTCACGCACTCCGCGGAGCACCTGCACGGTGCAGGAGCCGGCTCCGAGGCGCATCTGCTCGGTCTCTTCCAGGTCTCGGTGCTGCACAACTTCGTGCACCTCGCCTTCGCGGTCGCCGGCATCGCGCTGGCCGCGCGGGCGCGCGCGGCACGTCTGTACCTGATCGTCGGCGGTGCCGCGTACCTCGTCGTCTGGATCTACGGTCTCATCGCCGTCGGCAACGACCAGCTGAACTTCATCCCCGTGAACAACGCCGACAACTGGCTGCACCTCGTTCTCGGCATCGGCATGATCCTGCTCGGCGTGTTCGTCTCGCGCGCACCGCGCGTTCCGGGCAACGACGGGCGCGCAGCGCGCGCCTGAATCACCGCCCATCCGGCGGGAACCAGAGCCGGGGTCAGCTGCGACCTACGCGACGAGCGTGAGCCACGGCGGCCCCGGCTCCGTCGTGCCACGGCTCGCCGTGCCCGGGAAGCAGTGTGCGCGCCGACGAGGCCAGCAGGGCGTCGAGGTCGCTCAGGGCTCGGCCGCTGTCGGCGGTCGCTGCTCCGGCGACGATCCGAGGGCCCGTTCCGCCCGTGTACGGGTCGAGGGTCACGATCGCGTCGCCGGTCATCAGCACGTCGAGGTCTTCGAACCAGAATCCGCAGTGCCCGTCGGTGTGCCCGGGACTCCAGAGCGCGACAGGCCGACCCGGTGCCTCCACGGCCGTCGCGTGGTGCACGGTCGGTGCCGCCTCGATGCCGCGCACGCCCAGTGCCCCCTTCGCGGTCATGGCCAGCAGCGTCGGCACGGCCTTCGGGTAGCGGAACGGGTAGGTGATCCGCGCGCGTTCATGGGCATATCGATACGGATGCCGCGCCAGACGCTGATCCCGCGGATGGACATGCACCGGAGTGCGGCGCTCCGAGACCAGGCGATGCGCCATCCCGACGTGGTCGAAGTGCGCGTGGGTGAGGATGAGCGCGTCGATGTCACCTCGATGCGCCCCGAGATGAGCCAGGAGATCGTCGAGCAGCGGAAGCGTGCCGGGTAAGCCGGCGTCGACGAGGGTCATCCCCTCGGCCGTGACGACGAGATAGCAGTTCACGTTCGCGGTCTCGAGGCGGTACACGCCGTCGACGACCTCGGTCCACCGGGTTCGGATGCTCATCGCCCCACGGTGGGCCTGCCGCGTCTGGGACGCAGGAGCCTTGCCGGATGCCGTTCGCGGTGGTAGCGGTTCGGTCAGAGCAGGTCGTAATACCCGCCGAACGGCGAGTCGATGTCTCCGGTGTCGCGCGCGTCGAAGGGCACGGTCGCCTCGGTGATGGTCACGTGACTGCGCGGGGTGATCAGCACGCTGAGCTTGCGGTTGCCCACGACGATGAGGTCGACGAAAGTGCCCGAGGTGCCCATCGCGGCCTCGATACGGTGCTTCAGATCCGTCAGGTCCTGATCCTGAGCGAGCAGGAAGCCCCGCCCGTCGAAGGTCACCTCGATCTGCACCATCGTCTGCACAGTCTCGACGTTAGTCATGAAAGCACGGTACGCCGCATCGACGATCGACAAAAGGGGGCTTGCAATCTTGGCTCTGGAGTGCCAGACGATCACCGAGTTCCATTCCTGTGAATCTCATGAATCCCAGGTCAGAGTTGTTAACAGCTTCATCCACAGCTGTGGATGAATCGACCGTTCTCGGGCTGATCGCTCACACCAGGGAGGACGCCGAGCGGAGCTCCTGCTCGCGCAGTGCGCGCTCAACCGCCTCGACATCGCGCACCGCGCCTCGATCGGCCGAGGTCGCCATCGTGGCGTAGGAGCGTAGGGCCAGCGACACCGCGCGCTGGCGATCACGCGGGCGATAGCCGCCGTCCTCCAGCAATGCCGCGCGACGACGCTCGAGCTCCGCCTCGTCGACCTGCAGCGTCAGGTCCCGCGTCGGGATGTCGATCGAGATGATGTCGCCGTCCTCGACCAGCGCGATCACACCGCCCGACGCCGCCTCGGGGGAGACGTGGCCGATCGAGAGCCCCGACGTGCCGCCCGAGAAGCGGCCGTCGGTGATGAGCGCGCACACCTTGCCGAGCCCACGCCCCTTGAGGAAGGAGGTCGGGTGCAGCATCTCCTGCATGCCGGGTCCGCCCTTCGGGCCTTCATAGCGGATCACGACGACGTCGCCGGGCTGCACCTTCTTGCCGAGGATCTTCGCGACGGCCTCCTCCTGCGACTCGCACACGACCGCGGGCCCGGAGAAGACGAGGATGGAGGGATCGACCCCCGCCGTCTTCACCACCGCGCCGTCGACGGCGATGTTGCCGCGGAGCACCGCGAGGCCGCCGTCGGCAGAGTAGGCGTGCTCGGTGTCACGGATGCAGCCGTTCTCGGCATCCGTGTCGAGCTCCAGCCACCGCTCCGACTGCGAGAACGCGCTCGACGACCGCACGCCACCGGGGGCGGCGTACCAGAGGTCCTTCGCCTCATCGGAAACCGAGCCGCCGCGGATGTCCCAGTCCGCGAGCCACGACTCGAGAGAAGGTGAGTGGATCGATGACACGTCGTCGTTCAGCGCACCAGCGCGACGCAGCTCGCCGAGGATGCGAGGGATGCCGCCGGCGCGGTGCACATCCTCCATGTAGTACATGCGGCCGTACGCGGGGTTGGGGGCGATCTTCGCGAGGCAGGGAACACGACGCGAGACGGCGTCGATCTCGTCGAGGCCGAACGCGACGCCCGCCTCGTGCGCGGCAGCCAGCAGATGCAGGATCGTGTTGGTCGAGCCGCCCATCGCGATGTCGAGCGCCATGGCGTTCTCGAAGGCGTTGTAGCTCGCGACGGAGCGGGGAAGCACCGAGGCGTCGTCCTCGTCGTAGAACCGGCGGGTGATCTCGACGGCCACCTCGCCGGCCCGCTCGTACAGCGAACGCCGAGCGGTGTGGGTCGCGAGCACCGAGCCGTTGCCCGGCAGCGCGAGCCCCAGCGCCTCGACGAGGCAGTTCATCGAGTTCGCGGTGAACATGCCCGAGCACGACCCGCACGTCGGGCACGCATTCTCCTCGATGCGCTGGATGTCGGCATCCGACACCGTGTCGTTCGCGGCCTCTGAGATGGCGTCGACGAGGTCGAGGGTCCGCACGCTTCCGTCGACGAGCGTGGCGCGTCCCGACTCCATCGGGCCGCCGGACACGAAGACGGTCGGGATGTTCAGGCGCAGCGCGGCCATGAGCATGCCCGGGGTGATCTTGTCGCAGTTCGAGATGCACACGAGGGCGTCGGCCTGGTGTGCGTTGACCATGTACTCGACCGAGTCGGCGATGAGGTCGCGCGAGGGGAGCGAGTACAGCATCCCGCCGTGGCCCATCGCGATGCCGTCGTCGACAGCGATGGTGTTGAACTCGCGGGGGATGCCGCCCGCCGCGCTGATCGCCTCCGAGACGATGCGACCCACGGGCTGCAGGTGCGTGTGGCCGGGGACGAACTCGGTGAAGCTGTTCGCGACGGCGACCATCGGCTTGCCGAAGTCGGCGGCGTTCACGCCGGCTGCGCGGAAGAGGGCGCGGGCGCCGGCGGCGTTGCGGCCGTGCGTCACGGTGCGGGAGCGAAGGGGAGTGGGCATCCTCCCACCCTCGTGCGTCTCCGCGATTCGCGGAAGTCGCCGCTGACACTAGTAGTGAGAGCACTAGGTTTGTGAGGTGGCCACGGATGAGCAGCAGCGCAAGGAGCTCGGCGCGTTCCTGCGCGCCCGACGCGAGCAGCTCGACCGCACGGGCTACGGCCTGCCCCCGGCCGGCCGCGGCCGCACCATCGGGCTCCGCCGCGAGGAGATCTCCTTCCTCTCCGGCGTCAGCGTCACCTGGTACACCTGGCTCGAGCAGGGCCGCGACATCAATCCCTCGAGGCAGGTGCTGGATGCCGTCGCCACCACGCTGCACCTCACGGTCACCGAGCACGACTACGTGCTCACCCTCTCCGGCTTCGCACCGCAGCGACCGGGTGGCGGCGAAGCCGTCGAGACCGCGCCCGCGCACGTGCAGCGATTCCTCGACGCCCTCGACGAGCACCCCGCCTACGCACTCGCGCCCGACTGGGGGATCGCCGGGTGGAACGCCGCGTACGAGAAGCTCTACCCGAACGTCGCGAGCACCCCGCCGGAGCAGCGCAACCTGCTGCGGCTCATCTTCACCGACCCCGCCGTGCGGTCGCTGCTCGACGACTGGGACGACACCAGCCGACGGTTCCTCGCCGAGTTCCGGGCGGAGGCGGGCCCGCGGCTCGGCGACCCCCGGTACCGCGATCTCATCGGCAGGCTCGTGCAGGAGAGCGACGACTTCCGCGAACGGTGGGAGAGCCACGGCGTCGGCGGTTTCGTGTCGCGCGAGCGGGTGTTCCAGCATCCGACCCTCGGTCGCCTCGTCTTCGAGCACCACCAGCTGCGCCCGTCGGATCAGACCGACGTGCAGCTGGTCGTCTACACAGCGGATGCCGAGACGCGCCGCCGCTTCGCTGCATCCGCCTGACCGGAGAAACGAGAAGGCCCCGCACACGGCGGGGCCTTCTCGAACTGTCTCAACACAGTGTGGAGCCTAGGAGATTCGAACTCCTGACATCCTGCTTGCAAAGCAGGCGCTCTACCAACTGAGCTAAGGCCCCGTGAGGGTACTTCTTGAGTTACGGAGTGGGGCTACCAGGACTTGAACCTGGGACCTCTTCATTATCAGTGAAGCGCTCTAACCGCCTGAGCTATAGCCCCGTCAACCTCCAAGACTTTACCGGAGATTCTCGGAAATACCCAATCGAGGGCGGGACCCGGGAGAGTCCCGCCCTCGGTGCGGATCAGCTGCCGGGGCGGATGGTGACGCTGCCCGCGGACAGCGACACATCGATGGTGCGCGAGCTGCTGGATTCCTGGTCGACCTTGGCGTCGAGCGTTCCGGCGCTCACGTCCTGCGTGATGGCGTACGACGTGTCGGGCAGCGTCAGATCGAGCGATCCGGCACTGACCTCGATCGTCGTCTGCGACGGGCCGCGCCCCGTGAGATCGACGTTCATGTCGCCGGCGGACACGCTGAGGTCGGCCCCGTCCACGCCGTCCAGTGCGACGTCCGCACGGCCGGCGCTCATGTCGACGGCCAGGCTCTCGGCCGAGCCCTCGACGTCGAGCGCCCCCGCGTTGACGGTGAGCTCGAGGGCGCCGAAGTCGCCGACCACGTCGAGGCTGCCGGCGTCGAGCGTGAGGTCGGCGTCCACGGCATCCCCTCGGAGGTCCTCGGGGAGGGTCAGCACGGCCGACCGATCGTCGCCGAACCAGCCGCCGAACCACCAGCCCCACTCGAAGTCGGGACTGCGGACGACCAGCTCGTCGCCCTCTCGCTCGAGCGTCCATCCGGGATTCCGCGAGTTGGTGACCGACAGCTCGGCCTCACCGACGTCGCCGAACTCGACGCGCATGTTGCCCGCGTCGACGTCGAGATCGATGCTCGTGATGCCCTCGGCATCCACTGTCTGCACCGAGTCGCCGCGCCCGCCCGAGGTGGAGAGCATCGTCCCGGTCGCAGCGACGGCGGCGGTGGCCCCCGAGCCGAGCAGGGCGATGCCGCCGATCACCGCGGTGGTCACGAGGATCGCCGTGACACCGGGGCCGCGACCCGAGCCGCCGGATCCGCCGGTCGGCGGCTCGGTGGCGACGGGCGGCACCTCGCCTCCGGGGGCCGGAGGAGGAGTGAGCGGCATCCGCCCGCCCTGCGGGTCGAATGCGGGATCGTGCTGGGGAGTGGTCATCGTGCGGCTCCTGTCTGGCCGGTGGGCGGGGTGGTCCCGCCGGTGTTCTCGATGTGGGCGAGGGCTGCGAGCACGCGCCGGTTGCCCGACTCGTCGGGCTCGAACCCGAGTTTCTGGAAGATGGCGGTGATGTGCTTCTCGACGCTCGCCTCCGAGAGGAAGAGCAGCCCGGCGATCGCCTGGTTCGACTTCCCTTCGGCGATCAGGGCGAGCACGGTCCGCTCCCGCTCGGTCAGGCGCATCATCCGGTCGTCGCGGTTGCGTCGGGTGAGCAGCTGCGCCACGACTTCGGGGTCGAGCACGGTCGCGCCCTCCGAGATTCGCTGCACGGAGCCGAGGAACTCCGCGACGTCGGCGACCCGATCCTTGAGCAGGTAGCCGAGCGGTCCGCCCTGTGCGGCGATGAGGTCGGATGCGTACCGCTCCTCGACGTACTGCGACAGCACGAGCAGTGGAAGCGACGGATCGGAGGCGCGCAGCTCGAGCGCTGCGCGGATGCCCTCGTCGGTGAACGTCGGAGGGAGGCGGACGTCGAGGATGCAGAGCTCCGGCGCCTCGGCCTGCACGGCTTCGGCGAGACCGTTCGTGTCGGGGAGGGCCGCGACCACGGTGTGGCCGGCGTCCTCCAGCAGCCGGACGAGACCTTCGCGGAGCAGGACGGAGTCCTCGCAGATTAGGATGCGCATGGGAATCCCCCGTCCATGTCGAAGTCGGTGCGCTGGTCGAAGTGCCGGCAGATCAGGATGCGCATGGCACGTTCACCTCCAGGCTGGTCGGTCCGCCGGCGGGGCTGTCGAGACGGAACGTGCCGCCCGCGGCGAGGATGCGGTTGGCGATGCCGTCGAGCCCGCCGCCGGGCTGCACCTGAGCGCCGCCCATTCCGTTGTCCTCGACGCGCGCCCAGAGCACACCGCCCTCGCGCAGCCGCACGGTCACGCGCGCCTCACTCGCACGGGAGTGCTTGGCGGCGTTCGTCAGCGACTCCGCGATGGAGAAGTAGACCGCTGCTTCGGCCTCGCGGCTGCAGCGCCCGTCCATCCGCACGTCGAGCTGCACGGGAATGTGCGACCTTCCGGCGAGCGCCGACAGTGCGGCGTCGAGACCGCGGTCGTCCAGGACCGAGGCGTGTATGCCGCGGGCCAGCTGCCGCAGCTCCGTGATCGCCGCCTTCGTCGAGGTGTGCGCTTCGGTGATGAGTTCCTTCGCGGCATCCGGATCGGTGTCGATCTTCTGCTGCGCGAGCCCCAGCGTCATGCCGACCGAGACGAGCCGGGGCTGGACGCCGTCATGCAGGTCGCGTTCGATGCGGGTGCGCTCCACGTCGGCGGCGCGCACGGCCCCCTCGCGCTGAGCGGTGCTGGTGCGGACCCGCTCGGTGAGCTCGGCCTCCTTCGCACGGATCACGATCGCGAGCGACAGCACGCGGTGGAGGGCGGCGAGGCCGATCATGCCGAACACGCAGGCGGCGATGCCGAGGATGCCGACGACCGGAGCCCAGGGAGCGGTGATACCCATCCCGCCGAACGGACCCATCACGGAGTCGGCGCCGACGAGCGGGGCGAAGCAGATGGCGATCGACCACACCAGGCCCCACGCCAGACGCAGCACGATCCAGCCGAGCACGGCCGAGATGGCGAAGTTCGCGATGGCCCGCCACATGCGGCCGTCGATGGCCTGCCGTCCGAGAGCGCGGATCCAGCCCGAGAAGCCGGGACGGTCGCGGGGACGCCAACGCAGCGGCGGGATGGGCGAACGGTAGAGGCCGCTGACTCGCGCGACCTCGAACCAGCCGACCGCGAAGAGCGCGTAGACGAGACCGACCAGCAGGACGACGCCGATGCCGGCGACGAGCAGGAGGCCGAGTCCGGCGCTGAGCAGTCCGGTGAGGGCGCTGAAGATGATCCCGCCGAGCACCCCGACGCCCGCGAGATGGAGCAGCGTGAGGAAGAGGCGCAGCGGCGGCTTCGCGGCCGGGGCCTGGGAAGGCGTGGCTGTCTGTGTGGTCATGGTTCCAAAGTACGGGCGCGGTGAACGCGCCGACACCGAGGGATCCCGACACCCCGCTTCCGGTTTTCCCTACCCTCTCGCGCAGGAACACGAGAGGGGCGGATGCCGCAGCATCCGCCCCTCTGTTCGTCCGGGTCTCCGACCCGGTCGAGGGTCAGTTCGACATGAAGCCGACGAGCAGGCCGCCCGTCACCTTCACGGCGAGGTTGTAGATGCCGGCGACGACCGCGCCGAGCACCGTGAAGACGATCAGGTTGAGGATCGACACGACCGCTGCGAAGGCCATGACCTGCGGGAGACCTGCGATCTCCGAGATCCGCACCGAGTTGTCGGTGATGGTGCCGATGAAGTCGTCGGCCTGGGACAGGATGCCCGTGGCCTGCAGCACGAGGTAGATCAGGAAGAACGACACCATGGTGACGATCGCGAGCGCGACGGCTCCCAGGAACGACAGCTTCACGGCCGACCAGAAGTCGACGTAGACGAGGCGCAGGCGAACCTGCTTGCCGCCGGTCTTGCGCGTGGACTTCTTCGCCAGCTTGTCGGCTACTGTGCTCATGCCTTGGTGTCCTCAGGGTTCTGTGTCTCGGGGGAGGCGGTGGGGGAGTCCGACTCCGCCTCGGCCGATTCCTCTTCCTCGGCGAGGCCCCGCTCACCATTGCGGGCGATGGCGAGGATGCGGTCGGCTTCCGACGTCCGTGCGAACACCACTCCCATGGTGTCGCGGCCCTTGGCGGGCACCTCGGCCACGGCAGAGCGTACCACCTTGCCGCTGGACAGAACCACCAAGACCTCGTCGTCCTCCGACACCATCAGACCACCCGCGAGAGTGCCCCGATCGTCGTTGAGCTTGGCGACCTTGATGCCGTATCCGCCGCGTCCCTGCACCCGGTACTCGTCGATCGCGGTGCGCTTCGCGTAGCCGCCGTCGGTGACCACGAACACGTACTGGCCGGGCGCGGCGACCGAGGCGGACAGCAGGCTGTCACCCTCGCGGAACTTCATGCCCTTCACGCCGGCGGTGGCACGACCCATCGGACGCAGGGCTTCATCGGTGGCGCTGAAGCGCACCGACATCCCCTTGCGGCTGATGAGAAGGATGTCGTCCTCGGCGTTCACCATGAGCGCCGAGACCAGCTCGTCCTCGTCGTTCAGACGGATCGCGATCACGCCGCCCTGACGGTTCGTGTCGTAGCTCGCGAGGCTCGTCTTCTTGACCAGTCCGTCGCGCGTCGCGAGCACGAGGTAGTCGGCCACCTTGTAGTCGCGGATGTCGAGGATCTGCGCGATCTTCTCGTCGGGCTGCAGTGCGAGCAGGTTCGCGACGTGCGTACCCTTCGCGTCGCGACCGGCCTCCGGCACCTCGTAGGTCTTCGAGCGGTAGACGCGGCCCTTGTCGGTGAAGAAGAGCAGCCAGTGGTGCGTCGTGGTGACGAAGAAGTGCTCGACGATGTCGTCAGCACGCAGCTGCGCACCCTTCACTCCCTTGCCGCCGCGGTGCTGCGAGCGGTAGTTGTCGCTGCGCGTGCGCTTGATGTAACCCTCGCGCGTGACGGTGACGACCATCTCCTCCTCGGCGATGAGGTCTTCCATCGACACGTCGCCATCGAACCCGTGCAGGATGTGCGTGCGCCGCTCGTCGCCGAAGCGGTCGACGATCCCCGTGAGCTCCTCCCGGATGATGTCGCGCTGCAGCGCCTCGTCACCGAGGATCGCGTTGTACTCGGCGATGAGACGCTCGAGCTCGGCGGCCTCGTCGAGGATCTTCTGGCGCTCGAGGGCGGCCAGTCGACGCAGCTGCATGTCGAGGATCGCCTGAGCCTGGTCGTCGTCGATGTCGAGCAGGGTCTTCAGTCCGTCGCGCGCGTCCTCCACGGTCGCCGATCGGCGGATGAGTGCGATGACCTCGTCGAGCGCGTCGAGCGCCTTCAGGTATCCGCGCAGGATGTGCATGCGACGCTCGGCCTTCGCGAGGCGGAAGCGCGTGCGGCGGACGATGACCTCGAGCTGGTGCGTGATCCAGTTCGTGACGAACCCGTCGATGCCGAGCGTGCGCGGCACGCCGTCGACGATCGCGAGCATGTTCGCGCCGAAGTTCTCCTGCAGCTGGGTGTGCTTGTACAGGTTGTTCAGCACGACCTTGGCGACGGCATCCCGCTTGAGGACGACGACGAGACGCTGGCCGGTGCGGTCGGACGATTCGTCGCGGATGTCGGCGATGCCGGTGATCTTGCCGTCGCGCGCCAGGTCGCCGATCTTCACCGCGACGTTGTCGGGGTTCACCTGGTACGGCAGCTCGGTGATGACGAGGCAGGTGCGGCCCTGGATCTCCTCGACGTTGACGACCGCGCGCATCGTGATCGAGCCGCGCCCGGTACGGTAGGCCTCCTGCACGCCCTTCGTGCCGAGGATCTGCGCACCGGTCGGGAAGTCCGGACCGGGGATGCGCTGGATCAGGCCCTCGACGAGCTCCTCGCGCGGCAGCCCGGGGTTGTCGAGCGCCCACAGCGCCGCAGCCGAGACCTCGCGCAGGTTGTGCGGCGGGATGTTGGTCGCCATGCCGACCGCGATACCGACCGACCCGTTGACGAGGAGGTTCGGGAAGCGCGCGGGGAGCACGGTCGGCTCCTGCGTCTGCCCGTCGTAGTTGTCGGTGAAGTCGACCGTGTCCTCTTCGATGTCGCGCACCATCTCGAGCGCGAGCGGAGCCATCTTGGTCTCCGTGTACCGAGGGGCCGCGGCGCCCATGTTGCCTGGGGAGCCGAAGTTGCCCTGGCCGAGAGCCAGCGGATACCGCAGCGACCACGGCTGCACGAGGCGGACGAGGGCGTCGTAGATCGCCGAGTCGCCGTGCGGGTGGTACTGACCCATGACCTCGCCGACGACACGGGCGCACTTCGAGAACGACTTGTCGGGGCGGAAGCCGCCGTCGTACATGCCGTAGATCACACGGCGGTGCACGGGCTTGAGTCCGTCGCGGACATCGGGGAGCGCGCGCCCCACGATGACGGCCATCGCGTAGTCGAGATAGCTGCGCTGCATCTCGGACTGCAGGTCGACCTGGTCGATCCGGCCGTGGTCGTGGCCCTCGTTGATGTCGGGGCGTTCTTCGTCAGTCATGTGTACTCTTCAGTTTCCGGTCGTTGAGCGAGCGAAGCGAGAACCGCTCGCACTCAGATGTCGAGGAAGCGGACGTCCTTGGCGTTGCGCTGGATGAAGCCGCGTCGCGACTCGACGTCCTCACCCATCAGCACGCTGAAGATCTCGTCGGCCGCCGCGGCGTCCTCGATGGTCACCTGCCGGAGCGTGCGGGTGGTGTGATCCATCGTGGTCTCCCACAGCTCCTTGGCGTTCATCTCGCCGAGACCCTTGTATCGCTGGATGCCGGCATCCTTCGGGATCCGCTTGCCGTTGTCGAGACCGTACTTCAGCAGCGCGTCGCGCTCGGCGTCGCTGAACACGTACTCGTGGGGCGAGTTCGACCACTTCAGGCGGTACAGCGGCGGCATCGCGAGGTACACGAAGCCGGCCTCGATGAGTCCGCGCATGTAGCGGAAGAGCATCGTGAGCAGCAGCGTCGTGATGTGCTGGCCGTCGACATCGGCATCCGCCATCAGCACGATCTTGTGATAGCGCGCCTTCTCGATGTCGAAGTCCTCGCCGATGCCCGTGCCGAAGGCCTGGATCATCGCCTGGACCTCTTTGTTGCCGAGGGCCTTGTCGAGGCGCGCGCGCTCGACGTTAAGGATTTTGCCGCGGAGCGCGAGGATCGCCTGCGTGTGCGGATCGCGACCCTGCACGGCGGAACCGCCGGCCGAGTCGCCCTCGACGAGGAAGATCTCGCTGATCGACGGGTCCTTGCTCGTGCAGTCCTTGAGCTTGTCGGGCATCGCGGCCGACTCGAAGACGCTCTTGCGGCGGGCGGTCTCGCGCGCTTTGCGGGCGGCGAGACGAGCGGTGGCCGCGTCGATCGCCTTGCGGATCACGTTCTTGGCCTGCGCCGGATTGCGGTCGAACCAGTCGCCGAGCTGATCGCCGACGACCTTCTGCACGAACGCCTTCGCCTCGGTGTTGCCGAGCTTCGTCTTGGTCTGACCCTCGAACTGCGGCTCGCCGAGCTTGATCGAGATGACGGCCGTGAGGCCCTCGCGCACGTCGTCGCCCGAGAGGTTGTCGTCCTTCTCCTTGAGGAGGTTGTTCGCCCTGGCGTAGCGGTTGACCAGGGTGGTCAGCGCTGCCCGGAACCCCTCTTCGTGCGTGCCGCCCTCGTGGGTGTTGATGGTGTTCGCGTAGGTGAACACGTTCTCGGTGTACGAGGTCGTCCACTGCATCGCGACCTCGAGCGAGATCTTGCGCGCGGTGTCCTCCGACTCGAACGCGATGATCTCCTCGTTCACGACCTCGGCGTGACGCACCTTGTTCAGGTACTCGACGTAGTCGACGAGGCCGCGCTCGTAGAAGAAGACGTCGCTCGGCTGCTTCGTGATCGTCTCGCCCTCGTGCTCCACCTCATAGGCGGATCCGGGACGCTCGTCGGAGAGCTCGATGCGCAGGCCCTTGTTGAGGAAGGCCATCTGCTGGAAGCGGGTGCGGAGGGTGTCGTAGTCGAACTCGACGGTCTCCTGGAAGATCTCGGCATCCGGCCAGAACGTGATCGCGGTTCCGGTCTGATCGGTCGCCTCGCCCTTCTCGAGCTTCTGCTGCGGGGCGCCGCCGTTCGCGAAGCTGTGCCGCCAGACGAAGCCCTTCTGCTTGACCTCGACCTCGAAGCGGGTGGAGAGGGCGTTCACGACCGAGGAGCCGACGCCGTGCAGTCCGCCCGAGACGGCGTACGCGCCGCCGCCGAACTTGCCGCCGGCGTGCAGGATCGTCAGCACGACCTCGACGGTCGACTTGGTCGGGTCGGACGAGTGCGGGTCGACGGGGATGCCGCGGCCGTTGTCGATCACACGGACGCCGCCGTCTTCGAGCAGTGTGACGAGAATGGTGTCGGCGTACCCGGCCAGAGCCTCGTCGACCGAGTTGTCGACGATCTCGTAGACGAGGTGATGCAGACCGCGGGGGCCGGTCGAGCCGATGTACATACCGGGCCGCTTGCGGACCGCCTCAAGACCTTCGAGGATCTGGATCGAGTCGGCGCCGTACTCACCGGGCTGCTGAGCCTTCGGTGCCGGGGTGCCCGCGTTCTCGGGGGTGCCTCCGTCGGTCGATTCCGTCTCGTCAGCAGGGGATTCAGGCGTCATCAGCGGGCAGTCTCCACATCGATATGTCGAACTCCCAGTCTAGCGGGCTTTCGATGCGAAATGCGGCTCAGAGGCCGCGTGTGGCCCTCTGAGCGTGTCAGACCCCTTGCATGGTGCCCTACCCGTAGGTATCGCGCGGGCCCCGTCCTGGAACGACTCTGGGACCCCATTTCCAGGAGGGTACGTCTGGTCCGATGAAGCGGAGGTTCTCGACCCCGGCATCCGGATAGCGTCGTCCGATCTCGGTGAGGATGGTGCCGCGCATGTACTGGAGGTTCTTCGCCCAGGCCGTCGAATCGCACTTGACGGTGAGCAGACCGCGCTCGAGAGAGACGGGCTCCGAGTGCTTGGCGGTGTCGGCGCCGGCCAGATCGCCCCACTGTCGCACGAGATCCTCGCGAGCGAGCGTCGTCTGCCAGCCCGCGTCACGGGTGAGCTTGTCGAGCACGGCTCCGAGCGAACCGGGATCGCGCCCCGGGGTGAAGGGTGCGTTGTCGTCGTCGGTGACGATGCGCCGCTTGCGCTTCCAGTTCTTGGAACTGGGCTGGAGCCCGCGCAGGCGCAGGTACGTCGCGACGGTCTCGGGCGCGTCGGATGACGGAGCGGTCGTCGCATCAGTCATCGCCGGCCTCCTCTCCGCTCTCGGCTGCTGCGGGCGCGTCCTCTCCGGGCGCGGTGTCGCGTTCATCACTGATGGTGCCGGCCGTGATCCGCACCACATGGGCATGCAGCACCTCGGGGATATCCTCCTCCACCGCGGCGGTGACGACCACCTGTTCATAACCGGCCGTCAGCGAGGCGAGCCGCTGCCGCCGGTCGGCGTCGAGCTCGGCGAACACGTCATCGAGGATCAGCACGGGGTCGCCGGCCGGGGATTCGCTGCGGAGCAGCTCGGCTGAGGCGAGCCGGAGCGCGAGCGCGACCGACCAGGATTCCCCGTGCGAGGCATAGCCCTTCACCGGAAGACCGCGAACACGCAGGATCAGGTCGTCGCGATGCGGCCCGGTGAGCGTGAGACCGCGGTCCAGCTCCTGGGTGCGCTTCGCGAGCAGCGACGCACGGAACATCTCGGCGCACTTCGCGAGGCTCAGCGATCCGTCATCGTCGATGAGCGTCGCGGCCTCGCCCTCTTCGGGGTCTCCGCCCCTGATGGAGAGTGCCCATTCGAGCTGCGGCTGGTGGTCGGCGCCGGCGATCGCGGTATAGGCGTCGCTCACCGGCTGCTGGAGATCGGCGGCCAGCCGCTGGCGCGCGGCGATGATCTCGGATCCCAGTGCGACGAGCTTGTCGTCCCACACGTCGAGGGTGCTGAGGGCGTCGCCTCGGATGCCGCGGGCGCGAGCCGATTTGAGCAGGGCGGTGCGCTGCTTGAGCACGCGATCGTAATCGGCGAGCACGGCCGAGAGCCGAGGCGTGCGCTGGATGAGCAACTGATCCGCGAAGCGGCGGCGCGACGAGGGATCTCCGCGCACGATCTGCAGATCTTCCGGGGCGAACAGCACGACGTGCGCGTAGCGGGGAAGCTCGCTCGTCTTCGAGGGGGAGCCGTTGATGCGGGCCTTGTTGGAGCCCTGCCGGTTGAGCTGCACCTCGGTGAGCACGCGACGCTCTCCGTGGGAGAGTCGCGCGCGGATGATCGCGTACTCCTTGCCGTCGCGCACCATGGGGGCGTCGGACGAGACCCGGTGCGAGCCGAGTGTGGCGAGGAACACGACGGCCTCGGCGAGGTTCGTCTTGCCCTGTCCGTTCCGGCCGACCAGGACGTTGGGACCCTTGTGGAGAGCGAGTTCGGCGGTCGCGTAATTGCGGAAATCCACCAGACTCAGATGCTCCACGATCACGGAGTCAGCCTACCTTCGGCCTCCGACAGTCGACCGCCGGCGTGGGGGGTCAGCGCAGCAGCAGGTTCGGCTGCAGCAGGTACTTGAACGAGTCAAGACCGGCCTGGTCGACCGAGGTCTGGCTCGTGATCAGCACCGGGCTGAGCTTGTTGGCGTTGTCGCTCGACGTGAACGTCACGCGCACGAACTCGCTCTTCACCGCGCCGAGAGCCTCGATCAGGTACTGCGGGTTGAGACCGAGCGTGACCTCGTCTCCACCGGAGAGGATCGCGTCGACCGATTCCGAGGCCCTGGCGTGCTCGCTGCCCGACGCGTCCATCGTGACGCTGTCGCTCGAGAACGTGAAGCGCAGCGGGGCGGCGCGGTCGAGCACGAGCGACACGCGACGGACGGCCTCGACGAGGTCGGCGGTGTTCACGACCGCGTAGTGGTCGGTCTGCTCGGGGAACAGACGGCGCACCGGCGGGAAGTTGCCCTTGATCAGCAGCGACGTCACGGTCTTGTTGCCGGCGGTGAACGCGATGATCTCGCGGTCGCCCGCCCCCGAGAACGCGACCTGGATCGTGCCGGCGTGACCGAACGTCTTGCCGACCTCGAGCAGGGTGCGCGCCGGGACGAGGGCCGTGTTCTCGACGGTCTCGCCGTCCCACGGCACGTCACGCAGCGAGACGCGATAGCGGTCGGTCGCGACGAGGCTCAGGCTCTGACCCGAGACCTCGAGCTGCACACCCGTGAGGACCGGGGTCACGTCATCGCGAGACGCGGCGAAGCCGACCTGCGAGATCGCGGTGCCGAACTCGTCGGCCGGGACGACGCCGGAGGAGCCGGAGACCTCGGGGATCGAGGGATATTCCTCGACGGGCATGGCCGCGAGGGTGAAGCGTGCGGATCCGCAGGTCACCGTGATGCCGCCGTCGTCCTCGACCGCGATCTCGATCGGAGCGTTCGGGAGGCGGCTGGCGATGTCAGAGAGCAGGCGGCCGTGCACGAGGATCGTCCCCGGCGTCTCGACCGTCGCCTCGATGGTCGTGCGCGCTGATGCCTCGTAGTCGAACGCCGAGAGGGTCAGGCCCGCGTCATCGGCCTCGATGAGCACTCCGGCCAGGATCGGCTGTGGGTTGCGCTGCGGCAGGAGCTTGACGACGAAGGACACAGCCTCGCTGAAGACATCGCGGTTGACCTGAAACCTCACGGGTGCTCCCTTGTCGTCGTTCTGTGACGCGTCGTGATCGTTCCTGCCAGTGCAGGGCTTCCCATGCTAGCCCCACAGATGCTCCTATCCCTACGCTCGTGTGATTCGACCGGTTCGTCGGAGTTTCCCCACCGTCTGGTGATCGGATCGCCCTTGATTCGAATTAACTTCTTAACGGTGTTAACGCCTGTGGATACTGTGGATAAGTCGGTGGAAAGCAGACGCGAGTAGGGAACTACACCTCTGTCACTTGTGGAATCCCTGAGGAATCCGCGGGTGGACGGCATTCATTCGTCGGTCTCCGCTCGTGTGGTTATCCACAGGTCTGCGGGTTTCCCCCACATCCGTCCCGATCTCGAACCCCTTCATCCACAAGTTATCCACATGTGCAAAAGGGCATCGAACGGATGCCGGAATCGGCACGCACCGGGACGGGAAGAGGGGTGCAGCGTCCTCACGGACCCTGCACCCCTCTTTCGGAGGACGACGACCTTCAGCGTCGTCCGAGCTGCGTGGTGATCTCGGTGACCTGGTTGTAGATCGAGCGCCGCTCCTTCATGAGCTCGCTGATCTTCTTGTAGGCGTACATCACGGTCGTGTGATCGCGGTTGCCGAACAGCTGCCCGATCTTGGGCAGCGACAGGCTCGTGCGTTCACGGCACAGATACATGGCGATCTGCCGCGCGGTCGCGATCTGCTGCGACCGGCTCGAGCCGTAGAGGTCGTCGACCGTCAGCTTGAAGTACTGAGCGGTCGCCGTGATGATGTCGGTCGGCGAGATGACGTTGTCCTCCGCCGTGTCGACGATGTCGCGCAGCACGGTCTGCGCGAGCGAGATGTCGAGCGCCGAGCGGTTGAGGCTCGCGAAGGCCGAGACGCGGATCAGTGCGCCCTCGAGTTCGCGGATGTTCGACGACACGACGGTCGCGATGTACTCGAGCACCTCGTCGGGGATGTGCAGAGCCTCGCTCTGCGCCTTCTTGCGGAGGATCGCGATACGCGTTTCGAGGTCCGGCGCCTGCACGTCGGTGATGAGGCCCCACTCGAAGCGGCTCCGCATCCGGTCCTCGAAGCCGGTGAGGTGCTTGGGCGCGACATCGCTCGTGATCACGACCTGCTTGTTGTGGTCGTGCAGGGTGTTGAACGTGTGGAAGAAGGCCTCCTGCGTCTCGGCACGCCCCTGGAGGAACTGGATGTCGTCGATGAGGAGGATGTCGACATCGCGATAGCGGGCTTGGAAAGCGGCGCCGCGGTTGTTGGCGATCGAGTTGATGAAGTCGTTCGTGAACTCCTCGCTCGAGACGTACCTCACCTTGACGCCCGCGTAGAGGGACTGTGCGTAGTCGCCGATCGCATGGAGGAGGTGGGTTTTGCCGAGGCCGGAGTCTCCGTAGATGAAGAGCGGGTTGTACGCCTTGGCCGGCGCTTCGGCCACAGCGACCGCCGCCGCGTGGGCGAAGCGGTTGGACTGGCCGATGACGAAGTTGTCGAAGGTGTACTTCGGATTCAGCCGGGACTCATGGCGCATCGGCGCCGGAGCCTGCTCCATGGGCGACTCGATGCGAACCTGCTCCTGTCGGCCGAAGTCGGCGACGGCGATGGGCGCGGTCGGCTGTTCGGCGAGCTCGTGGTTCACGACGGTGCGGTACGAGGTGACCTCGTCGCCGATGTGCGACAGCGCCTCCATGATCGGCAGGCGCAGGCGCTTGTTGATCTGAGCGGCGGTGAGGTCGTTCGGCACCTCGAGATAGAGGGTCGCGGCCATCACCCCAGCGGGCACCGCGAGGCTGAGGAAGCCCTGCAGCTGAGGGGTCACGCGGTCATCCGCCTCGAGCAGCTCCTGCACCGTGGTCCAGATCGGAACGTCAGGCTGGGCTGGTGAGGACATGACGCTCCGGGATGGGGGATCGCGGAGGGCCGACGTGGAACGCGCCCCCCTGTGGATAACTTCGGATGCCACGGTAGTCACCGTGGCCGTGAACGGCAACCTGGCCTGGGAAAGACGCGCGCGTGTTGCACGGACCTGCACTCGCGAGGTTGTGGATAATGGCTGTGCGGTTCCTCCCGGCGGATGACAGGACGAGCGCGCAGATTTGCTCTGCGCGCTGGCAGGACGTACCCTTAATCGGTTGACTTATGCCTGAACGGCAGTTCCCTATGTCTCCGGTCGAAACAGGTTCCGGTGGCAGCATTCCCGGAGTGATCCCATGAGCAAGCGCACCTTCCAGCCCAACAACCGTCGTCGCGCCAAGAAGCACGGCTTCCGCGCCCGCATGCGCACCCGCGCCGGCCGCGCCATCCTTTCGGCCCGCCGTGCGAAGGGCCGCACCGAGCTCTCCGCGTAGTCCGCTGTGCTCGCCCGCCCGTTTCGTCTGACACGCGGGAGCGACTATCGACTGGTCGTTCGACGCGGATCGCGCTGTGGCGGGGCCCGCGTGGTCACCTCGATGTTGACGACGGGTGAGAGCAGAGCCGCGAGGTTCGGATTCATCATCAGCAAGCAGGTCGGCACCGCAGTGGTGCGCAACACCGTTCGGCGACGATTGAAAGCCGTCTGTGCGGAGGCGCTCCCACGGGTGCCCGAGGGCACGGATGTCGTCATCCGTGCCCTTCCTGCATCTGCCTCCGCGAGTTACGCCGAGCTCAGCGCCGACGTGAACCGGTGTCTCGGCCGGCTGTCGCAGGTGCCGGCATGACCGCCCTACCGGCGTCGTCCGTCGGGACCGCGCATCTCGACTCGCACGACCTCGTGCGCAGCATCCCCCTGATCCCACGCAATCTCGTGCTCGGGTTCCTGGCCGGGTATCGAAAGGTCATCTCCCCTCTGTATGGAGATGTCTGTGCGTACTACCCCTCCTGCTCCGCTTACGCTGTAGGAGCGGTGCAACAGCACGGCGCGGTGAAGGGAGCTCTGCTCTCGGCATGGCGCATCCTCCGTTGCAATCCCTGGACTCGCGGTGGCGTCGATGACGTCCGTCCGCATGAACACTTCCGCCATGACCTGACCGCTCGCGGTTTCGTCGTCCCTGCCCGAAAGGATTGAACGGTGGGTCTAGACCTCCTGCTCGCCAGTACCACCCCCTCGCCGGCGCCTGCTTCCGGCGGTTTCGATCTGCTCGGGACCATCCTGTGGCCGCTCAAGTGGCTCGTCGAGATGGTGCTCGTCGCCTGGCACTGGCTGCTGACCGCGGTCGGGATGCCCGCGGCATCCGGGCTCACCTGGGTCCTGTCGATCGTGGGCCTCGTCATCGTGGTCCGTGCCGCTCTGATCCCGCTCTTCGTGAAGCAGATCAAGAGCCAGCGCAAGATGATGGAAATTGCCCCTGAACTGCGAAAAGTTCAGGAGAAGTATCGCGGCAAGAAGGATCAGCTCAGCCGTGAGGCCATGAGCCGCGAGACCATGGCGCTGTACAAGAAGCACGGTACGACGCCGATGTCGAGCTGTCTGCCGCTCCTCGTACAGATGCCGGTGTTCTTCTCGCTGTACAGCGTGCTCAGCGACGTGAGCAAGCACGCGAAGCTGGAGATCGGCGGTGTCGGTCTCCTCAACGCGGAGCTCACCAAGGAGTTCTACGATGCCAAGCTGTTCGGCGTCGCCTCGCTGCACGAGACGCTCGGCAACGCGATCGACGCGCAGAACACCACCGCGATCATCATCCTCGTCACCCTCGTGGTGCTCATGATCGCGTCGCAGTTCTTCACGCAGCTGCAGATCATTTCGAAGAACCTGTCGCCCGAGGCCAAGACCGGCCAGGCGTACCAGATGCAGAAGATCATGCTGTATGTGCTGCCGCTCGGCTTCATCTTCTCGGGTGTGTTCTTCCCGCTCGGCGTCGTCATCTACTGGTTCATCTCGAACCTCTGGACCATGGGGCAGCAATTCCTCGTGATCCGCGAGATGCCGACCCCCGGCTCGGACGCGGCCAAGGCACGGGAAGAGCGCCTGGCTCGCAAGGGCAAGGCGATCGACTCCTCCGGCAAGGTCGTCTCGATGGCGAGCTACGAGGCGGAGCAGAAGCGTCTGCTGGAAGAGGCCGAGCGAGTCAAGGCGGAGGCGCCGAAGCGGCAGCAGCCGGTCGGCAAGAAGCGTGCGAAGAAGAAGGGGAGCGGTTCATGACCGACAACCTGACCGAGACCGTCGAGCCGACGGTTGCTCAGCTGGAGAACGAGGGCGATGTCGCTGCGGACTACCTCGAGGAGCTCCTCGACATCGCGGACATCGACGGCGACCTGAACCTCGACGTGCGGCAGGGACGCGCGTACGTCTCGGTCGAAGCTGAGGGTGACGCCCTTGCGTTGCTGTCGGCGCCCGACACCGTGCAGGCCCTGCAGGAGCTCACGCGCCTGGCCGTGCAGAACAAGACCGGCTCGTTCTCGCGCCTGATCCTCGACATCGGCGGGTCGCGCGACACGCGTCGTCGTCAGCTCGAGACGCTCGTGAGTGCTGCCGCCGCCAAGCTCGAGGGTGGCGCATCGCAGGCGTCGCTGCCGGCTATGTCGAGCTACGAGCGCAAGCTGGTGCATGACATCGCTGCTGACCACGGACTCGTCTCCGAGTCCTATGGCGAGGGTGCTGACCGACACACGGTCCTGCGTCGCCACTGACGTTTCACGTGAAACATCGAGGATTCGTCAAGTGAGTGAACTCGAGGCGGAGCCGTCGGCCGCCGCGGATTTGTTCGGAGCGCGCATCGGGCTCGCTCGCCAGTTCACGACTGCGCTCGCTGAGCAGGGTGAAGAACGCGGCCTCATCGGCCCGCTCGAGCTCCCACGCCTGTGGACGAGGCACGTCTTGAACAGTGCGATCGCCGCCCCGCTCTTTCACGGCTCTGTGGCTGATGTGGGTTCGGGAGCAGGACTTCCCGGCATTGTTCTCGCTATCGCCCGGCCCGACGTGCACTTCACTCTGGTCGAGCCCATGGAACGCCGAGTCACCTGGCTCACAGAACAGAAGCTCGAACTCGGGCTCGACAATGTGGAAGTGCTTCGCGCACGGGCGGAAGACGTCGAGCGGCCCGAAGGGTTCGACGTCGTCACCGCACGAGCCGTGAGCGCGCTCCGCACGCTGCTGCCTTGGACCGCGCCGCTCGTTCGCAACGGTGGAGAGCTCACGCTGCTCAAGGGAAAGAACGCCAGCAACGAGATCGACGCGGCGCAGAAGCAGATCAAGAAGTACCGCCTGTCCGATGTTCGGGTCGAGATACTGGGTGAAGGAGTGTTGCCCGAGGCTGAAGTCACTCGCGTGGTTCGGGCTTTCGTTCGTTCCTGACGTGGTCGGGTTGAGCATCTCGGTTCGCCGCTGCGGTGTGTCTTCTTCATTCGCAGAGCGGGGACCCTCCCGCTTCGCGGGCCCCTCCCGATACTCATTCCGCGGACACACCTCCGCTCTCGTGATGTGAATCCGTGCCCGTTCCGCGTGCGTGGGAGCACGTTCAGTTAATGGTGTGGGTTTGGGGGCAGCGTCTTGCTTCGCTCGACGGCTGCGCTCGGTGGGGATCTAGGCCGTGCTGGCTGATGGGATGTTTCACGTGAAACGGACCGGCAAGTGTGCACGGTACGTTTGGGGCGTGGCGCGGGTATTGGTGACGGGTATGTCGGGAGTCGGGAAGTCGACGGTGGTCGAGGCCTTGTCCGCGGAGGGGGTGCTCGCCATCGACACGGACTACGGCGAATGGAAGGTCTCACGAGAGCAGTGGGATCTAGACAAGGTTCGGGCAATGCTCGATGAACACGAAGATGTCGTCGTCGCGGGGACCGTCGAGAATCAGGGGCTGCTCTACGACGTCTTCGATCACGTGGTCCTCCTGTCTGCGCCGACGTCGGTGATGATCGAGCGGATCGCTCGTCGCCATGGGAACCCGTACGGCAAAACAGATGCCGAGCGTCAGGAGATTCTCGAGTACACGGCGACGGTGGAGCCTCTGCTGCGAGCGACCGCGACGGCGGAGATCGACACATCGCAGCCGGTCGCCGAGACCATCGAACATATTCGTCGCCTCCTGCAGGCACCTCGCCGTTTCACGTGAAACATCCCGGACGCGCCCGCGTTGGGGCGAAGGGGGGTCGCTTGAGTTCTTGCGCATTCGCAACTGCCGCCCGTCGACCCGCGACACAGCTCAGTCAGGAGTCGCGGCCCTTATTAGTAGCCAGTAGGGCGGGGGTGTGTGCCAGCCGACCCACTGCACGTTTGGCGGACGCACCAGACACCCGACGCGTAGGGAACACGGCGGCCGCCGGCATAGCGAGCGCAGCAGCCACGACCGGGGTCCCCGTTGGCTGTCTCGACCGGTGTCCGGTGAAACACGACTGCATGTGCTCTCCCATGAACCGCGTCGTTTCACGTGAAACACTCAGATTAGACCGCCTCCGCCGATCGCCGCGGGCTCGGGAGTCGGGACATCGAGATAGGAATGGGCTGTACGTCGTCTCGCCCCCATGCGCGCGCCGACCTCCGCAGGACCGATATGAACTGTATGGAGAGACCGTGGTGCCTGGCTGTATCAGCGAGTGCGTGCGTGCGGTGGTTCCTTTCTGCGGGTACTAGGGGAGTTGCGATAGCTGGCCCTACGCGAGCCGACGGCGCGGCGTGCCCTGCATCGCTACGCGAAGCGCGTCGGGCGGAATGTGCTGACCGATCTTGTGCCTTCCGCGGTGACACGTTCCGCCTCCCCGCGACCGTGGGGGCCAGCTCAGTGGGTATGCAGTCGCCGCCTCGTGTGGGGCAAGGCCGCGTTCGGCTCCGTGACCCAGTTGCGTCATCGGAGGACGGCGCCGAAACCACGTGGCGGGGAGGCCACAACGCTATGAACCTGGATCGACGCAGGTATCCGGGTTGTGCGCCGCGGAGACTCACGCGCCGTTTCACGTGAAACACAAGTCGTTCGGGCTGTCGCCGAGCCGCAAAGTCACCTAAAACTGAAACTCTGTGCCAGCGGTGACTCCGGGTCGAGAGGAGAGGAAGGCAGCGACATCGATGCGACCAGCTACCTCAAAGCACTCATGCTCCGCGCTCGCTGGCCTCGGCGGTCGTGCACGTTACGGGCGATGTGAGCTGGGAAGCCGCCTTTCGTGGACCACACCGTATGCAGCGGGCGAACCACAGACCGCAGGGGAGGAGCTGGTTCGCGGAGAGGAGAGACGATCCCTTGTCGCCAGGGATCGATGTTTCACGTGAAACTTTTGCCGACCGACCGATGTCGAGAACTCAGCTCCGCGACTGGTACCCCCGCGCAGGCGGGTGAGTGGACACCAGCGCTACCGAAGCGTCAGGTAGACCCAGCCCGGGCATATCGGTACGTCGCGCATCACCGCATCGCATCGCACGCGCATTCCGGTGGGCGACGGCAGGTACGAAGACGGACTCTCGCAGCTCACACCAGGTCGCAAAGGAGGTGAGGGTTCCGCGTGGCGTGACTCCGGCTCGGTCGGACAGCAGTCACCATCCATCGCGGTCGCTCCATCCCCTTGGCTGGGCACGCCACGCAAGTGGGGGCCACGTCCAGCGACCGATGGAGCGGCGAGGAGATCCCCCGGCGTCCGGTAGGGAGGTTCCCGCGATGAGCATCGAGACGCTCGCCGCTGCGTGGACGACGGGAACGCTCGGCCTCTATTCAGCCCAAACGGCGCAACCGCGACCAGCCCGACACGAGCAACGTCCGAGTGACCGATTAGAGTGGAAGACGGCCCCGAAAGGAGTGGATGTTTCACGTGAAACAGTCCGAACAGGCATCGTCGAAGGACTCCTTCGGGATGGATACACCGCTCGCGCGGGAACTCGCAGACCTCTCCGCTCGCCGTCGGGCGCTGGAGAACGTGCAGGTCGAGTTCTCGGGGGACACCCGCATCTTCACCGTCTCCAACCAGAAGGGCGGCGTCGGCAAGACGACGAGTGCTGTCAACATCGCTTCCGCTCTGGCCAGCCTCGGTGCGAAGGTGCTCGTCATCGACCTCGACCCGCAGGGAAACGCCTCCACTGCTCTGGGTGTGCCGCACAACGCGGATACGCCGAGCGTCTACGACGTTCTCATCGAGGAGTTCCCACTCGCAGACATCGTGCAGCAGAGCCCGGAGAGCGAGAATCTTTTCTGTGCCCCGAGCACGATCCACCTGGCTGGCGCCGAGATCGAACTCGTCGCCCAGGTCGCACGCGAACATCGGCTACGCAGGGCGCTTCTCGACTACCTCGAGACGACGAATACGGACTTCGTCATCATCGACTGCCCGCCCTCGCTGGGCCTTCTCACCATCAACGCTTTCACCGCGGCATCCGAGGTGTTCATCCCGATCCAGTGCGAGTACTACGCTCTCGAGGGCTTGAGCCAGCTGCTGGGCAGCATCCAGATGATCCAGAAGCACCTGAATCCTGGCCTCCACCTCTCCACGATCCTGCTGACGATGTACGACGGACGCACGCGTCTGGCGCAGCAGGTGGCGGATGAGGTGCGCAGTCACTTCCCGTCGCAGGTGCTCGACACCGTCATCCCGCGTTCTGTGCGCGTGTCGGAGGCGCCGAGTTTCGGGCAGACCGTGATCGCCTACGACGGACAGTCCGCCGGCGCGATCGCCTATCGTGAGGCCGCAGTCGAGATCGCGTCGCGAGCAGCGGCGCAGAGCAAGGAGAAATGATGGCGAAGCGCACCGGTTTGGGTCGCGGAATCGGGGCCCTCATCCCCACGGCTGATCAGGCGGAGCGTCCCGTCGACGTGTTCTTCCCCGGAGCGAGCGTTCGCCCCGCGGAGGAGACGGCCGCCGAGACGGTCGACGCCCCTGACCTCGAGGCCGTTCCCGGCATCCATCTCGTACAGGTCGACCCTCAGAAGATCGTGCCGAATCCGCGGCAGCCGCGCACGCACTTCAACCCCGAGGACCTCGCCGAGCTCGTGCACAGCGTGCGCGAGTTCGGAGTGTTGCAGCCTGTCGTCGTGCGCAAGAACAGCGACGGCGACTACGAGCTGATCATGGGGGAGCGGCGCACCCGCGCCGCCCGCGAGGCGGGCCTCGACGCGATCCCGGCGATCGTCCGTGAGACCGCAGATGAAGACCTGCTCCGCGACGCCCTGCTCGAGAACCTGCACCGCTCCGAGCTGAACCCCCTGGAGGAGGCCTCCGCGTACCAGCAGCTCCTCGACGACTTCGGCATCACGCAGGAGGAGCTCGCGACCCGCATCGGACGGTCGCGTCCGCAGATCAGCAACACGATCCGTCTCCTCAAGCTCCCGGTGCCGGTGCAGCAGCGGGTCGCGGCCGGTGTGCTCACGGCGGGTCACGCTCGCGCGATCCTCAGTCTCGATTCACCGGAGGCGATGCAGCGACTGGCCGACAAGGTCGTGAACGAGGACCTCTCGGTGAGGGCGACCGAGGAGGCCGCGAAGAGCGTGCCGTCGGCGCCCGGTCGTTCCGTCAAGCCGACGCCCGGCGCGCGCCGGGCGTATCTCGACGAGGTCGCCGGCAGCCTCGGCGACCGACTCAACACTCGCGTCAAGATCTCTCTGGGCGCGCGCAAAGGCCAGGTCACAATCGATTTCGCCTCGATTCAAGACCTCAACCGCATTTTGGAGGAGCTCGGGCAGTCCGGGTACGGCTCGGCGTGATGACGCCCCGCTGAGGCGGGCGTCCTCTAGACTCGCGTCATCGTGAGGATGAGGGGGACGACAATGTCCGCAGCGCAGAATCCGGCCGGCATCCAACGCCGGGTGATCGCAGTCAGCATCGCGGCAGCCCTCGGCGGCTTCCTCTTCGGCTTCGACACGGCCGTGATCAACGGAGCAGTGGATGCTCTCGCGGGAACCGTGTCGGGATTCGACCTCAACGTGGGCCTCAAGGGCTTCGCGGTGTCGTCGGCGCTCATCGGCTGCGCGGTCGGCGCCTGGTTCGCCGGGCCCATCGCGAACAAGCGCGGGCGCATCCCCGTCATGGTCGTCGCCGCGGCGATGTTCTTCATCTCGGCGATCGGCTCGGGTCTGGCATTCAGCGTCGTCGACCTCATCATCTGGCGGGTGATCGGTGGACTCGGAGTGGGCGCGGCATCCGTCATCGCCCCCGCGTACATCGCCGAGGTCTCGCCGGCGGCCATCCGAGGACGACTCGGATCCCTGCAGCAGCTCGCGATCGTGACGGGTATCTTCGCCGCGCTGCTGTCCGACGCCCTGCTCGCGGGCATCGCGGGGGAGGCTGACCAGCCGCTGTGGGGTCTCACGGCATGGCGGTGGATGTTCATGGTCGCGGCGATCCCCGCCCTCGTGTACGGCCTGGTGTCGCTCCGGCTCCCCGAATCCCCGCGCTACCTCGTGCGCAAGGGCGAGATAGACAAGGCATCGGAGGTCCTGCAGACCGTCACGGGAACCGTCGACGTCGACTCGAAGATCAAGGAGATCACGGGCACGATCGACACCGAGAAGTCGGAATCGCTGCGCGATCTGCGCGGCAGTCGACTGGGACTCAAGCCGATCGTCTGGGTCGGCATCCTGCTGTCGGTGTTCCAGCAGTTCGTCGGCATCAACGTGATCTTCTACTACTCGACGACGCTGTGGCAGTCGGTCGGTTTCGACGAGTCCAGCGCCCTGCTCACGTCGGTGATCACGTCGGTGACGAACATCGTGGTGACGATCGTCGCGATCCTCCTCGTCGACAAGGTCGGCCGCCGCATCATGCTGCTGGTCGGATCCGTGGGCATGACCGTGACGCTCGGCCTCATGGCTGTCGCGTTCTCGTTCGGCACTCTGAACGCGGAAGGGACGGCGACGCTACCCGACCCCTGGGCGACGGTGGCCCTGATCTGCGCGAACGGCTTCGTCGTGTTCTTCGGCGCGACGTGGGGTCCGCTGGTGTGGGTGCTCCTGGGTGAGATCTTTCCGAACTCCATCCGAGCCGGGGCCCTCGCGGTCGCTGCGGCGGCGCAGTGGGCGGCGAACTTCTTCATCTCGACCACGTTCCCTGCTTTCGCCGAGATCGGCCTCACGTTCGCCTACGGCTTCTACGCGTTCTTCGCGCTGCTGTCGTTCTTCTTCGTGTACTTCAAGGTTCCGGAGACCAAGGGCCGCGAACTCGAGGAGATGTCGGACGAACTGGTCGTCGAGCGCCGAGGACGTCGCCAGCGGACGTAGGCTGGAAACATGACCGAGTCCGTTCCCCGCCGCGCCAGCCTCGAAGTGCTGCGCGCCGAAGCGTCGGACGAGCTCGCCGTGCTCATTCAGGAGCGCCTGCTGGGCGGCGAAGACCCGTGGGAGTTCATGGAGGAGCTGCCCAGCGTCGATGAGCTCGTCGTCTACCTGCTGCGCGCCGACAACATCACCGCGAACGACGGCGTGCGGCCTAACGAGGCTCGTCACTACCGCGTGCTGCGGCAGATCGCGTTGGAATACCCGGAGCTCACCCCGGCCGTATGGGGCCTCCTCGACGAGAAGCAGCGTCACCGCCGCTGGGATCCCACGATCGCCGACGCGTCCTGACGTCGACTCGTGGGTCGGGAGTCGGGACGCTCCCTTCGTTCGCAGAGCGGGCGCCCTCCCCGCTACGCGGGTCCCCTCCCGATGCTCACTCCGGGAGCGCCCCGACTCCCTCATGCCGCGAGAAAGCGATGCAGCCGAATCCTGCTCATAGAGGTACGGCAGAGTCTAGCCGTGCTCGACGGACGACGGCGTCCGGGGACAGCTCGTCGGTGGTGTTCGAGGTCGACGGCATCCGCACCGGCATCGCGCACTTCTTCGCCGCGTCCGACCGTGACAGCGCGAATCCGCGGGACCCTGCGCGACTGGGTCGGTGGCCCACCGTGCACGTTTCCGATATCCGTGCCTGCATTCACATGCCCTCTGCACCCTTGCCCCGCGTACCCCGCCCGTCCGCATAGCGCAGGGCGGAGGATGTTCCCCGAACGAGCTCGGGAGGGGCCCGCGTAGCGGGAGGGAACCCGCTCTGCGAGAGAGGGGAACATCCGGAGCCCGGACCACGAGATTCCACGGTCGTCTCGCTCCGCTCGCTCAGCGACCGACGATCGACGAGCGCGGCTGGTCACAGAAACGGGCCGCCACCCCGAAGGGTGACGGCCCGGAGGTCGTGACGGCGGATCAGCCGATGAAAGCGGCGAGATCCTGCTCGAGGGCGAACTTCGGCTTCGCGCCGATGATGGTCGTCTTGACCTCACCGCCCTGGAACACCTTCATCGCCGGGATCGACGTGATCTGGTACTGCATCGCCAGCTGCGGGTTCTCGTCCACGTTCAGCTTGAGGATGGTGATCTTGTCGGGGTTGTCGGACTGGATCTCGTCCAGAACCGGCGAGACCATGCGACACGGTCCGCACCACTCGGCCCAGAAGTCCACCAGCACGGGACCTTCGGCCTGCAGAACGTCCTGCTCCCAGGTCGCCTGGCTCGTAGCCTTTGCACTCATCAGAGTTCTCCTTGATTCGAGGTTCGCCTGCTACAACAGCGGGCGAGGTGAAAGTGTTCCCGACCGGTCAGGCCGTGATGATCTCCGCCGCCTCGGCGGCCGGAACCTCGACCGAGGCGTCATCGAAATCCGCGAGGAAGTGCTCTGCGTCGAGAGCCGCGACCGTGCCCGAACCGGCGGCCGTGATGGCCTGACGGTAGGTCGGGTCGATGACGTCGCCCGCGGCGAAGACACCGGGCACGGAGGTCTTCGACGACCGGCCGTCGACCCAGATCGTGCCCTCGGCCGTGAGGTCGAGCTTCTCGTGCACGAGGTGGGTGCGCGGGTCGTTGCCGATCGCGATGAACAGACCGTCGAGCGCGAGGTCGCTCAGCGTGCCGTCGACCGTGTTGCGCAGCTGCACGCCGGCGACCGAGTCGCCGCCGAGGATCTCGACGACCTCGCTGTTCCACACGAACTCGATCTTCGCGTTCGCGAACGCGCGCTCCTGCATGATCTTCGACGCACGCAGGGAGTCCTTGCGGTGGATGACGTAGACCTTGTCGGCGAAGCGGGTGAGGAACGTGGCCTCCTCCATCGCCGAGTCGCCGCCGCCGACCACGGCGATCGTCTTCTCGCGGAAGAAGAAGCCGTCGCAGGTCGCGCACCACGAGACGCCGTAGCCGGACAGCCGCTCTTCGCCCTCGATGCCGAGCTTGCGGTAGGCGGAGCCGGTCGCGTAGATGAGCGAGCGGGTCTCGTGTGTCGCGCCGCTGCCGAGCGTGACCTTCTTGACGGGTCCTGCGAGGTCGAGCTCGGTCACGTCGTCGTAGACGACCTCGGTGCCGAACTTCTCGGCCTGCTCCTGGAACTTCGCCATGAGCTCGGGGCCCTGGATGCCCTCGGGGAAGCCGGGGTAGTTCTCGACCTCCGTGGTGTTCATCAGCTCGCCGCCGACCTCGACCGAGCTCGCGATGAGCAGGGGCTTGAGGTTCGCGCGCGCCGCGTAGATGGCGGCCGTGAATCCGGCGGGGCCGGAGCCGATGATGATGACCTGACGCATGTGCTCTCCGTGATCGAGGCGTTGCAGAGACGTCGGTGGACGCTCGACTGGTTCAACCAATGGTAACCGTGCGGCATTCCCTCGTGCGGGGGCTCAGCGACCGGGGAGGAAACGCCGCAGCAGCGACCCGGCGACCGCCAGCTCCGGCGCTCGGAACAGGGCCAGGATGCCGAGGTAGACGATCAGCACTGCGATGCCGATGATGCCGGTTCCGACCGCACCCTGGAGCTTGTCGGCGGTGGTCCAGCCCTGCGGTCCGCCCAGCAGCAGGAAGACGCCCCAGCCGGCGAGGCCAGCGGGGACGCCGGCGATCGCGAAGCGCCCGATGGCGGTGAGCCACGAGCGAACGCGCAGCCCGCCGATCTTGCGGTGCAGCAGCCAGGTGGCCACGATCGTCTGGATGGCGCTGGCGAGGGACTGCCCGAGGGCGATGGTCGCGGCGACCGCCGTGACCTCGATCACCTCGGCCGCGAGCAGCCACTGTGCGACGAGGGCGCTGAGCACGACGAGCACGCACTGGAAGAGCGTGAACAGGAACGGCGTGCGGGTGTCGCCGTACGCGTAGAACGTGCGCTGCACGATGAACAGCACCGTCAGCGGGATCAGGCACACGAGGAAGCCGAGGAGCACGAGGGCGGCGGCCTCGGCATCCGACGCCGTGTTGGTGAACACGCGGGAGGCCGGAATGGCGGCCGCCGCGACCGCCGCCACGGCCGCGACGATGAAGAACAGGAGGGTGCGGATGCTGCGCGCGATGTCGGCGCGCACCTCGTCGTCCCTGCCCGCGGCCGCGTGCTCGCTGATCTGGGTGAAGTACGGCGTTCCTATCGACAGCACGATGATCGAGTACGGGAGCATGAAGATCAGCCACGCGTACTGGAAAGTCGCGACCGAGGCGCCCTTGCCCGCCGCCTCGATGAGGATCTGGGTCTGCACGAGGCCGGCGAGAAGGCTCGAGACCGCCATGAAGAACGTCCAGCCGGCAAGCTTGCCGACGTTTCCGAGTCCGACACCGCGCCAGCGGAAGTCGGGGCGCAGCGAGAGACCGGTGCGTCGCCAGAAGACCAGCAGGATCGCCGCCTGGATGAGGATGCCGAGCGTCGCCGTGCCGCCGAGCGCGGCGATCATTTCGGGCGTCCAGTCGGAGACGCGGGTGAGCGGCCCGCCGAAGATCGCGCCGATGGCGAGGAAACCGATGATCGAGACGATGTTGTTGACGACGGGCGCCCACGTGAAGGGGCCGAAGATGCGGCGGGCGTTGAGGGCCTCACCGAGCAACGCGTACAGCCCGTAGAAGAGGATCTGCGGCATGCACCAGTAAGCGAACGCCGTGGCCAGGGCGAGGAGCTCCGGCGTGCCCTTGGCTCCCGCGTAGAGCCACACGAGCCAGGGTGCCGCGATCGTCGCGATCCCGGTGATCACGACGAGAGCCACGGTGCCGAGGGTGAACAGCTTCGAGATGAAGGCGTTGCCGCCGTCGGCGTCCGCCGTCGCCTTCACGATCTGCGGGATGATCACGGCGGTCAGCACGCCCACCGAGATCAGCGAGAAGACGTTGTTCGGAAGTTGATTCGCGACGGCGAAGGCGTCGGCGGCTCCGGCGCCGACGGAACCGATGACCGTGACGAGCACGATGGTGCGGAGGAGCCCGGTGACCCGGGAGATCATGGTCCCCGCACCGATGATGGCGCTCGCGCGGCCGAGACTACTCATTCGACTCCTCGGTGGTGACGGCATCCGCCGCCTCTTCTGCACGCTTGTCGCGCCGACGACGCACGATCGTGCGGATGGTTCCGAGACCGAGGAGCAGCACGATCAGGGCGCCGAACAGGACGAGTCCGATCGTCTCCCACTCCGCGCGCACCGAGACGCGCACGCTCTCGGGCTGGCTGATCGGGACCCCGGTCGGGCTGGAGAGCTGGAGTCCCAGCCGGAGCTCGCCGCTGCCGACGCGGGCCGACACCGGGACCTTGATGCGGGTCGTCGCACCGGGCTGCAATGTCGCGTCGGTGACCGACTGCACGTCGAGGCGGGGATCGCTCGGTGAGACCGTCAGGCGGACGTTCACGGGCCAGGGCAGGTCGTTGCGCACCGAGAAGGGCAGGTCGGCGTTGGCCGAGAGCAGCTGGATCGTGCTCGCAGGCGGGATGTCGACGGCCGCGAGCGTATCGCGCGTGGCCTCCTTCACGTCGGCGACGGCGTCATTGAACGCCTTGACGCCGAGTCCGACCGCAGTGGCACGCATGATCTGCATGCGCTTCGGGCTCAGCATGTCCTGCGGGTCGTCGAGGATGGTCGAGAACTCGCCCAGGACCGCCTCGTCGGCGAGCATCCGCTGCAGGTCGGTACCGCGGGCTGAGTCGGGCTCGGTCGCGAGGGTCGTCGTCGCCGCGGGCGCCGCGAGGATGCCGGAGAGGGAGAAGCCCGGAGTGTCGACCGCGCCGATCGACTCCTTCAGCGCGTCGGCTGAGCGGGTGTCGTCGCGGCTGAGACCCACGAGCACCGGCGCCGTGGTGCTCGCGCGGCCGGAGAGGGAGAGGTGCGCGCTCGCCTGCGCGAGGAACTGCTGGCGCACGGCGGAGTCGTTCTGGCTGGCCGCCTTGGACAGGGCGCTGGAAGCCGCGGCATCCGTCACCAGCACGTCGTGTCCGTCGATGAGGGAGTGGCCGCCGACCGTGCCGCTCGTGGCCGATGACGACAGGACCGTGACGACGTCTTCGCCGAGGTAGGTCGAGAAGGCGGCGAGGTCAGCGTCTGTGACGTCGCTGCGCGGCCAGGCGATGCCCTCGACGGCTCCGTCGACGGCGGTCAACGTCGCGTCGTCGGGGAGCACCGGGCCGCCGTCGGCGGGTTGTGGTGTCGGATCCGCGGCTCCGTCGGACGGGGTCGGCGTCGGCGTCGGCGTCGGGGTGTTCGAGAAGCGGCTCGGGTCGAGATACGGCGCGAGGCTCGTCGGCTGCAGGGGTGCCGTGAGACCCGCCTGCGACTGGGTGGTCAGGTCGGCATCGCCGAACTGCAGCGCGAACCGCTCGTTGGGGAGGGCGTCGAGTCGGCGCAGCCATTCGACGGCGGGCGCGGGGGCCGCCGAGCCGAGCACGCGAATGGACGCCGGGATCGCGGGATCGACGGCGAGCACCGCCGAGGTGCCTGACACACCCTCGAGCGCGGCGGTGAGCGCCCCGTCGGCGGCGGTGAGGAGGCTGAGCTCCTCGGAGCTGAGCAGCGCGCCATCGGTCGGCGTGGCCGTTATCGGGACGAGCACGGCGATCGGAGCGGCCGTCGCCTCGGAGACGACGAGCACCGAGGTCGACGTGACGTCCTCGTCGATCTCGGCGGTCGCGGCGCCCGTGAGCGTGGCGCGCAGCGGATAGACGCCGGGGGTGAGGTCGCCGATGGTCTCGGCGGGGATGAGGATGCTCGTCGTCGCGGAGCTGTCGGGGTCGACGGGCGCCGTGGAGTCGGAGCCGATCTCGTCGAAGGAACCAGTGGTCTCGGCGTCGTCGAGCCAGCTCTGCAGCGTGGTCTCGTCGCCGAGCGGCGTGCGGCTCAGTTCGACGGTCACTCGCCCGGCCGGCAGCTCGGTCGTCGACTCGTTCTGCACGGTGAGGGATGCCGTCGTCGCGCTGCCGAGGGCGACGGTGCCGCGCAGGCCGGCTGACACGTGCAGCTCGACGGTCGGCTCATCCGCGGATGAGTCGGCGATCGCCGGGACGACGCCTCCCGTGGCGCAGAGGCCGAGCACGGTCGCGGCGACGACGGAACCGCGCGCCAGGCGGTGCAGGCGCGCGCGCAGGCCGTTCTGTGAGGTGCTCGCGGTCATGGGGTCTTTCCTCGAGCGCCGTGTTCTCAGGCGGCTCGTGAGTCGTGACCTTGCGATTCTAGGCGTCCGCCCGAAAGAGAACCCTGAAGACGCGTAGAGTGACGGCCGTGTCCGACACCGCAGCGCCCGTCCCCGATCACACCCTGAGCACAGCGCTCGCCGCCGATCTCGACGCCGCCGATCTGCGGTCTGAGCCCCTTCGCCGCCTCTGGGGCGAGGAGGCCGACGACGCCCTCGCCCGCGGCATGCGCGAGCCCATCCTCCGTGCGACGGCCGGCGACGACGGCGTGCTCGCGACGCTCGGACGCCTTTTCGTGCTCGGGATGCCGCAGCCGACGGCGTCCGTCTCCGCCGCTCTGCCTCGGCTCGGCGTCGACGGACTCACGGCACTCGGTCTCGCGCGGATCGAGGGCGAGCACGTCGTGCCGACCGCGCTGCTGCGCCCGCAGTCGTTCGTCGACGCCGACGGCATGGGGGAGTGGTGGATCGCGAGCGACCTCGACGAGGTCGCCCGCGACGGCGCCCTCCCGCCCGACCACGTGCTGGGCGTCGGCGGGGCGTCACGGACGCTCGCGGAGATCATCATGCCGATCGAGGTCGACCGAGCGCTCGACCTCGGCACGGGCTGCGGCATCCAGGCACTGCTGGTGGCGCGTCACGCGGGTGCCGTCGTCGCGACCGACATCTCGGCGAGAGCGCTCGCCTACGCCGAACTCAACGCACAGCTGAACGGCGTCTCGAACATCGAGTTCCGCCTGGGCAGCATGTTCGAGCCGGTGGCCGGCGAGGCGTTCGACCTCATCGTCTCGAATCCGCCGTTCGTCATCACGCCGCGCGTCGACGGCGTCCCTGAGTACGAGTACCGCGACGGCGGCCTCGTCGGAGACGCACTCGTCGAGCAGTTCGTGCGGGCTGCGCCGGGATTCCTCACGGTCGGCGGGGCGGCCCAGCTGCTCGGGAACTGGGAGTCGCGCGGCGGTCAGGCCGAGCTCGCGCTCCGCGCCGGACTCGACCGGCTCTCGTCGTGGGTCCCAGACGACCTCGACCTGTGGGTCGTGCAGCGCGAGGAGCTCACGCCGCTCGGCTATGCGGAGCTGTGGATTCGCGACGGCGGCACAACCCCGCGCGACCCCGAGTTCACGCCGCTGCTCACCGCCTGGCTCGACGACTTCGCGGAGCGCGGCGTCACCGGGGTCGGTTTCGGGTACATCCTCATCCGTCGTCCGCCCGGCGCTGCGCCGCTGCGGCGGCTGGAGCGGGTCACGCAGCCGGTGTCGAACGTGGGCGGGGCGCTGCGCGCCGGGCTCGCCGCCCACGACCTGCTCGCCGAGGGGCTGCCCATGACGCTCGTCACGGCATCCGACGTGACCGAGGCCCGCCACCTGCTGCCTGGCAGCGACGACCCGAGTATCATCGAGCTGCGCCAGGGCGGCGGCTTCGCCAGGACCGTGTCGGTCGACCCCGCGCTCGCCGCGTTCGTGGGCGCCTGCGACGGCGAACTCACCGTGATGCAGATCGCCGCTGCGCTCGCCGACCTGTTCGAGGTGCCGTTCACCGCGCTGTGGGCCGACCTCGAGCCGCGGATCCGTGCGCTCGTGATCGACGGGTTCCTGACTCCGGCTGCCCCGTGAACTTCCGCGGCCTCGGTCATGCTCTGCGGCCACGGGAGGCCGGCAAGGCCGCAGAAGGTGACGCTGGCCGCAGAAGCGACGCGGAATAGCTGACGGCATCCATGCGTTCGAATACACCATGAAGGCTTTCGGATTCCTCTCTTTCGGGCACTATGCCGATGTGCCGGGTTCGGCGACCCGCACGGCCGGCGACATGCTCAAGCAGACGATCGAGATCGCGGAGGGCGCCGACGAGCTCGGCGTCAACGGCGCCTCGGTGCGCGTGCACCACTGGGCTCGCCAGGCCGCCTCGCCGATGCCGGTGCTCGCGGCCATGGCCGCTCGGACGAAGCGCATCGAGGTCGGCACCGGCGTGATCGACATGCGGTACGAGAACCCGTTCCAGTTCGCCGAAGAGGCTGCGGCCCTCGACCTCATCGCCGACGGGCGGATCGCCCTCGGTGTGAGCCGCGGGTCACCCGAGACCGCGCTGCGCGGCTACGAGACGTTCGGCTTCCACGACGAGGAGGACCCCGAGCGCGGGTCGGTGCTCGCCCGCGAGAAGTTCGACCTGTTCCTCCGCGCGATCGACGGCGAGGGACTCGCTCCCGGCGACCCGCGGATGGTGGGCGCGGGGCGCTACCTGCAGATCGAGCCGCAGTCGCCGACCCTGCGCGACCACATCTGGTGGGGCTCCGGGTCGCGGGCGACCGCCGAGGAGACCGGTCGCAAGGGTCTCAACATGATGAGCTCGACCCTCGTCACGGAGGCGACGGGTCAGCCGTTCCACGAGCTGCAGCGCGAGCAGATCGACCTCTTCCGCAAGGCGTACAAGGATGCCGGTCACACCGGCGCTCCGCGCGTCTCGGTGAGCCGCAGCGTCTTCCCGCTCGTGTCCGACATGGACCGCGCCTACTTCGGTCTGCGCAGCGAGGAGAATGCCGACCAGGTCGGCATCATCGACGGGTTCCGCTCGACGTTCGGCAAGACGTATGCCGCGGAGCCAGATGTGCTCATCGAGCAGCTGAAGGCGGACGAGGCCGTGATGTCGGCCGACACCCTGCTGCTCACGATCCCGAACCAGCTCGGACCCGCCTACAACCTGCACGTGCTGGAGGCCTTCGCAGAGCACGTCGCTCCGGCGCTCGGCTGGAAGCCGAACACCGAGGGGCCTGTGCAGGGCGACCCGGTCTGAGATCGGCTGACGTGACAAGGGCGGATGCTGCGGCATCCGCCCTTCTTCGTCGTCAGCGCCCTGGCGCGACGGGGAACGGCATGTCGAACACGGCGTCGACGGCGCGCGCGAGCGTGGCGGCCTCGTCTTCGAGGTGCGTGCCACGGCGGGGGAGGACTCTCGCGATCGACAGGCCGTCGACCACCGTGAGCAGGAAGTGGGTGCGGCGCGCGTTGTCGCCGGCCGCGAGCGCGCCCTCGGCCTCGAGGATCGCCAGCCACGCGCCCACGCGCTGATCGGCCTGCGCCGCGAGCACGTCGTATCCGGCGCGCGCCTCGGGAGTCGCCTCGGGGCCGGCGAAGGCCTCGAAGATGCTCAGCCAGACGTCGCGCGCGGCATCCGGCCCGGTGAACGGCTCGAGGAGCCGCAGCAGGCACTCGCGGAGACGTTCGCGCGGCGGCACGGACGTGTCGCGGATGCGCTCGTCGGGCATCGCCGCCTCGTACGTCGCGGTGAGCGCCGCGTTGAGGAGGTCGCGCTGCGTGGGGAAGTAGTGGCGCAGCGTGCTCGCGCCGCACCCGGCTCGCTTCGCGACCGCCCGCACGCTCAGCCGTTCGCTGCCCTCGCGGATCATCTCCGTGGTCGCTTCGAGGATTCGCTCCCTGGTTCCCATCACTGCCTCCGCAGAAGAGTCTAGACCGTTGGCACAGCGTTCCAGCACACCGTGCTAGTACAGTGTGCTAATGTGTTCTGCATGACCGACGACAGCCTTCACACGCAGCGCACCGGCACCCTTCTCGCGGAAGACGTGCTGCTGGCGCTCTTCGACCCTTCCTCCGGCACTATCGCCGGAGAGAACACTCTCTTCTACGTGCTCGGCGGCGCCGTGCTCGCCGATCTCGCGAGCACGGGACGCGCTTCGAGCGAGGACGCCGGCATCCGCGGCGTGCGCATCCGGGCGGAGGGGGACGCACCCGACGACGCGCTGCTGCGTCCGGCCTGGGACTACATCTCCGAGAAGCCGCGCGAAGTGCAGGGCGTGCTCGCCGCCATCGGACCGAACCTGCGCGCGCCGCTGCTCGACCGCCTCGTCGAGCGCGGGCACCTCCATCGCTCCGAGCATCGGGCGCTCGGGGTCTTTCCGACCACGAAGCTCTCCGAGGGCGATACGGGCCGTCGCTCCGAGATCGTCGACGCCATGCGCCGGGCGCTCGTGGACGGCGAGCAGCCCGACCCGTGCATCGCCGCCGTGATCGCGCTCGTCTCGGCGAGCGGCGGACTGCCGACCCTGCATCGGGAGATCCCGTGGTCGGGCGTCACCGCCACCCGTGCCAAGGAGATCGAACGCAGCGACTGGGCAGCCGGTGCCGCGGCCGCCGCTGTCACCCGCACCATGATCGCGATCATCACGAACACCCTCGTCGCCACCGCCGTCATCACGAACCGCTGACCCCGGGGCATCCCGCCCGCTGCGCTCTCGGGTGCAGCGGTGTTCGGGGTGCCCGCCGACAACCACGCACCCACTCCGAGGAGAGAACATGAACGTCTTCGAATTCCTGCAGAACCTCGCGTCCGAGGTTCCGCTGCTCATCCAACCGCTGATCGTCGCGCTCGCCGCCGCCATCCCCTTCATCGAGGGCGAGCTCGCCTCCGTGCTCGGCGTCTGGGCCGGACTCCACCCGGTCGTGGCCGCGCTCGCCGCGGTGACCGGCAACTTCCTGTCGGTGCTGCTCGTCGTCTTCTTCGGCGCACGGATCCGTGCGGCGATCCTCGCGCGGCGTGCTCGCCGGGCGTCGGCGGTGCCCGTGCCCGCCGGATCGGCGGTCGCCGGCGCCGAGGCGAACGACCCCGAGACCACGACCGAGTCGAAGGGAGTCAAGCGGCTCAAGCGCTTCCTCGTGCGCTTCGGCGTGCCGGGAGCCAGCATCCTCGGTCCGCTCGCTCTTCCCACGCAGTTCACGGCCGCAGTGCTCGTCTCGACGGGTGTGTCGAAGCAGTGGGTGCTGCTGTGGCAGGCCGTGGCCATCGTGCTGTGGACGAGCCTCACTACACTCATCGCGACCGGTGTGCTGAGCCTGGTCACGGCCGCCTGAGATCGCCCCTCCCTTCTTTACCGGTATCCCGATACTCTGGCCGCATGCGTGCGCCGAAGAGCGGGGTCCTGGCGGGCGCGGTCGCGCTCGCCGTCGTGCTGGTCGGGGCAATCCCGGCTGCGGCAGCCACCACGACCAGGTGGGCGACGTGGCAGCCACTCACGGGCGCGGGCGGCGCGTACTCGACGTCGGTCGAGATCGCCGCGAGCCCGGCCATCACCGCGACGATGACCAGCGACTCGCGCGCAGGTCAGGTGGGCGTCATCTCAGGGGCGTCGGTCTGGCTGTCGGCGGAGACGCCGGTGGGAGCGAAGTACGGCTCGAGCATCAACCTGCAGTACCTGAACCTCCGACCCCGGGTGGACAACGCGACCAGCCCTTCCACGACGACCTACTCGTTCGCGAACCCGACCCCGACGTCGGGGTGGACGTTCGTACTCGGCGACATCGATGCCGATTCCGTGCGCATCCAGGCGACCGGACCGGACGGGCAGGCGCTCACCGCCGCGCAGCTCGGATTCCAGGGCGGATTCAACTACTGCGCCCCCGGGCTGGCGGGCAAGCCGTCCTGCACGGGGAATGCCGCGGATGTCCCCTCGTGGGACCCGGCAACTCTGACGCTCACCGGCAACACCGCGGCCGCTGACACGGGCGGAGCGTCGGCATGGTTCGAACCCTCCGCTCCCATCAGCTCGCTGAGCTTCGTCTTCACCCGCCGCGCCGGATTCCCGGTCTATCAGACCTGGTTCGCGTCGATCGCGCGCGACATCACGGGCGTCGTGACCGACATCGTCGACGGACCGCTCGACGGGGTGCCGGTCAATCTCACCGACGCGAACGGAGTGATCGTCGCCTCGACCACCACCAGCCCCGACGGCTCGTACTCGTTCCCCGGGGTCGTGGCGTCCGACGGGTACACCGCACGGATCACGGCCCCGCCGGGGAAGGTCGCGGTGAGCGCGAACGCGCAGCAGGTGGATCTCACGGACGCCGATGCCGTCGCCGACTTCACGGTGCGCGACATCGTGCCGGTGGCCGTGTCGGGGCGCGTGACCGATGACGACGGCAACGCGCTCGCCGGCGTGACGGTCTCGATCGACGGCGGACAGTCCACGACGACGGATGCCGACGGCTTCTACCTGTTCGACTCTGTGCCGGTAGGCGGTCACACGGTGCTCGTGTCGGCACTGTCGGGGTACTCGATCACCGACCCGACGCGGGTCATCAACGTCCCGATCGGAAGCGAGGTGCCCATCGAGAACGTCGACTTCGCGTTCGTCGAGAACCCGACGCTCAGCGGCAGCGTGCTGGCGAACGGCGCGGGCGTGCCGGGCGTCGCCGTGACCGCGACGGCCCCGGGTGGGCCGACCCTCACCGCTGTCACCGACGGGAACGGCGACTACTCGTTCCCGCGTCTGCCGTCGGGCGCGTACGACGTGACGGTCACGACTCCAGCGGGCTACACCGCCACCGGGGCGACGACGCGGACGGAGACCGTCGCAGCCGACGACGTCGTCGACGTTGACTTCGCGTTGGCACGGCTGGGCGCCATCGACGGCGTCGTGCGAGGCGACGGTGGAGTGCCGATCGCGGGCGCGGTCGTCACGGTCGCGGGTGGCGGCGCATCGCAGCAGCTGACGACGGATGCCGCGGGCAACTACGATCTCGGAAACCTGCCGCCCGGCACCTACACGATCACGATCACGCCGCCCTCGGGGACGACGGTCGTCGGCTCGGCGACGCGGACGGTCACTGTCACCGCGGCGGGCGAGGCCTTCGTCGATCAGGACTTCACCCTCGCCGCCGTTGCGGTACCGCCGGTCGACCCGGCCGACCCGGTCGACCCGGGAACCGGCGGCGCGGTGACGCCGGGCGCAGGGAGCGGTGGAGTCACGCGGCTCCCCGGCACGGGCCTGGGCCCGGAGACATTCGCGTGGGCGGGAGCGGGAGCGGCGGTGCTGGCCCTCGGCGTGGTGCTGGTCGTGGTCTCGCGGCGGCGCTCCCGCCGGGACAGCAGCGACATCGACGCCTGACGTATACCCACCACGACGAAGGTGCGTCGGTATACTCAAAGTATGACCACGACCATCAAGGTGAGTGACGACCTGCGCGATCGCCTGAAGACGCAGGCCGCCCGCGACGGTCTCACCCTCGGCGCCCATCTCGAGCGCCTCGCCGATGCGGAGGACCGCCGACGTCGGCTCGCCGCGGTCAAGGATGCCGTCGCGCAGACGTCCCCGGCGGACGCGAGGAGCTACGCCGAGGAGACCGCCGAGTGGGAGCGGCTCGACCACCCCGCCGCGTCGTGACGGAGGTCGACCTCCTACCCGGCGCGGTCGCCTGGGCAAGTCTCGCCCCCGTCCGCGGGCGCGAGCAGGGTGGGCACCGCCCGGTTCTCCTCGTCGCATCGGCGGGATACCTCGACGCCGTGACGACCCTCGCGATCGCGCTGCCCATCACCACCGTCGATCGGGGTTGGCCGAACCACGTGCTCGTCGAAGGGCCGAGCGGGCTCGACCGTCCCTCCTGGATCATGACCGAGCAGCCGCGGACGGTTTCGCGCGAACGACTCACCGGCATCGCGGGTTCGGTCAGCCCGGGATGTCTCGCCGAGGTGCGCGCCTGGCTCGGAGACTTCCTCGACCTCTGACCCGGATCAGGCGCTCTGGGGCGGACCGAACAGCTCCTCGCCGTGCTCGTGCAGGAGGCGGTAGGCGTCGGCGAAGGTCTTCGGCTCCGGCTCGTCGGGCTTGCCGTACTTCGCGATGAGCAGGCCCAGCAGTCCGCGGGCGGGGGGAGTGAGCGGCTTCATCTGCGCCTCCACACCGTCCTGCGGCTTCCGCTCCTCGGGGTTCGGCGGCGTGTAGGCGGGCGTCGTGATGGGCCAGTCGGCCGGATGCCGGGGCTTGTCGAGATTCACGACGGTGAAGAGCGTGTTCGCCGACTGATCGCGGTCGTTCAGGGGCTCCAGACCGTGCAGGCGCGAGAGCGTGGCGGTGACGGATCCGTGGTGCATCTCGTCGTGGATGATCGTGTTTCGCTTCGTGTAGGCCGACACGGCGATGGCCGGCACGCGGCATCCGAGGCGGTCGAAGGTGAAGCCCATCTCGCCGGCGCCGGTGTCCTTCGTAGGCTTCGTGGCCGCGGGCGGCGGCACGTGGTCGTAGGTGCCGCCGTGTTCGTCGAACGTGATGAGCAGCAGCGTGTTCACCGCGTTCGATCCCTTCGGTGAGGCGCTGGTGCGGATCGCCTCGTAGATGTCGTGGATCAGTCGATCGCCCGCGCGGACGTCGGAGATCGCGCTGTCGAACACCTCTCGCCCGTCGACCTCGCCCTCGCGCGGGGAGCCGAACGGCGGGTGGAAGTCGTTGTGGTCGTAGACCATGCGCGGCTCGATGAACGCGTACGCCGGGAGGGTGCCGTTCTTCGCGTCGGCGTAGAAGTCCTCCATGGTGCCGAAGTGCTCGGTGCGCCAGTACTTCTCCAGTACGGCGACGTGCAGCATCCCCGTGTAGGAGACGAGCTGCAGCTTGTCGATGTAGATCTTCCAGCTGACCTTCTTGTCCTCCAGTCGGTTGAAGACCGTCGGCGCCGCCGGAGCGGAGAGCCACTTGCCGAAACCGGCGCCGCCCTCGTTGGTGACGAAACCGTGCGAGGTCGACGCGTGGAAGAAGGAGCGGTTGCAGAACGTCTGCGACGGCACGCCGGCGAACCAGTGGTCGAACACCGCGAACTCGGTGGCGAGGGTCGACAGCACGGGCAGCATCTCGGGAGAGAACGACCCCATGATGTGCGCGGCTTCCGCAGGCTTCGGCGGCTCGCCCTTGCGCAGGCGGCGGAAGTTGATGATGTAGTCCTCGAGGAACCCCGACATCGTCGCCTTCTCACCGTGCGTCGGCGCATTGAAGGGAGCCGTCATCTGCTCGGCGAACAGATCGGCGTTGCCCTTCGGATCGACCGTACCGAAGATCTGCGTGTTGACGTGCGGATACTCCTCGCCCGGGTCGGGGTCGGGGTAGCTCATGATGCGGTCGGTGTCGCCGGTGTAGATGTGGGCGTCGACGACGGTGCCGTCGGATGCCGTGTTGCTGTGCTTCCCGAAGGCGAGGCCTTCGAACGTCTCGCCCTTCGGGAGGTTCTCGGCCGTATAGAGGTAGCCGAGCAGGTTGTCGAAGGAGCGGTTCTCGCCCATCACGACCACGAGGTGGTCGAAACCAGGCTCGCTGCGCGGAGTGAGGGCGGAGAACGGATCGGGGTCGGCGGCGAATCCGTCACGCGCGTTCCCGGCGACGCTGGCTCCGATCGCCGCGCCGCCGGCGCCGCCGACGACGGCACCCGCGAGCGCAGCCCCGCCCATCTTGAGGAATCCCCGTCGGGAGGTGTCGTTCGGTCTGCGCTCGTCGTCTGCCGCCACGAGGCCGATCCTAGGCTCCTCTTTCCTCGAGCGCACCCGTTGACGCCGAGGCGACGGGCAGGTGAACGACGGCACCCACCCGCTCTCGGTACGGTGGGGGCATGAGCTACGCGGGGGATTCGTCGATCGGTGCACGGGTGCGAGCGGTCGAGAAGGAGTACGCGGCGAAGCAGACGCGTCTGTTCGTGACGTTCGCCCTCGTCGAGGGGCCCATCCTGCTGCTGGGCGTCGTGCTGATCTACGGGCTGGAGATCATCGATCCCGAGATCGGTGTCTGGCTCCTCATGGGTGTCGCGCTGGTCGGCGGCTTCGTGCTGAGCGCCCTGCTGCTGCGCCTCATCCGGACGAGGGCCGCGGCGGTGGCGCAGGCGAAGGGCGAGAACCCCCTGTTCTGAGCCCGCAGAGCGGGAGCCGACCGGAAAACGGAGAGCACACGGCATCCACCCGGCGTGTCTCGGTCCGCCACGCCGCCCGCCACGACGGGCGTCTGGGTTTTCCAGCCCCCGAAGACGCCCGAGTACGCTGGAACCCATGCTCAACATGGCCGACGGCCTCGCCCGCCTCGGCGCGCTCGCCGAGAATCCGGTGGTCCGCACCCTCGCTGACGCATTCGCCGCAGCGGGGTTCGACCTGGCCGTCGTGGGCGGCCCGGTGCGCGACGCGATCCTCGGGCGGGAGACCCACGACCTCGACTTCACGACGAACGCGCAGCCCGACGACATCCTGCGCATCGTCACACCCGTGTCGACCGCTCAGTGGGACATCGGCCGGGCCTTCGGCACGATCGGCGCCCGCGTGCAGGGCGAGCAGGTCGAGATCACGACCTACCGCGCCGACAGCTACGACGGCGTGACCCGCAAGCCGACCGTCGAGTTCGGCGACACGATCGACGGCGACCTGATCCGTCGCGACTTCACCGTGAACGCGATGGCCCTGCAGGTGCCGGCGGTGAAGCTGATCGACCCCACGGGCGGCGTCGAGGATCTCGTCGCGGGAGTGCTGCGCACCCCGGCCGATCCGCAGGTGTCATTCGGCGACGACCCGCTGCGGATGCTGCGCGGAGCCCGGTTCAGCGCCCAGCTCGGGTTCGCGATCGACGACGCGACGACCGCGGCGATCGAGCAGCTGCGCGGCACCCTCTCGATCGTGAGCCCCGAACGCATCCAGTCCGAGCTCGTGCGCCTCATGCAGACCGACGACCCCGTGCGCGGCATCCGCGTACTCGTCGACACCGGACTCGTCGACGAGTTCCTGCCCGAGATCAGCGCGCTGCGCCTCGAGGTCGACGAGCACCACCACCACAAGGACGTCTACGAGCACTCGCTCACCGTGCTGCGGCAGGCGATCGCGCTCGAGCACTCGCGGCATCCCGACGCGGCTCCCGACGTGCCGCTGCGCATCGCGGCACTGCTGCACGACATCGGCAAGCCCCGCACGCGCAAGCTCGAGGACGGGGGAGCGGTCACGTTCCATCACCACGACGTCGTCGGATCCCGGATGGCGCGCAAGCGCCTGCAGGCCCTGCGCTTCGACACGGCGACCACCGAGACCGTCGCGACGCTCATCGAGCTGCACCTGCGGTTCTTCGGCTACGCGGAGGGCGCGTGGACGGATGCCGCGGTGCGGCGCTACGTGCGCGACGCCGGCGACGAGCTGGAGCGCCTGCACATCCTCACCCGCGCCGACGTCACCACGCGCAACAAGCGCAAGGCGTCGCGGCTCGCGTCGGCCTACGACGACATCGAGGCGCGCATCGCGGCACTCCGCGAGCAGGAAGAGCTCGACTCGATCCGTCCTGAGCTCGACGGCAACCGCATCCAGGAGGTGCTCGGCATCCGTCCGGGCCGCGAGGTCGGCGAGGCCTACCGCTTCCTGCTCGATCTGCGCCTCGACGAGGGCGTCATCGGGACGGATGCCGCGGAGCAGCGCCTCCGCGAGTGGTGGGCCGCTCGGGGCTAGCCCGCCGCTCGCTTGCAGGACCGGGAGCTGCATGCGCGTTCGCGAACACTCCTGACACACCACCCGCACAACCCGTATCGTCCGCGACACCCGGCTCGTACACTGAGACCACCCGCGATGACGATCGGAGACGATGTGGTTGCGCCGTGGCAGGTGTCGCGTGACGGCCCTGAGGCCTCCCGACTCCTCATCGAGCGCGCACACGAGGAACTGATCGCCGGCAACCTCGACGACGTGCGGCTGCAGCAGGTCCGTCCGCTCGTGCGCGAGTCGTGGGTGCGATCGTGGCGCGGACGCGTCGGCCCCGAAGGCATCCCCCCGATCGACCTCATGAGCGAGGAGCTCGACGAGTACCGCCGTGCGCACCCGCTCGCCTCGGCGATGGACATGATCCGCGCCCTCCTGCTGCCCGGCTCGGTCGAGGATTCGGGTGTCGTCGTCGCCGTCGGCGACCAGGCGGGCCGTCTGCTGTGGATCGAGGGTGACCGCCAGCTGCAGTCGCTGACCGACGGCATGGGATTCGTCGCCGGTGCGAACTGGGCGGAGGATGCGGTGGGCACCAGCGCGCCGGGCACCGCACTCACGCTCGGTCAGTCCGTGCAGATCCGCGGAGCCGAGCACTACAACCGGCTCGTGCATCCCTGGTCGTGCTCGGCCGCCCCGGTGCGGGACCCCGAGACGCAGCGCGTGCTCGGCGTCATCGACGTCACCGGCGGGGAGGAGGTCGTGTCGACGCAGGCCAGACTGCTCGTCGATGCGACCGCGCGCGCCGTGGAGTCGGAGCTGCTCGTCGCCCGGCTCCGGCAACGGGCCGAGACGCAGCGCCCGGCATCCGTCTCCACGAGGGCCAGACCGACGACCCGTGCCACCCTGCACGTGCTCGGACGCGATCGGGCGCGGCTGGAGACCGAGACCGAGCACGAGGAGTCCGTCATCGAGCTGAGCGCCCGGCACGCCGCGATCCTGCTCATGCTCGCCACGCACCGCCAGGGCCTGTCGGCCGAGCGCCTCAGCGAGCTCGTCTACGGCGCAGACGCCTCCCCCGACACGTTGCGGCCCGAGATGGTGCGACTGAGGAAGGTGCTCGAGAAGCACGCTCCGAGCCTCGTGCCCGAGTCGCGTCCGTACCGTCTGCCCGTGCCGCTGGAGACGGACGCCCACGACGTGCTGTCGCTGCTCGACCGAGGAGCGCACCGCGTCGCGCTGACCGCCTACCGCGGCCCGGTACTGCCCGAGTCGACGTCGCCGGGCGTCGAGGACTTCCGCGACTCGGTGCGTGCTGCGCTGCGCGAGGCGATGCTGTCGGAGGCGAGCCTCGACGTGCTGCTCGCCTACGCCGAGATCCCCGAAGGACAGGCGGATGCCGAGGCGCTGCGCCTCGCACTCGAGATGCTGCCGGCGCGCTCGCCGAAACGCGCCGGCCTCGTCACCCGGATCGAGCGGCTCGAAGCGCGCTGACGGTTCGCCGGGCACGCAACCTCCTGCAACGTTGCGCACCGGGGTGCAACGTCACGCGACCTACCTTCGGAGGATCAGCCGCCGCACCGAAGCGCGGCCCGTCGAAGGAGTCACCGATGACCATCGTCGAAGAGGACGTGTCCACTGCATCCGCCGCCTACGCCGCACCGGGGCAGGCGGGATCGATCGGCGACTACCGCCCCCGCTACGGGCACTACATCGGCGGCGAGTGGGTCGACCCCGTGAAGGGGCAGTACTTCGAGAACATCAGCCCCGTGAACGGCAAGCCTTTCACCGAGGTCGCCCGCGGTACCGTCGAGGACATCGACAGGGCGGTGGACGTCGCCTGGAAGGCCTTCGCCACCTGGGGCAAGACGAGCCCGGCCGAGCGCTCGGTCATCCTGAACCGCATCGCCGACCGCATCGAGCAGCACCTCGAGAGCATCGCCGTCGCCGAGACGTGGGAGAACGGCAAGCCGGTGCGCGAGACGCTCGCCGCCGACATCCCGCTCGCGATCGATCACTTCCGGTACTTCGCCGGGGTCCTGCGCGCCCAGGAGGGCGGCATCAGCCAGCTCGACGAGAACACCGTCGCGTACCACTTCCACGAGCCGCTCGGGGTCGTCGGCCAGATCATCCCGTGGAACTTCCCGATCCTCATGGCGGTGTGGAAGCTCGCTCCCGCGCTCGCCGCAGGCAACTGCATCGTCATCAAGCCCGCCGAGCAGACGCCGGCATCCATCCTGTTCCTGTTCGACATCATCGGCGACCTGCTGCCGGCCGGCGTCGTGAACATCGTGAACGGGTTCGGCATCGAGGCGGGCGCGCCGCTCGCCCAGCACAAGCGCATCCGCAAGGTCGCGTTCACCGGCGAGACGACGACGGGGCGCCTCATCATGCAGTACGCCTCGCAGAACCTCATCCCCGTCACGCTGGAGCTCGGAGGCAAGAGCCCGAACGTGTTCTTCGAGGACGTCGCACGCGACACCGGCGACCCGTTCTACGACAAGGCGCTCGAGGGCTTCACGATGTTCGCGCTCAACCAGGGTGAGGTGTGCACGTGCCCGTCGCGTGCACTCATCCAGCGGTCGATCTACGACGGCTTCCTCGCCGACGGACTCGACCGGGTCGGCAAGGTCGTGCAGGGCAACCCGCTCGACCCCGCGACGATGATCGGCGCTCAGGCGTCGAACGATCAGCTGGAGAAGATCCTCAGCTACATCGACATCGGAAAGCAGGGCGGCGCACGGCTCCTCACGGGTGGTGAGCGGGTCGACCTCGGCGGCGATCTCAGCGAGGGGTTCTATGTCGCTCCGACCGTGTTCGAGGGCACGAACGACATGCGCATCTTCCAGGAGGAGATCTTCGGTCCGGTGCTCTCGGTCACCTCGTTCGACGACTACGACGACGCGATCTCGATCGCGAACGACACGCTCTACGGTCTGGGCGCCGGAGTGTGGAGCCGCAGCGGCGACACGGCCTACCGCGCGGGGCGCGCCATCGAGGCCGGCCGCGTGTGGACGAACACGTACCACCAGTACCCCGCGCACGCGGCGTTCGGCGGATACAAGCAGTCGGGCGTGGGTCGCGAGAACCACAAGATGATGCTCGACCACTACCAGCAGACGAAGAACCTCCTCGTGTCGTACGCGGAGGGCCCGATGGGCTTCTTCTGATGGTGAGCATCGGTAGCTACCCGCGGGTCGCGGTGACGGATGCTGCGGCATCCCTCATCCGCGACCTCGCGGCGCAGCACGGTCCGCTGATGTTCCACCAGTCGGGCGGATGCTGCGACGGGTCGTCGCCCATGTGCTACCCCGTCGGGATGCTCCTCACCGGGCCGAGCGACGTGCTGCTGGGGGCGCTCGACGTGGGTCTCGACGCCCCGGTCGAGGTCTTCATGTCGGAGTCGCAGTTCGAGTACTGGAAGTACACGCACCTCACCATCGACGTCGTGCCGGGCCGGGGTGCCGGGTTCAGCGTGGAGGGACCGACGGGGATGCGGTTCCTCATCCGCTCGCGGATGCTGGACGACGCGGAACTCGTGTACTTCGGCCTCGCGAACGAGACTCGTAAACGTGCGGAAACCGCAGGAAATAATCCGGTTTGACCAGGAGATCGAACCGGTTCGACTCGACGGCGGTGCAGATCGAGCGTCGCAATATGATGCAACGTGCTGCGGGATACCATTTCCGTATACGCGTTGATACGTCAGTCCCCAGCTGACCACGCGTCCGGACGGTTCGACCGTCCTGCGGAGGGAGAGTCAGATCTTCTTCTGATCCCGAGGGGGGATGGGGTGGGCCGCTGATCCCCAACAGCACCCACCCCCACACACTCCGCCGCGTCACCGCAGGTAGGCGTCGACCAGGAGGTCGCCGCGGATGCCGCGGAACGCGTCGAGCAGGCGGGTGATGCCGCGCACGCCGACCGAGGTCATCTGCAGGTCGAACGGGCCGATCGGCGCGAGCGGCCCCGTGCGGATGCGCACGACCTCCCAGCCGACTCCACGCAGCGCGCGGTCCTTGCGCTGATCGGCATCCTGTCGCTTGCCGACGTGCTCGAGACCGTGGCGTCCGACCGTGTCGTACTCGACGGCGATGCGCAGTTCGGGGATCACGATGTCCGGCCACACCTCGGTGTGCCGGAAGAAGGGCCTCGACACCTTGACCGCGTTGACCCCGCCGTCGAAGAGCAGGCGCTCGGTGAGCCCCGCCCGCAGCGCAGCCTCGGCCGCGGATGCCGGCTGAGGCGCGCATGTGCTGAGGAACGCCGTGCCGGAGGGGAGGTCGGGCGTCTTCGTGCACAGCGCGGGCGAGGGCCGGCGGGGTGCCCGGGGGATCGCGCGGGCCTCGCCCAGGACGACGGGTTGCGGTCGTGCGAGGGTCGAGCACTCCGGACACCAGGCCGAACGGCGGCGGACGCGCCCTGGTCGCTCGCGCTGCTCGGTCGGGGTCGCGGCGAAGCGGTGCCCGACGGCGCACTCCCAGCACAGCAGCACATCGGCGGCGAGGGGAATCTGCGACAGGGTCACACCGTGATTCAGCTCCGGGTGGTACTGGCGGATCAGCTCCGGATAGGCGGCCCAGGCTGTGCGGAAGGTGCCGACCTCGTAGGGCACGGCGCTGCCGCGCGAGAACTGCCTCCTCGCCCACCACTGCTGCACCGGCTCCGCCACACCGCGACAGTAACCGGACGCACCGACACCGGCCGTGGTCCGGTGCGAGACGGGGGAGTCAGAATGCGTTCCGCAGGTACCAGAACGCGATGAAGCCGAGGATGACCACCACCGGCAGCCAGCGGAAGCCGCGCTTGAGGCGCCGTCCTTCGGCGGCCACCCCGGGCGGCGGCGCGAGCAGACCGGCAGGCGGCGCGAACGGTAGCTGGGCGCTGGCCGTCTGCGGGTCCACAGCGGGAACCACGGATGCCGGAGCGCTCGCCGCTTCCTCGCGCAACCGGTCGTCGCGCCACCGCGCCCACTGGTCGAACTTGGTGATGAGCGCGCCCACCGCGCCGAACAGCCACGACCAGGTCGCGGGGTCGAGCGTCGATGCACGTCGCTGCGTGTAGAGGAACAGCCAGTCGTCGACGATCTCCACGTCGAGTTCGGCGGCGTTGTCGATGAAGCGCGCCATGATGTCGGGCGTGAAGAGGTACAGCGCGTCGCGCTCGTAGCCGGCAGGGCAGTAGAGCGTGAAGTACTTGTCGAAGTCCCCTTCGAGCGACAGCCGCTGCTCGCGCTGGAACGAGGCGGGCAGATTGGAGCCGAACGCGTTGTTGCCCTTCGCGTCGAGCACGATGTTCGGCAGCGGCACGTCGAGCTTCACCGCGACGTACCCCCAGCGGTAGGTGGTCGAGTTCTTCCCTGACTGCACCGTGTACTGGTAATTGCCGAATTCGACGAACCGCGGTTCGTGCCCCGCACGAGGTCTGTCGAGACACGTGAGCGGCCGAGGCTGAAGATCATGCCGGGCAGCGGAGGCTCGGCGATCCGCGCCTCGTAGGTCATGCCGTTGGCCCGGGCGAACCTGTCGAGCCGGTACCGCGTGACCCGTGCTCGCCGCCAGCCGACGAGCGCACTGATGCCGATCGCGACGCCCACGCCGCCGAAGAGCAGCAGTCCGATCCCGGCGAACCCGAAGTCGCGCGGGCTGGTGGCGAGGCCGATGAGCACGGAGGCCGCGATCGGGACGGAGACGAGCACCACGATCACGACGACCACGAGCCCGATCACGGTCGAGACCGACATGCCCAGCGAACCGCGGGCGCGGAGCTCCGCCGCGAAGGAGCTGACGGCTCGGGGGTCGACGGGATCGGTCAGAGGTCGGCTGTCGAAGCTCGTGGCGGGCTGCGGGTGGCTCATCGGTTCACCTCGTCGCTGTCCCCGTGCAGCTCGGCGCCCTCGCTGATCGCGAAGGCCTCCAGCGCGGTATCGGCGCATAGTGCGGCGACGAGTTCGGCCGACCCGGCGACGACCGTGGAGTCGTAGTCGATCTCGCTGACCAGCACCCACGCCCGATCCTCGGGCCAGAGGATGCTGGGACTCTGTGCGCTCGGCGGGAACCCGTGCTGCTCGCCGGGGAGGTCGCGCCACGGCGCGCGCAGCACCCAGTCGGCATCGGCGAACTCGGAGGCGCCGGCCGAGAACAGCACGTAGGCGCGGTCTCGCGTGCGGAAGCGCGGTCCCTCGGAGATCTCCCTCGACAGGATGCCCTCCTGCCAGGTCTTCCTGCGGAAGACGTTGTTGAAAGGGTCGTGCACGCTGCGGTCGAGCATCGCCCGGTGGTTCGGATCGTCGACGGGCGTCAGGAACGCGCGCGACGGGGTGTGCCCGAGGTGGCCGAGCAGACCGCCGAAACCCTCCCACAGTGCGGCCACTCCGTCGTCGGGCGTGGCCGTGGTCGCACGCAGGTGAGTCGCGATCGCCGCGACGGTCTCCGGCGCGAGGGCACCATCGGCCGGGGCGCTGAACTCCCGACCGTCCGGGGCGATGCGGGTCTGCCAGTCCTCGTCCATCGGCGTGCGCACCACGCGCTGCCACTGGGCGAGCGGATGCAGCACGGTGCCGAACGCCCGGGCGGTCTCGGCCCAGGTCGTTGGCTCGTCGACGAAGAGCTCCATGAGTCGCTGCTGCTCAGGCCCCGGCATCCGGTCCCAGTCGTCGAAAGTCGGAACGGGTCGATCGGGGAGCGAGCGCACGATCGCCGGGTGCAGGATGCGCGCGTAGGCCGGGTATCCGTGAGGGACGACCGAGTGCATCGACGAGTTCCACGGGTCGTCGAGCCTGTCGCGCAGCCATGATCCGGCCGAGGGGTCGGGCATCCAGTGCATGCGACCCACGCTACCCGGGGGAGTGCGCGGCAAGACGGTTCGCCGCTACTGTGCGAGAGGAAGTCCAGAGCGGGGAGGGCCGGGGATGGTCGACGGGGTCGCTGTGGTGCCGGGCGAACGGGTGTTCCGTCGTCATCCGGCACGGGCCGTGATGAGCGCGGTCGTGACGACGGCGGTGCTGTCGACGTTGACCCTCTTCGTGCTGCCGCAGTTCCTGCCGCGCCGCATGGACATACCGACGCGCGGGATCATCGTGCTCGTCGTGGCGCTCGCCCTGACCGCGGCGGTGTGGCTCGGCATCTTCTGGTTTCGCAACGTCCGCGTCGTCGTGCGCCCCACGACGGTCGAGGTCGGACGCGGCGGCAACCGCGAGGTCTTCGACCGCGCCACGACCGTGTTCCGCTCGAAGATCACGGAGCACCGCACGAACGGCATCCGCAGCGGGGTCACGCGCGCTCTCATCGTCTACAGCAACGGGCGCGAGATCATCGTGGAGCTGCCGGGCTTCACACGCACGACCTTCAACGAGCTCATGGCCGTGCTCACCCCGATCGACGAGCCGCCGGCGGTCGATCCCGTCGCGGCCGCACGCGCGAGGGCGCACCTGCCGACGTCGTTCCAGGTGGACGCGTCGAAGGAGCGCGGGTTCGCGAACGCGCTCCTCGTCGGAGGAGTCGCAGCCCTGCTCGTGACGCTCGCCACGGTCGCCGTCGCCTTCACTCCGGGATTCCTCGACGGGGAGCTGTCGGCGCTCGTCCTCATCGCGCCGTTCGCGGGCGTCGCCGGCGTCGGACTGCTGATCGGCGCAGTGCGGCGGCGGAGGGTGCTCCGCGGCATCCCTTCGCGGATCGGGGTCAGTCAGCAGGGTCTGCGCCTCGACGACCTCGACGTCCCGTACGCGCAGCTGAGCCGCGTCTGGCTCACCCCGACGGGTTACCCGGTGCGTCGCCTCCGCCTCGAGCGTCGGGCCGGCCGATCCTCCACCCTTGTGCTCGGATCATCGCGCGTGCAGATGGTCCCGGAGTACGAGACGTTCCTCGTCACGGTGCGCGCGCAGACCTCGCATCTGCCCGGTCTGTTGCGCCTCGACCTGGAGTGACGGGGTCAGACGAAACGGATGCGGGCCGTCGAGCGCCGCGCGTTTCGTCTCGCTCGATCGGCGCGATCCGAGCGGGCGGGAGACGCCTGGATGCCGCGGCGCGGCCGCCCGGTGATCCACCCCATAATCGGAGGGTGAACTCGCCTGTGACGACCATCCCCTCCCTCGACGGCCGCCGTTTCCGCATGGTGTCGTCGACCACCTCCGCCGTCGATCCCGAGTCGCCGAGCGAGTTCGTGTACTGGGAGAAGGACGGCGCGATCTGGGGCGACTACTCGGGCGACACCGTGACCTTCGGGCGCTTCGTTGGCACCCGCACCGGCGACACCATCTGGGTGTCGTTCGTGCACGTGCTCGTCGCCGACGGCACGGTGGTCACCGGCAGCGGCGAGAGCGACCTCGAGCTGACGGATGCCGGGCTCATCCGGCTCGTCGAGCACTACGAGATGCACGGCCTGCCGCAGCTGAGCGTGTGCGAAGAGGTCGCCTCCGACGCTCGCTGAGCGAGCGCAACCCTCGGGTCGTCGAGCGAGCGCAGCCCTCGGGTCGGCGTGCGAGCGCAGCCCGCGGGGGAGGCGTCGGGCGCTACCCGCCCCGCAGCTCTGCGGGGATGTCGCGGCTGTGATGGAGGAAACGGTGGATGCGCACCGCGTCGGAGTCCTCGCTGTAGAAGACGACATACGGGAAGCGGCGCAGCGCGACGTCCCGCAGGTCGGCGATGCCGGTCTCGACCGCGAAGCGGGATGATCCGATGGAGGGGAACTGCGCGATGCGCCGTGACAGCTCCTGCAGCTCATCGATGAGGTCGTAGGCGGCGGCGTCGGCCCCCGCATCCCGGAGATGGTCGAGGGCCTCGACGATGTCCTGATCTGCGCGTCTGCTCGTGACGACTCGGCGAGCGGTCACGACGCTTTCGCGCCCGGGTCGCCAACGCGATCGCGAAGGCCGTCGAAGTAGTCGTCGTCCGCGACGGAGCCCGGTCCGGACGCGAGCCCTTCCACGATCAGCGAACGGAGCTGGGTGCGGGCCTGCTCGTGGCGGATGAGGTCGCGCACGAACTCGCTGCTCGTGCTGAACCCCCGCTCCGCGGCCTGATCCTCGACGAAGCGCTTCATCGGGTCGGGAAGGGAGACGTTCATGGTCGCCATCGCGTCAGTCTACGACGGGTTGGCAATTCTTGCCATACGGATCGAGGCGTTATGTGACGGGTCCCCGTTTGTCTCGCTTCGCTCGCTCGACGACCTGGCGAGGGGGAGGGACGCTCGATCGACGACCTGCGGGTTCAGCGGGGCGGGAGGGCGTCGCGACCGGGGGATGCCGGCGTCCAGCGCGTCATGCCGAGCGGGGCCGTCAGGTCGCGTTCCGGAAGGTCTGTGGGCAGCAGGTACGAGCGGCGCACGACCTCGTCGAGCACGACCACGCTCACGACCGTGCGCACCTCGGGAAGCTGCGCGATGACCCCGGTCGAGAACTCGTGGACTCCACTGACATCGACCGCGCGGATGAGCAGCATCGCGTCGTGCTCTCCCGTCGTGATCGCACACCATTCGACGTCGGGCATCTCCATGACGCGGTCGCGGAACGATGCCCATGCCTGCGGGTGCACCGTGACGAACACGAGGGCTCCGATCGAGAGCCCCGCCTTGGCCTGATTCACGGTCGCGCTGAACCCCGTGATCACGCCGTCCTGCATCAGCGACTCGACCCGCGTGTAGGCGTTGGCGCGCGAGATGCCGACCTCCTCGGCCAGCGCGGCGATCGAGATGCGACCGTTATCGCGCAGCGTGCCGAGGATTCTGTATGCGGTGTCGTCCAAAGGGGTGGCACTTCGTCCAGAATGCTGCGAAGCATCGCTGTTCTTGCTGGACATATGTCTCCTCCTGTGCGAGGTCATGGGACAGACCGTGAGTTCGGTTGCATCCTCGCTGGACACATCGTCCCATATGATGCGAATCTGTTCACCGGTCGTCCACCCGGCATCGACCGAACCCGAATGTACTCCTCGCCTCTGGAGGCTCTCATGTCGTCACGTCGCAGCACGTCCGTCATCGCGATCGGAGCGGTCTCGCTCCTCGCGCTCGCAGGATGCTCCGGAGGCAACTCCGCGAACAACAGCGATGGCAACTCGTCGTCCGGTTCGCTCGTCATCGACACGGCGTTCTCGATCGAGACCGCCGACCCCGGCCACACCTACGACCCGACCGGCAACATGATCGCGAAGGCGCTCTACGAGACGCTCGTCGACTTCGAGGGCTCGGATGTGTCGACCCCGGTCCCCGGCCTCGCGTCCTGGGAGCAGAACGACGCCGCGACCGAGTTCACCTTCACGCTCGAGGGCGACCGCGTCTTCTCCGACGGCTCGCCGATCGAGGCGAAGGACGTCGTCTTCACGCTGCAGCGCATCCAGGGCATGGAGGACGCGAAGCCGAACTTCCTGCTCGGCGGCCTCACCATCACCGAGGTCGACGACAAGACCATCAGCATCACCTCCGAGACCCCGCTGCTGCAGCTGCCCGCGATCCTCGCGAACCCGGCGCTCGGCATCGTCAACTCCGACGTCGTGATCGAGAACGGCGGCACCACCGACGGCTCCGACTCGGCGCAGGGCTTCCTCGACGGCGAGTCCGCCGGATCCGGACCGTTCGTGCTCGACACCCTCGACCTCTCGTCGCAGGTCGTGCTGACGAAGAACGACGAGTACAACGGCGACGAAGAGGCCGGCTACGACCGCGTGGTCGTGCGCAACGTGTCGGAGAGCGCGACTCAGCTCGCGAACCTCAAGGGCGGCGACTCCATGGTCGCGATGGACCTCAACGGCGACCAGGTCTCGGGTCTCGGCGACGGCCTCCAGGTCGATTCCGTGCCGTCCGGCCAGACGATCTTCCTGCTGCTGAACCAGTCCTCGGCCGTGGCCGGCGACCTCGCGAACGTCAAGATCGCCGAGGCGATCCGCTACGCGCTCGACTACGACGCGCTGCTCGAGCTCGCGGGCGCCGGCGCCGTGCAGGCGACCGGTGTCATCCCGCCCGGATTCGAGGGCGCCCTCGACACCGGTGTGGAGCAGGACCTCGAGAAGTCGAAGGCCGCGCTCGCCGAGGCCGGCTACACCGGTCAGACGCTGAAGCTGCAGTTCCCGAACGACTACCCCGTCGGCGGCGTGGAGTTCACCCCGCTCGCCGAGCGCGTGCAGGCGCAGCTGGAGGATGCCGGCATCACGGTCGAGCTCGCTCCGGCGCCGTTCGCCACCGAGCTCGACGCCTACGTCAACGGCACCGAGGGCTTCGGCCTGTGGTTCTGGGGTCCCGACTACGCCGACTCCGCGAACTTCCTTCCCTTCGCTCCGGGCCTGAAGGTCGGCCTGCGCGCGGGTTGGGCGGCCGAGGCGAACCCCGAGATCGCGGGCATCGCCGCGGGTGCGGCCGCCGCGACCGACGAGGACCAGCGCAGCGCCGCGTTCACGGACTTCGCCGAGGCCATGCAGGCCGAGGGTCCGTTCGTGCCGCTGATCGTCCCCGGCCGCAACATCGCCACGGCGGATGCCGTCTCCGGCGCCGTGTACAACTCGGTGTGGGAGATGGACATCGCCGAGATCCAGCCCGCCGGCTGAGAGGGCTCTGACGCATGACGACGGTGGCCGTGCAACGCCAGGCGCAGCGTCGCAGGTCGCCGCTCGTCGGCTACCTGCTGCGCCGGGTGGGCACCTCCCTGCTCCTGCTCGTGGGGGTCACGATCGTGACCTTCGCGCTCACGAACCTGGTTCCGGGCGACCCCGTGTCGGCCGCGCTCGGTGAGGGCGCGTCGCAGAACCCGGCGACGCGCGAGGCCTTCATCAAGGCGAACGGACTCGACCAGCCGTTGATCGTGCAGTACGTCATCTACATGGGGAACCTGCTCCGCGGGGACCTCGGCACATCGCTGGTGACCGGGCGACCGGTCACCAGCGATCTCGCCACCGCGGTGCCGGCGACCATCGAGATCGCGATCGGCGCGATCATCCTGAGCCTCGCCGTCAGCATCGTGCTCGGAACGCTCGCCGCCTACCGTCGCGGGCTCGTGACCGACCAGGTCATCCGGGTCGTGACGCTCGTCGGCCTCAGCGTCCCGACCTTCTGGCTCGCACTCGTGAGCTTCTACGTCTTCTTCCTCGAGCTGCGCATCGCCCCTGGTTCCGGCCGCATCTCGCCGTCGATCACGCCGCCGCCCCGCATCACCGGGCTGTACACGGTCGACTACCTCCTCAACGGCGACGGCGTCGGCTTCTTCGACGCCCTCGCGCACCTCGCCCTGCCGGTCATGGTGCTGTCTCTCGTCACGATCGGTCTGCTCACCCGGTTCATCCGCACGTCTGTGCTCGAGGTGCTTGGTAGCGACTACGTGCGCGCGGCCAGGGCCAAGGGCCTTCCCGCGATGCGCGTGATCCTCGATTACGTGCTCCGCGGCGCGTCGCTCCCGATCCTCACGGTCGTGGGCGTGGCGTTCGGGTCGCTGCTCTCCGGCACCGTGCTGGTCGAGTCGGTGTTCGCGTGGCCGGGCCTCGGCACGTACGCCTACAACTCCGCCGCCAACCTCGACCTGCCCGGCATCATGGGCGTCGGTCTCGTCGTCGGCGTCATCTACCTCCTCATCAACTTCGTCGTCGATCTGCTCTACGGCGTCCTGGACCCGAGAGTGAGGATCGCATGAGCCGCATCGACTCGGCATCCGGTCCCTGGCGGTTCCGCTTCCGCTGGCCGCGCGCGTGGCGCACTCCGCTCGGAGTGATCGGCACCGTGATCGCCGCCGCCTGGATCGTCATCGCGTTCACGGCGCAGTGGTGGGTGCCGTACGGGCCGAACGCCCAGGTGCTCCCGCGTCTGCAGGAGCCGGGGATCGACACCCTGCTCGGCACCGACGGCAACGGGCGCGACATCTTCTCGCGCCTCATGACCGGCGCGACCGTGAGCCTTCCGCTCGCGCTCATGCTCGTGATCGCCGCCATGATCATCGGCACCACGATCGGCGCGGTCGCCGGGTACTTCGGTCGCGCGGTCGACGAGACGCTCATGCGCATCACCGACCTCTTCATGGCGTTCCCGACCGTGATCCTCGCGATGGTGGTCGCCGCGTCGCTCGGCCCGTCGCTGTTCAACGCCGTGATCGCCGCGATCGTCGTGTCGTGGCCGCAGTACGCACGTGTGACCCGCAGCATCGTTCTCGGCCTGCGCGGACAGAACTACGTCATCGCGGGGCGCCTGCTCGGCCACTCGCCCGTGCGCACCCTGTTCGTCGACATCCTCCGGAACATCGCCGGACCCATGCTCGTGCTGGCCACGCTCGACATCGGCGCCGCGATCCTCCTGCTCTCGGGACTGTCGTTCCTGGGCCTCGGCGCGCAGCCGCCGACCGCGGAGTGGGGATCGATGATCTCAGCCGCGATGCAGAACTTCGACGCATGGTGGCTCGGCGTCTTCCCCGGTCTCGCGATCCTCACGGTCGTGCTCGCATTCAACTTCCTCGGCGATGCGATGCGCGACGTGCTCGACCCGACGGCAGAGGTCACGCACGAGAAGCAGGCCGACCACGTCGCCTCGGCGAAGGGAGCGGCAGCATGAGCGATTCCCCCGCAGCCCCGGCGCTGAGCATCCGCGACCTCACGATCGAGATCGGCCGACCGCTCGTGCACGGCATCTCCCTCGACCTGCGGGCCGGCCGCATCCACGGACTCGCCGGCGAATCCGGATCGGGCAAGACCCTCACCTCGCTCGCCGTGCTCGGCCTCCTGCCGCGCCAGGCGCGCACCGGCGGTTCGATCACCCTCGCGGGCGAGGAGCTCGTCGGACTCCGTCGGCGCGGTTTCAACCGCATCCGCGGAAAGCGCATCGCGATGGTCTTCCAGGACCCGTCCGCCTCGCTGCACCCGCAGCTTGCCGTCGGCCGCCAGCTCACCGACCACATGCGGGTGCACCTCGGCCTCCGCGGCGCCGCGGCGAAGGCACGGGCGATCGAACTGCTCGAGACGGTGCAGGTGCCGAATCCGGATGCTGCGCTGAAGCGCTATCCGCATCAGTTCTCCGGGGGCCAGCGGCAGCGCATCGCGATCGCGTGCGCGCTGGCCTGCGACCCGGAGGTGCTTCTCGCCGACGAGCCGACCACGGCGCTCGACGTGACCGTGCAGGCCGGCATCCTGAAGCTCCTCCGCGACCTCGCCACTGAGCGCGACCTCGCGGTGCTGCTCGTCACGCACGACCTGGGCGTCATGAGCGCGATCGCGGACGAGGTCGCCGTCATGAAGGACGGTCGGATCGTCGAGCGCGCCGACCGCGAGACGCTGTTCCGCGACCCGCAGCACGAGTACACGCGCACGCTGCTCGCGGCGCTGCCCGGCTCGAAGGTCGAGGATGCGCCGGACGAGCCGGTCGCGGATGCCGACCCGGCCGGACCCAGCGAGAAGGAGGATGCCGATGAGTGACGTCTCCGTCCTCGACGCGCAGGGCGTCGTCGTGCGCTACCCGGGCAACCCGCCGGTCGTCGCCGTCGACCAGGTGTCGATGCAGGTGGCGCCGGGTGAGACCGTCGCGCTGGTCGGCGAGTCGGGCAGCGGCAAGTCCAGCCTCGCCCGCGCGGTCGTCGGCATCGAGAGGATCGCCGCCGGAGAGGTGCGCTTCCGCGATGCGCCGGTCACGCCGCTCGGCATCCGCCGCCGCACGCTCGCGCTCACCGGCATCCAGATGGTGTTCCAGGACCCGTCGACCTCGCTGAACCCACGCCGCCGCGTGGGCGACCAGATCGCCGACGGCATCGCGACCGCGCGTGCGCGCGGCGCCGAGGGCTCGCGCGTGGAGGAGTGGCTCGAGCGCGTCGGACTCCCGGCTCAGGTCGCGACGCGGTTCCCGCATCAGTTCTCGGGCGGGCAGAAGCAGCGCATCGCGATCGCCAGGGCGCTCGCGGCGCGGCCGTCGCTGCTCGTGGCCGACGAGCCGATCTCGGCCCTGGACGCCTCGACGCAGACCAGCGTCGCCGGACTCATGCGCGACCTCGTCGCCGAGGCCGGTGCCGGGATGCTGTTCATCTCGCACGACCTCGCGGTGGTTCGCCGCATCGCCGACCGCACGTTTGTCATGTACGCGGGCCGCGTGCTGGAGTCGGGGCCGACCGACCGCGTGTGGGCTGCGCCGCAGCATCCGTACACCCGGGCTCTGCTCGCGGCGATCCCGGAGCCGGACGGCGCAGGGCGCATCCCCGCCGCTCCGTCGACCGACGAGCGGATCGCCTGGTCGGAGATCCCGCCCGTCATCGGCTGATCTGCGAGCGTGCCGCGCGTAGCGAAGGAGATCGCACGCAGCGCAGGACCGGACACGACGGATGCTCCTACGCAGCGTGCGATCTCCTTCGCGAGAACTCCGCGGGGGAGGGAGGCGGCATCTGACTCGAAATCCTGTCGCCGGGTTCAGTAAGCTTAGGCAACCCTTATCTCGACCGACAGGTTCCGCCATGCCTCGCTCACGTTCCCGGGTGCTCGCCGCCCTTCTCGCCGCTGCCGCGACCGCCGCGGCTCTCACCGCCTGCAGCCCGGCGGCCGGATCCTCCGATGCCGACCTCCCGCGCGTCGATGACGACGCGTTCCCGGTCACCGTAGAGCACGCCTACGGCGAGACCACCGTCTCGGAGCAGCCGGCACGGGTGGTCTCGGTGGGGTACACCGAGCAGGACACCCTGTGGGCGCTCGGCGTGAAGCCGGTCGGTGTGACGGACTGGTACGGCGATCACGAGTTCGCCTCCTGGCCATGGGCCGACGACGCGCGCGGCGACTCCGAGCCGGAGGTGCTCACGACGAGCGACGGCCTCGACTTCGAGGCCATCGCGCTGCTCGAACCCGACCTGATCATCGGGACCAATGCCGGCATGACCGAGGAGGACTACGACCGGCTGTCGGAGATCGCGCCGACCGTCGCGCACTCCGGCGACTACTCGATGTACTTCGAGCCGTGGGACGTGCAGACGCTGCAGATCGGCACGGCCGTGGGCCTCGAGGACGAGGCGCAGGAGCTGGTCGACGACATCGACGGGCGGTTCGCGGATGCCGCGGCCGAGCACCCCGAGTTCGCCGGGAAGCCCGCCGTCTTCCTGCAGAACGCGATCTACGACGGTTCGGCGATCGCGTACCAGGACGGCCTGAGCACCGACTTCCTCACCGACCTCGGGTTCACGATCCCCGCCGACATCGACGCGTACGCGCCGGAGGACGAGTCGGGCGGGCAGGCGTACATCCCCGTCGAGAACCTCGACGTGCTGAACGCGGCCGACGTCCTCATCTGGGGCACCGAGTCGGAGGACGACGTGACCGCACTCGAGGACGAGCCGTTCGTCACCGCGCTCCGCGCGATGCAGGAATCGTCGGTCGTCTACACCGACGGCGTCACGGCGGGGGCGATCTACTTCACCTCGCCGCTCAGCCTTCCCTACGTGCTCGACACCCTGGTGCCGGCCCTCGCCGATGCGGTGGCCGGTCAGGGGCCCGCGCACACCGCGGAATGATCGCCGCCGAGTGAGCGTCGAGTGACCCTCGAGTGACCACCGTCGCACCGACGAGACGCGATCTGCGCCGGCATCCCGCCGCGCGGATCGCGTTCGTCGTCGTGCTCGCGACCCTCGCGCTGGTCGTCGCCGCCGGGGTCGGTGTCACCGTCGGCACCAAGGTGATCGCGCCCGGCACCGTCTGGGACGCCGTCTCGGACTTCGACGGGAGCGATCTTCAGCTGGTCGTGCGCGAGTCGCGCATCCCGCGGACGGTGCTCGGCATCGTCGTCGGACTCGCCCTCGGCGCCGCGGGAGCGGTGATGCAGGCCCTCACCCGGAACGCCCTGGCAGACCCCGGCATCCTCGGAGTCAATGCGGGAGCATCCGTCGCAGTGGCGATCGCCGTGGCCGCCTTGGGTGTGCGCGACTTCCCGCATCTGATGGTGTTCGCCCTCGTCGGCGCCCTCGTCGCGACCATCGGCGTCGTGCTGCTCGGTGCGGTCGGCGGGGGCAGCCCGGTCACGCTCGTGCTCTCCGGCGTCGCGCTCGCCGCGGTGCTCGGCGGCGTCACGACCGCGCTCGTGCTGCTGAACCCCACGGCCTTCCTGCACATGCGCAGCTGGGAGTCCGGTGCCCTGGCCGGACGGGACCTGTCGCTGCTGGTCTTCGCCGGCCCGGCGATCGCGCTGGGGCTCGTCATCGCCCTGCTCATGACGCGGAGCCTCGACGTGCTGGCGCTCGGCGACGACACGGCGGCGGCGCTCGGCGTGAAGATCGGCCCGCTGCGCACGGCCGCCGTCGCAGCGGTGACGCTCCTCGCCGGCACCGCCACCGCCCTCTCGGGTCCCATCGCCTTCCTCGGCCTCGCCGCTCCGCACATCGCCCGGGGGTTCGTAGGCGCCTCGCAGAAGGCGATCGTGCCGCTGGCCGCCGTGATCGGGGCGATCGTCGTCGTGCTGGGTGACGTGGTCGGCCGCGTGATCATCGCTCCGCAGGAAGTGCCGGTCGGCATCGTCATGGCTTTCGTCGCCGCACCCTTCCTCATCTGGATCGGCCGCCGCAAGAACCCGGTGCAGCTGTGAGCGTCTCGATACGCGCCGCCGACGCCCGTCAGGCGATCCGTCGAGCTCGCCGGCCGCTCGATCGGCGGGCGCGCGTCGCGATGGGCCTGCTCGTCGCGGCGCTTCTCGTCTCCCTGGTGGCCGGAATCTCGATCGGCGACACGGTGCTGTCGCCGATCAGGGCTGTGCAGGCACTGTTCGAGACGGACGGGGGCGTGCGGATGGTCGTGGTCGACTGGCGTCTGCCTCGCGCGCTCGCCGCCGTGGTCTTCGGCGCGGCCCTCGCTCTGTCCGGCAGCATCTTCCAGACCATCACCCGCAATCCGCTCGGAAGCCCCGACGTGATCGGCCTCACCACCGGCGCCTACACGGGAGCGCTCATCGTCATCACGGCGGGCGGCGGGTCGCAGTTCGCGATCGCGATCGGCGCGATCCTCGGCGGATTCGCCACCGCCGCGCTGGTCGCGCTGCTCGTCGCCGGCCAGGGCGCCCTCGGCTATCGCATCGTCATCGTCGGGATCGGCGTGAGCGCGGTGCTCGCGGCCGTGAACTCGTGGATGCTGCTGCGGGCCCGACTGGAGGTCGCGGTCTCCGCCGCCATCTGGGGCGCAGGGTCGCTCAACGGGGTCGGATGGACGCAGGCGGCGCTGCCCATCGCGATCGTGCTCGGACTCATCGCACTGCTCGCGCTCGGACGCCGCGGGCTCTGGCTCGTCGAGCTCGGTGACGATCTCGGATCGAGTCTGGGCGGGCGCATGGGCCTCACGAAGGCGGCGCTCGTGGCGATCGCGGTCGGACTCACCGGCGTGGTGACGGCCGTGATCGGACCGGTCGCGTTCATCGCGCTCGCCGCGCCGCATCTCGCGCGGCTCATCGCGCGGAGCGGGACGCCGCATCTCGTGGCGACGGCCCTCATGGGGGCGACGCTGCTGTCTATGGCCGACATCATCGGGCAGAACCTCGTGCCGAAGCATGCGCTGCCCGTGGGAGTGGTGACCCTCGTGCTCGGCGGCGTGTACCTGGTGTACCTGGTGATCCGCCCGGCACGACGCGGGGCCTAGCCGCGGCATCCCCCCGTCCGTGACGAAGGAGATCGCACGCATTGCAGGACCGGATACGACGGATGCTCCTGCACAGCGTGCGATCTCCTGCACAGCGTGCGATCTCCTGCCTGACGCCACAGCGGGAAAAGCGAAGCGGGCCGGGGCATGCGCCCCGACCCGCTTCGTGAGTCATCGATCAGAGCGGTGCGACGATGTCCTGCTTCACGTCCCACTCGGTGATCTCGAGCGAGGTCTCGATCGACTGACCGGCGGCCTCGGTGGCACCGGTGGTCGCGAGCACCACGTAGTCGGCGGTGACCTCGTAGGTCATGTCGACGGAGACGCCCTGCTGCTCGGCGGTGCCCGTCAGGATGTAGACGTCCTGACCGAGGCGCGAGCCCTTGCCCGTCACGGTGAACTCGCCCGACAGCGCGCCGGCTGCCACGGCCGGGTCGGTGTCGTTCGCGGTGGCCGCGGCCTGGCTGAGGCCCGCGACGATCGGGTCCGACGAGTTCGGGTCGGCGACCTGCCACTCACTGGTCGACGACTTGACCCACTCGTCGTCGCCGATCACGACGACCGAGCCCATCGGGGTCGACCACGCGACGGCGTCGGTCGACGGGTCGTACTGCGCCGTGGTCTCCATGCCGAGCACGGTCATCTTCGCGGCGTAGCCCTGCGAGTCGGTCATCGCCTCGGTGATGCATCCGCCGAGGGTGGCCCCGTCGACGGTGGCTCCCTCGGTGAGCTCCGGGCAGTCGGATGCGGGAGCGGTGCTCTCCTCCGCGGCGGGCGTGGACGACGCGGTGTCGTCCTTCGGCTCGTCCGCCGGTGCGGAACAGCCGGTGAGCAGGATGGCGGCGGCCAGGACGAAGCCTGCCCCGATCTTGTTGACGCGCATGCGCGTTCCCCCTTCGGTCGTCTGTGGGCGCTGACGATCAGCACGCACCCCACCAGCATGCCAGCCCGTCGCAGGCGGACTGGCAGCAGCGCAGAGGAAACTCCGCTAGACTGACGAGGTTGTCTGCCCTCAGGCGCCCATTCGGATGCCCGGACGGACGACGTGCTACACACCCTCCTGCTCCCGGGAAAGTCCCGAGAGCCGTTCTAGTCCGAAGGAGGTGGGTAAGTGACGCACCAGTACGAACTCATGGTCATTCTGACCCCCGAGATCGACGAGCGCCAGGTCGCTCCTACGCTCGACAAGTTCCTGAAGGTCATCACCAACGATGGTGGCTCGATCGAGAACGTCGACGTCTGGGGCAAGCGCCGTTTCGCGTACGAGATCCAGAAGAAGACCGAGGGCATCTACGCCGTCGTCAACTTCACCGCGACCAGCGAGGCCACGCAGGAGCTCGACCGTCAGCTCAAGCTGAACGAGCAGATCATGCGCACCAAGGTGCTGCGTGCCGAGGAAGCTCAGGCGATGATCGCTTCCGAGGCCAAGCGCGCCGAGGAGAAGGCCGCTCGCAAGTCCGCCAAGGCAGCGAAGGCGTAAGTCTCATGGCCGGCGAAACAGTCATCACCGTGGTGGGAAACCTCACGGCCGACCCCGAACTGCGCTACACGCAGAACGGACTGCCGGTGGCGAACTTCACCATCGCGTCGACCCCGCGCAACTTCGACCGTCAGGCGAACGAGTGGAAGGACGGCGAAGCGCTGTTCCTCCGCGCGTCGGTCTGGCGCGAGTTCGCCGAGCACGTGGCGGGTTCGCTGACCAAGGGCATGCGCGTCATCGCGCAGGGCCGTCTGCGTCAGCGCTCCTACCAGGACCGTGAGGGCAACCAGCGGACCGCGATCGAGCTGGAGGTCGACGAGATCGGCCCCTCGCTCCGGTACGCGACCGCGCAGGTCACCCGTGCGGCGTCGAACGGTGGCGGCGGTGGCGGACAGTCCCGTCCCGCTCAGCAGCAGGTGTCGGAGGAGCCGTGGTCCACGCCCGGCTCGTCGACCAGCGCCGATGCCTGGAGCACTCCGGGCAGCTTCGGCGACGACACCCCCTTCTGAAACAGATCTCCGGATGCTGCGGCATCCGTCTCATAACTAAGGAAAACCAATGGCTGGAAAGTCGAGCGGCGACCGCCGCAAGCCGCGGAAGGGCGCGAAGAACGCCGCTCCCGCGAAGTCGATCCGGGTCGGTGTCATCGATTACAAGGATGTCTCCACCCTTCGCAAGTTCATCTCGGAGCGTGGGAAGATTCGCGCCCGTCGTATCACCGGTGTCTCCGTGCAGGAGCAGCGTCTGATCGCTCGCGCGATCAAGAACGCTCGCGAGATGGCTCTCCTGCCCTACGCCGGCGCTGGCCGCTGAGGGGTACCGACATGGCAAAGCTGATTCTCACGAACGAGGTCGCCGGGCTCGGAAGCGCCGGTGACGTGGTCGAGGTCAAGAACGGGTACGCCCGCAACTACCTCATCCCCCAGGGCTTCGCTACGGCGTGGACCCGCGGTGGCGAAAAGCAGGTCGCTTCGATCCAGGCTGCTCGTCAGGCTCGCGCGATCCACGACCGCGACGAGGCCGTGGCGCTGAAGAACTCGATCGAAGACACCAAGGTCCGCCTGGCCGTGAAGGCCGGCAACGAGGGTCGTCTCTTCGGTTCGGTCAAGACCGCCGATGTCGCCGACGCTGTCGCGGCTGCCGGTCTCGGTTCGATCGACAAGCGCAAGGTGCACATCACCTCCGCGATCAAGTCGGTCGGCGAGCACGAGGCCACCGTCCGTCTGCACGACGACGTGACCGCTGTCATCACCCTGCAGGTCGTCGCCGCCAAGTAAGCGACGTCTTCGCGAGAACGCCCTCTGTCCCTCGGGACAGGGGGCGTTCTGCATCCCCCTCCCTTTCGCGCCGGCCCCGTCCCCGCGCCGGCCTCGTCACGGCGCCGAGACCCACCCCGGCGCCGAGCCCGTCCCCGGCGCGGGGACCCACCTTCCGCGTCGAAGCCCACCACCCACGACGTGCGGGGTGGTGGGTCTGGGCGCGGGTGGTGGGTGTCGGCGCAGAGAGAGAGGAGCAGGGGGGGAGCAGGGGGGCGCGAGGTAGGGGCGGAGGGATGCCGAGGGCATGGCGGATGCCCCGTGCTGGGGACACGGGGCATCCGCGTGCTGCGCGGCGTCGCGATCCACCGCCGGGCGGGGGAGGGGTCCCCCTCCCGACGTTCCGGGACCCGCGCACCGGCGGTGCGGCGCCTCCTCCCCCGAGGACGCAGCACCACCGGGACCTGGGTCACACGGTCAGGCGGCGACGCAGCAGCATCCCTGCTCCGAGGAGCAGCAGTACTGCGGCGAGGGCTGCGAGACCCGTGGAGGAGGCGTCACCCGTCTGGGCGAGTCCCTGCGACGAACCGGCTGCCGTCACGGCTCCACTCGACGACTGCGCAGCCGCCGTAGTGGTCGGGGTCGTGCCGGGCGTGGTTCCCGGGTCGGTACCAGGGTCCGTTCCCGGGTCAGTACCGGGGTCGGTGCCGGGGTCCGTTCCCGGGTCGGTGCCGGGGTCGGTGCCGGGATCGCTTCCGGGGTCCGTGCCGGGGCCGGTCACCGTGCTGTCGCCGCCGACCGAGACGGCGTTGCCGCCGAGGGTGATCGGGAGGGTGATGGGCGCGGTGATCTGGGTTCCGCCGAGGATGCCGTCGTCACCGGTGGTCACGCCATCCGTGGTCGGGCCGCCGGTGGTCGGGGCTCCGGTCGTGGAGCCGCCGGTCACCTCGCTGTCTCCGAGCACGGAGATGGCGTTGCCGGTTCCGGTCACGGGAGCGGTGACGGGAGCGGTGACCTGGGTTCCGCCGAGGATGCCGTCGTCACCGGAGGTGGTGCCTCCGGTCGAGGTGCCGCCGGTGGCTGGAGCGGCCGGAGCCGTTCCACCCGTGACGTCGCTGTCTCCGAGGACGGAGATGGCGTTGCCGGTGGCGGTCACCGGGGCGGTGACGGGAGCGGTGACCTGGGTTCCGCCGAGGACGCCGTCGTCACCGGAGGTGGTGCCTCCGGTCGAGGTGCCGCCGGTGGCCGGAGCGACCGGAGCCGTTCCACCCGTGACGTCGCTGTCTCCGAGGACGGAGATGGCGTTGCCGGTGGCGGTCACCGGGGCGGTGACGGGAGCGGTGACCTGCGTGCCGCTCGCGACGCCGTCGTCACCGTTCGTGGTCGCGCCCGTGGACGGAGCCGTCGACCCGGCCGGAGCGGCCGGCGTGGAACCGCCGTCGGTGGCGCTGTCGCCCAGGAGCGAGATCGCGTTGCCGGTGGCGGTCACGGGAGCAGTGACGGGAGCGGTCGCCTGCGTGCCGCTCGCGACGCCGTCGTCACCCGAGGTCGAGGCCTCGGTCGACGGGGTGCCCGAGCCGGCGGGAGCCGCAGCGGCGGTGCCGCCCTCGCTGGAGCTGTCGCCCAGGAGGGAGATGGCGTTGCCGCTGACGTTCACCGGGGCGGTGACGGGTGCGGTGACCTGGCTGCCGCCCAGGATGCCGTCGTCTCCGGTCGTGGTCGAACCCGTGGCGGGGGCGGAGGAACCGGCCGCAGCGGCGGTGCCGCCCTCGCTGGAGCTGTCGCCCAGGAGGGAGATGGCGTTGCCGCTGACGTTCACCGGGGCGGTGACGGGTGCGGTCACCTGCGTGCCGCTCGCGACGCCGTCGTCACCCGAGGTGCTCGGTGCTGCGGCATCCGAGGTGCCGGAGCCGGATGCCGGTGCCGCGGCGTCCTGTCCGGTCGAAGCGCTGTCGCCGAGGAGCGAGAGCGAGTTGCCGGTCACGGTGATCGGCACGTCGACGTCGAGCAGCGCCTGCGAACCCGAGAGCACGCCGTCGGCGCCGTTCGTGGTGACCGACGGGGTGGCGGCGGGGGCTGCCGGTGCGGGTGCGGGTGCGGCCGGTGCGCTCGACGAGTCGCCCAGGAGGCTGATGCCGTTGCCGCTCACTGTCACAGGGACGGTGACGGCGACGACCGCCTGGGTGCCCGACGCGACACCGTCGTCGCCGCTCGTCGCCGGAGCGGGTGCGGGTGCGGGTGCCGGAGCGGGTGCCGGGGCGGGTGCCGGTGCCGGGGCGGGCGCCGGAGCCGCCTGCGCGGAGGAGTCTCCGAGCAGCGAGATCGCGTTGTCGACGATCGTGACGGGCACCGAGACGGGGGTGTCCGCCTGCGTTCCCGAGAGCAGTCCGTCTGCTCCCGAGGTGTCGGCCGCGTTGGCGGCCGTCGCGCCGAACAGGGTGACCCCGCCGGCGATGAGCGTGCCCCACAGGGCCCGCTTGAGGATCGTGCGCATGATGTCCTTCTCCTGACTGGAATCGAGTCGTCTGATGTGGGTGCGCGCGAAGTGAGTGCGCGCGCAGCACGGCATCTGTCGCTCACGAGGAGCGACCGGACGACCCGTCAGTCAGGGGAGACGTCGGTGTCGGCGACCAGCGACGTCGGCAGGACGTCGTCGGCTGCACCGGGGGTGCGCTCCACGGCACGGAGCGCGAAGGGACCCACATCGCTGAGACGCGCGTGGGAGAGACCGGAGGCGCCGCCGGAACCGGCGGACGCGGGGATGGCGGGAGAACCGCCGTGCGAGGGAGACGGAGCCTTCTCCTCGTCGGATGCGGGCACACCCGTGGCCGGGGCAGCGGGGACGGCTACCGGCTCGACTGCAGGGATCGCGGAGTTCTCGGCCGTCGCGGATGCGGGCGCACGGGTACCCCGTGCATGCGAGTTCGACACGGAGGATGCCGCGGAATCAGGGCGATCCGCGGCAATTCCCGAGGCCGGGTCGAGGACGACGAGCACCGGAGGAAGCGTGTTCTCGACAACCCCGCCGACGACGGCGGTGGTCTCGTCGACGACGCCGACGACGTCGGTGATCAGGGTGTCCACGCCCAGGTCGTCGACGAGGCTGCCGACGATCGGCAGGGCCGAGACGGCATCCTGCACCGGGCGGACGATCTGCGATAGCGGAGTCTGCTGCAGCAGGTCGGTGACCGGAGCCACGGCGGCCTGTGCGGTGTCGGCGATGGTCTCTACGACGGGTGCGGTCGCCGGTCCGGCGACGGGAACCGCTGCGACGGTCTCGGTCACGGTCTCGACCACGGCGGGGGCTGCCTGCGGCACGGGCGCGGCCACATGCTCGACGACGGGAGCAACGACCTCGGTGACGACGGGAGCAACGACCTCGGTGACGACGGGAGCAACGACCTCCGTGACCACGGGCTGCGTGACCGCGGTCACGGTGCTGCCGACGGTCGAGACGGTCTGGCTCACGAGCGAGGAGACGCTGTCGAGAAGGGGAGCATCTGACTGCTCGTCTGCGTGTGCGGAGGAGCCACCCGTGAGGATCGTGATCGCGGCCCACGCGACAGCGCCCACGCCACCCCAGAGGACGGCGGCGGGTACGCCACGTCGGGTCGCTTGAGCGTTCACGTCGGCTTCCCTCCCCGAAAGACGATCGTTGCTGAATCTCACTTCAATGTGGAGGCGACGATACTCGCTGAATATTGCTCTGTCTAGACCGATCTGGTAGGGGATCGATGACACTTCGCGCAGGATCCTCGGCGGCGCGAGCGCCGACGCGCCCGGTGAAATCTCCGCTTGACTTTCCCCAGGTTCTACACATCCCCGCACGGATGTCCCGAACCTTCAATGTTCACTTGAAGCACTTTCCCATCCACAGGTTGGGGAATCAAGAAAGCCCAGTCCAAAGGCAAAAAGAACCGGCAAAGTTCCGATACTCCACCGGGTTATCCACACCCGTTCTGCACAGACACTCCGGACTTCTCCGCACGCTCTCCACATGGTTATCCACAGGCCGTGTTGCGACCGGAAACACCCGCTCGTAGCGTGGTCCAGCGACCCGATGTCGGAGGCCCGTGATTTGCTGCGCAGATCGTCCTTCGACCGGAATCAGAGCGCGGCGCGGTCGCGGCGCGCACCGGGGGACAGTCGCAGCGAAGGGAGCAGTGTGTCGATCGCCGACATCTCCGAGGAGCGCCTCGGGGGCCAGCGCAAGCCTGAGCGCACCCCGCCGCACGACCTGCTCGCCGAGCAGAGCGCGCTCGGCGGAATGCTGCTGTCGAAGGATGCCGTCGCCGATGTGATCGAGACGCTCAAGGGCGCCGACTTCTACATCCCCAAGCACGAGCTCATCTACGAGGCGATCCTGTCGCTGTACTCCCATGGTGAGCCCACCGACGTCGTGGCCGTCACCGACGAGCTCATCAAGACGGGCGAGCTGAGCCGCGCCGGCGGCGCCGACTACCTGCACACGCTGACCTCGATCGTCCCCACCGCGGCCAACGCCGGCTACTACGCGGGCATCGTCTCGGAGCGCGCGATCCTACGCCGCCTGGTCGACGCCGGCACGCGCATCGTGCAGCTCGGGTACGACGGCCAGGGCGACGCGACCGACATCGTGAACAACGCCCAGGCCGAGATCTACTCGGTCACCGGCTCGGAGACGGCCGAGGACTACGTGCCGCTCACGGTCGCGGTCGACGCCGCGGTCGAGGAGATCGAGGCGGCCAACGGGCGCGACGGCTCGATGACCGGCATCCCCACCGGATTCCGGGAGCTCGACGAACTCACCAACGGCCTGCACGGCGGTCAGATGATCGTCGTCGCCGCCCGACCCGCCATGGGCAAGTCGACGCTCGCGCTCGACTTCGCGCGCGCGGCATCCATCGGCCACGACTACCCCTCGATCTTCTTCTCGCTCGAGATGGGCAAGAGCGAGATCGCCATGCGTCTGCTCAGCGCCGAGGGCGCGATCCCGCTGCAGAACATGCGCAAGGGAACGCTCGACCCGCGCGACTGGACGACCGTCGCCTCCACCCGCGGGCGCATCAACGACGCTCCGCTCTACATCGACGACAGCCCGAACATGACGCTCGTCGAGATCCGCGCGAAGTGCCGTCGTCTCAAGCAACGCGCCGGACTCAAGATGGTCATCATCGACTACCTGCAGCTGATGACGTCGGGCAAGCGCGTCGAGTCGCGTCAGCAGGAGGTTTCGGAGTTCTCGCGAAGCCTGAAACTCATCGCCAAGGAGCTGCAGGTTCCCGTCATCGCGCTCTCGCAACTGAACCGCGGCCCCGAGCAGCGGCAGGACAAGAAGCCCGCGATCAGCGACCTGCGCGAGTCCGGCTCGATCGAGCAGGATGCCGACATGGTCATCCTGCTGCACCGCGACTCCGTCTACGACAAGGACGTGCGCCCGGGTGAGGCCGACCTGATCGTCGCGAAGCACCGCAACGGTCCGACCGCGACGATCACCGTCGCGTTCCAGGGTCACTACTCGCGCTTCGCCGACATGGCCCCGGGCGGCGACTTCAACTGAGTCGTCGCGCCCGCCGTGCATTCGCGGCGGGCGTCACCGCAGCGCGGGCACCGGGATGGTCACGCCCGCGAGGTCTTCCAGCTGCGTCCAGACCGATACCGCCGTTTCGCGGTCGGGGTCGTGCGTGCGCGCGAGGGGAGTGATGCGGACCGGCCGCCCGCGCAGCGCCCCGGTGGGCGAGTAGTACTCCCCGCCCTCGGCCTGCGGATCGGTGAGTGCCCGGACCGAGGACCACGCGGCCGTGTCCTTGCCCTGGGCCCACGGCGTGTAGGGGTTGCGCTGGTACGGCGTCGTGGCGTCGCGGATGCCGGCGCGCTCCGGGGTCTTCGCATCGACGCCGACGCCCGGGCGGGCGACGAGTGACGCGACGGGCATCCCCTTGGCGCGCAGACGTCGATCGAGCTCGAAGGCGAACACCTCGGTCACGGTCTTCGCCTTCGTGTACGCGCTGATCGCCAGCCGCGGGACGCGAGTGGCGTCGGACACGTCGGCCGGGAAACGGCTGACGAACCCGGTGGACGTGTGCACGATGCGGCCGGTGGCGGCGTGCGCCTCGGCCGACGCGGTGAGAGCGGGCAGGATGCCGGCGAGCAGCCGCACGGTCGACACGACGTGGGTGCCGAGGAGCAGCAGGAGTCCGTCGCGGGTCGTCGCTCCGCGCGCCTTCGTCAGCGTCATAGCGCCGCCGTTGAGCAGCAGTCCGTCGAGGCGGGGGAGAGCGCGCAGGGTCTCGGCCGCGCGATCGATCGACTCGAGAGAGGCGAGGTCGACGACGACGCTCCGCACGGATGCGCCGGGCACCTGCTCGCGGATCGACGCCTCGGCGCGCTCCAGCTTGGAGGCGGAGCGAGAGGCGAGTACGACGTCTGCGCCGGCGCCGGCGAGCTGTTCGGCGGCGAAGTAGCCGATCCCGGCCGTGCCGCCCGTGACGACGAGAGTGCGACCGGTCTGGTCGGGGAGCTGCGCGGGGTTCCAGGTCATGGGGATCCTTCGAGTCAAGCGGATGAGTTATCCGTTTGAACATAACACAAACGGATTTACTATCCGCTTGGACTGATAGACTCTCCGCATGCGACAGGTGCGGGCGGATGCGGTGCGCAGCCGCCAGCGGATCCTCGACGCCGCTCGAGAGCATCCGCGCAACTCTCTGAGCCTCAACGCCGTCGCGCGAGACGCCGGACTCGGCGTCGGCACCGTCTACCGCCACTTCCCGACCGTGCATGCGCTCGTCGAGGCGCTCTCCGTCGAGACGCTGGAGCGCATGGTCGAGATCGCGCGCACAGCATCCGCGCAGGACGACACCCGCTCCGCTCTCGCGACCTTCCTCGAGAACGCCCTCGCACTGCAGCTGGAAGACGGCGGACTGCAGGCCGTCCTGCTCTCGCCCGACGACGAGGAAGCCGACGTGCGGGCGCTCAAGGTCGAGATCTTCGAGTCCTTCCAGGCCGTGCTCGACCGAGCGCGCCGCGAGCGGCTGGTGCGCGACGACCTCACGATCGTCCAGCTCGAGCACCTCATCTGCGGTGTCGAGCACGCCGTCCGCCTCGGCGACCACGGCGACCGTCGCCTGTTCCTCGACGTCCTCCTCGGCGGCATCCGACCCGAGTGACGTCCGGGGCCCGAGTCAGGCCCGCCGCTGCTCTGGGTCGAGGCGCCTGCCATCCCGCTCGCCGCCAGCGGGGCACGGTGCTGTCCGGTGCCTGCGATCGGAGCGCCGCGAGTCGGTCGGGGGAATGCCGTCGCGGCGGCTCCGGTTCCGGGTACACAGGACGGGAAGGAACGATGCATGCTCGCGTGGACGAAGGACTCGGGTTCTCTGAGTGGACTGACGCTCGGGGAGGTGCCTGACCCCGCCCCCAGGTCGCACGAACTCGTCGTGCGTGTCGACGCGTTCGCCCCGAACCCCGGCGACCTCGCGGGGCTTCGTGACCTGCCCGACGGTGCGATCCCGGGCTGGGACGGGAGCGGGGTCGTGGTCGCGCCGGCCGCTGACGGCAACGGACCGCGCGTGGGGGAGCGCGTCATCTTCCTCAGCCTGGATGCGGCGGGCTGGGCCGAGCAGAGAGCAGTGCCGCATGCGATGACGGCGCGGGCGTCGACCGCGCTCACGGCGGAGCATCTGGCGACTCTTCCGGTGCCTGCGACCAGCGCGCTGCGCGGGGTTCGCAGGCTCGGGTCGATTCTCGGGCGGCGGATTCTGATCGTCGGGGCAACCGGAGCGGTCGGGCGCGTCGCCGTGCAGATCGCCGCCCGCTCCGGGGCGCACGTCGTCGCCGTGGCGAGGGATGCCGATCGACACCGTGAGCTGCGGCGCCTCGGAGCGAGCGAGACGCATCGAAGCGTCGAATCGGTCGGCGGACGCGTCCACGGCGCTCTCGACCTGATCGGCGGTGAGCAGCTGGTGGCGGCGTATGGGCTGCTCGATGCCGGGGGCACGGTGATCGCGCTGGGCCACGCGGCGGGAGCCGACGAGATGTTCCCGTACGGCGCGTTCGTCGCCGATCCGAGTACGGCGAACCGCTCGATCACCAGCTTCTTCCTGGGTGCCGAACCGGACCTGGTGCCGGACATGACGTATCTCGCGGCAGACCATGACCTCCACGTCGGCCCGCTCGACGTCAGGCCGTGGGCCGAGCTCGGCGACTGGGTCGCCGAAGGAGGACCGCGATCGGGCGGCAGGGTCGTCTTCCGGGTGGATCAGGCGTGAGGACCAGCCGCTGACGCCTCCGCCATTGGCGCTCGATGTGCGGCCTTGCGGAACTGTGCCGGAGACGAGCCGACCACTCGTCGGAAGGCCGTGCTGAACGCGCTCTCCGAGAGGTACCCGCTCGACCACGCCAGCTCCGAGATCGACATGGTGTCGCGAACCAGGATGTCTCGAGCGAGGCTCATGCGCCACTGCGTCACGTACTCGAGCGGCGGCACCCCGACGTGCTGCTTGAACGACGCCGCGAACGCGGAGCGTGACATGTGGCTGATCCGTGCCAGCTCTCGCAGCGACCAGGGGTATGCGACGTCGGCGTGCACCGCGCGGATCGCGGCGCCGATCCCGTCGCTGTTCAGGGCGCTGAGCCATCCGGTCGGCCGCGCGGACTGCGCGGCGTGCGCACGGAGCATGTACACGAGAAGGATCTGCGCCAGGTGACTCTCGACCAGCGGTCCGCCGGCTGCCGCGATGCCGACCTCGGTCGCGAGCAGATCGATCAGCTGACCTAGCCGCATGCCGTGCGGATCCGTCGCTCGGACGACGACGAGCGGCGGAAGAAGATCAGTGAGGATCCCGGCGTTGTCGTCGTCGAAGGCGATGTGTCCGGCGCACAGATAGAGGTCGTCGTCCGATTCCGGTCCGATCATCACGACGCCGGTGTCGGCATCGGCACCCGCGTCCCACAGTGCCTGGGCAGCCGGCGCATCGGCTCCCGGCGTGCTGGCGAGTGTGTACGCGGGCGGGTTCCCCAGTAGGAACGTGTCGCCCTCGCGCAGGAGAACCGGTTCCTGACCGTCGAGGATCAACCAGCACGAGCCGCGGACGAGGCCGCCGATGCGCACATGGGGGAAGCTGTCGAACCGCAGCGCCCACTCCCCGGTCGCGCGAATGCTCGGCCCGACGACGGTGCGCGGACGAAGAAGACCGATGGCGTCGGCTACCGGATCGCCGTACCCCAGCACGCGACCTCCTGGACGATCGACAATGAAATGTGGATTCTCGTTGACCGATCATACTCACGCCCCCCGCAGGATGGAGTCATCGAGCCGACAGGGCGTCGGCCGGAGATCGGGAGCGGAGACACGAAATGGGACGGTTCGACGGCAAGACAGCGGTGATCACAGGAGGCAGCAGCGGCATCGGCCTTGCCTCGGCGACCCTGCTCGCCGACGAGGGCGCGCACGTCTTCATCATCGGGAGACGCGACGCGGAGGTGGGGAGCGCGGTCGAGACGATCGGCGACGACCGCGCCACCGGCGTCATCGGCGACGTCTCGAATCGCGCGGATGTGGACCGTCTCTACGCGGCGGTCCGCGCCCGAGGCCGAAGCATCGACGTCCTGGTGGCGAACGCCGCCGTCGCATCCTTCGTGTCGCTGGAGGACACGACGGAGGAGCACCTCGACCAGATCTTCGGTGTGAATGTTCGAGGACTGCTGTTCACGGTGCAGAAGGCCCTGCCGCTGCTCAGCGACGCAGCGTCGGTCATCCTCGTCGGATCGACGGCCGCCGACCGAGGAGTCGAGGCGTTCGGCGCCTACGCCGCGTCGAAGGCCGCCGTGCGCTCCCTGGCGCGCACCTGGACGACCGAGCTCGCACCGCGCGGCATCCGCGTCAACGTCGTCTCGCCCGCGTGGATCGAGACCCCGGGCGGCATGGCCGCGTTCGGCGACGACGACGCCGCTCGAGCGATGAAGGAGCACGTCGCCGCCACCGTGCCCAGGGGGCGGATGGGCAGCCCCGAGGAAGCCGCGGCGGTGGTCGCCTTCCTCGCCTCGCCCGAGAGCAGTTACGTCGTCGGCGCGAATCTCTACGTCGACGGCGGGGCGAATCAGGTCTGATACCCGGTCGGGCCGCGCGAAGGCAACCCGCTGCCCCGGGTGATCGCGACGAGATAGCGTCGTCGCCACACGGACGAACGCGACGGCGGACCAAGGGTTCCGCCGCGGGGAGGAGCCCAGATGGTCACGGTCGGCTACCACGCTTCGCATGAGCAGCACACGCCCCGGGAGCTGCTCACGGCCGTCCGGCTCGCGGAGCTGGTGGGTTTCGACGAGGTGATGTGCTCCGACCACCTCGCCCCGTGGACGACGGCGCAGGGGCAGTCGGGCTTCGCGTGGAGCTGGCTGGGTGCCGCGATGGCGCAGACCGGCATTCCGTTCGGTCTCGTGAACGCACCGGGCCAGCGGTACCACCCGGTGGTGATCGCGCAAGCGATCGGCACGCTGGCGCAGATGTTCCCGGAGAGGTTCTGGGTCGCGCTCGGCAGTGGTGAGAACCTGAACGAGCACGTCACGGGCGATCCGTGGCCGGAGAAGCCGGTGCGTCAGCAGCGACTGCGCGAGAGCGTCGACGCGATCCGCGCGCTGCTCGACGGGCGGCGGGTTGACGTGGACGGCCTCATCCGCATCCACGACGCCAGGATCTGGACGCTTCCCGAGCAGCCGGTGCCGCTGGTGGGTGCCGCAGTCAGCGCCGAGACCGCCGCGTGGGTGGCGGAATGGGGCGACGGGATGATCACCGTCGGCTCGCAGGCGGAGCAGACGGCCGAGGCGCTTCGGCGGTTCCGCGGCGCCGGCGGCCGAGGACCCGCTCGACTGCAGATCCACCTCAGTCTCGAGCCTACTCGGGAGACAGCCCTCGCCGCGGCACGCGAGCAGTGGTCACAGACGATGGCTCAGGGTGTGAGCACGTGGGACGTCGAGAACCCGGAGGACTTCGAGGCCGCGATCGTCCCCTCCGACGACGCTCTGGAGCAGGGTGTGCTCATCTCCGACGATCCGGCCGACCTCGCCGACCGGATCGCCGAGGTCGCGCACGGCTACGACCATATCTACCTGCATCACGTCGGACGGGATCAGGCGGACTTCCTCCGGCGCTGTGAGAGCGATCTCCTTCCGCGGCTGAGGAGGGTTCTGTGACCACGGCGCGCTTCGACGTCGACCCCTGGGCGATCAGCGTCTCCGGTGTCGCGCCGGATCGCCTCGCCCAGGAGGAATCCGTCTTCGGACTGTCGAACGGCCACCTCGGCTGGCGTGGCAACCTCGACGAGGGCGATCCCCGCGGAGTCGCGGGGAGCTACCTCAACGGCGTCTTCGAAGAGCATCCGATGCCGTACGCGGAAGACGGCTACGGCTATCCGGACGTCGGGCAGAGCGTCATCAACGTGCAGAACGGCCAGATCATCCGGCTGGTGGTCAACGACGAGTCCTTCGATATCGAGACCGGCACGCTGGCGTCGCACGAGCGGCGGCTCGACCTGAGGGCCGGGACGCTGCACCGGAGCTTCGACTGGACCAGCCCCTCAGGCCGGCGGGTTCGCGTGGAGTCGACCAGGATCGTCTCGCTCCGTCACCGGGCGATCGCCGCGATCCGCTACGTCGTCGAGACCGTCGATCGTGCGTCGGACATCACACTGATCTCCGAGCTGCGGGCGAACGAGCCGCTGCCGATCGAGCACGACGACCCGCGGGTGCAGGAGCTGCTCACCGAGCCGCTCGACGCCGTCGAAGCCCATGTGGTCGCCGCACGCGCGACACTCGTGCACCGTACGCGGCGAAGCGGGTTGACGGTCGGCGTCGCGATGGATCACCAGATCATCGAGTCGGAACCGCGCGTCTCGAGCGAAGCGGAGGACGACCTGGCGCGCACCACGATCCGTGTCAGGCTCGAGCCGGGCGAGCGCCTGGAGATCGTGAAGTACGTGGGGCACGATTTCGAGTCCGCCCTGACGGCCGCGACGGTGCGCGATCGAGCGGAGTTCGCGGTGGCGCGGGCACGAGCGGACGGATGGGACCGCCTCCTCGCGGGTCAACGTGAGGTGCTCGACGACTACTGGCGCTGCGCGGACGTGGAGGTCGAGGGGGAGCCGGGGCTGCAGCAGGCGGTGCGGTTCGCGCTGTTCCAGGTCTTCCAGGCCGCGGCGCGCGCAGAGGTGCGTTCCGTTCCGGGCAAGGGACTCACCGGCTCCGGATACCAGGGTCACACTTTCTGGGACTTCGAGGCCTTCGTCCTTCCGGTGCTCACGGCGACGGCTCCGGATGCTGCGCAGCAGGCGCTGCGCTGGCGACACTCGACCCTCCATCACGCGCGCGATCGGGCGAAGGAGCTGCATCTCGACGGCGCCGCGTTCGCGTGGCGCACCATCGACGGCAGGGAGAGTTCGGGGTACTGGCCGGCGAGCACCGCGGCCTTCCACATCAACGCCGACATCGCCGCGGCGGTGCTCCACTACGTGCGCGCGACCGGAGACCACGGCTTCGAGCGGGACTACGGTCTCGAGCTCCTCGCCGAGACCGCTCGACTGTGGCTGTCGCTCGGTCGACGGGATGCCGACGGCGCGTTCCACATCGACGGCGTGACCGGTCCGGACGAGTACTCCGCCATCGCGAACGACAACGTCTTCACGAACCTCATGGCGCAGCTGAACCTCCGGGGAGCGGCCGCGGCGGCGCGTCGCCACCCGGAGAAGAGTCGTGAGCTCGGCATCCGAGTAACCGAGGAGGAGGAGTGGGTGGCTGCGGCATCCGCGATGCACATCCCCTTCGACGAGGTGCGCGGTGTGCACCCGCAATCCGCCGGGTACACCGACCTCGAGCGGTGGGACTTCGAGTCGACCGGCGCGGACCAGTACCTCCTGCACGATCACTTCCCCTACTTCGACCTGTACCGCAAGCAGGTGCTGAAGCAGGCCGATCTCGTGCTGGCGCTGCACTTCGCGCATGAAGCGTTCACGCCGGAGCAGAAGGCTCGGGCATTCGCCTACTACGAGGCGCTGACCGTGCGGGACTCCTCTCTGTCCGCCTCCGCGCAGGCGGTCATCGCGGCCGAGGTCGGCCACCTCGACCTCGCCTACGACTATCTCGCCGAGGTCGCGACCATCGACCTCGACGACGTGCACGGGAACACCGAGGAGGGTCTGCACATCGCTGCGCTCGCGGGGGTGTGGACGGCGATCGTCGCCGGTTTCGGCGGGATGCGTGAAACCGCCGACGGGTTCCGGTTCGCCCCGCGTCTGCCGCAGCCGATCACTCGCCTCGCCTTCGGCATACGCATCCACGGCGAGACGCTGCGAGTCGAGATCTCTCCGACGGAGACGACCTACCGCTACAGCGGGAGCACGCCGTTGACCGTCAGGCACTTCGAGGAGGAGATCGTCGTCGGAGCGGGCGGCGTCACGGCGGCGACACCCCCGTTGGCGGACCGGGGCCCGCGGCCACCGCAGCCGCTGCACCGTGAGCCGCGACCGGCGCACGAGGCGTTCGGCTGACGCGGCCGGCGGTCGGATAGGCGGGACGCCCCCACCACGGGGGAGGCGGCGGAAAGGGCGCCCCGCCTGGCATCGCCACACAAGCGACGCCGCGCCCGCCCGCGTTGCGGCGCGAACGGGTGCTTCGCAAGCGTGACACCACGAGCCCGCCGACGCAAGAGGAATTGTCGATCGGAATATTGCGGGCGAGCCGGCGCGGTCAGAGCACGATGTCACCTGCCGTTCGCAGGGGGATGCCCTCAAGGGGCCGCACCGAGGAGCGACGCGGGAGTACGTCGGCATCCGTCAGCGGACCGAGGTCGATGCCCGCCGTGTCGGCGATGTCCGCGATCGGCGCCTGGAACGTGCGGAAGGCCCCGAGAGGGGGCGCGGCCAGCATCCCCTCCGCCGTGTCGACGAGCTCGGACTGATCGAGCACGAAGCCCGCCGCGGCGAGTCCATCGGCGCCCTGCCAGGCCGCGACCTTCCAGAACTGCAGCGGGATGCGGATGCCGCGGTACGGCGGATCGTCGTCGCCGAGCACGGGAGCGGTGAACACCGAGATCCGCTGGTCGGTGGACTCCGCGTACGCGAGCACGTGGTCTTCGAGACCGAGCCACAGCTCCTTCGACTGATTGAACCCCGCGGCCTGCGGTGCGGCGTTCGGATAGAAGAACGTCGCCTCCATGGCTGCCCGAGCCTCGGCGGTGCCGCCCCAGCCAGGGTCGCGACGCCGCACCAGGTGCCCGCGGTCGAGGTCGTTGCGCGCGTACACCTCGGGACCGGTCTGCAGGTCGGCGTCGACGCGGGGGTCGAGTCGCCACTCGCCCGAACGCGGCAGGTCCTGCAGCTGCCCGCCGTCGATGTTCACTCCCGTGACCGCGGCGAGTCGGCGCTCCGGATCGAGCAGCACGGTGAATCGCGGGTAGGTCAGCTCACGGACAGCGCTCGCCGGTCGAGGCAGCGGTAGTCGGGTCGGCAGGAAGTCGAGGTCGTATCCGTCGGCCATGGCTCCATCGTGCCCTGCCCCACCGACACGCGTCGAGACCCACCTCCCACGCCGAGACCCACCGCCCCCGACGTACCGGACGGTGGGTCTCGGCGAGCGCGATGGGTCTCGACATCACGAGTGTGCGAGCCGACGCATCCCGATCACGGGGTGGGCATGCCGCCGTTCACGTTGAGCGTCTCGCCGGCGACGTAGCTCGACTCGGCCGACGCGAGGAACACGTAGGCGGGTGCGAGCTCGGCCGGCTGGCCCATGCGGCCGAGCGGGGTCTCCTCGCCGAACTGCTCGATCTTCTCCTGGGGCTGGCCGTCGCTCGGCTGCAGCGGCGTCCAGATCGGGCCGGGCGCCACGGCGTTCACGCGGATGCCCTTCGGAGCGAGCTGCTGCGCGAGGCCCTTCGTGAACGCGTTGATCGTCGCCTTGGTCGAGGCGTAGTCGACCAGGGTCTCCGACGGCGAGTACGCCTGGATCGACGTGGTGTTGATGATCGTCGAGCCGGGCTTGAGGTGCGGCAGGGCGGCCTTCGTGATCCAGAACATCGCGTAGACGTTGGTCTTGAAGGTGTCGTCGAACTGCTCGTCGGTGATGTCGGTCAGCGATTCCTGGAAGATCTGCTTGCCGCCGTTGTTGACGAGGATGTCGAGTCCGCCGAGCGCCCCGACCGCCTCCGACACGAGGGTGCGGCAGTACTCGGGGTCACGCAGATCGCCGGGGATCTGAGCGACGTTCGCACCCGCTTCGCGCAGGATGCCGGCGATGCGCGCCGCATCCTCCTCCTCCTCGGGCAGGTACGACAGGGCGACGTCGGCACCCTCGCGCGCGAACGCGATGGCCGTGGCCGCGCCGATTCCGGAATCGCCGCCCGTGATGAGGGCCTTGCGCCCCTTCAGGCGGTCCGTGCCGCGGTACGACTCCTCGCCGAGGTCGGCCTTCGGCGTGAGGTCGGCGTCGAGGCCCGGCTCGGGCATGTGCTGCTTCTGCGGCTCGATGTCGGAGTAGAGCTCGGCGGGGTTGACGAAGGTGTACTGGTCACGAGACATGGTGTGTCCTCTCCTTGTTTTCCGGTCGTGGTGGTCGGTCGTGGTCTTGTCAGCTGTCGGGCAGCAGGTCTGCGGGCATGACCTCGCGCATGGTCATCGCCGCGGTGAGGAACGCCAGGTGGCTGAGGGCCTGCGGGGTGTTGCCCCAGGCGGAGCCGTCGTCGGCGTCGATCATCTCGGCGTAGATCCCGACGTCGTTCGAGAGGGCGAGCAGCTGGTCCATCCGCTCCCGCGCCTCCTCGTGACGGCCGACGCACGCGAGCGCCTCGGTCAGCCAGAAAGCGCACGCGACGAACGTCTTCTCCTCCGCCGAGACCCCGCTGTAGCGGTACAGCAGCGCACCCGCCCCGAGATCCTCGATGAGCGCGTCGATCGTCGACGACATGCGCTCGCCACGGTCGAAGCCGCTGGGGGCATGCAGCAGCACGGACGCGTCGAGGGCGTCGGCGCCCGGGTGGAAGACGTAGGCGGAGCGCTCCTCCGACCAGCAGTTCTCGTCGATCCACCGACGGATGCGGTCGCGCTCCGCCCGCCAGCGGTCGGCGCTGCCCGGAATCGCGCCCGCCTCCGCGAGAGCGACGGCATCCTCCAGCGCCTTCCAGCAGCCCATCTTCGACGAGGTGTAATGCCGCTGCTCCGGCAGTTCCCACATGCCCGAGTCGGGGTTTCGCCACACGTCGCAGGTCCGGTCGGCGATCTGCGACAGCATCCGCCCTGTCCCGACGTCGAGCACGTTGCCGGCGTCGACGTAGGTGCGGCAGATCGCGATGAGATCTCCGTAGACGCCGAGCTGCAGCTGCTCGCCCGCCGGGTTGCCGGTGACAACAGGTCCGATGCGGTTCCACCCCGACACGTCGTACTCGGTCGGCTCGGGCACGAGGCCGCCGTCGAGCGTGTACATGACGTGCAGGTCGGCTCCGTGGCGGCGGATCGTGTGCAGCATCCACGACAGCGCTGCGTGAGTCTCCTCGCGCAGCCCGAAGCGCACGAGCGCATGGGTCGTGTACGCGAGGTCGCGCACCCAGGCGTGCCGGTAGTCCCAGTTCTTCCCGCCGTCGGGGTTCTCCGGCAACGACGTCGTCGCGGCCGCGGCGATCGCGCCGGACGGGCTGTGGATCAGCAGCTTGAGGGCGAGAGCGCTCCGCTGCACCTGCTCCCGCCAGGGGCCGTCGTAAAAGAACACCCGCGACCAGTGCCGCCAGTTCTCGATCGTGCGGTCGATGCCGTCGTCGACGTTGTAGGGGTCGGGGAGGTGCAGGGGCTCGTCGTGGGTGGCAGCGAGCGACAGCAGATGGCGGGAGCCGGGCGAGGTCGTGAACGAGCCGGTCAGCTCCGCACCCACCGGGGCATTCGGGTCGGGGGCGGCCGGACCGTGCTCGAACCCCGTCACGGCGAACGCGGTCTTGCCGCTCCGGATGACGTCACCGTGCTGTGTGCGCTCCAACCACGGGGATGCTGTTTGCAGCGACGATCCCGGTTGCACACGCCAGCGCATGGCGACCTCGCCCTCGACGCCGTCGATGCGGCGCGCGAGTTCGGCCCACGGCATCCGTCCGGCGACCCCGGAGACCATCGCATCGGTCACCCGCACCACGCCGTCGTCGGTCGTGAAGGTCGTCTCGAGCACGTTCGTGTCGGGGATGTAGCGACGCCCGGAGCGGAACTCCGCGACGGGACGCAACTCGAAGCATCCGCCGGTCTCGTCGTCGAGCAGCCGCGCGAACACCGGCAGATCGGTGAGGTCGGGCAGCGGCAGCCAGTCCACGCGAGCGTCCTCGTCGATCAGGGCGACCGTGCGCCCGTCGCCGATGGGCGCGTACGAGCCGATCGGACGAGCGGGGGACGCGGGGGGCATGACCCCATGCTCGATGGCCGCGTCCGACCTGGCAAACGCCTTGCGCAGAGCAGGGGGCGTGGGTTACACGCGAGAGCCCCGCGTGGTCGCGAGGCGCACGCGGATCAGGGTCGCACCCGGACCGTGCGCCCCTCGAAGGTGACGAGATCGCCGTCTCGCAGTTGGCGCCCTCGGCGTCGATCGACCTCTCCGTTGACCTTCACGAAGCCGTCGATCACGACCTCCTTGGCGTCGCCGCCCGAGTCGAGCAGCCCGGAGTACTTGAGGAACTGCCCGAGTCTGATCATCTCGCCGCCGATGGAGACGTCGGTCGGTTCGGATTTCGCCATGACTGCGATCGTAGTCGTGGCCGAGAACAGGAGGATGCGCCGAGATCAGGAGGGCGCGGGGGAGATCCTCCTGACCCCGGGTCCGAATCCGGCGGGACCATCGTCTACGCGGTTCCGAGCAGTTGGGCGAACTACGCCGGGCTGCAGGAGAACATCGACGCCTTCACCGAAGAGACCGACATCAAGGTCGAGGTACAGGGCATTCCCGACGAACAGTACGACCAGAACCTGCGCGCCAAGCTCGCGTCGGGCGGCGGCGTGGACGTGTTCGCAGGCCTTAACGAGGAGAAGAGCCCCGGCGACTTCATGGTGGAGATCACCGATCCCGTCTTCGAGGATCGGATGCCCGAGGCCGTCTTCGAGTCCATGCATGCCGCCGACGGCAAGCTCTACAGTTACCCCGCAGCCGACGGACTGAACACCTTCGGCGTGTTCTACAACAAGGCGGTGTTCGAGGCGGCCGGAGTCACAGACGCGCCCCAGTCGCTGGAAGAGCTCACCGAGGCCTTCACCGCCGTGAAGGAGACCGGTGTCACGCCGCTCTACCTCGCGGGCAAGGACGGCTGGACGCTCCTGCAGCATCGGAACTCGGTCAACGCCGACTTCCTCGCGGGCGATGAGGGTCTGGCGACCGAACTCGCCACGAACAAGACCACGTGGGCCGATGTACCCGGATTCGCCGACCAGTACCAGGTGCTGGCCGACTGGGCCAAGGCGGGCCTCACCAACGCCGACATCCTCACTGCGGGCTACGAACAGAGCACGAAGGCCGTGGCCGAGGGCACCGCCGGCGCGATCATCAACGGGAGCTGGGTCATCGGAGAACTGCGCGGAGCGAACCCCGAAGGTGAGTTCGGATTCTTCGCGCTGCCGAGCTCGGACGGTGAGACGCAGATCGCGCTGAGCCAGCCCGCCCTGATGCACATCGCCAAAGACAGCGAGCAGAAGGAGAACGCCGAGAAGCTGCTCCAGTTCCTCTCCGAGCCGGCGCAGGTCGAGAACTTCCTCGCGAACAACCCCGGAGTGCCCGCTTTCACCGACGTGGAGATCGCCGAGCCCGACCCGGTCCTCGGCGACATTCAGGCGTACATCGACGGAGGTCAGTCCGGCGCTCACTTCGACAACGCGTCCCGATTCCCGACCCCGCAGGATGACATCATCGCCGCCTACCAGGAGCTGCTGGCAGGCCGGATCGATGTGACCGAGTTCACCTCCCGTTACGACTCGGCGTGGACGAACGCCGGCAAGACCGCCGGTATCGAAGGGTTCTGAACGACATGAGTGCGGCGGGGAGCGGGCTATGAAGAACACGCTGCAGGCACGGGTGTACCCGAGGTACTTCCTCATCCCGGCGATCGCGGTATTCTCGATCTTCTTCCTCTTCCCCGCCGTACTCGGTCTGATCCTCTCCTTCACCGACGCCTCCACCCTCTCCCGGGCTCAGGACTTCGTCGGACTCGACAACTTCGAGCTGCTCTTCGTGAACAACGCGCCGCAGTTCTTCGAGTCCGTCGGGCTGCAGTTCCTGTACGCCGCGGTGGTGACGGTGCTGAAGACGGTCGTGGGAGTATCCCTGGCATTCCTGCTCAACCGCGCGTTCCGCGGAGTGCATGCCGTGCGGGCGATCGTGTATCTGCCGATGATGCTGTCGACGATCGTCGTCGGCTCGACCTTCTACTATCTGTTGGCCAATCAAGGACCTGTCAACGAACTGCTGCGCGGCGTCGGACTCGGCTTCCTCGCGCAGGACTGGTTCGGCAACTTCGACCTCGCCCTCTACACCGTCGGCGTCGTCGAGACCTGGATGGGTGTCGGGTGGACGATGGTCATCGTCCTGGCGGCGCTGCAGGCCGTGCCCAAAGAACTGATCGAGGCGGCCGAGCTGGACGGCGTCTCGGCGTGGCAGATGGCTCGGCACCTCAAGATTCCGTACATCATGCACGCGATCACCCTGACCGGTCTGCTGTCATTCGTCGCCGGAATGAAGGCCTTCGACATCATCCTCGCCACGACCGGTGGTGGTCCGGGCACCGCGACGGGAGTCATGACGATCTTCATCATGAAGGCGCTCAGCACGTCGAATCTCGGTTACGCCTCCGCGATCAGCTTCATGCAGTTCATCCTCGTCACGGCGATCGCCTTCGCGTTGAACGCCATCATCACCCGCATCACGAAGGAGAAGGACCTGTGAGAACCCGTCCGCTTCCTCTCGTCCTCACCTACGCCGCGGCGGCCGTGGTGCTGGTGGTCTACCTCGCTCCGCTCGCCCTCATCCTGCTCAATTCCGTGAAGACCTCTGACGAGGCATCCACCTTCTCCTTCGCCCTCCCCGAGAACTGGATGTTCTCGAACTACACGACGGTGCTGAACGACCCCGGGATCAGCAGAGCCTTGGTGAACAGCGTCATCATCGCCGCAGGCGTCACCGTCGGGACGATCTTCATCTGCTCGTTCGCGGCCTACATCATCGCCCGCCGTACCGATTGGTTCAGTCGCGGCGTATACGCCTACCTGCTCGTCGGGCTCATCGCGCCGTTCTCGGTGATCCCAGCAATCCGGGTTCTGCAGCTCCTGGGACTCGGCAACACCCATCTCGGCATCATCCTCGTGGACATCGCCTCGCAGATCCCCTTCACGACGCTTCTGCTCGTCGGATTCATCCGCCAGATCCCTCGCGAACTGGATGAAGCGGCGCTCATCGACGGCGCCGGCCGGTTCACCATCTTCCTGCGGATCATCTTCCCGCTGATGCGCCCCGTGACGCTGACCGTGCTCGTCCTCGTGGTCACGTTCGCGTGGAACGAGTTCCAGAATGTGCTCTTCCTCGCCGGGTCCGACGTGTGGACCCTGCCCATGACGATCTTCAACTTCCAGAGTCTCCATTCATTCGACTACGCACTCGTATCGGCGAACCTCGTCGTCACGGCGCTGCCGATGGTCGTCGTCTTCCTCGTGGCCCAGCGCTACATCATGTCGGGGATCATGTCGGGCGCGGTGAAGAGCTGATGTCGGACACCATCCAGGAAAGGACCTCAGTGAGCGATCGATTCGAGCGATCGGCCTGGTTCCGTGAAGCGCGGTTCGGGTTGTTCATCCACTTCGGCGGATACACGATCATGCAGGATGAGGCGTGGTGGCGCTCGATGGAACGCGTGTCTATCGACGACTACCAACACGCGATCGACGGCTTCCAGCCGGAGAACTTCGATCCGGTGAAATGGGCGGACGACGCTGCTCGCGCGGGTATGCGCTATGCCGTCATGGTGGCGAAGCATCACGAGGGCTTCTGTCTGTTCGACTCGAAGCTCACCGAGTACTCGACGATGCACAACGGATACGGCCGTGATCTGGTTCGGGAGTTCCTCGATGCGTTCCGCGCGCGCGGAATCAAGGTGGGGATCTACTACTCCCTCCTCGACTGGCACCACCCGGACTACCCGGTCTACGAGGACGAGCACCACCCGCATCGCGGGGATCCCGCGTGGGCCGACCACCGACCCGACTTCACGCGCTACCTCGAGTACATGCACGGTCAGGTGGAGGAGCTCGTCACCGGGTACGGCGACCTCCACATCTTCTGGTTCGACTTCTCCTACGGCGATATGGTCGGCGAGACCTGGCGGGCGAAGGAACTCCTCGAGATGGTGCGGCGCCATCAACCAGACATCCTCATCAACAACAGGCTGGAGACGAGCGGAGGTGGGTTCGGTTCGATCGTCGAAGCCGAACCCCTGCCCTGGGCCGGAGATTGGGTCTCTCCGGAACAACTGATCCCTGCAGACGGCATCCGCAACGTCCTCGGAGAACCCGTCCCGTGGGAGGCGTGCTTCACGCACAACAACAACTGGGGCTACTTCCGAGGGGACAACGCCTTCAAGTCGTCGCGGACTCTCGTGCGCAAACTCGTCGAAGTCGTCAGCAAGGGCGGCAACATGCTGCTGAACGTCGGTCCACAGCCCGACGGAGCCTTTCCGGTCGAATCCGTGCGGACGCTCTCCGAGGTGGGTGAGTGGCTCGAGGTGAATGGCGAGAGCATCTACGGGGCGGACGCCGCCGGCATACCGAAGCCCGAATGGGGGTACTACACGCGGCGCGGGAACACCTTGTACGCTCACGTGCTGGAAGGGCCGATCGGGCCGCTCGCTCTGACCGGAGTCGACAAGTCATTGGTGCTTTCGGCTCGGCTCCTCGCGACCGGCGCGGCGATCGCGCCGGTCGACATCTGGCTCACCGATCCGTACCCTGACACGTTCTTCGTCTCCTTCGGCGAGAATCCGCAGTTCACCTACGACCTGCCGGACCACATCGACACCGTGATCGCCATCGAACTGCGGGAGCACGACGCCGCAGGTGACAGCGGCGTCGTCAGCCGCTGATCGCGGTGGCCGAGAACAGGAGGATGCCGCGAAATCAGGAGGATGCGAGGGCGAACCTCCTGATGTCGGTACATGATCCTGTTCTCAGGCCAGGACCCGGCCTCACCCTCGGGTGAGCGCTGCGTTCACCGCCACCGCCGAGTACTCGCGCTCGACGACCATCGCGGCGAGCCCGACGGCGGTCGCCTTCTCCCCGAGAGTGGACTGGCTGATCGTGAGATGTCGGGTCGCGCGCGGCAGCGACCGTGGGTAGAGGGTCTCGCGAACGCCTGCGAGCAGCGGCGGCGACGCGAGCATCCCGCCGAGCACGACCTCCGAGGGGTTGAGCAGCGAGACGACCGTCGCGACCACCTCGCCGATCACCCGCCCCGCCTCCTGCGTGAGTCGGCTCGCATCGGGGTCGCCGTCGGCGAGGTACGCGCCGACATCGGAAGCGGATGCGGCAGGTTTCCCCAGGTCGGTCAGAGCGCGGGCGACGGCCCGCCCCGATGCCACGGCCGCCAGACACCCGCGTGCTCCGCACTGGCAGAGCAGGTCGCCGTGGCCGGCGATCTTCACATGGCCGATGTCGCCTGCTCCGCCGTCCGTGCCCCGATACGCCTTGCCGCCGAGCACGATGCCGGTGCCGATGCCCGACGACACCTTGAGGAAGCAGAGCGCGCGCGAGCCCGGATGCGCCGCGCGCTGCTCGCCGAGAGCCGCGGCATCGGCATCGTTGGAGACGAGGACGGGAACGCCCAGCGCTCCGTTCAGGTGGTCGGGGATCGGGTAGGCGTCCCAGCCGGGCATGATCGGCGGCTGCGACGGCCGGTCCGAATCAGGATCGACGGGACCAGGGATGCTGAGCGCGATCGCAGCGACCCGATCGCGGCCGACCTGTTCTCGACCGAGGAGCGACTGAGCCGTCTCCGCGATCGCGTTCAGCGTCCGATCCGGCCCATCGGCCACGGCGAGCTCGATGCGCTCTCCGGCCACGACCTCTCCCGCGAGGTCGGTCAGGGCGACCGTGGTGTGCGTGGTGTCGACGTTCGCCGAGACGACGAAGGCGTGGGCGGTGTTGAACTCCAGGCGGCGCGAGGGGCGCCCCGCGGCGACCCGCTCCGTGCCCGACTCGACGATCAGCCCGGCGTCGAGCAGCGCGTCGATGCGCGTGGCGACGGTCATGCGAGACATGCCCGTCACGTCTAGGACGTCGCCGCGCGTGAGCGCTCGGCGCTCTCGGATCAGGTCGAGCACCTCGCCGGGACCGGACATCGCACCTCCACGAATCTCATCCCAGCATAATGCTTGACAGCTAGGCGAGTTATGTCTAGCTTTTAGTCTTAATACCCATGGTCGTGACGGCTCAGCCGTGCAATCCAGCGCAAGGAGGCGCATCGTGAACAAACGCGCGACAGCAGGAGTACTGGCCGTCGTCTCGCTGACGGCTATCGCCCTCACCGGGTGCACGTCGTCCGGCGAGGACGGAGGCGACGGAGACGGCGGTATCACCTTCTGGGTCCAGGAGGATCTGCCCGACCGCGTCGCCGCTACGCAGGAGATCGTCGACGCCTTCACGGAGGAGACCGGAATCGAGGTCGAGGTCGTATCGGTCGCGGAGGATCAGTTCGCACAGCTCATCACCTCCTCCGCGGCCGCCGGAGACCTGCCCGACGTCATCGGGGGCATCTCCCTGCCGCAGGTGCGCACTCTGTCGGCCAACGAGTTCGTCGACACGGACGCCGTCGGCGCGACCATCGAGGCACTCGATCCGTCGACGTTCGCGGAGAACGCGCTGACGCTCACCTCCGACGGCGACACCCACCTCGCCGTACCGAGCGAGTCCTGGACGCAGATGCTCTTCTACCGCACCGACCTGTTCGAGGCCGCCGGCCTGGAGGCCCCCGATTCCTACGAGGCGATCCTCGAGGCCGCGAAGACGCTCGATTCCCCCGAGGTGGCGGGGTTCGTCGGCGCGACCGCGCCGGGCGATGCGTTCACAGAGCAGACCTTCGAGCAGATCGCCCTCGGCAACGGGTGCGAGCTCGTGAACGAGGACGGAGAGGTCGAGCTCGATTCCGAGGCGTGCGTGAACGCCTTCCAGTTCTACGGCGATCTCACGACCGATTACTCGGTGCCCGGCGCGCAGGACGTCGACACCACCCGTGCGACGTACTTCGCCGGCGACGCCGCCATGTTCATCTGGTCGAGTTTCGTGCTCGACGAGCTGGCCGGGCTCCGCGAGGACGCCATGCCGTCATGCCCGGAGTGCGGGAACGATCCCGCCTTCCTCGCGCAGAACACGGGCGTCGTGACCTCGATCGCCGGCCCTGACTCCGATTCCCCCGCGCAGTTCGGTGAGATCACGTCGTGGACGATCACCGAGGGCGCGAACGCCGAGGCGTCGCAGGCTTTCATCGAGTACATGATGGGAGACGGCTACGAGCCGTGGATCGCCATCGCTCCGGAGGGCAAGGTCCCGGTGCGGACGGGCACCGCGGACGAGCCGAGCCGCTTCTCGGATCTGTGGGCGACTCTCCCCGCCGGGGTCGACACCAAGGCGCCGCTCTCAGACTTCTACGCGCCGGAGGTGCTCGAGGCCGTCGCGGCGGGTCCGGCCGATCTCGCTCGCTGGGGCATCACGCAGGGCCAGGGCACTCTTCTCGGAGCGCTGCAGGGAGAGCTCCCGGTCGCCACGGCCGTGAGCGAGGTCGCACAGGGCGGCGACCCCGCCGACGCCGCCGCCACCGCCGCGGAGGCGGTGCGCTCGATCGGGGAGTCGCTCGAGTGAGCATCCTCACCGAGGGCGGCGGGTCGGGGCCGACCAGCCCCGACCCCGCCGCCACCCCGAGGTCGTCGGCCGGACAGCCGTCTCCGCGCCGCAGATCACGGCACGGGCGGGAGGAGAACCGCGCCGGTCTCCTGCTCATCTCTCCGACGTTCATCATCATCGTCGTGGCGGTGGTGCTGCCGATCGTCTGGGCGATCTCGCTAGCCTTCCAGGACGTGCGGCTCATCAACATCCGCGGCACCGGGATCATCGGCGAGTACACGCTCGACAACTTCGTCGACGTGCTCACCTCGCCGGGCTTCCTCAGCGCCCTGTGGACCACGATCGTGTACTCGGTGTGCGGCACGGCTCTCGCGATCGGCATCGGGCTCGTCGCCGCGCTCGCTCTGCGAAAGCCCTTCCGGGGCCGCGGCCTCGTGCGGGCATCCCTGCTCCTGCCCTACGTCGCACCCGTCGTCGCTGCGACGTTCGTGTGGTCGACGATGCTCAATCCCCAGTTCGGGATCGTGAACTGGTTCGGGCAGAACGTGCTCGGCTGGGAGGAGCCCGTGGCCTTCCTCTCCGACCGCGCACTCCCCGTGAACCTGTTCGGCTGGGAGGTCGAACTGCCCATGGCGCTCATCACGGTCATCCTGTTCGAGGCCTGGCGATCGTTCCCGTTCGCGTTCCTCTTCCTCACCGCTCGTCTCGAGGCGGTGCCCGGTGTGCTCGACGAGGCGGCCAGGGTCGACGGCGCGACGCCCACCCAGCGATTCCGCCACATCCTGCTTCCGCAGCTGCTGCCCACCATCGCGGTGCTGACCGTGCTCCGCTTCATCTGGACGTTCAACAACTTCGACGACATCTACCTGCTGACCGGCGGGGGCGCCGGCACCGAGGTGGTCTCCGTACGCGTCTTCGACCTGCTGACCGCGCGGGGCGACATCGGCGCCGCCGCGGCCCAGGCTCTCGTTCTCGCCGCCATCCTCGCGATCCTCGTCAGCGTGTACCTCAAGTTCTTCGCGCGGCAGGAGGAGCAGGCATGAGCGCCATGACGGATGCTGTGCGCACGGCGCGCGCACGGCGCGGACTCGACCGCGACCGTGTCGAGAGCGGGCTGCTCCGCGTGCTGCGCCCGGTGGTGATCGTGCTGCTGCTGCTCGTCGCGATCGTGCCGTTCTACTACATGGTCCTCCTGAGCTTCCGCACGCTGGACTCGCTGCTGCAGAATCCCGGCGCGCTGTGGATCGCCGTCGACGAGCTCGACCTGTCGACGTACCTCGACGTGCTGGCGCCCGTCGATGCCGGTGGACAGGGCTTCGTGGTCTTCATGCGCAACTCGCTGCTTGTGGCGCTCGCGACCGTCGCGTTGACGCTGCTCGTGTCGATCCCGGGATCCTACGCGGTGAGCAGGCTGAGGTTCTTCGGCCGGCGCCAGGTCTCGGCGCTCTTCCTCGCCGTCTACTTCTTCCCCGCGATCCTTCTCGCCGTGCCCCTGTTCGTGTTCTTCACCCAGATCGGACTGCGCGGATCGCTCGTCGGACTGCTGCTCGTCTACGTGTCGCAGGTGGCCGCGGTGTCGATCTATACGTTGCGCAACTACTTTGCGACGATCCCGGTGTCGTTGGAGGAGGCGGCCGCACTCGACGGGGCGAACCGGTTCCAGATCATGACGAAGGTGAGCATCCCGCTCGCGATGCCGGCCATCGTGTCGAACGGTCTGTTCATCTTCATGATCGCGTGGAATGAGTTCCTGTTCGCGCTGCTCTTCCTCGTCGAGAAGCGCGACTCATGGACCGTGTCCCTCGGGCTGTCGCAGTTGTCCGGGAGCATCGAGGTGCCCACCACCGTGCTGATGGCCGGATCGGTCATCCTCACCCTGCCCATCATCGCTCTCTTCTTCGCCTCGGAGCGGCTCCTCGTCGGGGGCCTCACCGCCGGGGCCGAGAAGGGCTGATCCCATCTGGAAGGAAGCCATCGTGCCCCACGTCGTGCAGTTCTCCGGCGTCCGCGAGGTCGAACTGGTCGAGACCGAGACGCAGCCGCTGACCGCAGGCGGCGTCCGGATCGCCACCTGGTACTCGGGGATCTCGGCCGGAACCGAGCTGACCGCCTACCGGGGGACGAACCCCTATCTCACCTCGACGTGGGACGTCGATCGGCGGCTGTTCGTCCCGGGGGAGCCGACGTTCGCCTACCCGGTCGCCGGGTGGGGCTACTCGGAGGTCGGGGAGGTCGTCGAGGTCGCCGACGACGTGACCGACGTGCGGATCGGTGACGTCGTCCACGGGATCTGGGGTCACCGCAGCGAGGCGGTGGTGCCGGCGGCGCAGGTCGCCGGACGCGTCGTCCCCGACGCCGTCGATCCCGTGCTCGGGACCTTCGCCCGCGTCGGTGCGATCGCACTCAACGGCGTGCTCGCCGCAGACGTTCGTCTCGGCGAGCAGGTGGCCGTCTTCGGGCAGGGCGTGATCGGTCTTCTCGCGACCCGTCTGGCGACCCTGTCCGGGGCGCGGGTGACGGCCGTCGACACGCTGGCTGTGCGCCTCGCCATGGCCGAGGCTTTCGGCGCCGTGCACACGGTCGATGCGCTGCGCCCCGGGGGAGCAGGCGAGAGAATCCGAGAACTCACGGGCGGGGGCGCCGACAGCGCGATCGAGCTGTCCGGCACCGACCGAGCCCTTCACGAGGCGATCCGCTCCGTCGTCCCGGAGGGCCTCGTCGCGGCATCCGGCTTCTACCAGGGCGGAGCCGCTCACCTCCGGCTCGGCGAGGAGTTCCACCACAACCGCGTGCGCATCGTGGCCAGCCAGATCTCCGGCGTGCCGGTCGCGCTGGGCGGGCGATGGAATCAGGCACGGCTCGTGCGCACGGTCATGGACCGCGTGTTCGACGGGTCGATCGACGCGGCAGCCCTCCTCTCCGACGTGGTCCCGGTGTCCGAGGTGGCCGGCGTCTTCGCGCGCCTCGACGAGGGCGATCCGAACATCCTGCAGGCCGTCCTCCGGTTCGATGCCGCCCCGGAGCGCGGGCGGTGAGCGGCGAATCCAGAAGCGGCGAACCTGTGACCGGCGACCCCGACATCCGGCCGGTGTTCCCAGAGCATCGTCTCGCGGTCGGCCTCGTCGGCGCGGGAGCCATCGCCCGCTCCGCACACCTGCCCGCATACCGCGACGCGGGGGTGCCCGTCGTCGCCGTGGCGTCGCGTCGCGTCGACGCCGCGACGGCGCTCGCGTCCGACTTCGACATCGGCACCGTGCACGACTCGACGGATGCGCTGCTCGCCGACCCGAGAGTCGAGGTCGTCGACCTCGCCACCGGTCCGGCCGGGCGCATCGACCTGATCGAGGCCGCTGTCCGGACCGGGAAGCACGTGCTCGCCCAGAAGCCCCTCGTCAGCTCCGAGGCCGAGCTGCCGAGGCTCCGTGAGGTGCTCGCCGAGGCCTCGGCGCGAGGGGTCCGGGTCGCCGTGAACCAGAACGCCCGCTGGGCGCCGGCCTGGCGACTGGCGACTCTGCTGATCCGCGACGGCAGGATCGGGCAGGTGGTCGGCGTCACGCACCTGCACGACAAGCCCCTCCCACCGCTCGTCGGGACCCCGTTCGACGAGGTGCCGCACATGCTGCTGAACGACTACCTCGTGCACTGGATCGACATCACCCGCTGCTGGCTCGAGGGCAGCCGGGTGGTCGAGGTCGCCGCCACCGATCACCGGGTTCCCGCGCAACCCGAAGAGGCCCGGAATCCCTGGGGCGCCGATCTCCGACTCGTCACCTCGACGGGAGCGAGCGCCTCGATCCGCATCGCCGGCGACGCCCGCGCCCGGGGCGGAGGATGCCCCTTCTGGATCCACGGCACCCAGGGGACGCTGCGCGGCAGCATCCTGCTCGGCTCCGACCGGCTCTCGCTCGACGACGGCGAAGCCGTCACGGACTTCGCGCTCGAGGGGCAGTGGTTCACCGACGGGTTCGCCGGCGCGATGGGCGAGTTGCAGTCGGCGGTCCGGGACGGACGCGAACCCGAGAACTCGGCCTCGCACGTGCTCGCGACGGTGCGGACGACGCTCGCCGCCGTCGCGTCCGCGGAGCGCGGCGGCACCCCCGTGCGACCCCACGACCTGGAATTGACCCCAGCCCTCCCCGGGCGGAACGGAGCAGCGTGACGGTTCTCGATGAGATTCCGGTGGGGCCATCCGCACGGGTGTACGGCGAGGGGTGGCAGAGCTGGAGCCCGACGACCTGGTACTCGCGGAACGACCGCGTCCACCGGCCGCAGGAGCAGTGGCAGCACGCGATGCGATTCCGGCCGGGGACGGAGGTGGCGACGGATGCCGTGCAGGGCGAGGGTCTGCTGGTCGTCGACCCTCGCGATGGCGGCGCCGTCCGCGTGTTCGGCACGCTCGACGCGAGCCGTGAGGTGCCGACCATCCGGGCGTCCTGGCAGGGCGATTCCATCGTCGTGGAGACGGATGCCGAGCAGACGGCGTCCATGAGCCTGTCGCGGGCCCCGGAGACCGGAGCCGACGCTCTCACGTCGTTCGGTGACCGTTTCGGCGAGGCATCCGATGCCCGCGTCGGAGGGGCGGCGCCGCGCGTGTGGTGCACCTGGTACCAGTACTTCGAGGAGGTGCGTGCGTCCGACGTGATCGAGAACGTGCGCGCGATCGACGCCGCGGGATTCGACGTCGACGTCGTGCAGATCGACGACGGTTGGAGTCTCGGCGCGGGAGAGTGGACCGCGCCGAATCCGCGCTTCGGGTCGCTGCCCGATGCGGTGAGCGCGATCCTCGACAGCGGACGACGCGCCGGGATCTGGGTCGCGCCCTTCTCGGTGGGAGCGTCGTCGTCGGTCGCTCGCGAGCATCCGGACTGGGTGCTGGGCGACGCCGGCCGCAACTGGGGCGACGACATGCGCGGTCTGGATCTCACGCACCCGGGGGTGCGGGATTACCTCACCCGGGTGTTCACCGAGATCCGGGATCGGGGCGTCGACTACGTCAAGCTCGACTTCCTCTACGCGGGGGCGCTGCCCGGTCGACGCCACGACCCCGACGCCACCGGGGTCTCGGCGTATCGGTCCGGGCTCGCGCTGATCCGCGAGGTCATGGGAGACGACGCGTTCCTGCTCGGCTGCGGCGCGCCGCTCCTGCCGAGCGTGGGGCTGGTCGATGCGATGCGCGTCGCCGGCGACACGTTCCACGAGGGCGGCGAGGACGGGTCCCAGGGGCTCCGCGGGCGCATGTCGGTCGAGTCCCGCGCCTGGCAGGACGGACGGTTGTGGACCAACGACCCGGACTGCCTCGTCGCGCGGCCCGAGTTCGCCCTGCGAGAGGAATGGGCCGAGGTCGTGCTCGCCGCCCCCGGCATCCGCGGATTCTCGGACCGGATAGCGGGACTCGACGATCGCGGTCGAGAGCTCGTGCGCGCCCTGCTCGCGGGGGGTGCGGCATGATCGCGGCAGCCACGCTCGGGGCGCGCCTCGCGCCGCTCGTCGCGGAACTCTACCCGGGCGCCGAGGACGAGGTGCTGCGCGCGCTGCTCGATCTCGCCGAGTCGTGGCGTCCGCGGCTCTCGCCGCCGGGGAGGATGCGTCCGGACGAGAGCACCGCGTACCTGATCACGTACGGCGACTCCTTCCGCCGAGCGGGGGAGACACCGCTGCACACGCTCGCCCAGGTGCTGCGCGACCACATCGGCGACGTCATCAGCGACGTGCATCTGCTGCCGATCTATCCCTGGACCTCGGACGATGGATTCGGCGTGGTCGACCACCGGGAGGTCAATCCGGCGCTCGGGTCGTGGGAGGACGTGGCCGACCTCGGCGAGAGCTACGACCTGGCACTCGACTTCGTGGCCAACCACCTCTCGTCCTCCTCCACGTGGTTCCGGGCCTGGCTCGCGCGCGACGCACGGTACGAGGGCTACTTCCTCGATCCGGGTCCGGACTTCGACGTGTCGCACGTCGTCCGCCCCCGCACGACGCCGCTGGTGCACGAGTACCCGCGCCCGGACGGCACGGTCGCACGAGCGTGGACGACGTTCGGCGCCGATCAGGTGGACGTCGACCCCCGCACGCCGGCCGTGCTCCTCGATCTCACCGACATCCTGCTCGGCTATCTCGAGCGGGGCGCGACCACCGTGCGCCTGGATGCGATCGGGTACCTGTGGAAGCAGTCGGGCACGACCTGCATCCATCTTCGGCAGACCCATACGGTGATCCGCATCTGGCGGGTCCTCGTCGACGAGCTGGCGCCGGGCACGCGCCTGCTCACCGAGACGAACGTGCCCCACGTCGACAACATCACCTACTTCGGCGACGGCGACGACGAGGCGAACATGGTCTATCAGTTCGCCCTGCCCCCGCTCGTGCTGCATTCGTTCGTCACCGGACGGGCGACGGCGCTCGCGGACTGGGCGCGTCGGGTGGGGCCCGTGAGCGAGACCGCGACCTGGTTCAACTTCCTGGCCAGTCACGACGGCATCGGACTCCGCCCCACCGAGGGTCTGTTGACGGATGCCGACCGCGCGCTGCTCGTCGAGCGGACCCTCGCGCGGGGCGGTCGGGTGTCGATGGCGAAGCGAGCGGACGGCAGCGAAGGCGTCTACGAGCTGAACACCAACTATCTGGAAGCGCTCGTGGACCCGGACGATCCCGATCCCGACGCCTCGGCGGTCGAGCGGGGGCTCGCCGCGCACGCGATCCTCCTGTCGGTCGTCGGCGTGCCGGCGATCTACCACCACTCGTTGCTCGGCTCGACGCAGGACCACCAGGGAGTGGAGGAGTCCGACATCGCCCGACGCATCAACCGGGAGGTGCTCGACGCCGATCGTCTGTCGGACGAGTTGCGGGCGGGTGGTCGCCGATCGGGCATGCTCGACGGCATCCTTTCGATGCTCGCGGTGCGGCGGACCGCGCCCGGATTCTCGCCGTTCGCGACGCAGGAGATCGAGTCGCTGGACGATCGCGTGCTCGTCGTGCGGCGCGCCGCCGGGACGGACGACGAGGTCGTCGCCGCTGTGAACGTGAGCGCGGATGCCGTCGAGCTGCCGTCCCTGTCGGGGACCGACCTGCTCACCGGGGTTCGACACGACGGGGTGACGCTCCGCCCCTTCGGGTACGTGTGGCTGGTGGTCTCTCCGAGCTGAGAACAGGACGATGCGCCGAGATCAGGAGGATGCGGGGGATTTCCTCCTGATCCCGGCGCATGATCCTGTTCTCAGCGACGAGACCGTGCGGGATCAGTCGTCGGTGTCGGTGCCGACCACGGCGAAGTCGGCGCTGAAGTCGATGTCGACCGATCGACGGTCGCTCGACACGACGCGCGCGTCGTAGGGGCTGGAGGCGTCGTCGTCGACGTCGAGGTCGGTGATCAGACCGTCGGCCTCGTCGAGCGCCGCCGTGACGAGGGCGCGAATGGCCGCGTCGTCGAGCACGTACGCGGGAGCCGTGTCGTCGTCGGCCTCGTCGTCCGACGAGATCACGGACGCCGAACCCTCGGCGTCGACGCGGACCTCGGTCTCGCCGCCCGTGCCGTTCGTGAGCTCGACCTCCCAGGTGCCGTCGCGCTTGGCGTCGATCGAGGTGACCTCCCCGTCGGCTGCGCCGCGTGCGGCGTTCGCGACGTCGATGAGCTCGTCCGCCGAGTCGGTGCCGATGCCCGCGACGGGGCCGTCCGACGGAGCGTCGTCTCGACGGTCGCCACCGCGGTCGTCGCCGGGCCGTCCGCCCTGCTGGCCCTGGCCGGGTGCCGCGTCGTCGTCGCGGGGACCGTCGGAGAAGCCGGGGCGATCGTCGTCGTCGCCGAACTCGTCGCCGATCGCGGCGCCGACGGCGACTCCGCCGCCGGCGAGCAGCACGGCCGCGGCGATGCCGCCGCCGATCAGCCATCCGCGGCGGCTCTTCTTCGGAGCGGGTGCGGCCGGAGCCGGTGCGGCCTGCGGGGTCGCGGGGTGGGGTGCCGTCTGTGCGGCGGGGACGTCGGAGGCCGGCGCGACGGGAACCGTCGGCGCATCCGGGGACGAGGTCGGGGTGGTTCCGGGCGTCGGGCGCGCGGCATCCTCCGGCTCGGGGCTGTGGTCCTGGTTCGGGGTCTTGTCGTTCATGCCTCCGATGGTGTCGGACGGGCGCTGAAGCGATCCTGAAGCGACCTGAAGCGGCTTTCAGGAAGACAGGTCAGGCGAGAGGCAGCGTCACCACGAAGCGGGCGCCGCCCCAGCGCGACTCATCCACCGTCACCGTGCCGTGGGCCGCGGTCGCGATGGCTCGGACGATCGACAGCCCGAGTCCGCTGCCCCCGGCATCCCGGCTCCGCGCCTCGTCGAGCCGCACGAAGCGCTCGAAGATCCGCTCGCGCTCCACGGGCGGGACGCCGGATCCGTCGTCCTCGACCGTGAGGAACACGTGCCGGTCGACGGGCGCCACGCCCACCGCCACTCGACCGCGGCTGTGCCGGGCGGCGTTGTCGGCGAGATTGCGCATGAGCTGGCCGAGGAGCCGCGGATCTCCCTGCACACGGGCCGCCGCGATGCCGGAGCCGTCGACATCGAGGCCCGACGCGCGCAGCCGTCGCACCTCACCGAGGGCGAGGTCGTCGAGATCCACCGGTTCGACGTGCGTGCCGGCGCCCTCGTCGAGGCGAGCGAGCAGCAGCAGCGACTCGACGATGCCCTGCAGGCGGAGCCCTTCCTCCGACACGACCTCGGCGAGCTCGTCGAGGCTGGTGGTCGCCGGATGCGTGCGGGCGAGCTCGGCATGCTGGCGGATCGTCGCCAGTGGAGACCGCAGTTCGTGCGACGCGTCCGACACGAACCGTCGCTGGGCCGTCGCCGACGCGTCGAGCCGATCGAGCATCCCGTTCATCGTGACGGCCAGCGCAGCGATCTCGTCGGATGAGGGAGGCACCTCGACCCGGCGATGCAGGCGTTCGGCCGTGATCCCGTCGACCTCCTCGCGGATGCGGTTCACGGGGCGCAGCGCGCGCCCCGTGACGAGCCAGGTGGTCACGGCGACCAGCACCAGCAGCAGCGGAACGGCGATCACGAGGAGCAGCGCGACCGTCGAGAGCGCCTCGTCGTCGTCGTCGAGCGGCACCGCGAGCACGAGGGTCTGGTCGTCTCGCAGGTCTTCTGACACGACGAGCATCGGCTTGTCGTCGATGGTCATGGTGTGCGAGTCGCCGTCGGAGGGGAGCGCGGTCGAGCCGAGCTCGTCCTGCGCCTCCTCGCTCGCGGCGCGGACAGTCCCATCCGGTCCGATCACCTGCACGATCTCGTCGTCGAGAGTGCGGACATCGCGCCCGCCGGGGCCGTCGAGGCGGTCGACCAGCTCTTCGACGCGCTGCTCCGCGGCGCGCTCGGTCGTGGCGCGGATGCTCGCGCTGAGGATGCCGTAGAACGAGAACGCACCGACGAGCAGTGCCACGGCCACCACGAGGGTGGCGCCGAGCGTCGTCCGACCCCGCACCGAGCGCCAGCCGCGACTACCCACCGTCGGCCGCCAATCGGTAGCCGGCGCCCCGGATCGTCTCGATCGCCTCGCGACCGAACGGCTTGTCGACCTTGCGGCGCAGGTGGCCCACGTACACCTCGACGATGTTCGGGTCACCGTCGAAGTCGTCGTCCCACACGCCGTCGATGAGCGCGCGCTTCGAGAGCACCTGACCGCGGTGTCGCATCAGGTGCTCGAGCACGGCGAACTCGCGGGCGGTGAGGGTGATGGGCGTGTCGCCCCGCCAGACGCGGTGCGCCCCGGGGTCGAGCCGCAGATCGCCCGCTTCGAGGATCGCGGGTCGTGCCACGGCGCCGCGCCGCGCCAGGGCACGGAGGCGGGCGACGAGGATCGCGAACGAGAACGGCTTCGTCACGTAGTCGTCGGCGCCGCTCTCGAGCGCCTCGACCTGATCCCACTCGCCGTCCTTCGCGGTGAGCATGAGCACGGGGGTCCAGTTCTCCTCGGCGCGCAGCGCCTCGCAGACCTTCCAGCCGCTCATGCCGGGCATCATGAGGTCGAGCACGATCGCGTCGTAGCGGGTCTCGCGCGCCCGCCACAGTCCGTCGACGCCGTTGTTCGCGACGTCGACCGCGAAGCCCTCGGCCTCGAGGCCCCGCCGAACGGCGTCGGCCAGGCGCACCTCGTCGTCCACCACCAGGATCCGCATTCCCCCAGTGTGGCGGCCGCGCGCTGAATCCGGGCTGAAGGACCCTCGAGAGAGGAGGCAGCGGTCCACCGATATACAGTGCGGCCATCCCGGGATGGCTCGTTCGGTGGCGGTGAGCCTCTGTCACAATCGCGGTGGCGGGTGATGATGCGCCCGCCGTGGTGCGACCGGAGAAGTGTATGGACGACGAGCGCGAGAACGACGGGCAGGGACCGAACGCGTTCGGCCGAGCGCTGCGCGCAGCGCTGCAGCGCCGCGGCATGTCGCTGCGGGCGCTCCAGACCCGCCTGCGCGACCGGGGGCATGAGGTGAGCATCGCATCGCTCTCCCTGTGGCAGTCCGGCGCCCGACGACCGAGCACGGACTCCTCGGCCGACATCGTGCGGGAGCTGGAGGACCTGCTCGGCCTCGACGACGACGAACTCGCGGGGATGCTGCGTCCGCACCGCCGTGTCCCTCCGGACCGCAACGTGCCCTTCGCCTACTTCGTCGGCCTGGAGCACAACAGCGTCACGGATGAGAGCTCGGCGAGGCAGCTGTCGGAGCGCTCCTCGACCCTCATGTCGTACGTGGACGCCGCGGGGCGACTGACGCGCAACGTCGCCAGGAACGTCTGGCAGGCTCGGGTCGACGGCGCCCAGGAGGTCGCCGCCTTCCTCACGGTCGAACCGGAGGAGGTGGCGCCGCCGCAGGTGCGCGGTCTGATCGGATGCGAGCTGTCCGACGTCGTGACCGACATGCAGCAGCGTGTCATGCGCGTCACCGTGCGACTGAACGCGCCGCTCCTCAAGGGCGACATGGCTCTCGCCGAGTGGGAGTCGTTCGACCATCGATACGAGCCCGACACGGTGAGCGACTTCCAGGGGCTCGTGGCTGTGCGGCCGGAGGCCGAGGTCGGGGTGTTCATCTACTTCGACCCGGAGCATCTGCCTCGTCGGTGCCTCGTCTCCGTGGAGACGGACGACACCCACCGCGTGTTCGCGGCATCGCCGGTAGGCGCATGCGTCTCGCACATCGAGTACGACTTCGGCCCCGGGATGATCTCGGTCGAGTGGGAGTGGTAGTCCTCACACGTCGGTGCGGAACCCCGCCGCCTTGTGCGTGCCGTCGCAGAACGGCTTGATCGTCGAGAGACCGCACCGGCACAGGGCGACCGTGCGACGGGTGACCTCGATGACTTCACCCTCTACGGTCTGCAGCGACGCCGCCCCTCTCACCAGCAACGGTCCGTCGGGGTAGGCGGTGATCGTCACCTCGTCGGATGCCGTCACGCGAGCGCTCCTGTTCGGAGGGACGACTCCCCGCGCTGCCAGGCGTCGAGCACATGCCCGCCCATCCAGCCGTCGACGGTCAGGCAGGCCGATGCGCCGAACATGATGTCGTCGAGCAGCTCGGGGTGGTCCTCGGCGAGGGCTCCGGCGAGGTCGCGCCCCGCGATCTGCTCGTGCACGGCATCCGCCTCGACGTGCTCGTCGAAGTAGTCGGTCACGTCTTCGGGGTAGCCGAGTCGGCGCAGCCCGTCGGCGTACAGGCGGCACGGGATCGACGAGGTCATCTCGTACGCGGCGAGATGACCGACGATCGCGCCGACGAGCCGACGGTTCAGGCCGAACATCGACATGAGGTTGTGCGATGCGAACGTGATCGCCGGCGCGTCATCGACGTAGGCGCCGTAGGTGTCGTCGAGACCCATGCCGCGCATCGCCCGCGCGAAGATCTCGGCGTGCACGCGGTCGGGTCGCCCGCCGCCGTACTCGTCGGCCTGGATCTCGACGAGGGCCGCCTTCGCCCGCCCCTGCAGACGCGGGATGGCCCACGAGTGCGGGTCGGCCTCGCGCAGCGTGTAGATCGACCGCTGGATGAACATCTCCGGGATCTGCTCGCGCGTGGCCTTCTTGGCGACATAGCGCGAGAGGCTCGGACCGGTGTCGGCCGCGGCAAGGGCGAAGAGCGCGCGGCCTACGGCATCCACCGTCGGCGCGGGCGACTCCGGCTGGGGCACCTGTGCGCGGAGCGCCGTCTCGAACGACTCCTCGAGGATCCGCCGAGCGGCGATCAGCTCGGCATCCCACTCCAGATCGGGGTCGAGGCCGGGAAGCGAGCCGTATGACGAGGCGTACAGCAGGAACAGCGACAGCTGCACGTCGTCGTCGCGGATGGCGTCGGTGACCGCAGGGAGCGCCGCGCGGGCGGCATCAGCGGGAGCGGTGTCGGTGTGTCCGCGGAGGCGGCCGAGCACGGCCTCGCTGATCGGACCCCGCGCCGTCACGGTGTCGAGGGTGGAGTGCGCGAGCGCAGTCATCGGTGATGCTCCCATCGGTCGGATTCTCGCAGTGTGCGCGACCTCGGGCGTACCGCAAAGGGTCTTGACGCGGGGTGGTGCTTTGCGGAAGCGCACGATGGTCGACGGGGCGCAGACGATGTGGTTGCATGGCGGGATGACCGGTATCCGGGGGGATGCGGCGAGGCGGGCGGGCGTGCCGCTCGTTCTCGCGACGATGCTGCTGCTGGGCGGATGCGCCACCGCGACCGGACCGGGGGCCGCGACACCGACCCCCAGCCCGACCCCGACGGTCGCGTGCCCGCAGGTCGAGGGCCAGACCCTGCCGCCGGAGTGCGCGCCCTACGACCCCGACCATGCGATGGCGCAGAACGACCGGTACCGCGAGCGGATGGATCTCGACGAGGACGCCCGGGTGGCCGCCGCCCAGCCCGCGGCCGATCTGCAGCGCAGCCTCGAGGCGCTGCGGGCTTCGGGGAGCATCTCGGTCGACGCCGTCGAGCGGGCTCTCGGCGACGCCGGCCTCGCCGACCCGCAGGTGCGGGGTGACGAGCGCGCGGTCGCTTTCGGCGCTGTGGCTCCGCAGGGTGGGTGCGTGTTCGGCGAGCTGCGCGCCGACGGAGTCGCCGTCGACGTTGGCGGCTACATCATGGACGGCGGCTGCCTGCCCGCACAGTGATCTGTCGCGCGCCCGCGGATCAGGGGTGCACCGGGTAGTGGCTGCTGATCGCGATGCGGTTCCAGCTGTTGATCACCACGGCGAGCCACGTCACGGCGGCGATCTGCTTCTCGGTGAGCACGCTCTCGACCTCGACCCCACGGTCGGCGAGGCGTCCGTGGTCGCCGATCATCGTGACACGCTCGGCGATCTGCAGCGCCGCCTGCTCCTCGGGCGAGAAGTACTGCGATTCCCACCACGCCGCGACGACGGCGAGACGGTCGGCCGTCTCCCCGGCCTTCACGGCGTCGGCGCTGTGCATCCGCAGGCAGAACGCGCAGCCGTTGATCTGCGAGGCGCGAACCTTCACGAGTTCGACGAGCAGCGGCGAGAGTCCGGCATCCACACCCGCGGCCACCGCCTGGTCGTTGAACTCGAGCATCGCCTTGTAGGGGGCCGAGTAGATCTTGCCGATGTTCACGTGCGACACGTCGTCTCCTTGGTTCTCGGGGCGCCGGGTGCGCCTCCGTTGTGAATGACGACGTAGGGGGCGTGAGTGTGAGGGAGATCGGGAAACGCCCCCGAAGCGAGCGCTTCGGGGGCCTTTCGATCACTGCGGGGACAGCAGAGGCGGCGGGGGCGGCCGATCAGGAGGCCACGGACACCGAGGCGTCGGCGATGAGCCCGTCCATGAGGGCGCGCGCGTTGCCGTAGCCCTCCGAGATCGCGGCGTGCTGCATGGTCAGCAGCACGTAGTCGGCGTTCTCGGCGATCGCGAACTCCTTCTCGATCGTGGTCCAGGCTGGAAGCACCCACGGCTTGTCGTTGGCGCGCGCCGCAGCGATGACCCGGCGGAAGTCGTCGAAGTCGGCTTCGGTCTGACGGTACGCGCCTCGGCCGCTCATGGCCGCGAGGTCGCCGGGGCCAATGAAGATCCCGTCGACCGTGGGCAGTGCGGCGATGCCCTCGACGTCGCGCAGGGCGCGCGGATCCTCCACCATGGGGAAGACCTTGATGTCGCGGTCCTGCGCGGCGATCCACTCGTCGGAGTAGCCGCGATAGTTCATCGTGCGACCACCGGCGAGGCTGCGCGAGCCGAGCGGCGGGAACTTCGCGAAGTCGGTGATGCGCTTGGCGTGCTCCAGCCCCTCGATGTGCGGGATGATGACGCCGTCCGAGCCGAAGTCGAGCGCCTGCTGGATGGCGCCGCGCTCGGGCACCAGCACCTTCGAGAGGACCTCGAGGCCGAGCCCCTTAAGCAACGGGATGAAACGCTCGAGGGTCGCCAGGTCGAACGATCCGTGCTCGATGTCGAGCACCACGAAGTCGTAGCCGAGTCCGGCGACGATCTCGCCGATGGCGCTGCTGCCGTCCGAGAGCCAGGCCCCCTGCTTGAGTGTGTGAGTCATGATGTTCCTTTCGGTGTTCCGGGGTGCGGGCGTCAGGCGGACGCGACGACGGTGAAGCGGCGGTTGGCGAGCGAGGGGTTCACGCTGCGCACCTGGGCGATGCGCTCGGGGCGGGCGTCGGCGATGGCGATGCCGGTCGACTCGCCGATCTCGCCGAGCGTGATCCCCATGGGGTCGACGATGATGCTGCCTCCGGTGCCCACTCCCGGTCCCTGCGACACCGCGGCGACGTAGAGCGTGTTCTCGATCGCGCGGGCGCGGGCGAGGGTGTTCCAGTGGTCCTCCTTGCGCGCCCCCGGCATCCATGCGGCGGGGTAGAGCAGCAGGTCGACGCCGGCGTCGGCGTGCTCGCGCGCGACCTCGGGGAAGCGCAGGTCGTAGCAGGTCAGCATCCCGACGGTCACGTCGTCGACGGTGAACGTCACGGGACCGGAGATGTCGCCGGGGCGGATGTGGTCGGACTCCAGGAAGCCGAACGCGTCGTACAGGTGGAGCTTGTGGTAGACCCGCGACAGGCCCTCGTCGGGCGTCACGAGCACGAGCGTGTTGTAGCCGCGGGCCTCCCCGTCGATGGATTCGAGCATTCCGGCGACGATCGAGACGCCGGTGCGCCGCGACAGGTCGGCGAGACCGGAGACGAAGGGCCCGTCGAGCGTCTCGCCCTGCGCGACGAACGCCTCGTCGAGGGTCGGGACGTCGTACATCGCGAACTCGGGGAAGACGACGAGGCGCGCTCCGGCGGCTGCCGCCTCCTCGGTGAGCCGGGAGATCTCCGCGAGGTTCGCGGCCTTGTCGTCGCCCGAGACCATCTGGCCGATCGCGAACTTCATGATGAACCTTCTTCCGTGGTGAGGCTCTCCGGGACGGAGAGCTCGGTGATGCAGTGCTGCACGAATGCCCGGCCGACCGCGTCGAGGCGGCGATCGAACCAGGAGATCGAGGTCGTGAGTCCCACCGAGGGGTTCACGAGTGTGCGGTACACGACGTTGTGCTGCGGGATGTCCGACAGCGACTTCGGGATGAAGCAGACGCCCATCCCCGCCGACACCATCGCCGCCTGGTCGAGGTACGAGCCCATGACCTCGAGGGATCGCGGCGAGAACCCGGCGCGCATGCAGGCTGTGACGACCGCGTCGTAGCCGGTCGGGTTGGCGGTGCGCGGTCCCTGCAGGATGCGTTCGTTGCGCAGCATCGCGAAGTCGACCTCGTCCACCCCGGCGAGCGGGTGATCGTCGGGAAGCGCCACCAGGTACTCCTCAGCGAACAGAGCGGTCGACGAGAGATCTTTCATGTCGGGCTCGGTGAGCAGGACGGCGACGTCGATCGACCCCTGCTCCAGCTCGTCGACGAGCAGGGAGGTCGGGATGCTGCGCACCTGCACCGTCGCGGTGGGGTGCGTGCGGATGAAGCTGCGCACGGCGCCCGCGGGGGTGCTGAACATCATCGCCGGCACGATGCCGACGCGCACCCGCCCAAATTCGTGGCTGCGCTGATCGTCGAGCAGCTGGGTGATGTGCTGCATGGCCTCCAGCACCCGCCTGCATCGGTAGTAGAACTCGCGGCCCGCCTCGGTCGGCGTGATCGGGCGCGTGGTGCGATCGATCAACGCGACGCCGACGTCCTTCTCCAACCGGGAGATCTGCTGCGAGAGGGCCGGCGCGGTGATGAAGAGGCTGTCGGCCGCCTGTTTGAAGCCGCCGGCATCGACCAGCGTCACGAACAGCTCCAGTCGTCGTGTCTCCATGCCCTACCCCCTCCTCAGCGCGAGGCGCTCGGCGCGCCGCACCCGCTGGATCTCGGGGTCGGGCACGGGGGCGGCGGCGATGAGACGCTTCGTGTAGTCGTCGTGCGGGTGGTGCAGGACCTCCTCGGTCGGGCCCTCCTCGACCACGTCGCCGTGTCGCAGCACGACCACGCGATTCGACAGGGTCTCGACGACCGACAGATCGTGACTGATGAACAGGCACGAGAAGCCGAGCTCGCGCTGCAGTGCCAGGAACAGGTCGAGCACCTGCGCCTGCACCGACACGTCGAGCGCCGAGGTGGGCTCGTCGGCGATCATCAGCACAGGATCGGTCGCGATCGCGCGCGCGATGCCGATGCGCTGCCGCTGCCCGCCCGAGAGCTCGTGCGGGTAGCGGTCCGACCAGTCGGGGTTCAGCTGCACGCGCTCGAGCAGCTCCTTCGCCCGCGCCCGCCGCGCGCGGGGATCGCGCACGAGCCCCTGCCACAGCAGCGGGTCGGAGATGGCCTGCCCGATGGTGCGGCGGGGATTGAGGGAGGATGCCGGGTCCTGGAAGACCATCGTCACGTGGCGCCGTAGCTGACGCAGCGCACGACCCGGTCGTCCGGTGATGCGCTCGCCGCGGACCTCGAGGGTGCCCTCGGTCACCGGCAGCAGACCGATCGCCGCCTTGCCGATCGTGGACTTGCCCGACCCGGATTCGCCGACCAGCCCGACGATCTCGCCGCGCTGCACCTCGAGGTCGATGCCGTTGATCGCTTGGAACCCGGGGCGGCGCCACCGACCGGGGTACCGGATCACGGCATCCTGCAGCCGCAGCACCGTCTCGGGCAGCGGCGTGGTGGCGGTCACGCCGTCGATGCGCAGCTTGTTGCCGGCGGCGGCCAGGAAGTCGTCGGCCTTGCCGAGATGCGGCACCGCGGCGAGCAGTGCCTGCGTGTACGGCTCCTGCGGGTTCTTGAACAGTCTGGCGGACGGTGCCTCCTCCACGACGCGGCCGTCCTTCATGACGACGACCTCGTCGGCGACATCGGCCACCACGCCCATGTCGTGCGTGATGATGAGCACGGCCATCCCCATGCGCTCCTGGATCTCGGCGATGAGGTCGAGGATCTCGGCCTGCACCGTCACGTCGAGCGCGGTGGTCGGCTCGTCGGCGATCAGCAGGTCGGGCTCCGACGAGATGGCCATCGCGATCATCGCCCGCTGGCGCTGACCGCCCGAGAGCTGGTGCGGATAGTGGTCGACCTTCTCCTCGGGGGCAGGCATGTGCACGTCGCGCAGCAGCTGCACGGCGCGCTCCCTCGCCACTGTACGGTCGAGGTCGTGGTGGCTCGTGAGGGCCTCGATCAGCTGGTGCCCGATCGTGTAGACGGGGTTCAGCGCCGTCATCGGCTCCTGGAAGATCGTCGCGATGCGGGATCCCCTCAGCGGCCTCAGCCCCTTGTCGCGCAGCGGCACGAGGTCGGTGCCGTCGAAGAGGATGCGTCCCGTGCGCCGCGCGTTGGGAGGGAGGAGGTCGAGGATCGACATCGCCGTGACCGACTTGCCGGAGCCCGACTCGCCCACGAGCGCGAGCGTCTTGCGACGGTCGACGCTGAAAGACACGTCATAGGTGACCTGACGCCAGCCGTCGGGAGTGGCGAACTCGACGGACAGGCCGTCGACCTGCAGCAGCGGTTCGTTCATGAGCGCTTCTTCGCTTTCGGGTCGAGGAGGTCGCGGAGGGCGTCGCCGAGTATGCCGAACGCGAGGATCGTCAGGACGATGACCGCGCCGGGGACGAGCAGCACGTGCGGATCGGTCGTCAGATACCGCTGACCCTGCGCGACCATCGAGCCCCACGACGGGGTGGGCGGCACGACGCCGAGGCCGAGGTAGCTCAGCCCGGACTCCATGAGGATCGCCGCCGCCATCGTGAGCGAGAACTGCACGATGATCGGCGCCGAGACGTTCGCGAGAACCGTGCGGAACAGAATGACGACGGTCGGTGCGCCGAATGTGCGCGCCGCATCGACGTACTCCTCGCGCTTCGTCGACAGCACCTGTCCATAGGTGATGCGGGCGAAGATCGGGGCGAACAGCACTCCCATCGCGATGATGAGGGTCACCGGGCCCGGTCCGTAGAGCGTCACGGCGAGCAGGGCGAGCACGATGGGCGGGAAGGCGAGGATGACGTCGACGATGAGCCGCATCGTGACGACCTCGGTGAGGCCGTTGAAGTAGGCCCCGAGAAGGCCGAGCAGGGTGCCGAGCACCGTGGCGAGCACCGTGGCGCCGAGGGCGATGAACAGCTCGACCTGTGCGCCGAACATGATGCGGGACAGGATGTCGCGGCCGAGCTCGTCGGTCCCGAGCAGGTGCCCTGGGCTGAACATCGGCTGCAGACGGATCGCGACGTTCTGCGCGATCGGGTCGTAGGGGGCGAGCAGCGGCGCGAAGGCCATGAGCGCGAGGATGACGACCAGGTACACGACCATGACGGCGCGGAGCGGGGTGATCGCCTGACGGAGGCGGGGGCTGAGTTTCATGCTCGCCTCACTCGGGGGTCGAGGATTCCGTAGGTGATGTCGACGACGATGTTGATCGCGATGAAGAGCATGGCGATCACGATCACGACGCCCTGGACGACCGGGTAGTCGCGGGTCGTGACGCCGTCGACGAGGAGGCTCGAGAGGCCGGGGTAGTTGAACACCCGCTCCACGAGCACGGTCGATCCGAGCAGCGTGCCGAATCCGATGCCGACGACCGTGACCACCGGGGTCAGGGAGTTGCGGAGCACGTGCCGGCGGAACACCGTCATCGGAGCGAGACCGATGGACTTCGCGGTGCGCACCCAGTCCTGGGTCTGCACCTCGAGCACGGCCGACCTCGTCATGCGTGCGATCTGCGCCGCGAACCCGACCGCGAGCGAGATCGCGGGAAGGGTGAGGCTCTTGATCGCCCCGAGGAAGTCCTTCGACGGGTCGACGTATCCGCCCGCCGGGAAGAGACCGAGAGTGATCGAGAAGATGAGGATGAGGACTGCTCCGAACACGAACACGGGCAGGGCGACGCCGATCGAGCTGAGCGCGGTGACCAGCGTGTCGACCCATCCGCCGCGGCGGGCCGCGAGGGCTCCCATCGCGACGCCGATCACGATCGACAGGAGCGTGGCGTAGGCGACGAGCAGGAGGGTGCGGGGGAGGCGGGCGCCGATGGCCTCGAGCACCGGCTGCGAGGTGCGGAAGGACTCGCCCAGGTCGCCGGTGAAGACGCCGGAGAGGAACGACAGGTACTGGGTGAGGAGCGGCTGATTCAGGCCCAACTGCTCGCGGAGGGCCGCGACGGCCTCCGGGCTGGGCGCTCCGCCGTCGCCCGTGCTGAGGAGCAGCACGGCAGGATCGCCCGGAACGAGTTGCAGTGCGGAGAAGATGAGGGTGAGGACCAGCAGGACCAGTCCCACCCCCATCGCCAGCCGCTTCGCGATGAAGAGGATCACGGCAGGGTCACTCCACGGAGGCGTGCGCCAGGTTGAGCGAGCTGTAGAAGACGAGGAACCCGGGCAACGTCTCGAAGCCCTTCACCTTGTCGTTGTAGGCGTACGCCTGCTCGCGGGTGTTGATGGAGGCGAAGGGCACGTCCTCCGCCCAGATGTCGGCGATCTGCGCGTAGATCTCCTTCTTCGCGGCGTCGTCGTCTGCGGCGCGCAGACCGTCTTCGATCAGGCCGCGCAGCGTCTCGTTCGAGTACCCCCAGCCGACGTTGAAGTTGCGGCTGTCGACGACCCAGTTCAGCAGGTAGGACGGGTCGGTGATGACGCCGGCGTCACCTGAGACGGCGAGGTCGTACTCGCCGGCGTTGCCCTTGCTGACGCGGGTGGACCAGTCCGGGGCGTCGAGCGTGACGTCGATGCCGACCGCGCGCAGGTCCTCCTGCACCGACAGCGCGTTGTCCTGCAGGAACGTGTACTGCGAGGTCGAGAGCAGCGTGGCGGAGAAGCCGTCGGGGTACCCGGCATCGGCGAGCAGCTCCTTCGCCTTCTCGGGGTCGTAGCTCCACAGCTCGGCGGCCTTCGGGTCGTACGCCGGGTCGTCCTCCGGGATCACGATGCCGTCGAGCGGGGCGCCGTTGCTCTGGAACGCCGCGGTCACCGCATTCTCGCGGTTCAGCGCGTAGGCGACCGCCTGGCGCACCTTCGGGTCGGCGAACGGGCCGTCGGTCACGTTGAACTGCACGTACTGGAACGGGCCCTGCTGCGCGTCGACCGTGAGGCCGGCATCCGACACCCGCTGGAAGTTCTCCCACGGCACGTACTCGATCATGTCGACGTCGCCGCTGAGCAGCGCGTTGGTGCGGGCTTCGCCGTCGGGGTAGAACTTCACCTCGATGCTGTCGAGCGAGACCTCGTCGGCGTCGTAGTAGTCGTCGTTCTTCTCGACCGTGAGGCCGATGCCCTGGTCGAGGTTGGTCATCTCGAAGGGGCCGGCGCCCACCCAGTTCGCGGTGTCGGCGTTGAGCGACGAGTCGGGCACGATCGCCGCGAACGGCAGGGCCAGGTACTGCAGGAACGCGGTGTTCGGCTGTGCGAGCGTGATGGTGACGGTGTCGCCGTCGGCGGCGATGTCGGTGATGTCCTTGAGACCGGCGGCGAGCTGCGAGCCGTTCGCGGGGTCGCGGTAGTAGTCGAGCGAGTTCTTCACGTTCTCCGCCGTGAGCGGGGTGTCGTCGTGGAACGTCAGGTCGGGACGCAGCGTGAACACGTACTTCGTGGGGTCGCTCGTGTCGACCGATTCGGCGACACCGGGCACCACGGCACCCTTCTCGTCGTACGTCATGAGTCCGCGATGCACCATCGTGAGCAGCTGGTTCACGGCACCGCCCTGCTGCATGCCGGTGATGGGGGTGGCCGGCTCGGCCGAGAGTCCGAAGACGAGGGTCTGCGACCCGCCCTCACCTCCCGAGTCGCCGGAGTCACCCGAGCCGCCGCATCCGGCGAGGACGAGGACGGATGCCGCGCCGAAGGCGACGGCGCCGATCCAGCGGGCCGGAGTGCTCCCGTGACGGCGGAGATGCTGTGAAGCAGGCATGACGAAGTCCTTCCATGGCGCGCCGAGGCGCCATCGCTCGAGGTGTCACGAAACACGGAGAGTCGTCATCGACGGCTCCGTTGCTCGTCGGGGTGAGGGGGTCTCGGGTGTGGCTGGAACCCTTCGAGATCGATTATGTCGACGTCGTAGATAAGTGGAAAGTTCGACTTCTCAGCGCGACATAACGGATTGCTTAACTCGTCAGCGTGACCTGGGATTTTTGAGGAAGGTCGCGTCAGGCCAGGACTTCGAGCGGGTTGTCGCGGAGCTTGCGCACGACGCCGCCGTCGACGAGCCGGCAGGCTGCGGACGACGGCTTCCTCTCGGCCTGGTCGACGACAGCGGTGCCGAACTCGTGGGCCAAAGCGAGACGCGGATGCTCCGCGAGCACCTCGCGGAGGAAGCCGTCGGGCAGGGCCTCCGGCCGTGCGCCGGAGATGTCGAGCGCCGTGGCGACCTCCAACAGGTAGCCCTCGGCATCCTGCTCCGGGTCGACGCTCGGCCAGTTGTGCTCCACGATGACGTCGAGCACGCGGCGCCGTCGCAGGGCATCCCATCCCGCGCCGGCCGTCAACGCGACGCCGACGTGTCCGCCCGCATGCTCGTACGCGAGTGTGTGGTTGTCGAACTCGGGCGCGAGGCCGATGTCGTGCAGCATCGCGGCGACGTAGAGCAGCTCATGATCGATGGCATCGAGCCCCTCGACGGTCGCGAACGCCTCGGCCCACAGCCACGATCGCGTGACGTGATTCAGGATCGACGGCGAGTGGTACTCCTCCGCCAGGGCGAGCGCCCCGCGGGCGGCGGCGGTGTCGGGAACAGGGAAGTCGGCGATGCGCATGGCGTCAGTCTCGCTCGCCGGCGCAGGTCACGCGAGCGGGCGGGCGGACAGCATCCCTCGGAATCCGGCCAACGGCCGACACGATCCGCGGAGACGGGCAGGAATTTCGGATGCTGTGCGCGCCGGCATCCGAAATTCGTGCCCTTCACCGCAGAAGTGACCGGACTCAGCCGACCCGCGCGCCCACCCGGTACCGCGCCGCGCGATGCGTGTCCTGCACCCGGTCGCCCTTGCCGTGCAGCTTGTGACGCAGCGTGCCCGGCGTGTACTCCTCGGGGTAGGCCCCGCGCGCCCGCAGCACCGGGATGACGTGCTCGATGACGTCCTGCCACGTGCCGGGTGTCACGGCGTAGGCGAGGTTGAAGCCGTCGATGTCGGTCTCGTCGACCCACGCCTGCAGCTCGTCGGCGATCTCCTCGCCCGAGCCGACGACGGTCGGGCCGAGACCGCCGATGGCATTGTGCCGGCCGAAGTCGCCGACGGTCCACTCGCGGCCGAGATCCGCCTCCTCCTTGAGGTGCTGCAGCACGGACTGGATGGCGTTCGACTCGACGTTCCCGACCGGCTCGTCCTCGGCGTACTGCGACAGGTCGACGCCCATCCACCCCGACATGAACGTCAGCGCACCCTCGGGGCTGGCGTACGACAGGTACTCGGCGTGCTTCGCCGCCGCCTCTTCGCTCGTGGCAGCGGTGATGACGGTGAGCAGCGTGTAGATGCGGGCGTCGTAACGGTCACGACCCGCGGCCTCGAGGGCGTCTCGGATGCGCTTCACGGTGCCGGCCAGCACCTCCTTCGAGGGTGCGGCGACGAAGATCGCCTCGGCGTTCTCAGCCGCGAACTTCACGCCGCGGGGGCTCGCGCCAGCCTGGTAGATCACGGGCGTGCGCTGCGGAGACGGCTCGGAGATGTGGATGCCGGGGACGCTGAAGTGCGTGCCCTCGTGGCCGATCGGGTGCACCTTCGCCGGGTCGGTGAAGATGCCGCGCTCGCGGTCCTCGACGACGGCGTCGTCCTCCCACGATCCCTCCCACAGCTTGTACAGCACCTCGACGTACTCGTCGGCGTGGTCGTAGCGGTCGTCGTGCGCGAGCTGGTCGGTCTGTCCCATGTTGCGGGCGGCACTGGGCAGATACCCGGTCACGACGTTCCAGCCCACGCGACCCTGCGTGAGGTGGTCGAGCGTGCTCAGGCGGCGGGCGAACGGGTACGGGTGCTCGAAGGCGGTGCCCGCGGTGACGCCGAAGCCCAGGTGCTCGGTCACCGCGGCCATGGCGCTCACCAGCAGGATCGGGTCGTTCACGGGCACCTGGGCACCGTTGCGGATCGCGGCCTCGTTCGTGCCGCCGTACACGTCGTAGGTGCCGAGCACGTCGGCGATGAAGATGCCGTCGAAGGTCGCGCTCTCCAGGAGCTTCGCGAGGTCGGTCCAGTACGAGATGGTGTTGTACTGACGCGAGCGGTCGTCGGGGTGGCGCCACAGCCCGGACGACTGGTGGGCGACGCAGTTCATGTCGAAGGCGTTGAAGCGGATCTGACGGGTCATGCGGTCCAGGAAACCCGCGCCTGCCGCTGCGTGCCAGTGTCACCGACACATGCCGTCACAAGGACGGCGTTTCGAATCGCTCAACTGGTGACTGAGCGGGGTGAGAACTGCAATTCGGGCGATTCGAATCGGTCAGCGGAGGCGCCGTCGGCCGGTGCGGATCGGCGCGGTCTGCGGCCGCGGATCCGGCATCAGCGTGTCGACCTGCGGTTTCTCGTTCGCCTGCGCACGGCACCACACCACGAAGCCGACGGCCGTGAAGACGCCGTAGAACACGTACATGAATCCCGTGGCGTAGAAGCCGGAGGCGAACAGCAGCGGCACCCCGACGACGTCGACGGCGATCCAGATGAGCCAGAACTCCGTCCATCCCTTCGCCATGCCGTAGGTGGCCAGCAGCGATCCGACGAAGGTCCAGGCGTCGGCCCAGACGGGTTCGTACGACCCCAGTGCCCGGAACAGCGGGGTGAGCGCGACGGTGCCGATCACGAGTGCGATCACGAGGCCGATCCGGGCGCCGTTCGGCGCCCATCGCGGGGTCACGCGACCGCCGTCGCCCGACGCCTGCTTCCAGCGCACCCAGCCGTAGATCGCCACGACGATGAACATGATCTGGCGCCCGGCCTGGCCCAGCAGATGCGGCAGCTCATGATCGGGGTTGAGGATCGTGCCCAGGAACACGGTCAACAGCAGCACATTGCCGACGATGCCCACCGGCCACGCCCAGACCTTGCGGCGCATGCCGCCCAGAGCGCTGGCGAGCCCGAAGGCGTTGCCGACGACCTCGCGCACGAGGAGCGTCTGTCCGCCAGGGAGCACCCATTGCGAATTGAAGGCCTCGACGAGCCAGACGAAGAGGTTCACTCGGCGGCTCCGCCGCGGTCGGGGAGGTCCGGCGGGAAGGGGCGGTCGTCGAGGATCAGCTGCAGCAGGGTCAGGTCGAGCCAGCGACCGAACTTGGCACCGACCTGCGGCATCCGCCCGACCTGGAGGAAGTCGAGGCGCTTGTGCAGCACGATCGAGGGGAGGTTGCCGCTCTCGACGGCCGCGACCATGACGTGGATGCCGAGGCGGCGGGCGCGCTCGATGAGCTCGACCATCAGCGCCTTGCCGATTCCACGGCCCTGCTGGTCGTCGCGCACGTAGACCGAGTGCTCGACCGTGTGGCGGTAGCCGCTGTGGGGGCGCCAGTCGCCGAACGAGGCGTAACCGACGACGCCGGTGTCATCGACGGCGACGATCACGGGGTATCCGCGCTCCTGCCGCGCGGCGAGCCAGGCGGCGCGGTCGGCGACGTCGACGGCATCCTCGTTCCAGATCGCCGTGGTGTGCACGACGGCGTGGTTGTGGATGTCGGTGATGGCGTCGAGGTCGGCCGTCTCGGCATCCCGGATCTGGGGGTCGCTCATCGGATCTCCTGCGGGGGCGTTCGGGTGCGCAGGACGACGCTAGCAGGATGCCGAGGTGCCGGCGTTCCGTGGGGGACGCGCCTGCTCAGCTCTCGGAGCCCCACAGGGTGAGCTTCTCGGGGTTCAGCACGATCCACAGGTGGGTGATGCGGCCGTCCTGCACCTGCATGTCCATGACCGACTGCACGGCCCGGCCGTTGCGGAACACGAACCCGACGCCGCCGGCGAGCTGGTGCTCCTCGAGGGTCAGCTCCGGATGCTTCGCCGCGATGCCGAGCAGGAAGCGGGCCACCCGGTCGGCGCCCGACACGATGTTGCGCGCTGCGCTCACGAAGCCGCCGCCGTCGCTGTGCAGTTGCACGTCGGGAGCGAGGAAGCGCATCAGGCTCGAGACCTCGCCGGTGCGCGTGGCCTCCTGGAACGCGCGCACCACCCGGTCGTGCTCGGCGCGCGGCACGGCCTTCGCGCGGTTCTCGCGCACGTGCCGCCTGGCCGAGGAGGCGAGCTGGCGCACCGCAGCGGGGGAGCGGCCGACGGCCTGCGCGATGTCGTCGAACGGCACGTCGAAGACGTCGTGCAGCACGAACGCCACGCGCTCGGCGGGGGTCATCGACTCGAGCACGACGAGCAGCGCGGTGGAGACATCGTCGTCGAGGGTGACGCGGTCGAGCGGATCGTCTGTCGACGCGGTCGTGGCCGGCGCCGCACCGCGGAACAGGTCGGCCGGCACCGGTTCCGGCAACCACGGACCCACGTACTGCTCGCGGCGCCGCCTCGCGGAGCCGAGCAGGTCGAGGGCGACGCGTCCCGCCACGGTGGTGAGCCAGCCGGCGGGGTTCGCGATGTCCGCACGCTCGCGGTCGTCGAGGCGGTACCAGCGCAGGTAGGTCTCCTGCACGATGTCCTCGGCATCCGCCATGGTGCCGGTCATGCGATACCCGAGCGCGAGCAGGCGCCGACGCTCGCGGAACACCTCGTCCAGGTCGTCGTCCACACCGGCTCCTCTCGCACGCTGCTCTCGCAGGATATGACGATGCGGCATCGGGGAATGTGAGCCTCACATTCCGGCGGGCTGTCGCGTCATATGGACGAAGCGTGCGCGAGTGCGCACCGGGAAGGCAGGGAGCATGCGGATGAGGATCGCGGTCGCGGGAGGAACGGGAGTCGTCGGGCGATATGCCGTCGAGGCGGCACAGGATGCCGGACACGACGTGGTCGTGCTCGCGCGGTCGCGCGGGGTAGACGTGCTGACGGGGGTGGGTCTCGATGCGGCTCTGCACGGGGTGGATGCCGTCATCGACGCCTCGAACAGCGGCACCACGCTGTCGGCGAAGAAGGCGACCGCGTTCTTCGAGACCGCGACGAGGAACCTGCTGGACGCCGAGCGCCGGGTAGGCGTGGGTCACCACGTCGCGCTGTCGATCGTCGGCATCGACGGCATCGACGCGTCGTACTACGCGGGCAAGCTGGCTCAGGAGCGGGCCGTGGCGGTGGGGCCCGTGCCCTTCACGATCGCTCGAGCGGGACAGTTCCACGAGTTCGCGGGGCAGGTCATGTCGGGCATGACCGGTCCGATCGCGGTCGTGCCGAAGCTGCTCATGCGCCCGGTGGCAGCGCGCGAGGTCGGAGCGCATCTCGTGCGCGTGGCCGAAGGCGGGGCGGTCGAGCGAGCACGGGATCTGGTGGGACCGCGCGACGAGGTGCTGGTCGACGTGGCGCGGCGGCAGCTGGCGTTCGAGGGGCGGCGCCGTGCCGTGCTCGAGGTGCGGCTGCCGGGAGCGTACGGGCGTGGGTTGGCCTCGGGTTCGCTGCGTGGCGATGCAGGCGCTCTGCGGGGACGGATCACGTTCGACGAGTGGCTGCGCAGCGTTGACCATCGACAGTGAAGTCTCCTGCAATCGGATGCTGGCATATCGAGCAGAATTCGAACATAGTTACTAAACTGGGGGTATGACTTCTTCGCATCTGGTGCCGCTGTTCGAGGCCGTGCAGTGCCTTGATGAGGCGTGGGCGGGTGCGGAGAACGGTGCCGAGCTGTCGCGGGCGCAGCTGGTGGCTGCGCATCGGGCGATCGGTGTGGTGCAGCGTCGGT